>NZ_CP015520.1:1285866-1928800 GCF_001647085.1 Thermococcus piezophilus
CACGATAATGCACATGGGTTATCTGTTCATGGCCGTTGGCCTGGGCACCCAACTTGGACTCCAAGCGGCACTTTTCCACATCATTAACCATGCCATCGCCAAGGCCCTCCTCTTCCTCGCCGCTGGGATGTTCATCCATGCCGCTGGCTCAAGGGACATCTCGGACCTGGCAGGCCTCGGCAGGCAGATGCCCGTCGCCACCTTCAGCCTGGCCATAGCAACGCTGAGCCTCGTCGGAATCCCGCCATTCAACGTGTTCTTCAGCAAATTGTTGCTCTTCAACGCTTTGATGGAGAAAAGCTTTGCCCTAGCAATGGTCATAGTTGTCAGCTCAGTCACTGCGCTCGTTGCCTACATGCGCGTCCTCTACAGGGTATGGCTCGGCAAGCCGTCCAGAGAAGTGGTAATGGGAGAATCCGGGAGCATGGCATTCGTGGTGCTCCTGCTGGCGGCTGCGGTTGTTGTGATCGGCCTCGCCGCGCCGGTGATACTCCAGCACTACATCGAACCTGCCGCGGCCCAGACGATGGACTACAGGCTTTACATTCAAACCGCCTTGGAGTATGCATCAAGATTAAAAATCCTCTAAATCTTTCAATTTTTGGAGGTGTTGGAATGAGCATTGAGGCAGCAAAGCAAAAGCTTTTTCAGCGGATAATGAAATTCTACAGTGACAATCTGCTCTCCGTGGTCTTCTATGGGGCACACCTGAAGGACGAGCTGGATGAGATTGATGTCCTTGTAATCATTGATAAGCCCTATGACCCGGTCAAGCTCAACCGGGTGGCGGACTTTATAGAAAACATCAAGGAGCCCGTTGAGGAGGAGTATGGCTATTTCATAGCTTTCGAGCTCTACACCAGGGAAGAGGCGGAGAACTTTCACTCGTCCTTCCTCGACGTTGCCAAGGCCCACGAGATTGCCTACGACAGAGACAACTACTTCCAGAACCTGCTCAGAGAGATGCTAAATCCTAAGAAGACTATAGAGTACGTGAAGTACATAAGTACCATCGAGTACATCCCGGTGGAAAATGAGCAAAGGGAGGAGAAATGATAGGAGCCGTTCTGGCGGGGGGACAGGGAAGGCGTTTCGGGGGCGATAAGCTGCTCTTCAGGATAGACGGAAAGCCCCTCATAGCTTACGCCATCGAGAGCCTCGAGGCCGCTAGGGGGATAGACGAGGTCGTGATAGTTGCCTCTCCAAAGAATGCGGGAAACATGGAAAAACTCGGCTACGAGGTCATCGTTGACGGGCTGATGGTCGGTCCCATAGGGGGCATCTACACTGCATTGAGCCTCGGTGATGCCTTCGTGGTAGCTGGGGACATGCCCCTAATAGTCACAGAATTCGTTGATTACATAATCCATGAATTCAGGAAAAGTGGAAAAGCGGTCTGCGTTCCGCGCTGGAGCAACGGCTACCTGGAGCCACTGCACGCGACCTACTCTGCGGGGTTCAGAAAAATCCTCGAGGAGCAGATTACGAGCGGGGACTACATGATAAGGAAAGCCATAGAGAGGATCAACACCTGCTACCTGCCGATAGAGGAGCTCCCGGAGAGGTGGCGCGAGAGCTTTTTCAACGTGAACAGAAAGGAGGATTTGAGAAAGTTTCCTAAGTCCTCTTTCTAATCCGCTATTTCTTGGCCTCTGGCAAATATGCTACGGTCAAGGCCAGAAGGGGGAACGAGCCGAGAAGAATTCTGTCGAGGTAGTAAGTCAGGAACGCCAAAGTCAAGAGACCGTCTTTCAGCTTCTCCCCGTTGCTGGTCTCTTCCATAAAGTCGAGCAGAAAGAAAACGAAGGAAGCAACGGATGAGGGGGATGAAAATAATCCTCAGGTCATTCCTTCATCCCTGTGAGTTGAGAATTTTGGCAATGGTCTCAGCAAGTAGCTCGGCTTTTTCCTTTATCACCTCGGTCGGCTCCTCGAAGAGGCCCATCAAGCGGGGCTGGCAGCCGATAAGGATGAACTCAGCATTTACCATTGTCTTCATGAACCGCGTTATGAACTTGAGGGGAAGCCCGTGGGTAGACACTGCCTCGCCCAAGGTTCCCTCAGGGTCGGCTACGACGAGCTCTCCATGCTTTCCGCCGAAGTCCACGGCATCAATGAAGACCACTAAGTCGGGCTTAAACTCCGCTATCCTGCCCGTGTAGTTCTCTGGCACTTCCCCGCAGTTGAGTACGAGGACGTTTTCTTTCTTGATGAGTTCCTTCAGCCTCTTTGCGACGAGAACGCCAAAGGCGTCGTCTCCGCGAATGTCGTTCCCGATACCGCAGATTACAACCCTCTTAGCGTTCTGGAAGAGTTTTTCAAGTTCCATCGTTTCACCCCAGAAGAAAATAGGAAATTAGAGCTTCTCCACCACTTCCCTTATCTTTTCCGCGAACTCCGTCTTCAGGAGCTCCTCTGGTTTCCCTATCTTCTCCTCCAGGTCAGTGTAGAACGGGATCCCTGCCAAGTACGAGACGTCAAGCTTCTCCGCCAGCTCCTTCACATCCTTCTCATCGTTTAGTTTCATGTTCTCGATAACACCAACGATCTTGTGCTTCTCTGCCTTAAGGAGCTCTATCAGCTTCCTCACTACGTTGAGGGCCAGCTTTGACGGCGTTGCAACGACGATGAATTCTCCACCCTTAAGGAACCTCAGCACGTCGAGGAACTGGTCTCCCAGACCTGGAGGCATGTCAATGATGAGATAGTCCAGCTCATCCCAGCGCGTTATGGTGAGGAGCTCTATTAGAGCGTCGCTCACCTCCATTCCCCTCATAGGGGTTGGCTTATCCTCTGAGTAGTACACAATGCTCATGAACTTTATTCCGTGAACCGTCGGGGGAACAACGCCCTTGTCCTCCTCCGGGAACTCCTTCGGCTCGAAGCCGAGGACTACGTGGTCGCTCGCACCGTGGAAGTCGAGGTCGAGGAGGCCAACTTTATAGCCCTTCTCGGCAAGAACGAGGGCGAGAGTTGTCGCGGTTAGGGACTTTCCAACGCCACCCTTGCCGCTGACAACTGGGATTATGCGCTCTACCCTTTCAAGCCTCGCCTCTATGCCCTTGACGCGGGGATCTATGGC
The DNA here is from genome assembly GCF_001647085.1 of Thermococcus piezophilus. NCBI lineage: Archaea > Methanobacteriati > Methanobacteriota > Thermococci > Thermococcales > Thermococcaceae > Thermococcus > Thermococcus piezophilus. The sequence continues at coordinate 1,288,949 of NZ_CP015520.1, forward strand.
TATCATGCCTCTCCCTCCTTCTCGATTTTTATCCCGCTTATGTAAACTCCTCTGCCCTGGATGACTTCGAAATCGTGGCTACCGCACTTCGGACACGCTAAAAAGGCGTGAACAACCTCTGGAATGAAGTGTATGTCCTCTTTTATGCGTTCGTCAAATCTGTCCCTGACTTCCTTGAGCTTCCACTCGTGGCCGCAGCTCCTGCACCTGAAGACTGCCTCTTCCTCGATGAACTCTATCTCGGCTCCTTCTCCTATGGTGCCCTTGAGGAGTTCCCTCATGGCAAATTCGACTATCTCGGCGTTGACATCCTGGAGCTCTCCGAGGACTACCTGGATTGCCAGAAGCTTTTTTGCGCCCTCCCTCTGGACGTAGTCGAGGGCGGTCCTAACTATTCCATCAGCCAGAGCCCACTCGTGCATGGTATCACCGCTAACTTTCTGGGTAGTTCCCTTAAAAAGTGTTGAGTTTTCCAATGTTATGTTTACGTTATCTTTCACTTGGAACTTCCCAATTTTGGCCTCAAAATGCTTTTAAGCCTCTCCCCCGACTGCTTCTGGGGAGGGGAATGGTACACGGCCACTCCCACGAGGGCATGAAATCTAGGATTGTCTTCTCCATAGTTCTGAACTTCGTAATAACGCTTGCCGAGGTCGTAGGAGGAATCCTCTCCGGGAGTTTAGCTCTCCTGAGCGACTCGCTCCACAACTTCAGCGACGCGATGAGTCTTTTAGCGAGCTATCTAGCGATAAGAATCGGCGAACGCGAGAGAAACGAGAAGTACACCTTTGGCTACAAGAGGGCCGAGATACTCGTCACCTTTGTCAACTCTGCCGTCCTCGTCGGCGTCGCCCTCTTCCTGCTCGTGGAGGCCTACAAGCGCTTCAGGGACCCCAATCCCATAGACACCGACCTCATACTCGTGGTGGCGATTATTGGACTTCTGGCGAACCTTCTCTCTGTTCTCCTCCTCCACGAGCACGCCCACGAGAGCATCAACGTCCGCTCCGCTTACCTTCACCTCGTGAGCGACACGCTGTCTTCGGTGGCTGTGGTGGCCGGCGGTCTGGCCATAAGATACTACGGCCCCCTCTGGATCGATCCCCTCGTTACCATACTCATTTCACTCTACATCCTCCGTGAGGGCTACTTAAAGAAAGCGTTGATGTTCTCATGGAGGCATCGCCCGGGCTTGACTTCGATGCAATAAAGGCAGAACTTGAGTCAATTCCCGGCGTTAAAAATGCTCAGCGTATCATTGACGAGATCAAAAAGATTTAGAAGGGTGAAACAGGAAAAGTGAGAGCACCACTTTGGTTCTCCATATTTCTTAGATGAAACCACTCATACCCTGCCTCATGTTTTGGGGCCGGAAAGTACGTGCACGATAGTTTTAACCCCCGTTACAGTCCACATTGCTAGGAGCAGCCAGTACAGGGCGAAGCCGAAGTTAACGATTGAACTTATTCCGAAAGTCGTCCCAACGTTGTATGTGGCACTTACGTAGGCTCCGAAGGGGAATATAAAGGCCCACCAGGCTAAACTATAGGGCAGGTTGAGCTTTCTGATGTAGTGGATGGTCAGCAGGACTGCCATGACGAACCACCAGACGCCGAAGCCCCAGAAGAACAAGCCAAAAGCTAAGAGCGGTTCCTTGACGGGTATGAAATCGGAAGCTTTAACGAGGGCGTAGAGGGTTGAGGTTCCAGCCCCTATCGGACCGAGGTTTATCCATATCGAAGGCGCTATGCTGCAGGGCATCGGCTCGTGAGTTATGAGTCTATACATCACAATGGCAAAGAGTGCTAAATACAGGAAGAACCCAGCGCCCCAGGCGAAGTAGTTGATAAAGGTCATTAGTTCTCCAGTAGCTCCGCTGGTCAGAGTCATGAGCTTCGCCCCGCTTAGCGGAATGACTATCAGTCCCACCGGCGGAATGAACCAAGCGGGTGTTATAGTCTTGGTATCTACCCCTTCGCTCGTGAAAACGAGGAATGGAATCATTAAGGCGAAGAATATCGTCAGCGGTGTCCCGGCGAGCCAGAAGGCCCACGCCACACTTGTATTCCCGAAGACCATGAGGTAATCGGCCGAGAGGACGAGCATCGCTATGGCTATCGTTCCGTAGAAGTTGCCGAGGACTGGATGGTGTAAATCCGCAAGCGCGTTCTCTCGGTATTTAACCCAGCGGAGAACCCACGGAATCAGCAGAACGAAGAAGAGGGCAGTGTTGAAATAAACGAGGAACTCGGCGAAATTTTCAAGGATTGTGAGCTTTGAGGAGTAAGCTTTGCTCACCAAAGCTAACGCTCCTGTGCCCATGACGCTCGCGAACCAGCTTGGGGCGAAGTCCTTTACGTTCAGCTTCATATCACCACCAAGATGTATGAAAAAAATTTCATATATAAATCTTACGGCAACTGAAAGTTCAGAACTCGTGTCTTCCAAAGTCTCCTTTGCTTCTCCAGTCGGGGTCGGTCTTCAGCGTGCCCTTGGCGAGCCCTTCGAGAACATCTCTAACTTTTCCGCTCACGCCAGTGATTACCTGAACCCCCATGGTGTTGAAGTAGGCGATGGCTCTCCTCCCCATGCCGTAGGCAAGGACGACTTCTCCCCCGTGCTCCTTAATAAAGGCGGGTAGGTCTCCAGATTCATGCTCCTTAAAGGGTACCTCTATAACCTCCGATCCTTTAACTGTCCCATCCTCGACATCGATGAAAACGACGTATCTGGCCCTTCCGAAGTGCTCGCAAACCTCACTCTCAAGGCCGCGATTGTCCTTTATTGGTACGGCTATCCTCATAGCATCACCATCGGCCCATAAAACCTCATTCATTAAAAACCTACCGCAACCATAAGGTTAATAGCACCTATAATAACACTTAGACCAAAAATTATTAAAGGCGTGTTACTGTTACTGTTATTGGTGATACTATGCTCGCGCTCAACCGCCTCGTGGAGGAGCGGAACGCGGAGGAAATCCTCGAAATCGCAAAGGAATTCCACGGTCACGTCTGCCCCTATTTGGCTCTTGGAATAAGGGCCTCGCTGATAGCGATGGAGGAACTAGGTGTTGGAAGGCTCGACCACTCGGGAAGTGTTGATGAGTCCATCCTTGCCATGGTTGAAATTAATAGCTGCTTCACAGATGGCGTTCAAGTAACCACAGGATGCACGCTGGGCAACAACTCCCTCATATACCTCGACCTTGGAAAGACAGCCCTCACACTGGTCAAGCGCTCCGCATGGGAAGGAGTCAGGGTTTACGCAGACGCCGAAAGGCTGAGGAAGTACTACCCTCCTGGAGCAGTTGAGCTCTTCAACAAGGTTGTCAAGGAGCGGAAGGGGACTGAGGAGGAAAGGAAACGCCTCTGGGAGCTATGGGAGGAGATAGCAAAAACCATGCTCTACCTCCCGAGGGAGGAGTTCAAAATCGAGCGCGTCAAGGTTCCGCCAATCGAACAGGCGCCAATAGTTGAGAGCATCCGCTGCTCTCGCTGTGGCGAGCTGGTCATGGGCAATAAAGTGGTTTACATAAACGATGAGCCCTTTTGTTTCCGCTGTGCGGGAGAAACCTACCGCGCGGTGATCGGGGGGGGATAGTTGACGTCTCGGGGGTGATTAGATGAGGAAGGTTCTGGCCCTACTTCTCGTTCTGCTGGTTGTCTCTGTAAGCGGGTGCATAGGCACGACGGAAAATCCAACCAATACTGCAACCACAGAGCCCGGTTCGGCTTACGTAACTGTGACGGATCTGCTTGGAAGAACCGTTGAGGTTCCTGCAAATGTAAGCAGGGTTGTAGCCGCTGGACCTGGAGCTTTGAGGCTGATAGTTTATCTAAACGCGAGCGACATGGTGATTGGAGTCGAGGACTTCGAGAAGCGTTACAACTACGGCAGGCCCTACATACTCGCCCATCCCGAGCTCAAGGAGCTGCCCACCATAGGACCGGGTGGCCCAGGAAAGCTTCCCGATTTGGAAGCACTGGTTAAGCTCAAACCGGACGTGATATTCATTACCTACGTTGACGCCAAGACCGCCGACGACATTCAAGAGAAGACAGGCATCCCAGTTGTAGTCCTCAGCTACGGCCAGCTGGCTACCTTCGACGACGAGGAGCTCTTTAAGTCCCTCGAGCTGGCAGGTAAAATCCTCGGAAAGGAGAAGCGCGCGGAGGAGGTTATAAATTTTATCAAATCCATCCAGGACGACCTCATGAAGCGCACCGAGAACGTTGAAAGCCCGGCTGTTTACGTCGGTGGAATAGGCTACAAGGGAGCTCACGGCATAGAGAGCACTGAGGCTGATTATCCGCCCTTCGTGGTTCTTCACGCCAAGAACGTCGCTGATGAGCTCGGTGAAGGGCACAAGTTCATTGATAAGGAGCAGCTCCTTGAGTGGAACCCGGACTACATCTTCATCGATGAAGGTGGCTTAAAGCTCGTCCTTGATGACTACCAGAAAGACCCGAACTTCTACAACTCCCTCAAGGCCGTTAGAGAGGGCAACGTCTACGGAATCCTCCCGTACAACTTCTACACCACCAACATCGGAACCGCTTTAGCGGACGCCTACTTCATCGGAAAGGTCCTTTATCCCGAGCGCTTTGAAGACGTAAGTCCAACCAAGAAGGCCGACGAGATATACACCTTCCTCCTCGGGAAGCCCGTCTATACGGAGATGGCCGAGCAGTTCGGCGGCTTTGGAAAGATCGACCTCGCCAACGGAACCGTTAAGTACTCACTGCCTACTTCACCGTGATGGCCATGGACTACGAGGGCTACGTTGCCAGGAGGGGGCTTATAGGCTTCTTCCTTCTTTTCCTTCTCCTCCTGGTTAGTCTCTACTCTCTGGCAAATGGAGCCTACAGCCTCTCAGTACGGGAGGTCATCGAGGCCCTTCTCGGTAACGAGAGCGGGAGCTCTAAGCTCGTCGTCTGGAACATCCGCCTGCCGAGAATTGCCGCGGCACTTCTTGTGGGGGCTTCCCTTGCCATAGCTGGAGCGGTCATGCAGGGCTTCCTCAGGAACCCTCTCGCCACTCCGTTCACGATGGGCGTTTCACACGGGGCGATGTTCGGCGCCTCTCTGGCGATACTCCTGGGAGCGGGCTACGCGGAAAGCTCGGGCAGGATTTCGCTCAGCAATCCCTACGCGGTGGTTATTTTCGCCTTTCTCGGGGCGATAAGTGCTACCGCGGTTATCCTTGCCCTCGCCAAACTCAAAGGCCTCAGTCCCGAGGCCATAATTCTTGCTGGAATTGCCATGAGCTCCCTCTTTGTAGCCCTAACGACACTCGTCCAATACTTCGCCGACGAGCTCCAGCTGGCTGCAATGGTCTACTGGAGCTTCGGCGACCTCGGCAGGGCGACGTGGAGGGAAGACGGAATAATGTTTGCCATCTTCCTTCCCGTTTTTGCCTACTTCGTTATCAAGCGCTGGGACCTTAACGCCTCGGCGATGGGAGATGATGTTGCAAAGTCGGTCGGTGTAGAGGTCGAGAGGGTTAGACTTATCTCGACGTTTCTGGCTGCACTGATAACAGCAATCAGCGTGGCCTTCGTTGGGGTAATAGGCTTCGTCGGCTTAATAGCTCCCCACGCAATCCGGCTCATCGTCGGCGGTGACTACCGTTTCCTCATTCCCCTTTCTGCTCTAACCGGGGCTCTGCTCCTCCTCGCGGCGGATACAGTTGCGAGGCTGGCTTTCTCACCGATGATCCTGCCCGTTGGCGTTGTGACCTCCTTCCTCGGTGCGCCGACATTCATATACCTCCTCATAAGGATGGAGGGGCGGCGATGAAGGCAGTAAAAGTCAGAAACCTGCGCTTCACCTACAACGGCTCCGAGGTGCTGAGAGGCATAAACCTGGAAGTCGAGGAGGGTGAGTTCATAGCAATCCTCGGACCGAACGGCGCTGGAAAGAGCACGCTCCTGAGATGCATCGCGGGAATCCTTCACTGTGAGGGTGTTGGGGTTCTGGAGAGACCCATCGAGAGCTATCCCAGAAAAGAGCTCGCGAGGGTTTTAGCATATGTTCCCCAGAGAAGTGAGCCCGGCTTTATGACTGTCTTTGACACGGTTCTCCTCGGCAGGAGGCCTTACATGGGGCTACGGCCCTCGAAGAGAGATATTGAGGTTGTTAAGAAAACCCTCGAAAAGCTCGGTATCTCTCACCTCGCCCTCAAGCCTACCAACAGGCTCAGCGGCGGTGAGCTCCAGAAGGTCAGTATAGCGAGAGCGTTAGCCCAGGAGCCGAGAATCCTCATGATGGACGAGCCCACCAACAACCTCGACCTGAAGAGCCAGCTCGAGGTGATGGAGATAGCCAGGGATTTCGCGCTCTCGGGAGGAACTTCAATAGTGGTCATGCACGACGTCAACTTGGCCCTTCGCTTCGCCGAACGCTTCGTCTTCATGAAGAATGGAGAGATAATAGCCGACGGTGGGAGGAAAGTCCTCAAGCCAGAGCTTTTCGAAGAGGTCTATGGTGTAAAAGTTGAGGTGGGAGAAATAAGGGGAATTCCAGTGATCGTTTCCCTCTCACATCTCGGCCTCTCCGAGGAATTCAAGTAAGTCAAGCAACCTTCTGTCTTTGACTTTCTCGATGAATTTTCTGACCTCTTCCATGTCAGCCCTTCCATCTTTGTAGAGGGCTATAGCCTTAACACCTTCGAAGAACTCCTTGAGCTCTGGCAGAGCGTTGGCGAACATGTCCATGTGGAGATAAACCGTCTCGAAGTCGTCCTCGAGCATCAGCTGCCAGATGACGTCGATGAGCGCGTCGAATGCCACGTCGTAGTACTCCGTACCCTTTGCCCTCGTTAGGGCGTAGAGGCACTCCTGCAGGGCGGCATCGTAGTTCTCGTCGTCCTCGAATATCTCCTCGTAGGAGAGGTGTAGCTCAGCCAGGAGTTTATCGTTGCCCATAGCTTTGGGGATGACTCCAGCGAGCATGGCCTTGGCCTTGTAAGGCTCCCCCATCTCGAAGGTTACGTATGCCTTGTAGACCGCTATGTGCAGCACCTCTTCCTCCTTTCCAAGCTCTCTATAAATCTCCTCTGCCTTCTCCATGAGCTCGAGGGCCTTTTCGTACTCCTGGATCTCCTCGTGGATGAGCGCCATGTTGTAGTAAATCTTCGCTATGTTCTCCTTGTTGCCCTTCTCGGTCTCTTCCTCTAGGAGAGCCCTGTAGAGGTCGAGGCTCTTCTCAAGCTCGCCGAGGAGGTAGTAAAGGTCAGCAAGCTGGAATTTGGCTTCGAAGGTGTCCTCCTCCTTGGCCATCTTCTCGAACTCGCTTATCTTATCCACACCGAGCAGCTCGTGGAAGTAGTAAACGATGAGCTTGTAGAGTTCGGGGTCCTTACACTCAAGGGCGAGCTTTTCAGCTTTTTCGAGGATCTCCGTGAGCTCCTCATCGCTCAGCCCTTCCACCTTGTAGTAGAGGAGGCTCGCCACTTTTTTGCAGTCCTTCTCCTCAACTGCCTTTAGAATTTCCTCCATCTATATACACCTCAAAAATTAGTTCGCCTAGGCATATTTAACGGTTTGGCCACTGCTAACTTTTTAACCTCTCTCACGGAGATGAAACCATGCTTGAAGTGATCTTCCTGGGTACCGGCGGGGTAATGCCCACCCTCGAAAGGAACGTTCCAACCATAGCGCTCCGCTATAAGGGTGAGATAATACTCTTCGATGTTGGAGAAGGTACGATGAGGCAGATGAACACTGCAAAGCTCAGCCCGATGAAGGTTGAAAAGATATTCATCACCCACTTCCACGGTGACCACTACCTCGGCCTGGCCGCACTGATACAGACCATGAATCTTTGGGGCAGGGAAAAGCCCCTCCACATCTACGGGCCAAAGTACACCTTCCAGTTCGTCCAGAACTTCCTGAACAGTGGCTTCTTCAGGCCCGGCTTTGATATACACGTCCATGAGCTCGGCGAGACCAGACTGGAGTTCGGGGACTATGAAATCTGGAGCTTTAAGGTTGAGCATGGCGTTCCTGCCCTCGGCTACGTTTTCAAGGAGAAAGACAGAAGGGGCAAATTTCTGCCGGAGAAACTCTCAGAATACGGCCTGAGCGGGGGGCCGATTCTGGGAAAGCTTGAGAAGCAGGGTCAAATCGAGTGGAACGGTCGAATAATCCGCCTGGAGGACGTGATCGGACCGAGGAGGAAGGGTGTTACGGTGGTTTACACCGGCGATACCGAGCCGTGCGAGAGGGTACGGCTCTTCTCTGAAAACGCCGACCTGCTCATCCATGAGGCGACTTACCTAACTTCGGACGACAGGGGCGAGAGCTACCACTCGACCGTCGAAGAAGCCTGTCAGACGGCCAAGAAGGCCAAGGTTAAGCTTTTGGCGTTGTTCCACAGGGCCTTCCGCTATACTTACGACGAATACGCGGCAAAGGCGAGGGAATTGTGCGATGTCCCATTTGTGGTCCCTAGGGACTTTGACGTTCTGACCTTCAAATCTGGGCGCTGGGAAATGAGAAACCTTCGGGAGGATTGACAATGAGCTACCTGCGCTACGTCAAGCTTATCGGAACCATGCACGTCTCCCCAAAGAGTAGAGAGGAGGTAATAATGACCATCCTCTCTGAGAAACCTCATGCAGTTGCGATAGAACTCGACAGGACGCGCTTTTTAGCCATGAGCCAGAACCGTAACGTTAGCCTCGAGGATGCCCTCCGCTACGGAAAGAGGGGGCTTATAAACTACGTTCTGGCTAAGGTCGAGGAGAAACTCGGAGAAGAGTTCGGGATGAAGCCCGGAGAGGAAATGAAGGCTGCGATAAGCGCCGCCCAAACCTTCGGCGTCCCGTTATACCTCATCGATGAGGACATCAACGTCACACTCGCCAAGATCGCCGCCGCACCATCGCGCGAGAAGCTCCTGATGGCACTGGAGAGCCTCAGCATATTTCTGCCCTTAAATCTCGGAGAAATCTCTGATCCAATGGCAGACTACAGGGTGATGATGCTCCAATTCAAGCGTCGCTACCCCTACCTCTATCGCGTCCTCGTGGAGGAGCGCAACGAGATAATGGCTCGCAATTTAATCTCGATCGTGGATTCTCTGAGAATCCAGGGTGTTAAAAAGCCGAAGGTTATCGCGGTTGTGGGCCTTGGCCATAAACCGGGCATCGAGCACATACTAGACAGGGAGAGGGTGGAAAGTTTTTACCTACAATAGGTAATTGGTGATCCACATGGAACACAGGCAGCTTAAGTGCCCCTCTGTGGGGGGACCGCCTTCCGGGTTGAAGAGGGAAAGCTCGACAGCAAGTGGGGTTTAACTGCCCACAAGGTTAAGATAGTAATCTGCAGGAACTGTGGCTACGTGATGATGTTCTACAAGGGCAAGACCATTTGGGACTTTGACTGATTTCGTTACTTTTATATTGGGAAGTGGGGAGGATTTCTGGGGATTCACCATGAAGGACAGGCTGGAGAAGATGTTCAACGTGAGGGTCTTGGAGATAGAGGAGCTCGACGACAAGATAATCGTCTACGTCCCGGAGGACCAGGTAAGGATAGCCGTTGGCAGCGGCGGGGCAGCTGTGAAGGCCGCCGAGCTCGTCATCGGCAAGATGATTGAGGTGAAAGGTAGATGAATCTCCCCACAGGGGAGCATCTCCCCGGAAGGCCATACCTCCACGGGAGGGAGCTGGAAGACTTAGCGGTGTCCTTCCTCGTCCTTGTCTTGTTATTTTCCAACTTCGACCCGTACGACATTCCCTACGTGCTCGTCGCGGTTCTCACTGCGTTCATCTTCCACGAGCTGGCCCACAGGGAAGTGGCGAGGCGCTATGGCTACATCGCCTTTTACAAGCGCTGGGACGCTGGAATAGTCCTTGCTCTACTAATCGGCATCTTCACCAAGCTGCTCACGGGCAATACGTGGATATTTGCATCACTTGGGGCAGTCCACATCTACGCGCCCTACCAGTACTGGTACGACAAGGAGGCCTATGGCAAAATAGGCCTCGCGGGACCTCTGACGAATATAGCCGTTGGAATCGTTGCTATAGTCCTGATGCGCCTCCTTACACATTTCACGATACCCTGGTATGTACTAAGGGCGACCGCCGGTGTGAACCTCTGGCTGGCCTTCTTCAACCTCCTGCCCATCCCTCCGCTTGATGGCTGGAAAGTGCTCCGCTGGAACACCGGCTACTGGGCAATAGCCATAGGCGTTGCCTACCTCCTCAGAGCCTTTATATAACACTTACAGTGATATAGAAGCGAAAGGTTAAAAGCCAAATAGCGATTTTTGAGTGGTGATATGGATGGAGTACAAGGCCCCGATTGGTGTTAAGATCGACCTCGAAACTGGGGTCATCCTGGATGCTAAAAAGCTCGTTAGGCGCCTGAGTGACCTCAAGGGCTATTTCCTCGATGAAAAAGCCTACGAAGAACTCCTCAAGGATGACCCCGTTGTCTACGAGGTCTACGCGATTGAGCAGGAAGAAAAGGACGGCGATTTGAACTTTGCCACGACGGTTCTTTATCCTGGCAAGGTCGGCAACGAGTTCTTCTTCACCAAGGGCCACTACCACTCGAAGGCTGACAGGGCGGAGATATACTACGCCATAAAGGGCAGAGGTGGCATGCTCCTTCAGACGCCAGAGGGAAAGGCCGAGTGGATTCCGATGGAGCCTGGAACCGTCGTTTACGTCCCGCCCTACTGGGCCCACAGGACGGTGAATACTGGGGATGAGCCATTCATATTCCTGGCTATCTATCCAGCCGATGCCGGCCACGACTACGGCAGCATAAAGGGGAAGGGCTTCTCGAAGCTGGTGGTTGAGGCGGACGGGGATGTCAAGGTCATCGATAACCCGAAGTGGAAGGTCTGAGCTCTTCTCTTTTTCTTACCGCAATCCTTATTAACTTGCTCTATTATACCACTCCCAGTGATATAAATGGCTTGGGATGACCTGTACTCTGCCGCGTTTCATAGAGTCAGAGAAAGGTTCTGGAAAGTCGGTAACGTTCTGCTGGCTTACAACACCAACATCGACGCGATAAGGTATCTTGATTCTTCTGACCTCGAGGCAAGAATAGAAAAAGTTGGAAAGGAGGAAGTTCCCCAATTTTCTGAAGAGCTTCCCGAGAGAATAACTCAGGTTCAGCACCTCCTCGGGGGATACTTTGGAGTGTGAGGCGAGGAAAGCGGCGGAGATGTTCGTTGAAAGCTGCCCTGTTCGCTTCTACATGAAGCGCTGGGGCTGAGACGAGCTGAGGATGGGCGGCCAGGCGGCATAATAGCTAACCTGCTCGGTGGGGTCTACGGTGTGCAGGTGATAGCTCACGTTCCCCAGATTTCAAGGCTCTAGGTGAGCCTCTTCAAGGAGGGGATGATATACGTGCCCACGCTGGAGAACAGAAAATTAAAGCTCGTTCATCCGAAGGACTTTGCTGGTGACGAAGAGAATTTGATCCATTACCTCTACGAATTCCCAAGGGGATTCCGGGTTTTTAACTTTGAGGCCCCAGGGAGAACAGGTTCATAGCGAACGCCGATGATTACAACCCCAACCTCTACATAAGATCGGAGTTCAGTGGGAATTTCGAGGAGATTGCTGATAGGGTTGAACTGGCTATAATAAGCGGTCTGCAGGCGTTAACAAAGGAGAACTATTCCAAGCCGTTTGAAGAGATAAACCTCCACTTAGGTATTCTTAACGATAGGGAAATTCCCGTCCACCTTGAGTTCGCCTTCACGCCAGACGAGACAGTTATGAAGAAGCTCGTGGGAATCCTCGGGAAGTTCACGAGCGTCGGCTTGAACGAGGTGGGGTGGCTTCGATAATGGATGTAATGGGTGAGAAAGCCATGGCGGAAAAGTTCCTTGCTCATGATCCGGTGGATCCAGTCGCTGTCGTTGAGGCAATGTTGAAGCTCGCGGATGGGACTGGAGTTCAGAGGATACAATTCTACACCTACGGCTATTATCTGGCTCTGACTAACTATGAAGGCGAGCAAGTTCGCGATGCACTCCTCTTCGCGGCTTTAGCAGCGGCCGCAAAGGCAAAGCTTGGCGACGTGAGGAACATAGACGACGTTGCTGGGGCCATGGACGTCCCCGTCAACGAGAAGGCTCAAGAGGTTGAAGATGTCCTAACCGGGGAGTTCGGCCTTAAGGACGGCATGGCTCAGCTCGATGGCTACCAGCTTGCCTTTGTCCCGACTAAGATAGTGGAGAAGCCGAAGAGTACCGTTGGGATAGGCAACACCATATCCAGCTCGGCATTCATCGGGGAGTTCGCCCTCTGTTGAGTTTTCCTTCTTCCCCCCTAAAGTTAAAAACTTTGAAGGACAAAGATACTCAGAGTCAAACTGGTGGGGGTGGTTCAATGAAGACGTTGATTCTCGCGGGGGGTAAGGGGACACGTCTCTGGCCTCTTAGCAGGGAGCTGATGCCCAAGCAGTTTATCAGAATACTGGACAACTATTCTCTCTTTCAGAAGACGGTTCAGAGGGCGCTGCTGTTCTCCAGACCTGAGGAGATCTTTATTGTAACCAATAATAAGTATAAGTTCCGGGTTCTCGACGACCTGCGTGAGCTCGGCCTTGAGCTTCCAGAAAGGAACATTCTCCTTGAGCCGATCGGAAAGAACACTCTTCTAGCTATCTTCTGGGGAATAATGAAGATAGAGGAGGCATTTGGGGATTCCATTGTGGCTGTTCTCCCGTCGGACCACATGATAGATACCAATGAAAATTACCTGAATGCATTCCAGAGCGCCGAGAGGCTTGCTCGTGATTACCTTGTAACCTTCGGGATAAAACCAACGAGACCCCACACGGGCTACGGCTACATAAAGCCCGGCGAGAGACTGAAGGGTGGATATAAGGTTGAGGAGTTCAAGGAGAAGCCTGATTTTGAAACGGCGAAGCGCTACGTCGAGGAAGGCTACTACTGGAACAGTGGCATGTTCATGTTCGACACGGAACTCTTCATTGAAGAAGTCAAGAGGTTGGCTCCGGAAGTTTACGATGCCTTTGAGAGTACCAATAGCGTCGAAGATGCATACGGGCTGGTTCCGGACCTTTCGATTGACTACGGAGTAATGGAGAAGACTGATAAAGCTGCAGTCGTTCCGCTCAACGTTTACTGGAATGACTTGGGTAGTTTTGATGCACTCTATGAGGTTCTCGACAAAGATGAGAACAACAACGCGGTAAAGATTAGGGGAGCCAAGGGATACCATGTGGGAGTGGATTCGAAGAACAATCTAATCCTAACAGAGCGCTTAACGGCAACCGTTGGTGTCGAGGATTTGATAATCATAGACACGACGATGCCCTGCTCGTTGCCCATTGCGGTGATAGTCAGAAGGTCACGGAGGTTTACAGGAGGCTCAAGGAGAAAGGCGACGAGAGAGTTTTCGTCCACAAAACTGCCCACAGGCCCTGGGGAAGCTATACCGTCCTTGAGGAGGGCGAGCGCTACAAGATAAAACGCTTGACCGTTTTGCCCGGCAAAAAGCTTAGCCTCCAGATGCACTACCACAGGAGCGAGCACTGGGTTGTCGTGAGGGGAACGGCGAAGGTTCTCGTTGGCGATGAGGAAATTCTCCTGCGGCCTGGTGAGAGCACCTTCATTCCTGCTGGAGTTAAACACAGGCTTGAGAACCCTGGAAAGGTCGTCCTTGAGGTCATAGAGACCCAGATCGGTGAATATCTAGGGGAAGACGACATAGTCCGCTTTGATGACGACTTCGGGAGGGAATAGTCATGGCCAAGGAAGAGAAGGTCAAAAACTGCGGCGATGGCTGGGAACGGTTCAGCGGGGGAATATCTTCCCTATCCATCAGCCTGCTCTCAACGCTGCTTTTTATTCTTGTGATTTCCTACTTCATGATGAAGGGCCCGCAGGGAGTTCAAATAAACATCCCCGTGGAGGGACAGACCGTTACCGTGAACTATCCTGAAGTCAAGGTTCCGATAGACTTTCTGGCGATTAGGAATTCGGTGATTTACCTCTTTGGGGCGATACTCCTGGGACTGCCAGTGCCTCTCTTCTCAGAGAAGCTCAGACCGCTGAAGATAGCTATATCGCTGTTTCAGGTCGGGGTCTTCGTCTATGCGCTCTACATCTTCGTGAGGGTGATACTGGATTTCACCAGCGCATTTATGTGAGGTGTTAAACATGGAGCCCTGGTTCGCGCTTTCTTTTCTTTCGGCCCTCCTCCTCGCGATGGGAAACATACTGATGAGAATTAAGTTTGCCAAGGGTAGGGATTTCTGGGATACTATAATCGAAGCCATGTTCTGGGGACTGATAGTTCTGGTGCCCTTTTCCGTCCAGGAGCTCTCCTCAAAGCACTACGCGATAACGCGTGACCAGGTGTTGCTTTACTTGATCGTCGGTCTACTTCAGTTTTTCCTCTCCAGGATAGCGTACTTCAAGGCTGTCGAGCTTGGAGGGGCCTCGGTTGCTTCCACAGTCTCTTCAGCCTCCGAGCCGATACTGACGGCCCTCCTCGCCGCCCTGCTCATACGTGAGGTTATCGGCCTTAAGCTCGCTTTGGGGGCTGTCCTCGCCACTTTCTCGATGTTCCTTCTTCACGTGGGCTCAGCTGGGTCCTTCAGTGGTCCTACGAAAGCTATGCTTCTTGGGATGGGAGCGGGCTCGATGGCGGCCTTAACCGCGGTCATGCTCAGGTACCTCTCGCTCACGAGCGTGATGGCATTTCCCACCACGGGAGTCCTCATAGGACAGGGCATCGCCCTCGTGGCCCTGCTCCTTTTCATGGGGATTCGGGGAAGATTTCCCAGGTTTTTTCCTAGAAGAGCCATACTCTTCGCCGGAGTTTCCCTATCTTTGGCCCACGTCATGAGGTTCGGGGCCCTAGCTCTGGGGAGTGCAACGGAAGTCACGGTCGTGGTTCTTTCTTATCCCGCCCTTATAGTGATCCTCGGGGCCTTTGTTAAATCGGCCGGGGAGAACATCACACCTTATAAGGTGGCCGCCGTGATAGGTGTTGTTATAGCTAACGCCCTTATGGTTTCGGCGGGGTGATAGAATGGAGGGAACTTTCGAAAAGAGCTTTGAGCTTTTTACCCTGATAGACGATACCTTCAGAAACGTGCTCATTGGAATACTCGGCATAATCCTTGCAATTCTTGCCGTGGAACCTTCCCCCATTGAGGTGAGTGGGAGCATGCTCTCTATCCTTCCCACCCCCTACTGGGCATTCCTGATGTTGGTTTCACTTATTCCCCTTATCCTCATGGTCTCAGGGGTTTACGGTTGGGTGTACGCCCGCCTTCTGGAGAGAAGTGGAAAATCTTTTCTGAAGCTCCTTAATGTGTTTGTTGATTTCAGGAACTTCATAAAGGCGCTCATTACTGGGGGTCTCCTTCTCATCCTCTCTGCGATGGCAGTAAGGTTGCTCGACGACGGGACTCTGCTGCTCTTTTACTCATACATCCTTGTGATTGTCGAAGTCAACCTCTTTGCGTTTTTCATCTATTTTATGTACAGGCTCTTCGTTGAAGTTTCGGAGATCCATCTCATTCTACCGAGAGAAAGGCCAGAGGAAATGGAGCACGTCGTAAACCTCTCCCAGGGCCTCAGAAAGGTGAGAAGGCTCAGCAACGAGACGTTTATCGTTTCGGGTCTTATAATAACCCTTCTCGTATCAATGGGAATTGTGTTCTCTTCTATAACCCAGCTTGGCGGCTCCGTGGGGAGTGTGGACTGGTGGTACGTGCCTTTGGCGCTGATTCTCTGGCTACCTTTGGGTCTTTTTGCGGCGTTTTTCATGAAGTCATATGAGCTGGGGGTGGAATCTTTGGGTAAGCACCTCCTTGACGACTACGACATCGTGATATTCCTGACGGGATTCGAGTATGGGGATATACCGAGGAGCTTTTCCCTAATATTGGCAATAGAAAGCGTTTTGAAGAAATTCAAGTCCAAGGAAATCCCAAAGAACACTTACTTCCGGAGCCTTTCAACCGACCGAGTGGCGACTATGATAGCGGGCGTTGGTCTCGCCGGAAAGGTTCCATATCCCGACAGCGAGATATATCGCGTGGGGAAGAGTGACGATGGAAGGCTGGTTATAGTGGAGAGCTACGATTCACTCGGCGGGATAATGAACCTAATCCCTCCCCTTCTCCTGCCGGAAGAAGCCGCTAAGAAGGGCCTTACGAGTGTCTCCAGCTCTCCTGTTCCGATTTTGGGAACGTTCCCCTATGCCCTAAAACTCGCCATTGAAGTTAAAGAAGGGAATGTTGACCTTGAGGGTATTTTTAAGGAGGTGTTCGGTTCCGGACAGGTTGGGTACTTCCCGGCAATACTTGCACACGTTCTCGAAGAAGTCCGACAGCCACTCGGCGTGGAAAAGCTTAAGGTGGGCGTCAGGTTTGAAGTGAGTGCAGATGCTATACGGGAGGCAGTGAACCACAAAGAGGAGCTCGTCGGGATTATCGTTGACTTCATAAACGACCTAAGGGAGTCCGGTCTTTCTGAGGCGCTTTTCTATTCGGTTTGTCACCCGGACTTCTGCGAGAGGGATAACGAGGATCCCCACGTGGTCCTTCACATCCGTGGATACAACGAGGAGCTTCCTGAAGGGGCGGTCGAGTACCCCCTGCCACTGCTGGTTCCCATAATCTCGGTTCGTGCCCTAGAGAAAATCCTGGGACTCTACACCCAGAAAAATCCTCCCCATGGGAAAAAGCTCAAGATGGCGGTCGTTGCTTTGGGTTCGATCCAGTCAAACCCCGTTATTCACTACGTTATCGCCCACAACCGGTGGGTAGGGAGGGCGAGGGGAATCTATGACCTCTCGAATCCCTTCGACTGCGAGGAGTTCAGGATGAAGAGATATCGGCAGGGGCTGACGGTCAAGAGCGTTGGGCCGCTTCAGTTCTCTGTAAGCGGTTACGATCCTAAGGTCAGAAAGATAGTGACGGGCTTCGCGTGCGGCAGGGAAACAGAGAACAACTGCTTCCTGGTGGGTATGGTACCTTTCTCGTTCCTCTACTTCCCGTACAGTCCGCTCCACAAGGTAGTCCTCAGGGTAAGGGATGCGCTGAAGGCCCGCGGGCTTGAGCCTAGGGAAGTCTCAGTGGACTTCTGGACGCTTAGCGGTGCGGGACATCCAGGGGCTATATCAACTATCATAGGTGCCATGATCCTCCCCTGGCTGCTGAAGAGCCTTGAGGGGGCTGTCATGAGGACGGAACTTCTAGATGACAATGACCCCACTTTCTACATAGTCTCCTTCCCCATTGATAAGACCCTGAGACTTCTCTCAGAGGATGGAAAAGGAACCGCACCCTGCTCCAACTTGGGCTCCATAAACTCCTGCTACACGGTCTTCGAGGAGATGGTTAAGGCTCTGGAGTCTGGGGAGGTTAAGCCGCTTAAGGTCGTTGGAATGAGGGTTGATTGAGGAGGTGAAAGACATGGGAAAGCTGTTCGGAACCTTCGGCGTCAGGGGGATAGCCAACGAGAAGATAACCCCCGAGTTCGCGCTTAGGATGGGTATAGCCTTCGGAACGATGCTGAAGAGGGAAGGAATGGAGAAGCCGCTGGTAGTTGTCGGCAGGGACACCCGCGTTAGCGGCGAGATGCTCAAAAATGCCCTAATAAGCGGTCTCCTCAGTGTTGGATGTGACGTTATCGATGTCGGAGTCGCTCCAACTCCAGCCATACAGTTCGCCTGCAGGTACTTCAAGGCCGACGGCGGAGCGGTAATAACGGCAAGCCACAACCCGCCTGAATACAACGGCATAAAGCTCCTCGAGCCCAACGGCATGGGCTTGAAGAAGGAGAGGGAGGCGGTAGTTGAGGAGTTGTTCTTCAACGAGGACTTCGACAGGGCCAAGTGGGACGAAATCGGGGAGGTTAGAAAGGAGGACATAATAAGGCCCTATCTCGACGCCATAAAATCTAGGGTGGACGTTGAGGCAATAAGGAAGAGGAAGCCATCCGTAGTCGTCGATACGTCCAACGGTGCCGGCTCGCTCACTTTACCATACCTTCTCATGGAGCTGGGCTGTAAGGTCGTCAGCGTAAACGCCCATCCAGACGGCCACTTCCCTGCGAGAAATCCTGAGCCCAACGAGGAAAATCTTAGGGACTTCATGAAGGTTGTCAAGGCTCTCGGGGCGGACTTTGGAGTGGCTCAGGACGGAGATGCCGACAGAGCCGTTTTCATTGACGAGAACGGCAACTTTGTTCAGGGTGATAAGACCTTTGCGCTGGTTGCCGATGCCGTTCTCAGAGAAAACGGCGGAGGGCTGCTTGTCACAACCGTCGCTACCTCCTACCTGCTTGATGACATAGCCAAGAGGAACAATGCCGAGGTAATGCGCACGAAGGTCGGCGACCTTATAGTGGCGAGGGCTTTGTTGGAGCACGACGGAACCATAGGTGGCGAGGAGAACGGCGGCGTAATCTTTCCAGACTTTGTCCTCGGCAGGGATGGGGCCATGACAGCGGCAAAAATCGTGGAGATATTCGCGAAAAGCGGTAAGAAGTTCAGCGAGCTTATAGATGAACTCCCCAGGTACTACCAGTTCAAGACGAAAATGCATATCGAAGGCAACAGGAAGGCGATAGTCGCTAAAGTGGCTGAGTTGGCCAGCGAGAGAGGTTACACCATCGATACAACTGACGGAACCAAGATACTCTTCGACGACGGCTGGGTATTGGTCAGGGCCAGCGGAACGGAGCCGATAATAAGGGTTTTCAGCGAGGCGAAGAGCAAAGAAAAGGCAAGGGAATACCTCGACCTTGGCTTGGAGCTTTTGGAGAAGGCTATAGCTTAGCCCTTTTCCATTCTTCGAGTATTTTTCTTGCCTCTTCAACGTTCCTTGGAACCTTCAGCCCCAAGCTTAGGAACAGCTCCGCGATGGATGGGACCTCAAGGTTGTGCTCTCTAAGGAGCCTGGGATTACCGAGTATCTCCTCAGGCGTTCCGACGGTTATTACTTTCCCACTGTCCATCAGGGCTATCCTGTCGCAGAGGGTCAGATATTCTGCCTCGTGGGAGGCCAGAATTACCGTCTTCCCTTCCTCCTTCATCCTCCTTATCAACTCCCCGAGGAGCCGTTTTCCCTTGAAATCAAGGTTGGCGAAGGGCTCGTCAAAGACGATGATTTCGGGTTCCATTGCAAGAATCGTGGCTATTGCTATCCTCTTCTTTTCGCCGAAGCTGAGCTCCTTTGTTTCCCTGCTGGCGTAGTCTTCCATACCGACCTGTCTCAGTGCCCACAGGACTCTCTCCCTCATCTTCTCCCCGCGGAGACCGAGGTTGTAGGGGCCGAAGGCAACGTCCTCGAAGACAGTCGGCGAGAACAGCTGGTCGTTTGGGTCCTGAAAGACGATGCCAACCTTCCTTCGAACCTCCTTGGGGTTCTTAGCGGGATCGAGGTCGTCTATAATCACCTTTCCCTTCTTCGGCTTCAGTATGCCGTTGAGATGAAGAACAAGCGTGCTCTTTCCAGCCCCATTGGGTCCAAGAATTCCGAAAATTTCTTCCCCTTCGATGGTGAGGTTCACACCCCTCAGGACCTCTCTTCCTGCGTACGAGAAGTGAACATCCCTCAGCTCTATCATATCAGCAGACCCCCGATGGCGAGGAGCATCAGCAGTCCGATTGAGAAATTTGGACGTGGTTCTTCTAGTCTTGGGAACTCGCCAAAGCCCCTTGAGAGCATTGCCTTATAAATTCTCCCGTTTCTAAGGTATGCCCTCACAAAAATTTCGCCTATGAGTGCTCCAAGTTTCCGGTAGTATTCCTTTCTCCCGATTCCAAAGGCCCTGGAATCGAGGGCCCGCTTCATCCTCTCGGCCTCCTCTGCAAAGAGGTCGAGGTAGCGGTATGTGAACGCGAGCGTCAGGATGAGCATCCTCGGAAACTTCAGGGTCTCCATCTCTGCGAGTATCCTTGAAAAGCCGACCGAGCTGGTTATCACTACGGCGGTTCCCGCGGATAGAAAGGCCTTCCCAAGGAGAAGGAAGAATAAATAAAGTCCCTCGTGGGTTATTGACCCTATGTGGGTATCGAGAATTGGTCTTCCAGGATTGAAGAGGGCAAGGATGAAGAGTAGCCCCTCGAACCCGAGGAGGAATCCGAGGTTGAGGAGAACTCTCTTCTTAAGCCTCATCATAATGGCTACAGCGAGGAACAGGAGGGCAAAATAAGCTAACTCACTCAGGCTTTTTCGGGTAACGACGCCAATCGCGTAAATAAAAATGAACGGCAGGTACACTTCAGGCACCCTTGGCGAGCTTTGCTAAGCCGTAGCCAACCATGAAGGTCAAGGTTACTCCGAGGAGCCCCATGGCGAAGCTCTGGACCCAGCTTTCGCCATAATCGAGGGGGGCGTGGTAGATGGGATTCTCTTCGAGGCCGACCTTTTCCATGGTGGCCTCTAAACCATCGGGATTGCTCGAGGCCAGCGGAAGGACTATGGCCAATATAACGACTATGACGGTGAGCCCATTCACTATCGTCCTCATGCGGTCACCCCCTCTATCTCGGGAAGCTTCATCCTAACGGCCTGGACGATGAGTATAGTGAGTATGGCCTCGCCGATGCCGATTATAGCATGATAGCTTATCATCAGGGTGAGAACTTTGGTGAAGGGCAGGCTCTGGCTGAGGCCTATCTCGATAGCAGTCATCGTTGCTCCCAGGAGCACCGAAAGCCACGCGGCAAAGCCCATGGCGAAAGCCTCATTGATGTTCTTCAGCCTGGTGTAGATAGCGTAGCCAACGAACGCTCCGATAAGACCCATGTTGAGGATGTTCGCCCCCATGGCCATTATTCCACCGTCGCCGAATAGAAATGTCTGGATGAGCAGCACCGCAGTCATGACTACTACCGCCGCGTACGGGCCAAGCATTATGGCCACGAGCGTCGCTCCGAGCAGATGCCCACTGACTCCCCCGATTATCGGGAAGTTGACCATCTGGGCCGCGAAGATTCCAGCCGCAAAGAGGCCGAGGAGAGGTATCTTCTCTTCCGGAAAGTCCCCGAGCTTTTTAATTGAGTACAGAATGCCCGCTATGGTTACTGTGTAAGTCATTATTATAACTGGTGTGCTCAACAACCCGTCTGGTATGTGCAATTTATCTCCCTCCTTGACCCAAGGGTGTTATTAAAGTCAAAAAAGATAGCACTATATAAAAGTGTTTCTGCAACCCGGTATTATTAACCATGGGTTGGATGTACCAGAAGCCAGTAAGAGACCTGAAAAAGGGAAGAAAATCAGAGGTAGCCCCTGTCCTCTTCCTCTGGTGTGGGGGGCATCGCCTGCTCAAGCATGGCTCTCTGCATCTCCTGAACCTTCTTGAGTATCTCCTCGGTTTCTTTTGCACGCTCATCGAGGGCGCTCATGTCCAGTTCAATGCCAAGTATCTTGGTTGCAGCACTGAGGATGGATTTAGCCGCTTTGGCATCGACGATGTAGCCGAGGCTCTCCCCGAGGAGCGATATCCCAAACATGCTCCTGAGCTTGCCCACACCGAGAAGCAGTCCGGCGGCACCAACTATAGCGCCTCCCTCGTCCTCCCTCCATACGACCTCTACCTGGCAGCCTTCCAGCTTGGCTTTGTAGTATTCAACCAGCTCCTCGTGGGTCACCGCCGCTAAAACCTTCGGCTCGCCTTGAAGCTCTGGCACCTGATAGCCGCCCATCGTGATGATTTCCCTTACTCCGAACTCGCTCACGAAGTCAAGCATTTTGCCAACGACCTCGAAGTGGCCGGGACTGTCTGTTGGAGGAACCTGCTGGTCACCTGTGATAATTATGAGGTCTCTCCCGTTCTCGTCGGGGTTCTTCCAGTAGTAGAACTCGTTCTTCATCAGCTCAACGACGGAATTCTTCTTGATGAGCACTTGGTGCATGAAGTGCGGTGAGTAAAGTTCGGCGAACTTAACTGCCTCAAGCTCCTGAATCAGGTGCTCGGCTGCGAGCTTTCCAACGAGGCCTATACCCGGGAGCCCCTCGATGAACACGGGGTCTCTCAGCTGAGGCCTCTCGTAGACGTAAATCCTGGTTTCCTTCATGCTCTCACCCCTTGGTTAGCCCCAACTGCTCGCGCTTAAGCCTCCGCCTGTACTCGCCGTAGGGATCTTCTGGCGAGAACCTCGGCGGATGGGCCACTCTTGTCTTGGCCCCGCAGACGGGGCAGGTCTCCTTTAAAGTATAGCGCCCGCATTCGGGGCACTTCCTTATGCGAAACCTCATGCAAATCCCCTTTAGGCGCCTCTCCTCTTTATCTTCTTGATTCTCTTCTCCTTCCTCAGGAGGGTTGCCTCTCCGCCCGCCTGCTTTATGACTCTGAGAATCTCCTCGGCGATGTCCTCAAGAACCTCTTCGGCCTTGTAGTAGTCGGGTGCAGTTATGTCTATCCTGTATCTCGGCGCTCCCTGGTATGTGAACTTGACCTCGATGTCCTTCTCCTCGTTCACCCTGTCCCTGGCCCTTATGAGGGCCTCCTTGATGATCTCAATGCCGTTTGGCTTTGGCACGGTTATCTCGAACTCCGCATCAATGGTAACGGTTGGAACCTCGACGTAGTTGGTGACTACCTCGTTGAGGGGCTCGAACCACTCGTCTGGGATTATGCCCTTCAGAACCTCTATGCCATTCTGGGCCGCGTCCTCAAAGGCGGCGTAAACTTCTCCATACTCCTCCTCGAGCGGAACCCAGACCTCGCGCCAGGCCGTATCGAAGTCCTTTCCGAGCTTTTCTGCCGCCATCTTGAGAAGGTTCTCTGCCTTCTGAGCGCGCTTGTACTCCTGGAGCTTGGCCTTTCTCTGCTGCTGGTTCACCCTTTTGAGGCTTAAATCTATGTGTCCCTTGCTCGGGTCTACCCTGATAACCTTGGCCACTATCTTCTGGCCCTCCCTGACGAAGTCCCTGATGTTCTTAACCCATGTGGAGGCGACCTCGCTTATGTGCATGAATCCCTCCTTACCGGGGTACTCGTCGAGCTTGAGAAACGCACCGTAAGGATGGATGCTCTTGACAGTCGCGATGACAAACTCTCCCTCTTCAGGGTACTCCTTGGCTTTCCTCGGCATTTTAACCACCTCAAAATTTTCTCTACCTGAGTAATTTACGGAAAGAGGTTTTTAAAGTTTAGCAGAAGGCTGAAAGGGAAGAGAAGGAAAGGCGTTCACTCGAGAACCTCGAGTATCTTGGCCTTGATAACGCCCTTACCGCCAGTGGGCTCGACGAGAGTAGCACCGCAGACGAGGCACCTAACGGTGGTAGCCGGGTTGCTGAAGACTATCTGCTCGTTGCCGCAGTCGATGCACTTGACGCGGAGGAACCTGCTCCTCGGCATCGGGATGAGGTTCTTCGGGAGCGCCATGCATCACACCTCCACGAGCTCGAACTTCTTAACGCGGAAGCCCTGTCCCCTCGTGTGGGCCTTACCGCAGACGGTGCACCTGAACCTAAGGTCGAGCTTCTTGACTGGCTTTTCCCTTCCAGCTGGGTTCGGCCTCGGGAAACCGCGGTAACCCTTCATGATTCTCCTGAAACGCCTCTGACCCTGGCTGAGCTCGCTCCTTGGCCTCTTCTTGACCTTCTCGACCTTGTGGATGGTGTGCTTCTTACAAAACGGACAGTAAGTCCTTATCTGCTTTGGATACTTCATTCTCTCACCTCCACAGAGGGCCCGGTGGGTTCTTCTCCTCGGACACCCCCGAGCCATAAGGGATTATCCTGCAACCCTCGCTAATCGTGAGGCTTTAAAAATGTTTTTGCTATCGACTGGGACGAATTCCAGTGGACTCTCAAAGCGGAGTGAAGGAAATCGAAAGTGGACCCTGCTGGAGAAATTGGAAGAAAATACCTGGCTGACTCACTCGGCTGGCGCGTAGTAGCAGCGCTTCGGCGAGATTATCTTGCCCTCTTTTTTCAGAATCTTTATCGCTTTATCGACTTCTTTCTTGTCGATGCCGGCAAGCTCGGCTATCTCCTTGCTCTTAAGTGGCTTTCCAGCTTCTTTTAAAACCTTGAACACCAGCTCAACCTCGCTCATTCTCATCACCTTTGGAGTTTGTCAAAAGAACCTAAAATGTTTGAACTTAAAAGCTTATTGGTTAAAACTGAAGGATGAATGGAACCGCAAATGGAACGAGAGCAGTGAGGATGAACCCGTGGACAAAGGCTATTAGAGCGACTTCACTCCCGCCGAACTTGGTCATTATTGGCAGGGTGGTGTCCATGGTCGTTGCCCCACCCATTGAGACCGCTAACTCCTTGGGAATTCTTTTGATTGCAACGGGATAGAGGAGAACCGTGAATATCTCCCTCGTCAGGTTGGCGAGGAAGCCCAGGGTTCCGTAGACTGCCGAGTATTGGGCTATCAGCGGCCCGGTTAGGCTGTACCAACCGCAGCCCGCTGAAACGGTAAGCCCCCATTTCAGGTCTATCCCGAGGATCAGCGAAGCTGCCAGCCCTCCAAGGAGAGAACCTGCGAGGGTTCCAAGGGGCAGCTTGAGGGCGAGCTTTCCGAGCTTTCGTATCTCTTTGATCCTGAAGCTCTGGGCGAGGTCTATGCCAATCAGGAATATCAGGATGTAGAGCATTATCTCGTGCAGGTTGCCGAAGTCCGGGGCGTAGAAGTGACCGACCAGTATTCCCACAAAAAGGGAAGTCAAAACGTAAGCCAGGAACCTCATCTTCTTCCCCCCAGAAGCAGTGCCACGCCGACGCTACCGACTATTGTTAAGGCCGCGAAGATTATTGAAGAAGTGAAGAGCCATAGGGCGTTGATTTTGACCTTTCCAGCCTCAACCCCCATGAAGAATATCAGTAACAAGAGTGCAGCGCTCATTGGGAGATCCACGTTGACTTTTTTGTTCTTCCGCCTTAGAAGGTACCCTATGAGGACTCCCAAAAGCAGGGGAATGAATATGTTCATGCAGCGAAGTTCCTCTGAAGGTTAATAAACGTATCGAGGGGCTCGGTGGGTGTTCACGTCATCATTCCGCATCGTCTCAGCATGCTTGCTAATCGTCATCGCCCGTTTTAGTTATCCACACCCGCTTTTAAAGCTATGCTAAGGTTTTTATGAGGAAGCATTCAACCGTCTCCGGTGGTGGTTATGATTCGCGCATCTAAGAGGGCCATGGGCATTGAATACGCCATAAGGGATGTTGTCCTTCCTGCCAGAGAGCTTGAAAAGAAGGGGATAAAGGTAATACGACTCAACATAGGCGATCCCGTCAAATACGACTTCCAGCCGCCCGAGCACATGAGAAAGGCCTACTGCGAGGCCATCATGGAAGGCCACAACTACTACGGAGAGAGTGAGGGAGACTTTGAGCTTAGAAAGGCCATCGTTGAACGCGAGAAGAAAAAGAACGGTGTTGATATAACGCCCGACGATGTGCGCGTTACTGCGGCGGTTACGGAAGCCCTGCAGTTCATATTCGGTGCCGCCATCGACTCGGGGGATGAGATTCTCATACCTGGTCCGAGCTATCCGCCCTACGTTGGCCTTGTAAAGTTCTACGATGGCATCCCCGTCGAGTACAGAACCATTGAAGAAGAAGGCTGGCAGCCCGATGTCGATGACATAAGAAAGAAGATAACCGAGAGAACGAAGGCAATAGCCGTCATCAACCCTAACAACCCGACTGGTGCCCTCTACGATAGGAAGGTTCTGAAGGAGATAC
Source organism: Thermococcus piezophilus (assembly GCF_001647085.1). Lineage (NCBI taxonomy): Archaea > Methanobacteriati > Methanobacteriota > Thermococci > Thermococcales > Thermococcaceae > Thermococcus > Thermococcus piezophilus. Next base: position 1,314,636 of record NZ_CP015520.1, read on the forward strand.
TCGATATAGCCTGCGAACACGGCCTTTTCGTCATAAGCGACGAGATATACGACCTCATGACCTACGATGGAGAGCACGTTTCTCCGGCTTCCATCACTAAGGACGTGCCAGTTATAGTTATGAACGGCCTCTCGAAGGTCTACTTCTCCACCGGCTGGCGATTGGGCTACATGTACTACGTCGATCCCGAGGGCAAGCTCGACGAGCTGAGGGAAGCGATAGACAAGATGGCGAGGATAAGACTATGTCCGAACACACCTGCTCAGAAGGCAGCCATAGCTGGCCTCACGGGTCCGATGGACTACCTCAGGGAATACATGGTGAAGCTCAGGGAGAGGAGAGACTACATCTACAAGCGCCTCAACGAGATACCGGGAATAAGCACCCAGAAGCCGCAGGGAGCCTTCTACATCTTCCCGAAAATTGAAGAGGGCCCATGGAAGAGCGACAAGGAGTTCGTCCTCGACGTCCTGCACGAGGCTCACGTACTCTTCGTCCATGGATCCGGCTTCGGAAGGAACGGTGCCGGGCACTTCAGGGCGGTCTTCCTGCCGTCGGTTGAGATACTGGAGCAGGCCATGGACAGCCTTGAGGCCTTCATGAGGAAGAGGCTAAGTTCCTGATTTCCTCTTCATTTTCTCTGGTGGGGAAAGAAAAATAATGAGAGTTCTCATGGACCGATTATTTTGTAGGCTTTTACGCTGTTCCATGTTTTGATGTAAACTATGTTTCCATCAATTTTCCCATCCTATGGCCGCTCATTGAAGCTCTTGCAGGCAATTTTGATTAAATGGCCTGCCATGTAAATGCAGACTCCGTTCTTTTTTCGCCTTTCTCATTTTTAAGATAATATGCCACTGCAACGTGGCTGTCATCAGCGTCTACAAGCACTCTAATTCCAAGGCCCTCGCCGTTGATGCTTGTAATTGTTTTCCTCTTAACTTTTTCCCTTCCACAATGTAAAGGATTACTTTAGCCTTAAGGGAAGACCACCCTCTATCTGGCCACCCAACGGTCACGTAAGCTTTGTCACCGATAATTCTGACATCAGAGATATGGGCTCCCAAAACATCGGGGTAGAATCTGAATGTTGTCTCTCCAGTAGAGATATTTATGAGATATGCACAGGACTTACCTCAGAGTCAAATGGGGCAGAACTAACTAGAATGAGACCGTCTCGGGTGTACCTGAGTGGGTATCCTGAAGAAAGCCTCCACCATTTGAGGCTCATATTGTAATCAAACAATGCCAAAGTTGTTCCGGCCCAAGACCTAGAGCTCCCAGGGTAGTAGGCGTAAACTAATATGCCTTCAGGAAGACATAGGTGCACTCCTTTAACTCTTCTTATACTTTGCTATGGGAGTCTGATTCTGGATAAAAGTGAAGTTCACAAAATGGTTACGCTTATATTGATAGTACTCGGTTTTAATATGGATATTTGGGGGACAATGCAAAGCGCTCGAGGCTTCTTCAAAATCTACATCTTTCACATCTGCTGGAATAAGTAGGCCTTTGGGTAGAAAGAATACAAAGAGCAAATAAAAGATTAAAATTGAAATTGCCGCTTTATTTCGGCCCATGTATCATCACCACTTTACCACCCAGTCCCATCCACACAGGCTTCCATATGTATCCTTAGTACAAACCACGAAATTTTGAGACCTTGCTTGATCCGGTGCAAAACATTCACCACAGTGTGTATTTGCCCACTTGCAGGAACTTCCGACATCTCCATACTTGCGTTCTGGCAGGTCTTTGAGGTGGCGTAGAATTCCCGGATTGTTCCTTTCTGTATGTACTCGAGACTACTCAAAACGAACAGTCCAATAAAACATTACTGCCCATTTCCGCATTTGCCCCTTTCCCAGAGGATTACTAGGTATAATCATTGCAAGTTTTGTATAACACTTTCGCTCCAAGAATACATAAATTAAAAACTCCCGTTGGCCAAACTACTGCCTAAAACTAAAAATTCGGTTTTGTTCAACATATTGAAAGTTATTTGTGACTTTGCTTCATCCACCCGAAACTACAGGAATAACCTCCACGTAGTCACCATCTTTCACGTTCTCGTCCTCCAGGGCAACGCGGCCGTTGAGCTTCGCTATCGCACTCTCTGTGTTGAAGCCCACTTCGCGGAGAACATCTGCAATCTTCATTCCCTTCCTCCACTCAGTTTCCTTCTCTATTCCTCTTCCAATGACCTTGACCTTGATCATCGTCACCACCGAAAGGCATATCTTTTAAGCGTTTATAAAACCTCCCGGCCGATGAGGAAAGTTTGGCCCGGCACCGAGGGGGTGATGAGGGCCACTGCTTCTTAGGCCATCAACTTTTGCACCAGCAAGCTTTTTCCAAAAGCTTGACCAAAAGAGTTCCCCTTCTGTTGAGTTGGAGGGGAATGGTGGCCAGTGAAAGCAACGCTTTGCGTTAGCAAAAGGTTGTTTGGGGTGTGGGGGCGTTAGCCCCCCGGAGTTTTAAAGAAGAACGGGGTCGTGGGGCGAAGCCCCACTACGGGGGTTTAAGATACAGAGAGATAAGGGGGCGGAGCCCCTTGTCTTTCGTTATGGAGCCGGGAGGGGGATTCGAACCCCCGTAAAGTGGATCTGCAGTCCACCGCCTCACCTCTAGGCTATCCCGGCATTCGACCCAGAGAAAGATTTGGCGCCGCGGAGGGGATTTGAACCCCTGTGGGCCACGCCCACCGGCTTAGCAGGCCGGCGCCCTACCAGGCTAGGCTACCGCGGCACTCCAATGCCCGAGTTATATGAGCTGGAGGGGGTTTTTAAGTTTTTTGGAAGATACTAGAGATGCCAGCATTGGCAAACCATAAATACCTTCTAGAGTAGGTATCCCCGATGACCCAGCTTTTCAATTCCAAGCTCTGTGCCGTCTGCAAGGGCAGAAAGCTCCTCTGCGGCAGACCAACCTGCCCGATTCTCGAAAGGTTCAGGGTAGCCAAGAGAGTCGAGGAAAGGCTCAACAAGCGCCACCTCTTCGGCTCATCCCCGCCAAGCATCTTCGTCGGTGAGTATGGCTATCCCAAGGTTAGAATCGGCCCTCTTGTGCCGCCGATTGAGGGAAACACGAGCCACCTAGATAATCCCCTCAAGTGGGAGAACAATACAATAAAGGACATCCTCTACTACCGCTCGCTATTGGTTATGGGCGAGACAACGGCAGACATCCACGTAAGGAGGAGCGGAAGAATACTCGGCGAGGTTCAGGAGCTGGCCATGTCGATAAGGCCAGTTGACAGCGAGATACTCTTGAAGAGAAAGCCCGTTTTTAAAGTCCTTCCAAGTGAGTTTGCCCCGCCAATAGGGCCGAAGGCGGAGCTTTTGGACTTTGAGCTCACGGAGAACCCTAAAATACCGCGAAGAACCGACTACGTGGTGAGCGACGAGCTCAAGGCCGAGCAGGCAATAATGCGCCTCTACAACTGGGGCTTCGACGAGTACTATATTATAAGGCTCCTCTCTGCGGGATTGCTCGGGCTTGATAAGAAGCTCGTGCCAACGAGGTGGAGCATAACGGCTGTCCAGGACACCATAGGGAACAACCTCCGGAGAGAAATCCTCAGTTATCCAGAGATAAACGATTACGAGGTCTACTTCTACGAATTCCTCGGCAACCGCTATGCGATTCTCCTTATGCCAGAGAGCTACGCCTTCGAGCTGCTTGAGGTCTGGCTTAAGGGTTCGCTCTTCGGAAGTGAGGCGCCGAGTGTTATCCATGACTACGAGGACTTCCGCGGAAGAACGGGATACGTAAAGGAAACGGCCGGAGCCTACCACGCAGCCCGTCTGAGCGTTCTTGAAGCTTTGAGAGCGAGGGGGAGGCAGGCGAGGATTGTTGTTTTCCGCGAAGTCACTCCGAAGTACTACGCTTCCGTCGGTGTCTGGCAGATAAGGCTGGGCGTTAAGAAGGCTATGGAGAACCCGGTTGGGCGCTTCTCGATGCTCAATGAAGCCCTAGAGGCAATAAAGCGTCGCCTTGAGCATCCGTTCGAGAAGTATCTTGCAAGGAGCCATATACTCGGCAGTCTAGCGAGGCAGAAAACCCTTGACGAGTGGCTCGGAAAGAATTTATACCGCCTCACCGAATAGCGGGTGGATTATGACCACTCCATCTCACTGAGAGGTGATGAGTGCACGTCAGCTGACACTTGGAGGTAGTGACATGAGAAAAAAGCTCGCTCTCGTAAGCATCGATGGCAACGGGGTCTACAACCTCAAGCACATGCCCTTCCTGGGCGAGCTGGCTGAGTCGGGGGAGCTTGCCGTCGTCGATTCAATCTTTCCAACGTTAACTGACTTAGTCCACACCAGCGTGATGACGGGGGTATGGCCCAAGGATCACGGCGTCGTCGAGAACGGCTACTACGACAGGCTGGCTGATAGGAAGGTGAACTTCTATGGCTATGAGGTGGCCTTCAACCCCCACCGGGTCATAAAGGCCCCTACCATCGTTGACCTGCTCCGTCCGAGGGGTGTCAGAACGGCCGCGGTAAGCGGCTACACCATGCCGCCATTCAGCGGGACAGACGTTAGGATCTTTCCCCCCTTCTTTGCAAGCGACAAGATGTACCGCCAGTATGGACGTGACTGGAGGAAGGACGTCTGGGTCATGAACTCGGCCATTTACCTATACGAGGAATGCAAACCGGATTTGCTCCTTGTCCACTTCGCCTCGATAGACGGCATGGGCCACGATTTCGGGCCGCTGAGCGAGGGGGCTTTGAGGGCTGTTAAGATCGTCGATACCGCCGTCGGAACCCTCTGGGAGCGCATGAAAGACGAGTACGCATTCATAATCTTCGCCGACCACGGACAGGAGGAAGTTCACACCTGGGTGAACCTGAAAACTTACCTCAGGAAGCACGGCATCGAGACGCTCCGTGTCTCCTCTGGCGGTGGGGTTCACGTTTATCTCAGAGACCCGAACCAGACCGAGGATGCCTTTGAGGTTCTCCGAAGAGCGCCGGGGGTTAAAGAAGTCTTTTTCCGCGATGAGCTATCCCACCTTGACACGCCCCTGAGCGGCGAGCTGATAGTCTCGGCCAAGCCCGGCTACTGGTTCTGCTCCCACAGAATGTGCAGGGGGATTAAGGGTGAAAGCCACTGGGTAATGGGCATGCACGGCTCGATGAACGAGCCGGTTGTTAAAGTCCCACTCATACTGTGGGGATTTGAGAACGTTGAGCTTGAAAACGCGGGCCTCATGGACATAGCGCCGACGGTTCTGGACTTCTTTGGCTTAGAAAAGCCCGGAAACATGGTGGGAAAGAGTTTGATAAAATGAAAAGTTGGGGTTCACTCCTTCTTTCTCAGAAGGAGGACGAGCAGGGAAAGGATAGATAATGCCCCAACGCCACATATCGAGAACCTGTTGCTCTCTCCTTTTTCAGATGTCGAGTGGGTTTCGGTGGCCGAGGTAGCGTCGTGAAGGATGGCTGCAGACGTTGTTGTGGTCATTGTCGTTGGAGTGACGTTCGTAGAGCCGCACCCTTTCAATCCATCCTTCACAAGATTTTCCGTCCAATTGAGCCATGCATAGACGTGGGGTGGATACGAGAACTCCGCCCAGCGGAAGTCGCTGTCTAGGGCCTGGGCAAGTCTATAGAGGGCCTTTTCGTAGATTTCATCCTTCCCACAATTCTCAAGGTACTCGCGCGTGAGGTTGTACACCTCTTCGTCGTGCTCCCACATCGGACTCTGCACCGAGGCCTTCTCCTTCGTCCATTTGTTCCACGAACAGAGCCAGGAAGTGGTTAGAGAAGTGATATTCTTTTAGGGCTGGAGCTCGTTAACCGCTTCCCCAAGGGTTACAGTCTTGATTAGTCCTTTCTCCTGAGCCTCCTGAAGGTACTGAAGGAGGTACTCGAAGTACTTTGCATTTAAGCAGGGATTGGGGGGAGAATAGTATCCAGTTCTCGCTGTCTGCCGCTATCGTGACAACTTCCGCGTTCGGGGTCACCTTCCCTTACCATGAGGATTTCGTCCTCGCTCCTGAAGTTGTTAAAAGCGAAGTCGTCGCTTATGGTATGATTCCTGAACAGAACCCTGATCGAGGAGTTTTCAATTCCGTAGAAGTGGTACGGTGAGTAGGGGTAGATGACATTCAGGTGGCAGCGGTCGTCGAGGACAGTGTACCTGGCACCGTGCTCCTCGAGCAGGGGAACGAGCTTCGGGCTGAAGGCCATCTCCGGGAGCCACATACCGCTCGCGTTTACACTCATAACTCCCTCCGTCGTTCTCTTTCCCAGAGAAAGCTCATAATCCAGTATATCGAACCCGCCGTAGCGTTCCGCGAGGTAGCCGCTTATCGGATGGGCAAAGTAGCTGGAGAGTATCTCTATTTGGCCCCCTCTCGTATAAGTCTCTGTACAGTCTCATCGCTTCCCTGACTTTTTCGGCCTCGGGACTCTCTGGCGTGAAGCACTGGTAGGAAGGATAGCTCTGGCCAGCCGGTGTTTGTGAGGTTCCACCGCCAGAGGATGAAGGGGAAAGGTGGTAGGTCATCTTAATCTCAGGGTACTTCTGGAGAATCCATGCGTGGAAGTAGTAGGCGCCGCCGTCATAGTAGGGTTCAAGTTCGTCCTCGTAGGTGTGCACGAGGGCCCAGGGGCCGTGTAGCGTCCCGTTGGGCCAGACTTCGGGGCTCTGATGGTGGTGCCAGACAAAGACTACCTTGAGGGGCTTTCCCTTCTCGAAGGCCCTCATAGTTGTGCTTGCGATGATTTCTCCCTCTAGTCAGGTCCTCGTCAGAGTCCACCAGGCCAAGGGCTTCCACCTTTGTTCTGAGTCTCACCCAGTTATTCTCCTCGATGTGACGTTGCCCGTTTTCCATCCATATCTCCTGCTCATCGCCGGGCTTTCCAAGGTAACCTGATAGGCCATGGCATAGCCGAGATCAAAGGAGTCTCAGCTCACGAGACTTTTGAATGTGGAATTTCCAGTGTTGGTGTACGTCACGTTTAGGAGAGCCCTGTTGGAGTCGAGAACCCGAAACCTCTTCTCTACGAGCAAAGAACCGTCCTTTAAGGTGCCCCTAATGACACCTTCATTCTCAGAAATCTCATACTCCCCAGTTGAGAGGTTTCCTTGCCATGGCTCGCTCAGCAGCCAGTCCCAGAGGGGATATCTCTGTCCGAGTGCACCCTTCTCGCCGGCACGATAACGTTCACTCCCTCGAGCTCCCAGGAGCCTAGGCGAAATCCTGCTGGGTTTATGCCAACTCCCTCATACCCAGATGTCGCTACAGTTGAAGCCGCGGATGGAATAAGACTGAGGAATAGAATTGCCAGGATCAGCAGAGATGCTGGCCTCATGATATCACCGAAAGAGATACACTCGGAGCTAAATAACCTTGCCACATGGACAGCGGGCGATGAGGAAATTTAGAAACTCGATGCCTGCCAGAATATGGCCCGACGGCTATGAAAAACTGGCTTGATAATTTTTAGCCAACAATAAGAAGGGAAGAAGAAACCTGCCAGCCCTCACCTTGAGGACTGGGCAATCCTCTCTATCTCTTCCTTCTTGCTGTAGGCGAAGCTCTTCGGGTCCTTGTTGGCAGCAGCGATTATCTCCTCGGCAAGGGCCTGGGCGTAGCTGGTCTTGTTGCGGTAGCACTTGGCGCTCGCACCGAGGGCGATGTTCTTGAGGGCTATGTCGAGTCTCCTGAGTGGTGAAACGTCAACGGCCATGTGGTAGCGGATTCCACCGAATGCAATGGTGGTCGTATCTTCCCTTGGGGCGGAGTTCTCGATAGCCCTTATGAGAACCTGAATTGGGTTCTGCTTTGTCCTCCTCTCGATGATCATGAAGGCCTCCTTGACAACCTCGTAGGCCTTCATTTTCTTGCTCATGAGGGAGCGGTGCTCTCTCCTCATGAAATGGCCGCCGACCTTGTGGCTGCTGGCACCGCTGCGCATGACCTTGTTGATGAGCCTCTCGACGATGTGAACCTGGGCCTTGCCGAAGGGCTTCTTGGCGTACCTTCCGTGGCTGTGCGGAAGAATCCTTGGCTCAAGGTTGATGTAGGGCCTGAGCGAGGGGTCGTTCACAACGACATCCTCAACGCTCCACCTGCCCATGACCTTGAGCTCCTTAGGCTGATAGAACCTCCCGGTAAGCGGCTTGGCCATGTCCTTCACCTCCTTGGCTTCTCCTTCCTGCCCTTGACGAGCTCCTTGAGGGAGACCCTGTTCACCTTGACGACCTTGTACCTGATTCCTGGGATGTCACCCATCGAACCACCCTTTGGACCGCCGATTCCCTCGATGATAACCTCGTCGTGCTCGTCGATGTGGTTTATAGCGCCGTCACCAGGGGTGAAAGCGGTAACGACCTTACCGTTCTTGATGAGCTGAACCCTAACGGCCTTACGCATTCCAGAGTTGGGCTGCTTTGCCTCGACGGCTATCTTCTCAAGGACTATACCCTTGGCCTGCGGGGCTCCCTCAAGCGGGTCGCTCTTCTCCTTGAGCCTGAGTACCCTTCTCTTGTACCTAATGTCGCTCCAGCGGAACTTCTTCCTCTTGAGCTTGAGCTTCCTACCGGCAAACTCTCCATACGGAGCCTTCTTTCCTGGCATGAGCATCACCTCAAATTATGACCACGTCGTGAATACCGTGGTGTCTCTCCATCAACTCTTTCACGAGGTTGATGTTTTGGCCGCCCCTTCCGATGGCGCGCGGCTTCTCGCGCGGGCCTATGTCGAGGAGGGCGACCTTCTTACCATCCCTCTTTTCGGTAATGTGGACTTTTTTAACCTTTACCCCGAGGCTCTTATAAATGTTCCTCAGGAACTCCTCCGGATTGTCGGAGTGTTCGATGAGCTCTATCTCCTTACCGAGCATGTTCTGGACGCGTTTGACGTTAGCACCCTTCTTTCCGAGTGCCAGTCCCATCTCGCCCTTCTTGATGACGTAGATGAGCCTGTTCCTGTTGCTGTCTATGAGGCAGTCCATGACAGTCGCTCCCGTCATGCTCTCGAAGAGGGCTATGTACTTGATCTGGTCAGTGTTGAGCTTGAGCGGCATTACTCCTTACCCCCAAGGGCCAGGATTTTGCTCTCTCCGGGGTCAACTATGGCCAAAGCCGAAACCGTGTGTGGCCTTCCGAGGATCATTCCGAGCTCGACGCTGGTTCCCTCGAACTCGTAAACCGGTATTCCACTGAGCTTGGCGTAGTAGTAGATGTCCTCCTTGATGTCTGGCCTGGCGTTCTTCGCGACGATAACCATCTTGGCTCCGCCCATCTTCGCGTACTGGATGGTTTTCTTAGCACCCATGATTATCTTTCCAGTTTCTTCAGCTTTCCTAAGTTCAAATGCAAAGTCCATCAATCACACCTCCCTACTCCCTTTTCGGTCTCAGGGGGAGATTCATTGCCAGCCTGACTATTCCCGTTCCGACTGGAACGGGCTGTCCGATGAGCACGTTCTCGACGACACCGTTGAGCGGGTCAACCTCGCCCCTCTCGGCCGCCTCGAAGAGGTGCTGAGTGGTTATCTCAAAGGCAGCCCTGGCCAGCACGCTGGCCTTCTCCCCGACTATACCGTGCCTGCCTATGGGCAGTATGACGCCGTCGAGCGTCATCATGTCGGCGACGAGCATGATGTGCCTGACGTCAACCTCAAGACCCTGATCACGCATCGTGTTCACGATTTCCTCAATGATGGCGTTCCTAGCAGCCTCGATTCCGAGCACCTCGGCAATCTCGTGGATGTTGTTCGTTCTCGTCCTCGTCGGGTCAACACCCGGGACTTTGAGTATTTGCTTGAAGTTGGAGCCCTCGGTGTAGATGACGTATTCGTTGCCTTCCTTCCTGATAATTGTCTTTCCGACGCCTGAGAGACCCTTCAAGCGATGCTTTTTAACCTTTTCGGAGAGCCTCCTCAGGTCTGAAAGCTTGGTTACCTTCTTGGGCCTCATTATGAGCGTGTAGCCGTCCACTTCGAATTCCGCGCTCTTGAAGGAGCTCTCCAGCTTCCTCTGAATCTTTTCCATGTCGAGGCCGCTCTTCTCAAGCCTCTCGGGGTCAATCTCGATGATGAACTCGAAGTTAAGGATATCTATGCTCATCTCCCTCGCGAGGTTTTCTATGGTGGTTCCCTCAATGCGCCTCGCAACTTCCAGGGCCTTCTCCCTGTCGTATCTGTGCTTCTCGTTGAGGTAGACGGTCATGATTGGAGTGGACGGGTTCTTTCTGGCATCAACAATCTCGATGATTCTCGGCAGACCGAGGGTGACGTTAATCTCAGCGACACCCGCGTAGTGGAAGGTGTTGAGGGTCATCTGTGTGGAGGGCTCACCTATCGACTGGGCTGCGACCGTTCCTATGGCCTCGCCAGGCTCGATGAGCGCATTCTGGTACTCCTTCACGGTCTCCTCGATTATGGCTTCGATCTCCGCCTTCTTGAGCTTGTACTTCTTGTTGTACTCGATGAGCTTGCTGTAGAGCTCCTCCTTAAGGTTATCTGGAAGCTCTGCCTTATCTACGAGGCTCTTAATGGTCTTTGGCGTCACCATCTCTCTCACCCCTTACCCCTGACCTTGAGCAGGGTTCTCATTATAACCCTATCTACCTCCACAGTCTTGCCCTGCCAGCTCCTCATCGGGTCAACGCCGTCCTCGCCGTACTTGAACTGGACGATGATTCCCGTTGGGTCTCTGACCGTTCCGTCGTAGTCAACCTTGAGGTCTTGAAGAGCGTTGATCAAACGGCGCTGCATGTAACCGCTCTGGGCAGTCCTGACTGCAGTATCGACGAGACCTTCCCTACCACCCATTGCGTGGAAGAAGTACTCCTGCGGCGTTAGTCCGCTCTTGTAGGAGTTGACGACGAATCCCCTAGCCCTGGCTCCCAGGTCACCCTGCCTGAAGTGAGTCAGAACCCTTCCGCGGTAGCCGCGGTAGAGACGCCTACCACGAATGGACTGCTGACCAAGCATTGCCGCCATCTGGGTAATGTTGAGCATCTTACCCCTCGCACCCGTCTTAGCCATGATGACCGCGTGGTTGGTCATACCGAGGTAATTCTCAGCGACTTTACCTGCGTTGTCACGCGCTTCAGCCAAAACCGCCATGATGTTGCTCTCGAGGGTCTCCTCAAGGGTCTTACCTGGGAGCGGTTCAAGCTCGCCGTTCTTGTATGCATCAATGAGCCCGTTAACCCTCTCCTCCGCCTCGCGGATTATCTCCTTGATCCTGTCGAGGGCTTCGCTCGGGAGGTCTTCGTCGTCTATGGCAGTAGTGAAGCCCTTGTGGGTAATGACCCATATGGCAAGCTTGGTAACCTGGTCGAGGAACTGCCTCGCTCTATCAACGCCGTACTCCCTCACGATGATGTCAAGTATCCTTCCATCTTCTCTACCGTAGGCCTTCTTGTCTATTGCACCGCTTAGGAGCTTCCCATTGAGGATGTAGGTGAAGCCGTCGTAGGCAAGCTTTCTGACTTCCTCCTCATCTGGGATGAGCTTCTCCTCGATGAGCTTTTCAAGAGCCTCACAGCGCTCGGGGTCGTCGCAGAGCTTGTTCCTGTACCAGATGGTCAAGTCTTCAGGCAGTATGAGCGAGAATATGGTCTTCCCACTCCAGAGCTCAACGCCGTTCTCAATCTTGTCTGGTTCTGGGAGCCTGTCTATGTCCACTCCTGCGAACATGAGCATCTGCTCAATCTCTGAGCGGGTGAAGTATGCCCCTTCGTACGTCAGTAGGTAACCGCCGGAGATGTGGTCCTGTATTCCAGCGATGAGCGGCCCACCGTACCTCGGCGAGATTATGTGGTTCTGGACCTCCATGAGTACCTTGGCTTCCGCTTGGGCCTCCTCGGTCTGCGGCACGTGGAGGTTCATCTCGTCACCGTCGAAGTCAGCGTTGTAGGGCGGACAGACGGCCAGGTTGAGCCTGAAGGTTCTGTAGGGCATCACCCTAACGCGGTGGGCCATAATGGACATCCTGTGAAGGGACGGTTGCCTGTTGAAGAGAACTATATCTCCATCGAGGAGGTGCCTCTCAACCGTCCAGCCTATGTCGAGTTTCTCAGCGATGAGCTCGAGGTTGTTCTCCATGAGCCTGATTCTTCTTCCCTCGGGGTCTATGACGTAGTTAGCTCCCGGATACTTCTCGGGCCCGTTGAGGACCATCTTCTTGAGCCCCTTGTAGTTGAACTCCGTAACTTTCTCAGGAACGGTGAGCTCCATGGCTATGGCTATTGGAACGCCGACCTCGTTGATGCTTATCATTGGGTCGGGACTGATGACCGTACGGGCTGAGAAGTTAACACGCTTACCGCTGAGGTTGCCCCTGAATCTTCCTTCCTTACCCTTCAAACGCTGGGCAAGGGTCTTGAGGGGCCTTCCGCTCTTATGCTTGGCCGGCGGAATTCCGGAGGTCTCGTTGTTGATGTAGGTCGTTACGTGGTACTGGAGGAGGTCCCAGAGGTCTTCGATGATGAGCTGCGGTGCACCAGCCTCGATGTTGCTCTTGAGCCTGTTGTTGATCCTGATGATGTCAACGAGCTTGTGGGTGAGGTCGTCCTCCGCCCTAATGCCGCTCTCGAGGGTGATGGACGGTCTCATGGTGACCGGCGGAACCGGAAGGACTGTGAGGACCATCCACTCTGGTCTAGCCTTCTCGGGGTGGAGTCCAAGGAGCGGGAGGTCTTTGTCGGGTATCTTTTCAAGCCTGTCCCTGACTTCGCTCGGCATCATTCTGTGCCTGTACTCGTTGCCCTCCTCGTCCTTCCTGGACTCCCAGTAAATGGTTGGCCTCTCGAACTTGATCGGGAACTGCGGGGCACCACAGTGCGGGCAGACCATCCTTTCTTTGGCCTTCTTGTGTATCTCCTTGATGAGCCTGTCCTTGGCCTTCTTCCTGTCGTTCATGACCTCGAACTTTCTCAAGTACTCCTCTATTTCTTCGTCGGTGAGCTTTATCCTACCACACTCGCGGCAGGTACTTTCCAGCACGCGGTGGATGGTCTTAGCAAAGCCGACGTGGATTATCGGCCTGGCGAGCTCAACGTGGCCAAAGTGGCCCGGACAGTCTCCTGCCCTAGCTCCACAGGTCTCACATCTCAGTCCCGGGTCAATGACACCAAGTCTTTTGTCCATTAGACCTCCTTCAATTGGATAACCGTCATCGTCGTAGGTGTCTGGGACGGTGATCTCGGCCGCACTCATCTTTCTGATTTCCTGTGGTGAGAGGATACCGAACTCGATACTTCCGATAACTTTCTTCATAGACTGCATGGTTCTCACACCCTGTCAACGATATTGAGAGATGGCCTTATTCCCATCGCCTTCAGCTCGTCCAGCAGCAGCTTGAAGGCGTAGCTCATCTCCACCTTGCTTATTCTTTCCTCCTCTCCACAGACCGGGCAGTAGACCTTACCGCGACGCTTGTCTTCCAGCGCTAAGTGACCACAGTTTTCACAGACCCATACCTCTGTCTTGTCGCTCTCCTCGAGGAGACGCTCTATGAGCAGCATTGCAGCGCCGTGACCGATGAGGACGTCACGCTCCATCTCACCGAACCTGAGACCACCTTCTCTGGCCCTACCCTCGGTCGGCTGTTTAGTGAGAACTTGCACTGGACCCCTGCTCCTCGCGTGCATCTTGTCAGCGACCATGTGGTGGAGCCTCTGGTAGTAGATGACACCGACGAATATGTCAGCTTCTAATCTTCTTCCAGTTATGCCGTCGTACATGACTTCTCTTCCGCTGTGCTTGAAGCCGAGCTCCTCCAGCTCCTTCCTGAGCTTCTCCTCCGGCTCACCAATGAAGGCTGTACCGTCAACACGCCTGCCCTTGAGTGAAGCCACCTTTCCGCCTATTGCTTCTATAAGCTGTCCAACGGTCATACGGCTCGGAATACCGTGCGGGTTGACGATTAAATCAGGAACGATTCCGCTCTCGGTCCAGGGCATGTCCTCCTGCGGGACGATGAGGCCGATAACACCCTTCTGACCGTGTCTTGATGCGAACTTATCTCCGAACTCAGGAATCCTAAGGTCCCTGACGGTAACCTTGACTAGCTTGGTTCCGTCGCCGGTCTCAGTGATTATGACTTTATCAACGATACCCTTCTCGCTCGGCCTCACGGCAACGCTGGTTTCCCTCCTCTCCTGGAGGATTATGCCACCAAGACCGCTCTGCTCCTCAAGGAACCTCGGCGGGGAAGTCCTTCCAACGAGAACGTCCTTACCTTCGACCTTTGACTCTGGGAAGATTATACCGTCCTCATCGAGGTGCCTGTAGTACTTCTCACCAAGATAGCCCTGTATGGTCGGATCCGGAACCTCGAAGCGATCGGTCTGACCACCGAGGTAGCGCTTCTCCTCAGCTTCGTAGGTTCTGAAGAAGGTACTCCTCGCGAGTCCCCTTTCAATGGAGGCCTTGTTCATTATGATTGCATCCTCCATGTTGTATCCCTGGTAGCTGAGCACAGCAACGACGAAGTTCTGACCTGCTGGCCTCTCCTCGAAACCGACGGCCTTCATTATCCTTGAGTTGACTAGCGGAACCTGTGGATAGTGCATGAAGTGACCGCGGGTGTCAACACGAATCCTGAAGTTGGCCCAGCCGAGACCGAGGCTCTGCTTGGCCATACCGGCACCATAGGTGTTACGCGGTGCGGCGTTGTGCTCAGGGTAAGGAACAAGCGACGCTGGGATACCGAGTATCGCTGCCGGCATCAGCTCGAGGTGGGTGTGCTCCTCGGTAACCTCCCACGGCCATGTTGCAACGTAGGCGTTCTCCTCTTCCTCGGCGTCGAGATACTCAATGACACCCATCTTGATGAGATCACTCCAGGTGAGCGTTCCGTTCTTTATGCCCTCCACATGCTCGCGGGTGAGCTTTGGCTGGCCGTTCTCGACTATGATGAGAGGTCTCCTAACCCTACCGTCGTCGCTGTTGACATAGATTTCCTTCACTTCTTCGTCCTGGTAGATAGCTACGTTGATGACGTCGCTTATCCTTCCGCTCCTTCTGTCTGCCCTTATCCTCTTGACAAGGCTCTCTCCATCTTCGGCAGTTCCGATGAGAACGCCGTTGAGGTATACACGCCAGAGCTCGGGACTTGGCCTCCTCTCCTCTATTGGAACAACTCCGAGTTTGCTCAGGTACTCCCTAACTTCCTCCTCAGAAATGCCGGTGGTTATCTGGGCCATCAAAGCCAGGTTCTTGACGAGACCACAGTTCGGACCTTCTGGCGTTTCCGTCGGACAGATCCTGCCCCAGTGGGTTCCATGCAGATCGCGGGCCTCGAAGTGTGGCTGATCCCTGCTGAGCGGAGAAGTGACACGCCTGAGGTGAGAAAGGGTGGACATATAGTTGGTTCTATCGAGAAGCTGGCTCACACCGGTTCTTCCTCCCGGCCATGCACCGGTCGCGAGGGCATGCTCAATTCTCTCGCTGAGGACGTCGGGTCTTATCGAGTTTCTTACGAACCTCTGTATGTTCTCGAAGGTGTAGCGCTCGCCCTTCCTCTGGTAAGTCTTAGTCATCTGGTACTGCATGTCCTTGACGAGCTGGCCGAAGGCAACGCGGAACAGATCCTTAAGGAGGTCTCCAGCAAGCTTGAGCCTCTTGTTGGCGTAGTGGTCCTTGTCGTCCTCGCCACGGAGGCCGAGGGAAAGCTCGAGAACCTTGAGGGCCATCATGCCGAGGTAGTATGCTTTTGCTTTCCTGTCATTCTCCTCGACGCCCATGTGCGGCAGGAGGTTGTTGTCGATGATGTGCTCGGCCCTGCGGAGCCTGTACTCCTTGGGTTGGCCAGGCAGAGCGAGCTTACCGATGTAGTCGAGCGCTTCCTCCATTCTCTGGATGTCGCTCGCATCCTCAAGGTTGTCGAAGAGAACCTGCTGTATCCTCGGGTCGTCGCTGACTGCTTCAACTATCTCCTTATCGCTCTCCAGACCGAGGGCGCGCATGACGTAGACGAACTTGACAGGCCTCGGAACGTTGGGAATGTTTACATAAAGAATACCATCCTTTCTTCTCTCAACGGTAATGAGCGCTCTATAACCGTGCCTGTAGGAGAAACACTTGGCAATAATCCTGTTCTGTCTTTCATCTTTCTCGACGAGTGTCTTGTTAGGTGCCAGATCCTCGATAGAAACGATAACCCTCTCGGATCCATTGATGATGAAGTATCCTCCGGGGTCTTTCGGGTCTTCGCCGAGCTTGATGAGCTCCTCGTCACTGAGGCCGTAGAGCCTGCAGGCCTTCGATTTAAGCATTATTGGGAGCTCTCCAATTCTGACCTCGACTGGCTCCTGCTCGATGCCGTTTATAACCGGAATGAGTTCAAGGTAGAGCGGTGCGGAGTACGTCAAGTTTCTAATCCTTGTGTCCATGGGGTAGAGGGGCTTCCTCTGTCCCTGGGCTTCTTGGAACTCGGGCTCACCGAGGCGGACCTTCCCAAACTTCACCTCAAAATCTGGTATGTCGGGTTTTATGCCGCCGAACTCGTCGATGACCTTCTGCATTCCGTAGTCAATAAATGCATTGTAAGAGTCAAGGTGCTGTCTGACGAGCCCCTTCTCCTTCCAGTAAGCCTCCATAACGAGCCAAAGATCGTCGGGAGTAACATCTACAACGGTTGGTCCTCTCATGCTCTCACCTCAAGAATCAGTCCTCCACCACAAGGCGGTAGTAGTAATAGTAGCCCGCCGTTGGACTCTTCCTTTTGATTTCAAGAACGTCTCCAGGCTTTGCGCCGAGCGCAACGACCACAGGGTCTGAAGCCTTGATCTGAGGAAGCTGTGAAAGTCTAATCCGGTATTTCTTGAGAAGCTCCTCTTTCTCTTCTTCGCTGAGGATTCTGTGCTCGGGAACCAGCTCATGAGCAAATATATCAAACTCTTTTTTCGCCGCCACCGAGAATTGCCCCCTTAACGTTTTTATAGAATGGTTACCACTACCTCCCCACTGTGGGTTTCGGTATATAAGCTTTTCGAGTGATAACTCGACCGTAGGGGTTTATATCGGTTACGAAAAGTTTAAGAACCGTTTTTCGCGCCGAAAAGCGGCTTTGGTGTACTAGTATGTTCACCGATACTGAGAAAAGCTTAAAAAGTCTCAGCGTAGGTTCGGGATTCAAACCTGGTAGAAAATCGGAAGTTCTCGCAAATTGGATGTAATTATAACCTATAAACTCCATACATATTGTCATAATGTCAGAACCGAACCGGAATGTTTGCAACATTTAACAGATATATGGGCCAAAAATCCGTCGGAATTCGGACAAAAAAGACGCCTGTATTGAACGTATATTCGGATGTTCGACGATTTTGAGGCTTTTTCCGCGGCAACCTTTGCTGTAAACAAACTTTGCGGGGCAAAGTTTGATCAGAGATTAACTTTCTTCAAAAAAGCCAGAATGAGTTTGTATGTCTTCGAGAGTTGGCTTGTTGGAGGTGGGTTTCATTATAGATTCAGCACTCTTGAAGAAGTTTCCTAATTTTTTGGTGCTCGAAGAGCGTCTGGGAAGTAAAACCTCATAACACTGAAGTTGACAATGAGAAACCCCAAAACAGCGAGTTTTAGAAGGGACATACGAACCTTGATCAAACTTCGCGAAGGCAAAGTTTGTAGAACTGGTGGGCCCGGGGGGCTTTGAACCCCCGACCACGCGGTTATGAGCCGCGCGCTCTGACCAGGCTGAGCTACGGGCCCATTGCTGGCGCCGCCGCCCGGATTCGAACCGGGGACCACTGGATTAACAGTCCAGCGCTCTACCGTCTAAGCTACGGCGGCACAACCCAATGTAGGGAATACAGGGTGGATTTATAAAGATTACGGTGGCCCTTCCATGCATGCTGGGGTAATACCCTCACAAGATTTCAGGGATTTCCACAGATTATTTTACCCATCTGGACAAAAGGAATCTAGAACGGGCAAAATATGGTATTTCTGCCTATTGTTAACTCAGACGAGCTCTTGCATCAGATATTGTATATTGGGGCGATTATCACTCGTGAATTCAACCGCCGATGGAATTTGTATAAAAGGTTCCAATACTCCCGTGAGATTCGATGTCGAAAACTTTATATTCCTATCTTACAGCCATTAAACCGTGCCCCGGTAGCCTAGCCTGGCGGGGCGGCGGACTTGTAATCCGCCGGTCGCGGGTTCAAATCCCGCCCGGGGCTCCACAACTCTCAGCTTGGCTCTTCAAAATCCATCTCGTGAATCGGCCATACCCTGTAGCCGTCCTGGATGTAGACCTCAATTGTTCCTTTGCCTTTGTACCTGACGTCCCTTATGAGGAGCTTTTTCTGTGTCTTTCCCCTTAATATAGCTTCGTTAATGTCCTTTGGCAGCTCTACCGTCACGGGAATTATGCCACCTTTGATATAGACGCCCTCAAGCTTTCCACCCTTGAAGAGGAACCCCCTGACAGGGACTTCAAACTCCTCAACAACCTCACCATAGTGGACGAGCCCAGACTTTTCTACAGCCTCCACCATCTTCATCCCCACGTGTAAGTTTTTTGTTACATATTTATTAGGACTCCCGTGGAACGAACGTTCCAGAGAAATCAGGGCTTACATAGAACTGTGCTAAGGATGAAAATCTCCAAGAACCTATAATCCAAACCTAAAAACGCATTGAACTGCCTAACAGAAAAACAGACAGATTTGAAGCTCGGAAAAGAGAGTAAAAAGAGTTCAAATATCGACCTCTCCCCTCTCCTTCAGCTCCTTGTACATGCGCCAGGTAATTATTGGTCTCTTCGCAGCGAGGACATCATCAACGCGCTTGACTGCCGTATTGTGTGGTGCGCTCTTCACGAGTTCGGGGTTGTTGTATGCTTCCTCACCTATCCGCTTGAGCGCCTCAATGTAGGCGTCGAGCTCCTCCTTGCTGACGGTTTCCGTTGGCTCTATCATCAGGGCCTCATGGACAATCAGCGGGAAGTATATCGTCGGTGCATGCAGGCCGAAGTCGAGCAGGCGCTTGGCAATGTCGAGAGCCTTAACTCCCGTTTCCTTCTTCATCGGCTCGGCACTGAAGACGACCTCATGCTTCCTGAGCTCCTTGTGTGGTAATTCATAACCCCTTGTTCCCTTGAGCTTCTGTGTGAGGTAGTTGGCGTTGAGAACCGCTATTTCGCTGGCTTCCTTCAGCCCGTCCCTGCCCATTATCTTAAGGTATGTCAGCGCCCTGACGATGACCGCGAAATTGCCGTAGAGCTCCTTGACCTTGCCTATGCTCTTGGGCACGTCGTAGTCGAGGTAGTACCTTCCAGTCTTCTCGTCGTAGCCAACCAACGGAACGGGCAGGTAGTCCTTCAGGGAGTCCTTAACACCAACTGGGCCACTTCCGGGCCCGCCGCCGCCGTGTGGCGTCGAAAAGGTCTTGTGGAGGTTTAGGTGCACCACATCGAAGCCCATATCACCGGGTCTTATCTTTCCGAGGACCGCATTGAGATTGGCTCCATCGTAGTAGAGCAGGCCTCCGGCCTTGTGGACTATCTTCGCTATCTCACCAATCTCGTCTTCGAAGATTCCGAGGGTGTTGGGGTTGGTGAGCATTAATCCAGCTGTTTTCTCGCTCACGGCATTTTCGAGGGCCTCCAAATCCACAGTTCCATTATCATTGGATGGAATCTCGATGACTTTGAAACCTGCCATGGCGGCTGAGGCAGGATTGGTTCCGTGAGCTGAGTCTGGAACGAGCATCTCCTTCCTCTGGGTCTCACCGCGGTCGAGGTGGTAGGCCCTGATGATCATGACTCCGGTAAACTCGCCGTTGGCTCCGGCGGCCGGCTGGAGGGTGAAGCGATCCATTCCAGTGATTTCCCTTAACCACTGCTCCAGCTCCCACATGATTTTTAGTGCTCCCTGCACAGTCCTTTCGTCCTGATATGGGTGAATGTAGGCGACTCCCGGATGTCCGGCAACTTCTTCATTTATCTTTGGATTATACTTCATCGTGCACGAGCCGAGAGGGTAGATACCGCTGTCAACGCCGTAATTCATCTCACTTAGTCTGGTGTAGTGCTTGACCACCTCGGGCTCGCTCAGCTCTGGAAGGTCAAGCCTTTTTCTCCTGAGCTTTTCAGGGATTTGAACTTCAATATCCTCTATCGGTTTTGGAAGCGTGTACCCAATCCTACCCGGACGGGAGAGCTCGAAGATGAGCGGTTCATCCCATTTAGCCTGCCTGAACATTCAGGCCACCTCCCTCAGGACCTCGATGAGGGCACCAACCCACTCCGTTCTCGTCGTCTCGGTTACCGCAAACAGCGCGCTCTCGCCGAGCTCCTGGAAGTGGGGCTTGAGATAATAGCCGCCGTGAATGTTCTTAGCGAGCAGGGCCTCGTGTATCTCCGGATAGGGTCTCTCAAAGCGAACGGGTACGTCCTTGAAGTTTATTCCCTCGAAGACTACCTCGGCAACTTCGCCTATGCGCTTCTTGAAGTAGGCTGTGTTCCTGAGT
This sequence comes from Thermococcus piezophilus, assembly GCF_001647085.1. Classification (NCBI taxonomy): domain Archaea; kingdom Methanobacteriati; phylum Methanobacteriota; class Thermococci; order Thermococcales; family Thermococcaceae; genus Thermococcus; species Thermococcus piezophilus. The sequence goes on from NZ_CP015520.1 coordinate 1,335,099, forward strand.
ATCGTTTCGCCGAGCTCCCTAAGGCCCTTCGGCCCCAGGGTTGCCAGGTGTATCGCGGCAGCAACGGCCACTAATGCCTCGTTTGAACAGATGTTGGAGGTTGCCTTTGCCCTTCTGATGTGCTGCTCCCTCGTCTGGAGAGTCATCACGAAGGCCCTCTTCCCGTCTGCATCCTTCGTCATTCCGATTATCCTTCCCGGCATCTGGCGGATGAGCTTTTTGTCATCTCTAATGGCGAATATACCTGCCCTCGGCCCGCCGAAGTTCATTGGGTTTCCGAAGTAAGCTGCCTCACCCACCACTATATCAGCCCCGAGCTCTCCGGGGGCCTCTACTATTCCGAGTATCGTTGGGTCAACGCCTACGACAAAGAGGGCCTTGGCATCGTGGGCTATCTCTCCCACCGCCTGGATTTCCTCTTCTATGAGTCCGAAGAAGTTGGGCATCTCGACGTAAACTCCGGCCGCCCCCTCGACCTTTTCTTTGAGCTTCTCAAGGTCGATCTGGCCGTTCTCGTTCCAATCGACGTACTCTATCTCTATGCCCGCACCGAATACGTATGTATGGAGAACCATCTTCTTCTCTGGGCTTATATTCCTCGGAACGACGAATTTGTTCCTCCTTGTAACCCTCGCACTCATTAGAGCCGCCTCTGCCATAGCCGTTCCCCAATCGTACATCGAGGAGTTAACTATCGGAAGGCCGACAAGTTCTCCGATAAGGCTCTGGTATTCGAAGAGCGCCTGGAGCATGCCCTGGCTTATCTCCGGCTGGTAGGGGGTGTAAGCTGTCAGAAACTCGCTCCTCTCGATGAGGTATTTTACGTGGGCCGGGATGTAGTGGAAATACGTTCCCGCTCCAAGAAAGCTTGGCATCTCAAGGACGGTCTTATTCTTTGAGAGAGCTTCATTCATCTCAAAGAAGACCTCGTACTCGCTCTTGCCTTCTGGAAGATTGAACTTCTTGACCATGCCCTTGGGAACATCCGAGAAGAGGTCTTCGATTGAGCTGAAGCCCATATCCTTGAGCATTTCATTTCTGTGAGCAGAGTTCGGCAGGTAGTGCCTTCCCATGCCTACCACCTTCTGAGCTTTAAGACAGTTGTGGAAGATAGGTTCGGCGGATTATATGCTTTGTGTTTCAAACGGGAGGCAGAATAAAGAAATATCCACTGACCATCGGAGATTAAACCGAAAATTTTGAGGTTGCCCTTTGAATTTATACTCTAAACCCCGGTTAATTAAGCATTCGAGTTGTAAAAACTGGGGGCTAAAAAAGACGTGAGCATCACAAAAGACCAACATCCTCGAAGAACTTCTCCATGAGGCCTGCGACGAGCCTGATGGTGTACTGCATGCTCTCGTAGACGGCCCACTGGACGTTGCTGTAGGTTCTGTCGTCGAGGGTCTTGAAGCCGCTTGGGGCATTCACATCGAAGTCAGCGTGGAGTTCGATGAAGTACCACTATGAGAAAAAGCTTAAAGGCCGTGAGGCCTTCATTCTGGCGGGGGGAGAATGGTGATAATTGCCTTTGATTTCGACGGAACGCTCGCGGATACTTACTCGTGCATTGAGGAGGCCTTTAAGCGTGCACTGGAGAAGCGCTACCGTTGGCTTCCATTCAAAGGATTCTGGGCAAAGGTGCTCGCCAGAATCGAGATGTACTTTGAGAGACCCATCTTTGGGAGTCACAAAAAGAAATCAAAGCCTCCCTTCTTCCTTAGGACGAAGTTCATGGAGACGTGGTTTGAGGAGAGAGCTAAGCTTACTAGACCGCTGGATGACTCTCCCGAGCTACTTAGAAGGCTCAAGGAGGAGGGCCACATTGTAATCTCCTTCTCAGCGGAGGACTTCATAGACGGGATGAAGGTGAAAAGGCTAAAGACCCTCGGCATATACGACCTCTTTGACGATGTTATTGTATTTGGAAGGGATCTAACGATAGACGAGGCATTCAAACTGATTCGGAAAAAATATGGAGATGAAATTTTTATCTGGGTCGATGACAAGCCTTGGCGCTTCATTGGACACGGGGACACCAACACCGAATACGTATGGTACTACTTCCCACCCACGGCGAAGTTCGTGGAAAAAGATCGGGCGAAGCTCGTGCTGATCCATCATCTCCACGTGATAAGGGATCTCTGGAGTCTGTTTGACGTGATAGAACGGGTAAAACAAGAACGCAGCCTGAAGTAGCTCAGTCGCCGCTGAGGTACTCCATGGTGTCTTCCACGAACTCGTCTACGTCCTCCTTCTCTACCTCTTCAAGCCTAAGCTCGAAGACCTTTCCGAGATTCCACCTGATGGCAACCTCTCCCCTGTTCGTCTCCGCGATGACGAGACCGAATGGCGCATCTCCCATCCAGTGGTGCTTGGAAAACCTCACCTCAAAGCCCCTCCTTTGCAGTTCATCTAGTATCCTCTTATACGTCTCGGCCGGCCCGTAATTGCTCTTCACAAACCCAATGAACGGCATGCTCTCACCAATATACGCTTCGGGTTGGAACTTAAAACTTTTTTGGTTCGTCTAACAATATTCGTTAGTTTTAAAAGCGTTGGCTTCATAATTTCCCACCATGAGGCCAGAGCCCCTCCCGGACAAGGCGCTGAAGCTTGGGGATGCCGTCATAGTTGCCGACATACACCTCGGCTATGAGGTCAGCATGGCGAGGGAAGGATTTTACCTGCCGAGGATATTCCACGAAGTCGTGAGAAGGCTGAGATCCCTGCTTGAGAGGGAAAGACCAAAAAGGCTCATCATCAATGGGGATTTGAAGCACTCATTCATTCCAGAGTGGCGCGAACGTGAAGAGCTTGAGGCCTTCGTGGGGGAGGTAGCACCTCTCGTTGATGAGCTAATCCTAGTAAAGGGCAACCACGACGTAGGAACCCTATGGCTAAGGGAGCTGGGGGTTGAAATCCTCGATGAGCTTGAGCTCCACGGCTGGATGCTTGCTCACGGGCACAAACTCGTTGAAGGTGAGCGCTTCATAATCGGCCACGAGCACCCGTCGATACGGCTCCGCGACGAAGTTGGGGCCATTGTTAAGGTTCCTGCCTTCCTTCTTGGCGAGGACTTGGTAGTTCTCCCGGCTTTCAGTCCCTGGGCCTATGGCAACGACGTCCTGAGGGAGATACTCTCCCCATTCCTCAGGGCCCATGACGTGAGCACATTAAGGGTTCTCGTGCCCCTTGGGGATGAGTTCCTTGACTTCGGAACCCTGGGGAAATTGGTGGAAATTCTCGGGAGGATGTAGTGATACTAACCTTTTAATACTCAGAACGGAACCTACCCTAGGTGATGGAATGAGGAAGTTCTACCTCGGAATCCTCCTTGCTCTAATGGTACTGAGTGCGGGGTGTATCTCCTCTGAAGGAACGAGCACAACTACTCCATCCACTACTACGGCACCCCCGAACCTCCCGTTCACCGCTCAGGACCTGGAGAACGCCGTGAAGAGTTTGAAAAGCTACGAATACACGATGACTGTTGACAGCTACAACGGCACTAAGCTGGCGTTTCAGCTTAAGACCACCGGGGCAATTGATTTTGAGAGGGGGATAAAATCAACGGTTACGGTATCTAACGGCACCCTGAAGGGGCCGGTTTACTACAAGACCTACTACTACACCACTGCCACTGGCTATGCAACCCTAACCGACAGGAACGGGACCGTTGTGTGGGAGGCAAGCTGCTATGGGCCGGGACAGGGGCCGAACCTTACCACCTCGATACTCGACAACGTCTGGAAAGTCCTGACCCTTCCGGGAGTGCAGGTGGAGAACGAAGGGGACTACTACATTATCAGCGCAAACTTAACTGGAGGAACCTTTGAGGTTGGCACCGAAAATATGGACGTTTACAGGGGTCAACTAGAGGTTAAAGTAACCAAGAAGCTCATACCCGTCGAGATCAAGCAGACTGCCTACTACACCAGAGGCAACGAGAAATGGGTCGATGTGATAACCATCGAGATTATGAACGTCAACAGCGCCAATGTGGAGCCCCCGGAGGGTCTCGTTCAGTATCTCAAAGAACAGGGAATAGACCTCGAAAAGCTTCTCGCTCAATGCTAACCTTTAAATTTTCAAATTTCCCACTTCTTTCTGGTGAGCCCTGCTATGGACGTGTTGAGTATACTCGTGTTCTTCGCATATGCCCCGGCCCTTGTGATGCTGTGGTACTTCTATCACGCGGACAAGTTTGAGCCAGAGCCTAAAAAATACGTTATAGGCACATTTATCCTTGGGGGAACCCTCTCCGTTGGAATAGCGTACATCCTGGAGATGTTTCTTACTATCGGCGGCAGAGTGGAGCCAATACTTCCAACGACTGCCTTCTATGTAGCCCTCGTCGCAGGCATCGTGGAAGAGCCGGCCAAAGCCCTGGCGATTAGGTGGCCATTCAAGGCCGGCCAGATGGACGGCATAATGGACGGGTTAGTTTATGGCGTCGCTGCAGGTTTAGGTTTTGCCGCCACTGAGAACTTCCTGTACGGGTTTGGATACGGTGTCGCGGTGACCATTACGAGGGCCTTTCTAACCCCAATCGCCCACGGGGCATGGAGCGCCATAATCGGCGTCGGCTACGGCATGAAAGCCGATGGCAGAACCTCTTCGGTGGCTCCATTCTTCCTCCTCGCTATCATCATGCACTTCATCTGGGATTATTACGCCTTCTTGAGCGCCTCGATCCCCCAGTACAACGTGATGCTGATCCTCTTCATCCTTATAAACCTCGCAATACTGCGTTACTTCCTCATAGCGGGGCAAGCAGAGGACGCAAGCAGGAGATGGTATTACTGGTTCAGGAGGGATAACTATGAGTAGCAAACTTGAGGAGGTCCTCTTCGAGGTGAGACCTTACATTGAATACTACGACAGGCTCAAAGAACTCGTTGAAACGCTCTGGGAGGAGGCAACCACCGAGGAAAATTTCATTGAACTCTTGAACGCGGAGATAAACCGCGCTGAAGAACCCTTCAAGACCGACCTCAGGATATTCCTACAGAAGTTCGAGGTGCTTTGATTTTTCTCTTCTCCATTTTAGAGCTGGGGCACCTAAAGCTTTGGCAAAGGGCAGATAAGCGAAAAGAGAAGGGAGTTAAGTTTCCCTCGTGGCCACTATTTTTATTCCTTCAAACTCCAATATAGTCTGTCCAACTCGAATCGGCCCCTCTACCTCGAGCTTTGCCAGAAACTTCATCAGCTCAGGTATTTTGGCTTTTGGAACTGGCTCGGCGGTCTTAACGCTTACCGTTGGCAGTTTACCGTTCCTGACTTTGATAACGCTCATAACGACTCTCTTGGGGTTCATAACTTCCTCAATGGCCCATTCTCTTCCCTTAGGACAGGTGTACCCTTTTACTTCTTTGATTTTGTCCCCGTCCATTTCGACCTCGAGGGTACATCCGAGGGGGCAGACAATGCACGTGAAGAGGTAGACCCTGCTCGTCATAGCGGCACCACCTCCATGGTGATCTCGTCCTTGGCTTTGGCGATATCTTCCTTCCTGAGCTTGAGCCTGAGCATCTCGGCGGGCTTAACAATCGGCAGCCTGAGCCTCTTGCCTATCTCCGGGAACCTGACCTCCACGTTTTCCATCGGCCGTTTAACGCGGGCGTAAATGAAAACGTCCCTCTCGCCACTGAGGTAGTGTGGGATGAGAAGCCTGACATTTTCACCCTTTCTCAGCTTGATCCAGTGCTTTGTGGGTATCCCGCCGTTCTCTATGAAGAGCTTTGCACCATAGGCTGCCAGTTCTCCCTGCTCTGCGACATAGTCGACGAGATCGTTGATGAGAACCGTGTTGCCTGCGGCAAATATTCCCGGGATGGTAGTCTCAAAGAGGTCGTTGACGATAGGTCCACCCGTTGCTGGGTCGATTTCGGCCCCGATGTTCGTGAGGAGTTTTACGCTCGGGATCAGGCCGGCTGAGATCACCACCGTGTCGCATTCGATCCAGAACTCCGTCCCGGGTATCTCATTCAGGTTCTCATCGACTTTGATGACCTTGACGCGCTCCACCCTGTTCTTCCCCTTAACCTCAACGACTTTGTGGCTCAGGTATAGGGGTATATCGAAGTCCTTGAGTATCATGATGTTCCTGGCGAGTCCACCCGGGTAGGGCATCAGCTCAATGACGGCCTTTACATTGGCCCCCTCAAGGGCGAAGCGGCGCGCCATTATCAGGCCAACGTCGCCTGAACCGACTATAACAATCTCCCTACCGGGCATGATGCCGTAGATGTCCATTAGAGTTTGAGCCTCTCCCGCGGTGTAGATTCCTGCGCCCCTATCTCCCACAATCCCAATTTCAAAAGCATGCCTCTCCCTCGCTCCGGCGGCGTAGATTATCGTTTTTGTCCAGACCTCAAAGGCCCCTTTGGGTGAGCTGAATATAACGACCTTCTCAATGTCGGAGTAGTTTTTGATCTCCAGAACTCTGGCGGCGGTGTAATAGTCCACGCCGAGCTCAAGGGCTCTCTTGGTGAGGCGGTATGCAAACTCGGGTCCGGTCAGCTCTTCCTTGAAGTAGTGGATCCCAAAGCCTGGATGGATGCACTGGGGGAGTATCCCGCCGAGGTACTCATTGTCGTCGAGGAGGAGAACATTTAACCCAAGTTCTTTGGCCTTAACGGCTGCGGCCATGCCCGCCGGCCCACCGCCAATAACCACAACGTCGTACTGGATTATGTGAAGTCCTGACATCACGCCTCATCCCCCCTCACGAGGACCTTGACGTCTCCTATTCCAATTTCGCTGCCGCTTCCTTTCAGTGTAACCTTCCACGGCGGGATGTTGTACTCCTTTGCGAGGAGCTGGATTATCCTGGGTCTGCAGAAGCTTCCCTGACAGGTTCCGGTTGTGGCCTTCGTGCGGAACTTGACGGAATCGACGCTCGGCATCTTCACGCCTATGAACTTCATCCTTTCTATGGCCTCGAGGACGTCACCTTCGCTCACATGGTTGCATCTGCAGATCACCTTTCCGTAGGCGGGGTTCTTCTTGACGAGCTCGTTTATTTGAGCCGGCGAGAGCATGAAGAAGTGGGTGATTTCCTTCCTGTAGGGATTCCACTTGGTCTTTTCAACCAAGCCTACTCCGAGGTCGCATTGAATTATCTCAGCCACCTCGTAGGCGATGGCTGGGGCGCTGGTTAATCCCGGAGAGCGTATTCCGGCCACGTTGATGAAGCCCCAGACCTCCTCTTCGGCCTTTATTATGAAGTCCCCACCCGTTGGTTCTGGTCTGAGGCCGGCGAACGTTCTGATGACCTTCCACTTCGGCGGAAGGTTGGGCCAGAGCTTTTTAGCTCCTTCCCAGACCTGCTCAAGACCCCCCCTCGTCGTTGCGAGGTCCTCTTTTTCCTCAGGTGGCAGGTCTTGGGCGTTAGGCCCTATCATCAGATGACCGCTTATCTCGGTTGTGACCACTATCCCCTTGCTTATCGGTGTTGGAGTTGGGAAGAGAACGCGCTTTGGCCCGGGTATGGCATCATCAAAGAGGAAGTATTCGCCCTTCCTTGGATGTATCTCAAAGTAATCTATCCCTGCCATGCGCGCTACTTCATCGGCATAAAGTCCAGCGGCGTTGATGACTATATCCGCCTCGATGAACCCGTTATTGGTTTCGACACCCTTAACTTCCCCATTCTCGACTTTTATTCCTCTCACTTCAGTCTCAAGGTGTGTTTTAACCCCGTTGGCAACGGCGTTCTCCACAATGGCTATGACCGCTGGAATAGGGCCTATCTGTCCGACTATCGGCACCCAGAGGGCTCCAATTGCTTCTTTCGTCAGGCCGGGTTCAAGGTGGAACAGCTCATCTCTATCAACTATCCTCATCTCTGGAATGCCGTTCTCCCTTCCACGCTCGATGAGCCTCTCGAGCTCGTCAAAATCTTCCTCTTTGGTGGCGACTATCAAAGCTCCGTTCCAGATGTGAGGTATCTGGAGCTCCTTAACCCACTCGTGCCACAAGCGGTTGCCTTTGATGCACAGCTTGGCTCTCATGGGATATTTCTTTGGGTCATCGTCGTAGCCCCCGTGTATCAGAGCGGTGTTGGCTTTACTGACCCCCCAACCCACATCGGGGGCTTTTTCGATCAGATGCACTTCGAGGTTCTCGTATCTGCTGAGAACGCGCGCTATACTTGCTCCGCTTATACCGGCGCCGATAATGGCGACCTTCGTTTTCATCATGATTCCTCCTCCCAGTATATTCTGAATGGAAGAAAATTCAAAGATTTAAGGTTTTCCCAAACCTAAAGTTGGACAACCTTTGCCCACCCTATCGAACGTCTGACGGCCTCTTTCCACCCAGCGTATAGCCTTTTTCTCGTTTCTTCGTCCATATTCGGTTCAAAAATCCTCTCGGTCTTCCAGAGCTCCTTTATCTCCTTTAGCCCTCCCCAGTAGTCCACGGCAAGACCGGCCAAATATGCCGCACCTAGGGCCGTTGTTTCTTGTACAACGGGTCTAATGACACGCTTGTTGAGGATGTCAGCCTGGAACCTCATGAGAAAGTTGTTCCTCGTGGCTCCTCCGTCAACGCGAAGCTCTTTAATCTGCACCAGCTTTTCCATTTCATCAACGACATCGCGCGTGAGATAGGCTATCGCCTCGAGCGTGGCCCTCGCGAGGTGCTCCCTTCCTGTTCCCCGCGTTATTCCGATTATCAGTCCCCTCGCGAACTGATCCCAGTACGGTGCCCCAAGACCCACAAAAGCGGGGACAAAGTAGACTCCCTCGTTCGAGGCCAGCTTTTCGGCCATCTCCTCTGTCTCGGCGGCATCTTTGATGATTCTAATCCCGTCACGGAGCCATTGAACTGCTGCCCCAGTTATGAACACGCTTCCTTCGAGGGCGTAGGTGACCCTTCCATCAAGCCCCCAGGCTATTGTCGTCAGAAGGTTGTCTGAGTAGAGGAGCATCCTTCCAGTGTTGGCCAGGATGAAGTTGCCTGTCCCGTAGGTGGCTTTAACCATGCCCTCCTCAAAGCATGCCTGACCAAATAAAGCAGCCTGCTGGTCTCCAGCGTCTCCACTTACTGGAACCTCCGCGCCTAAGAGTTCTCTCTTTGTGTAGCCATAAATCTCACTCGATTCTTTAACCTCCGGGAGGATGGCCTCGGGAATATCGAAGATTTCGAGGAGCTCGTCATCCCATTCGAGCCTCTTGATGTTGAAGAGCATCGTCCTTGAGGCGTTGGAGTAATCGGTAACGTGCTCGCCTGTGAGTTTGTAGATGAGAAAAGTATCGACTGTTCCGAAGAGAACCTCCCCTTTCTCGGCCTTTCCCCTTAGCCCGGGAACGTTGTCGAGGAGCCACTTGAGCTTTGAGGCGGAGAAGTAGGCATCCGGGACGAGGCCGGTCTTCTCCTTGATTACATCTCCGTGTTCCCTCTTTATCTCCTCAACCATCTCTGCCGTTCTTCTGCACTGCCACACTATGGCGTTGTAGATGGGCTTTCCGCTCTTGTCCCACACGATCGTAGTTTCGCGCTGGTTGGTTATGCCTATTGCAGCTATCTGCTCTGGGGTAATTTTGGCGTTCCTAAGAGCGGTTTTTATCGCCTTAAGCTGGGCTTCCCATATCTCCTCGGGGTTGTGCTCCACCCAGCCGGGCTTTGGGTAGTGCTGGGGGAACTCGTACTGGCCAACGCCGAGGACGTTGCTTTCCTTATCAAAGACTATCGCCCTTGAGGAGGTAGTTCCCTCATCGAGTGAGAGAATGAACCTGTCCATCCTTGTTCCCCAGTAATGAGAAAAGTAAAAGATGGTATATTAGGGCTTCGGTCGTTACCTTACCTGAGTCCCAATCTCCTTAAGTATTCAATCATTCTCTCGACGTCGTTCGCTATGATGACCTCAAAGAGACCTTTTAGCTTCGCTAAGTTATCATTGAGGTAGAACAGCTCGTCGTTCTCCGTCCAGAGGGCAACCCTGAGGCCGAGCGAGCGGGCCCAGCCGAGCGCTTGTAGGGTCTTCTCAAGGCCGATTATTGGGATGGCCTCCATCGGGACGTTTATCGACCAGAGGTTGAGTTCCTCCTTGAGCTTTAGTATGAGCGGCACAACTTCCTCCCTGTCTATGAGGAGTCCCATGGTGGTCTCTCTGTCGTATTTGCGGTACTCCCTCAGGGCGTCGATTTCGAAGGAGGAAACCATGACTCTCTCGGGGTTGTTCTCCAGGACTATGCAGGCTGTTTCTTTGGCGGCATCAACGTCTTTGAGCTCGACGTTTATCAGGGTATCTTTCGGAAGGACCTCAAAAACCTCTTCCAGCGTGGGTATCTTCTCTCCCATACCTATGTCGGCCCTTTTTAGCTCTTCCAGCGTCATCCCCTTCTGCTTCCCGCTTAAGTTGCTCGTCCTGTCTATGCTCTCATCATGCATGACTATGACTTTTCCGTCCCGGGTGAGCCAGACATCGAGTTCGATTCCATCGGCCCCTGCCTCGATTGCCTCCTTGAAGGCCAGGAGGCTGTTTTCTGGGTACTTACTCATATATCCCCTGTGTCCGAGGACTATTACTCCTTTCCGTTCCCATGGCATGAACATCGCCCCAAACTGATAAGCCCAGTCACTAAAAAACTTTCCTCAGCTTTGCCGGATCGTCAGAGATGATAACGTCTACGAGGCTCTTTAGCCTCGGAACCCAGAGAAGCTCGTCCATTTGGTAGTTCCAGAGGTAAACCCGCAGTCTCCTCTTCCGAAGTGTCATGAGTAGGGTAATGAGATTTCTGTATCCAATATATCCCACTGCATCTATCGGCACGTGGATAGAATAAAGGCCTTTCAACCTTGCGAGATGGCTGATAGAGGAATAGCCGACTATTGAAAAGCCAACTCTGCAGAATGGGCATTCCTTCATGAGACGTTTCGCGATTTCTCTGCTCTCGGTTGAAAAGACAGTGTTTTCAAGGACTCCAAACCTCTCGGCTAGGGTTACAACATCCTCTACGGCTTCTATCTCCTTCATGTCGGCGTTGAGAGGAACGTCCCTGGATTTCTTGAAAACGCTTCCGACTGTTGGAATGAGCTTTCCATTGGGGTGGAGCCTTCTCAGCTCCCTAAGGCTCAGCTCCCGCAGATAGTGATAGGAACCATCAGCTTGGAAGCCCCTGTCGTGGTGGGTCACGAGCTTTCCATCGCCTGTGACCCTCACGTCGAACTCTATACCGTCGGCGTATCGGAGTACCCGCCTAAAGGCAGGAATGGTGTTCTCGAGCCTCCCTCTGAAGCCTCTGTGGCCGAGGATTACGATCCTCATCCTTACTACCACTCTTTATGGACATTAAAAATCCTTAAAAACCCATCGTTTTAATTCATTGAGGACTAAAATAGTCTGGTGATGAACATGAAGGACTTCAAGTACAGCAGGATATTCATCCTTGGTTTTGGCTTCTTTGGGATAAGTATAATATGGGCGCTCTACAACGCTTATGTGCCTATTTTCCTGCAGGACACGTTTAACCTCAGCAAGACTGTCACCGGCTTTATCATGACGATAGACAACCTCTTCGCAGTCATCCTCCTTCCATTCCTCGGGGCTCTGAGCGATATGACCCGAACGCGCCTTGGGAGGAGGAAGCCATACATACTCTTGGGTGCTCCTTTGGCGGCTCTTATGTTTGCACTTATACCCGTGGCCAGGGAGTACGAAAACTTGGCTCTCTTCATGGGGACCATTATCCTGATGAACTTCTTCATGGCTCTCTTCCGCTCGCCGGTCATAGCCTTCATGCCAGACATAACGCCGAGTGAGAAGAGGAGCCAGGCCAATGGGATAATCAACTTTATGGGTGGTCTTGGAGCGCTCTTTGCCTACTTTGGAGGCAAAATGCTCTACGACATCAATTATGTGCTTCCTTTCTACGTTGGCGCCGCGATAATGCTTCTCGCTAACCTCTTCGTGGTGCTTTTCGTGCCTGAGCCTGGGAGGTACAGGAAAGCGGGCGAGGTCAGGGTCAAACTGAGTCAACTCCTCAAGGAAACCAGCCGGAAGAGCTCCGGTGAGCTGAAGGAAAATCTTAAGGATGTCTTTGCTAGCAGGGAAAAGAGTCTGCTTGCGATACTGCTGGCAATATTCTTCTGGTTCATAGCATTCAACTCGCTAGAGACATTCTTTACGAGCTACGCAAAATACCATCTCGGAATTGAGGAGAGCACCGGTGCCTTTATGCTGGGCGTGTTCTCGCTTAGCTTTATGATATTCGCTATTCCAGCGGGCTTTCTCGGTGGCAGGGTTGGAAGAAAGAGAACCATAACCATTGGCCTGCTCGTGGTTGTGGCAATAATGCTCGCGGCCTACCAGGTCGGTGAAACCTCAAAACCCGCGAGCAGTTCCCTCGGAGACCCCGTTGTGATGACCTTTATGGGACTCTTCTTCGTGGGTGGCATAGGCTGGGCGATGGTGAACGTTAACTCCCTGCCAATGGTTGTGGACATGACCACCGAAGAAAAGCTCGGCGGCTACACTGGCCTCTACTACTTCTTCAGCCAGGCGGCAAACCTCGTTGCACCTCCTCTCTCTGGAGCCTTCATAGACGTTGCGGGCTACAAGACGCTGCTGCTATTTGCGACGGTCTTTTTCGTGCTGGCCCTCGTAACGATGCAGTTCGTCAGGAGAGGCGACATCGTAAAGAGCAAGGGGGATGTGTACGACTACGTGCCCGAGATGGACTGATCCTTTTCTCTTTATAATCTTAAAAGTCCTGCCTTCCGGAATATAGGAAATTTCATTCTTCAAACCAAAAACATAAAAACAGATTTTTCCAGAAACTTGTCTCAGCAACTGACTATGGGGGGTAAAACCATGAACGAGAAAAAGTTCAGCTGGAGTGTTGTTCTGGGCCTGGCGTTGCTCGGATTCAGCAGGAGCGTCGGCTGGGCACTGAACAAGGGGCTTTCATTCCCGCTGCTCTCGAGCTACACCAACTCGGCATTTGTGAAAGGAACCATACTGGCTGTTGAGGGTTTTATCGGCCTGTTCATTCCAGTTCTTCTTGGATATTACAGCGATACACTCAAATCAAAGCACGGAAGGAGAAGGCCTTTCATCATGATAGGCGGCATTCTCGCTGGAATCGCAGCGATGATGATGTACACGGGCTACGCTATGGGAGTTCCGCTCTGGGGCTTCGCCCTAACGTTAGCGTTCTTCTACCTGTCAATGCACATCTATACTGCCCAGTTTAGAGCTCTGATGCCCGACACAATAGAGAGCGGCCAGAGAGGGAAGGCCAGTGGGGTCATCACACTTCTCGAGTGGGCTGGAAACCTCTTCCTCTTCGGCTTGGCTGGTTACCTGATAGCCAAAGCAGTGGCAGAGACCGGCGAGAGCGAGGGAATCAAGGCACTCGCCCAGACCCCCTATCTCAAGATACCGTACATCATCACAGCTGCATTCCTCATTGGAGCGGCGCTCTTCGTTTACTTCATTGTAAGAGAGCCAGAGGCACCAGAGATAGAGGAGAATGAGAGCCTTACCGCATACCTGAAGAGCATCGTCAAGAACAGAGACTTCCTCAAGTTCTACGCGGCTCAAACACTCTGGTGGATGAGCTTCGAGTTCATAGCGATATTCCTTTACGGCATACTGGCTTACGTCCTTCACGGATCAGCGAGCGAGGAGAACGTCAAGGCAGTGACTTCTCTCGGACTTTACCTTATGGCACTCTTCAACATTACTGTTCTCCTCGGTGCCCTTCCTGGTGGCCTCATCTATGACAAGCTCGGCAGAAGGCTTAGCATAATCCTCGGCGGTCTCATATTTGCCCTCCCGCAGCTTTGGGGGGGGTTTATCAACACCCAGACCGAAATAGTGATTGCCCTTGGAATAGCGGGAATCGGCTGGGGAATCCTCATGGCGGCTTCTTATCCTGTCATCGGCGACTTGTTGACTCGCTATGAGAAGGAAGCCTTCACGGGCCGTTATTATGGCTTCTTTGAGGCCACCCGCTCCCTTCCAGTGCTCTTGGCGGGAATAGTCGGCGGTGCAATAGTTGACCTGGCAGGGGAGAACTACCGCGTCCTGTTCCCCATCGGGGCGATACTGGTTCTCCTGGCGATGCCGATGATATGGCACATGAAGAACCTTGAGGTCCATACGGCGGAGTTGGAGTGAGGTGATAAAATGGGATGGCTTACAGTTATTGCCCTTCTCGCCTTTCTGTTTTTGGCTTTTGTCGCTTTCGTGAGCTACAAGATGGTGAAGCCACCAAGGCTCATCGAGGACTGGACGCCTAAGGAGTTTGGCCACGACTATGAGGATGTCACGATAGAAACGCGCGATGGGCTCAAGCTGAGCGGCTGGTGGATTGACAACGGGAGCGATAAGACAGTGATACCGCTCCACGGCTACACTTCCAGCAGGTGGTATTCCCTCTACATGAAGCCCACAGTCGAGTTTCTGCTCAAGGAGGGCTACAACGTGCTTGTCTTCGACTTCCGCGCCCACGGGAGGAGCGGGGGTAAATACACAACGGTGAGCGATAAGGAGTTAACCGACGTCTTATCTGCCATCGACTGGCTGAAGAAGGAGCACCCAGACAAGGCGGAGAAGATAGGCCTAATCGGCTTCTCGATGGGCGCAATGGTGACCATAAGGGCCCTTGCAGAGGATGAAAGGACCTGCTGTGGTGTGGCAGATTCGCCGCCGATGGATCTCGACAAAACTGGAGCTAGGGGGCTCAGGTACTTTGCCAACCTGCCGGAGTGGCTCTACACCTTTGTCAAGCCATTCACCAAGCTCTTCAGTGGCGGAAGGGAAATCCACCCGATAGAGTACGCCGACAGAGTCAGAAAGCCCCTCCTCATCATAGCCGGTGAAAAGGACCCGCTCGTCAAGGTCGAGGAAGTCAGAGCTTTCTACGAGCGGAACAAGAGAATCAATCCGAACGTCGAGCTGTGGGTTACCGATGCCACCCATGTCAGGACGCTCAAGTTCCATCCCGAGGAGTGGAAAGCGAAGGTCGGGGAGTTTCTGAGGAAGTGGATGGCTTGAGAAGCTTTTGATTCCCTTACCCGTTTTCTCTGTGAAAAGCGGCCTCGGCTAACCCTCTTTTCCTCACCGCTCAGTGTGGCTAACGCTCGTCATCGGCCAAAAGAACTTCTCCCCAACCTTTAAAAAGAATCCGCCGAAGAAAAGCAGGGGATGAGGAGCGTTTACCGGTCTGAACCCGCGCTCCGTGCGGCACGTGATGACATCGGCACTGGCTGACCCCATCACTTCTTGAGGAGTTCGTGCTCAACCAGGGCGACGATGTCGTTGTGTATGTCCTTGACGCTGGCGAGGGCGTTCACTATCTTCATCTCCGGAAACCTCTCTGCGAGCTTGAGGTAGTTCTCCCTGACCTTCTTCTGGAGCTCCACTATCTTGTCGAACTCTGTCTTTATGCTTCGTCCGTTTATGCGCTTCATGCTTTCCTTGACGGGCAAATCGAGGAGGATTACGAGATCCGGCCTAATGGCGAAGCGGTTCAGGTCAATGAGCCAATCCAAATCGAGACCCCTCGCCCATTGATATGCCAGGGACGAGTAGAAGTAGCGGTCGGAGATGACGATCTTTCCAGCCCCTATAGATGGTTTTATCAGCTTGTGGACGTGCTCCGCTCTATCTGCTGCGAAGAGAAGCGCCTCAGCCTCGTGGCTTATTCGAGCTCCGTCTATTATGCCCTCCCTGCCGCCGGTGAGGACGAGCCTTCTGATGAGCTTTCCGAAGGCTGTATCTGTTGGCTCTTTAGTTAGAACCACGTCGTAGCCTTTTTCCTCGAACCACTTCGCTAGAAGCTTTGCTTGAGTTGATTTACCAGCACCATCTATGCCCTCGATAACAATGAACATTCCCACAGATGTCACCCCCAAAATGAACAGAGGGGGTTATTAAGGGCTCCCCTTTTAACGCTTTTCTTTCAGGATTTTGAGCCGATTTAAAAAGAAAGTAAAAAATCTTAGAGGTTCTTCTTCATGTGGTCGAAGAGCTTCCATATGCTTCCAAACTCGAGTTCTTCCCCGTCTTTGTAGAACTCCACCACGCCTTCTGGCCTGAAGCGAAGACCGAAGTCGTAGTCACCCTTGCTCAGCTTGTGGAGGAAGACCTCCTTTGGTTTTGGTGGCAGGTAACTCGTCATCATGTCGTTTATAAGCTCGGCCTCAAAGCCGAAGTGCTCGCTCATCCTCGGGAAGAAGAGAACTGCTGGAGTGTTCATGGCATCCACAAGGGCCTTACCCTTGATACGGAAGTTGTAGTGCTTGAAGATCTCATGCAGAAAGTCGTCGAGCGCGTTCGGGTAGTAGACCGTTGCACCTATATCGTTGGGCTGGGCCTCGATGAAGCTCTTGCTCTCCAGGATGGCCTTTATCTCCTCGCTGTCTATTCCGCTGACGTAGACACGAATGCCGCCGTAGTAGTAGACGTAGGCCAAAGGAAGGCCCTTCCTGTAGGCGAAGTCCTTGAGGGCTATGAGGGGTATCAGCCTGACGTCCATTATCGTCGAGCCCGTACTGACTATGCCGACCACCATTGCCCTTTTCCCGTAGCGCGAGATGGCTCTGCCGTCCCTTCCGACTATTATCGTGCCGTGGGATATCGTTCCTATTGCCCTTCCAAGCAGGGCGAGTTCCTCTGGATTGAATCTCTGGGAGTAATACACCTCCACCTTCACCACCTCAATCTGGCACTATTATACTCTCCTTATCAATCCTCGACTCCACCCAAATCTTGACGTTGGAGCCGATCTTGCTGAAGTCCTCGATGACCGTACTGTCGCCTATGACGCTCTCGGGCTGGATAATGACCCCCTTCCAATGTAGACGTTCTCGCCGATTATCGCTTCCCTAATCTCAGCCCCTTCCTCGATGGTAACATTTGAGAATATCACGGAACGCTCTATTTTAACGTTTCTGTCTATCTCCACATCGTCGCCGAGAACAGCGAAGCCCTGTAGTTCTGGCTTTCTGAGCCTGCATCGTTGCCCTGTAATCAAACTGCCCCCGTGTTCGAGGTTTCCCTTCAGGCTCTCTGCCCTGAGCTGTGGGAGTATCAGCCTGCCGTGAAAGATGTCCTATGTAGCCTGCAGATAGTTGGACGGCCTGCCAACGTCGTTCCAGTACCCCTGAAGGGGAAGCCGTAGGAGGGCAAGCCATTCTCGAGCATCCTCGGGAACAGGTCCTTGGAGAAGTCAAAGTTCTTACTCTTGGGAACGAGATCAAAGGCCTCCGGCTCGAAGACGTAGATGCCTGCATTGACCAAATCGCTGAAGGCTTCTTTCTGCTTGGGCTTTTCCTTGAAGCGGAGAATCCTTCCATCGTTGTTTATTAGGACTATACCATACTGCGTGGGGTCTTAGACCCTCGAGAGCGCTATCGTTGCCGGCGCCTTTTTCCTCAGGTGGTATTCGTAGAGCGCCCTGAGGTCGAGGTTTGTTAGCACGTTGCTCGAGACGACAAAGAATGCCTCGCCCATGTTCTTGACGAGCTTTCTCGTGGCCCCACTTGTTCCTAACTTAGCGTTCTCGCTGTTGGAGTAGTGTATCTCTATTCCATAGTCGCTTCCCTCGCCAAGGTACTCCATAATGCGCTCTTTGAGGTAGCCAACCAAGACGTACACT
Source organism: Thermococcus piezophilus (assembly GCF_001647085.1). Lineage (NCBI taxonomy): Archaea > Methanobacteriati > Methanobacteriota > Thermococci > Thermococcales > Thermococcaceae > Thermococcus > Thermococcus piezophilus. The sequence goes on from NZ_CP015520.1 coordinate 1,352,717, forward strand.
TCCTCAACCCCGGCCCTCAGGAGGTTTTGGAGGGCGTACTCCATGAGGGGCCTGTTGAGGAAGGGTATCATCGGCTTGGGTCTGTAGACTGTGAGTGGTAGCAGCCGCGTCCCCTACCCCCTGCCAAAATCACCGCCTTCATTCCACGCACCGCTATGTTGTTCTACTAAGAGTTAATATGTTTTGCGCATGGCTGAACTTATAAGTCCACCGGGGCACTTAAATTTCCGACAAACTATTTTAAGGTATTACTCTACTATTCTTGGAGGCGGTAGTATGAATGCTCTCGAAAGGCTTGAGAAACTCCTTGATAAGGAGCAGTTTGAGAAAATTAAGGCAATAGACAACCCAGAACTACACGAGTTTTTGGCCGAGTGGATTGAGTGGCTCGAACCGAGCAAAGTTTTCGTCTGCACCGATAGCGAAGAGGATGAATGGTATGTCCGCTGGAAAGCTCTCTATTATGGCGAAGAGAAGATGCTCGAAACTCCCAATCATACGGTTCATTACGACAACTACTATGACCAGGCCCGCGACAAGGCCAACACGAAACTTCTCGTTTCCGGCGGGAAGAGCTTACCGTTTCTCAACACCATTGACCGTGAGGAGGGCCTTAAGGAGATACGCGAGCTGATGAAGGGAGTAATGCGCGGTAAGGAGCTCTTCGTGTGCTTTTTCGTCCTCGGGCCGAAGAACTCGGTCTTCACGATTCCTGCTGTTCAGCTCACGGATTCTGCTTATGTAGCCCATTCCGAGTTCATCCTTTACAGGAAGGGCTACGAAGAGTTTAAACGCCTCGGAAGAAGCGCGCGCTTCTTCAGGTTCGTTCACAGCGCTGGAGAGCTCGACGAGAGGAAGACCAGCAAGAACCTCGGTAAGAGGAGGATATACATAGACCTTGAGGGCGAGACGGTCTACTCCGTCAACACCCAGTATGGCGGCAACACGATAGGCCTCAAGAAGCTCGCCTTCAGGCTCACCATCCAGCGCGCCGTTAGAGAGGGCTGGCTCAGCGAGCACATGTTCCTGATGAGGGTAAACGGCCCCAACGGCAGGAAGACCTACTTCACCGGCGCCTATCCGAGCATGTGCGGCAAAACCTCCACAGCTATGATTCCGTGGGAGAACATCGTCGGCGACGATTTGGCGTTCATCGTGCCCATGAACGGAATAGCACGCGGAGCGAACGTCGAGAAAGGCGTTTTCGGCATAATTCAGGGCGTAAATCCAGAGGACGACCCGATAATATGGCAGGTTCTCCACTCGCCCGTCGAGATAATCTTCTCCAACGTGCTCGTCAAGGACGGAAAGCCCTACTGGAACGATATGGGGACAGAGATTCCTGACGATGGGGAAAACCACAGCGGTCAGTGGTGGCGCGGAAAGAAGGATGAAGAGAGCAACGAGATACCGCCGAGCCATAAGAACGCGCGCTTCACGGTTTCACTCGAACACTTCCCGAACGTTGACATGGACGCCCTGGAAGCTCCTTGCGGCGTTGAAGTTGGCGGTATGATATTCGGCGGCAGGGACAAGGACACATGGCCTCCAGTTCGCGAGGCCTTCGACTGGAAGCACGGCATCGTAACTATGGGAGCGGCTCTTGAGAGCGAGACTACCGCCGCTACCCTCGGTAAGGAAGGGGTCAGGGCCTTCAATCCAATGGCCATACTGGACTTTATGAGCGTCCACATAGGGGACTACCTGAGGAACTACCTGGAGTTCGAGGGGAAGCTCAGGAAGGCTCCCAAGATATTCGCGGTTAACTACTTCCTCAGGAACAAGGAGGGTAACTGGCTCAACCACAAGATCGACAAAGCTGTGTGGCTCAAGTGGATGGAGCTCCGCGTTCACGGCGACGTCGATGCCATAGAAACACCGATAGGATACATACCCAAGTACGAGGACCTGGCGAGGCTCTCCCGTGAGGTTCTCAACAAGGACTACACTAGGGATGACTACGAAAAACAGTTCACAATAAGGGTTCCAGAGCTGTTGGCCAAGATAGAGCGCATCGAAAAAATCTACCGCGAGATTGGAAACATTCCGGAGGAGCTCTTTGAAGTTCTTGCTCAGGAGCGCGAGAGGCTGCTGAAGGCGAGAGAGAAGTACGGCGACTACATCAGCCCCTTCCAGCTGGAGAAGGTCTGAGCCCTTCTTTTCTTTTCCCTTCTCTGAGTGCACTTTTCTATGCACTCCCAAAACCCTTTTTAACTTTCTTTCTACATAGTATCACTGAAAATGATACATAAGTGGTTGCCAGGACTGACGTTGAAACTCCCATCCACGATTTAATCAGGGAGAAGCTTCCCAATCCCATAAAGGATTTAGCTGATCTGGCCTACAACTACTGGTGGAGCTGGAACAGGAGGGCAACGAGGCTCTGGGAGTATATTGATCCGGAACACTGGAAGGAACACAATAATCCGGTTAAGCTTCTTCTCGATGTTTCTGAGGAGCGCCTGGAGGAACTTCTGAAGGACGACGACTTCATAAACCTCTACGAGCTCGTTATGGAACAGTTCAGTGATTATGTGGATCCAAATTCGTTCTGGTTCTTAACCAACTATCCCAAGTGGGACAAGCCCATAGTGTATCTCTGCATGGAGTACGGCATAAGCAGGACTCTGCTCATATACTCCGGCGGCCTGGGAATACTCGCTGGTGACCACGTGAAGACCGCCAGTGACCTTGGTCTGCCTTTCATAGCAATAGGTCTGCTCTATAAGCACGGCTACTTCAAACAGGAGATAGACAGGGACGGAAGATAGATTGAGATTTTCCCAGAGTACAGGCCAGAGGAGATGCCGATAAAACCGGTTCTCGGAAGGGATGGAAAGCCACTCCTTATAGAGGTCCCCATAGAGGACAGAATCATTTACGCAAGGGCCTCCGAGGTTGAGGTTGGAAGGGTGAAGATATATCTCCTAGACACCGACGTTCCCGAGAATAGCGCGGACGACAGAACCATATGCGACTACATCTACAACGCCGAGATAGACAAGCGCATAAAGCAGGAGATACCCCTGGGAATCGGTGGAATGTGCCTTTTGGAAGCTCTTGGTATAGAGCCGAGTGTTGTTCATCTCAACGAGGGGCATCCAGCCTTTGCCAACCTCCAGAGGATAGCCTGGTACATGGATGAAGGGTTGACCTTTACCGAGGCGTTGAGTATTGTTAGGGAGACTACGGTTTTCACCACGCACACTCCAGTTCCAGCGGGCCACGACCGCTTCCCAATTGAGGAAGTCAGGAAGAGGCTCGCCAAGTTCCTTGAGGGTAAGGACGAGAGGCTCCTGGAGCTCGGCCGCGAGTGGAATGAAATCAACATGACCCTACTGGCCATAAGAACTTCCAGCTATGTCAACGGCGTTAGCAAGCTCCATGCCGAGGTAAGCAAGCGCATGTGGCAGAATCTTTGGCCCGGAGTTCCGCTGGATGAGATACCTGTCGACGGTATCACCAACGGCGTGCACACCATGACCTAGGTTCACAGCGAGATGAGAAAGCTCTTCGACCGCTATATCGGAAAGGCATGGCGCGAGCACACGAACATCGAGGGTCTGTGGTATGCCATCGAGAGAATTCCCGATGAAGAGCTCTGGGAGGTCCACCTTAAGGCCAAGAGGGAGTTCATAGAGCTACTGAAGAGGAAGATTAAAGCTAGGAACGAGAGGCTTGGAATAGATGAGCCCCTGCCTGAGATCGACGAAAACGCGCTCATCATATACTTCGCCAGGCGCTTTGTGACCTACAAGCGCGCCACCCTACTCTTCACGGACATCGAGCGACTCAAGAGGATCCTGAACGACCCGGAGAGGCCAGTCTACATAGTCTTTGGTGGAAAGGCTCATTCAATGGACGAGGCCGGCAAGGAGTTCCTAAAGAAGGTCTACGAGGTTTCCTCGATGCCCGAGTTCAAGGGCAAGATATTCGTCCTTGAGAACTACGACATGCGCAGTGCAAGGCTCATGGTGGCTGGAGTTGACCTCTGGCTCAACACCCCGCGCAGGCCGATGGAAGCGAGCGGAACGAGTGGAATGAAGGCTGGGCTGAACGGAGTGCTCAACGCGAGCATCTACGAGGGTTGGTGGGTGGAAGGCTACAACGGCAGGAACGGGTGGATTATTGGAGAGGAGAGCACGAAGCCCGAAACCGAGGCCGACGACATAAAGGACGCAGAGAGCCTCTACAACCTGCTGGAGAGGGAGATAATTCCGACCTACTACGGCAACCGCAAGAGATGGATTTACATGATGAAGGAGAGCATCAAGAGCATAGCCCCGCGCTTCAGCACCCACAGGATGGTCAAGGAGTACATGAACCTCTTCTATTCCAAGGCTATGAGCAACTACATCTGGCTCACGAGGGACAACTACGTCGGTGCCAAAGAGATAGCCACATGGAAAGACCGCGTTATCGGTACATGGAACAACGTGAGCATCAAAAACGTAGTCATCACAGACGGAAGCAGACTTCAGGTCATCGTCCACCTCGACGGACTTAAGCCCGAAGACGTTTGCCTCGAGCTCTACTTCGGCGTCCATGCCGAGGAGCATCACATAGAGAAACCGCATATCTTTGAGCTGAGGCATCCAAAGGAGCTCGGGGATGGAAGGTGGCTCTACACCTATGAGGGAAGCGCTCTGAGGCACCTCAGTGACCCCTACTGGCACTATGTGATAAGGATCTACCCCCACCACGAAAAGCTGTTTCACCGATTCCTGCTTGGATTGGTGAAGTGGAGAGGTCCCTTCGAGTGATTTTTTATTCCCTTTGTTTCATTTCCAACAAAATTCAACTCACAAAATTTTGTATAAGAACTTTCCAACATTCTTTGTGTGGAGGCATATTTTTAACTATCAATGTCGCCTTTTTGATTAGAATTCCCGGAGGTGGAATCATGGACGAAGTCAAAAAATGGACGATATATCTGATATTCCTCGTTGCTGGATTTGCCACGGGAATCGGAAGCATAGGTCTCTTCCCGCAGTTTTGGCTCCAGTACGGGATTACGGGAATCATAGTGCACGTAGTATTCCTGACCATGCTGACCTATGTGGCAATCCTAGAGGCGGAGACCGTCATGAAGTCCGGCTACTACTTCGTGGAGCTGTACCAGAAGGTTGCCAAAAGGCCCTCAATGATTATGGCAATATTTGCGGCTATAGTGATGTTTCTCTCATACTATGCAGCCAACGTGATGCTGACTCTGGTCTCACCGCTGCTCGGTACTGGAGCCGTTGCGAGGTTAATAGCAAAGGTACTGATGTTCGTGATAGTCTTCGTGATCCTTACCAGGGCCAAGGAGAATACCTTCGCCATAATGGCCATTGGTTCGGTTATCTTCGTCATTGCGGTGGCCATAACGGCGGTTGCCTTCAAGCTCCAGATACCGGAGAATGCCACGTTCCTTGGAATGGCCAAGCACATGCTTATTGCTAGGCACGCCATCACTCTTGACCTCATTAAAGACGCCGCACTTAGAGCAATCTATGGTGTTGGACTTGGATTCGCGTTCTACCTGATGCTCGGGAGCTTCATCAACGAGCGCTTTAACGCTAAGCTCATTATAGGAACTGGAATCTTCATTCAGCTCCTTGTTGGAGTGCTCTCCACGATAATCGTTGTCTACGGCCTTGGTCCAACCACCCCGGAGAGGCTCCTTCAGTACGTCTATGGCGGCGATGAAGGGGCGATCCAGCTCATGAGTGAGCTACCGGACATACTCTCAGGCTATCCTGCACTTATAGCACTCATCGGAATCTCAGTGTTCTTTGCTGGGGTCACGAGCCTGTTGCCTACCGCTGAGGTAGGCCTCCAGATAGTAGAATCGACACTGAGAGTGGGCAGAAACAGGGCTGCCATGTATCTTATTGGCGCGGCCCTCGTCATAGGGCTGATGGATTCTCCCCCGTCAATAGCGGATATGGCTCTCAAGGCAGTGATCATAATAACTTTCTTCATGGCCATATTTGAGCTGTATCCAGTGATAACATCCAAGGAGAAGCTCTCAACTCTCGGGCTCGTGGTGGCAGGAACAGCCGCACTGCTCTTCCTTGTGGGAGGTCTTTATGCCCTCGCCACCGTGTTCAGAGCAGGAGGCGTCTACGTAGCCTCGGGAATCCTCGCCGTGGTAGTTATTGCCTTCGGGCTCTTTGGCGACAAGCTTGTGCCCTGGACGCCCTCAGAGTGAGGGCTTTTTCATTTTTTGTTTGTGATGCAATAAGCAAAAAAGAAGAAGGGCTCACTTGTGAGCAAATATTGCGACGACCTTTTCTGGAGTCACTTCGTCTATCCTCACAAAGCCAAAGCGCTCGAACTGGACGATGTCATCGACCTTAACGTCAGCATCGGCTTCGAGCAGACCTTTCCTGGTGATGAGTTCGTCTCCCTGTGGAACGAGAACCTCACAGGGCTTGCCCTCGGTTACCCAGTGTATCATCCTCCAGCGGTTTTCCCTCGCTACCTCGTAGTCGATGCTGTGGAACCTGGCCTTAATTCCCTCCTCGCTCACCTCGACTATCTCCACGTTGAAGAGATCCTTCAGGCGGATAAAGTTGCCGGGCTTGAGCAGGTTCATGTCGTCCTTTGATACATAAACCGGCTTTTTGGGCTTGAACTTGAGCCTTCTAACGCCCCTCTCCGGGTGGTCCGGATGTAGAGGAATCTCTGCCACGAATTCCTCCCCGTAACCTTCAATGTACATCGGTATCGGGTCAGCAACGAAGAAGTGGCGGTTGGCTATGGGCTCTATGATTCTGCGGTTTATAGCTGCCAAGTTGTTCCAGCTGACGGTAGTGTCGCTTCTCTTTAGGCCGACCTCGATGATAAGCTCCCTTATGGCCTCCGGTCTTATGCCGCGCCTCTTCAGGGCCCTTATGGTTCCTAACCTCGGGTCGTCCCAGCCGAGGTATTTTCCATCCTCGATGCCCTTTCTCGTCTTGGACTTGCTAAGAATTACTCCCTCTATGCTGAGCCTTCCGTGGTGGACGGTAACTGGGTATTCCCAGCCAAAGTAGTCGTAGACGTAGCGCTGCCTCGTCTCGTTTTCTGCGTGCTCTTGACCGCGGAAGATGTGGGTAACACCGAGCTCGTGGTCGTCTATAGCGGAGGCGAAGTTGTAGAGCGGCCAGACACGGTATTTGTTGCCCGTCCTCGGGTGGTTTGGATTGTCGATTATTCTCAAGGCTGGCCAGTCCCTAACCGCTGGGTTCGGATGGCTGAGGTCGGTCTTGATTCTAACGACGGCTTCTCCCTCTTTATACTCTCCGTTGAGCATTTTCCTCCAGCGTTCGAGCTGAACCTCTACCGGCTCTTCCCTGTGTGGACAGGCCTTTCCTTCATCGCGGAGCTTTCTGAACTCCTCTGGCCTGCAGGTACAGACATAGGCCTTACCCATTCTGATGAGCTCCTCCGCGTAATTGTAATAAATCTCAATTCTGTCGCTGGCAATGTGGATTTCGTCGATCTGGAAGCCGAGCCACTTTAGGTCTTCGATAATCCAGTCGTAGAACTTAGGTTCGGGTCTCTTGACCTTCGGGTCTGTGTCATCAAAGCGGAGGATAAACTTTCCACCGTATATGCGAGCGTACTCGTGGCTGAGTATCGCCGCCCTGGCGTTGCCGAGGTGGAGTGCTCCGTCGGGGTTTGGAGCGAAGCGGGCAACCACTTTGCCTTTCTCGGCATTGGGGAGTGGAGGGAGGCCCGTCTTTTCCTCTTTCTTTTCCTTCTTTGTCTCAAAGAACTCGGGATAAATCTCCTTCAGCTTTGCTTCCTGTTCTTCGATGCCCATTCCATTGACCTGCTCCACTATCTGATTGACGAGTGGGATTATCTCCTTTGCTTTGGGCCTAAGTTCCGGGTTCTCGCCGAGAACCTTCCCTATCACAGCCTTTGGGTTGGCCTTGCCCTTGTGGCTGATCGCATTGATGAGCGCGTACTTCATAATCAGCTCTTTCACGTTCATTTTCCTCACCTGGGGAAGAAGGGAGGGAGGAGTTATAAAGTTACTCCCCTTCGCAATGTGGTTCTTCCTTCCGTTTCTTCTGCGGTAGGAGTATCTCCAGGAACACCAGGGCTAAAACCGAGGATTCCGAAGAACATGCCCCCGTTATTGCCCATCAGTATCCCAAAGAGAATGAACGAAATTCCCAAGAGCATCAGCTCAAGACCCTCATCCATGGAACCATCAGAATATTCTACTCAAAGAAGTTGGAAGTTTTGTGGCAGAAAATAAGAAGGTGCGGAGCTCACTCCGCAAAGGTCACTATCTTGAGATTGACCGGCCTTCTGACGACGTTGTACTTCCTCGCTCCGACGAGGTACTTTACCCCGCTTTCACTGACGGTGTCGATGAGCCTCTGAGTTATGACGCCGTTGAAGACGACCGCGTAAACGTCCTTACGCTCCTTAAGCTGGTTGGTGAGCTCTCTGACGGGTATCTCAGCGATGACGTTTTTGTCCTTATCTAGGAGGAGCGCCACCGAGTCCTTGGAGCTCCTGACCTTCTCGATGAACTCACCGAACTCGTCGAGCTCACTCGGTCTGGGTTGCTGGATTGGCTTGACTATCTTCTCCCCCCTCTCCTTGGGTTCGGGCCTTTCTGGGGGCTTTGGTACTGGGGGTTTGACTTCCCTGTGCTTTTCCTCCTTGGCTTTGGCCTTTTCTTTCTCTTTTATAACATCGTAGAAGTTCCTGCCCTTATAGAATATCTCGGTTATGACCTGCTCCGCTGGGACCTTGCTCCTCAGGGCTTTGACTATCTCTTTCTTTGTGAGCTCTTCAACTTCTTTGCCCTCGGGTGCCCTGGCGACGTAGTCAATATCTGCAACCTGAAGGAGCTCCTTGAGGATGAGCTCTCCACCGCGGTCGCCGTCGGTAAAGGCGGTAACGATGCGCTCCTTGCTGAGCTTTATGATGGTCTCTGGGACGGAGGTTCCCTCGACGGCTATGGCGTTCTTTATGCCGTGCTTGAGCAAGTTGAGCACATCTGCCCTTCCTTCAACAACAATGATTGAGTCAGAGAACGGCACATGCGGTCCGGCAGGAAGCTTCTCCGGGCCGTACTCTATGAGCTCCTTGGCACGGACGGCTTTCTTGACCTCCTCGGTGAGCTCCTGGGTCTCCGGGATCTCCTGCTCCATCATGGTCCCGAGGATCTCCTTGGCCCTCTCGATAATGTACTTCCTCTTGGTGGCGCGAACGTCCTCTATGCGGAGAACCTTTATTTTGGCCTCGGCCGGGCCAACCCTGTCGATGGTCTCAAGGGCAGCTGCCAGAATGGCTGTCTCAACCCTGTCGAGGCTCGATGGGACGGTTATCGTTCCGTAGGTCTTTCCTGCCTTCGTGTGAACTTCAACCCTTATCCTTCCAATCCTGCCGGTCTTCTGGAGTTCCCTTAAGTCCAAGTCATCACCGAGAAGGCCCTCAGTTTGACCAAAAATAGCACCAACAACGTCAGGCCTTTCGACGATTCCGTTTGCTTCGAACTCAGCGTAGATTACGTATTTAGTCGTTCCGAATTCATCTTTGGCTGACATACCATCACCCTCTTTTCTTTTTTCAAACTTCTGTTTTTCAGCTAAAATGTGGTGAAGCACTGTCTTTTTCCTTTTCATTAAATCCCCTCCATTCGGGGGTCAGAAACGGAGACGACTTTAAGGTAAAGGCCGTAAAGGTCCTCGATACCCTTTATGTCCTTCTTTGCTATCCTCTTGAGCTCTTTTCTCGTCTCTGAGTCCACCCTGCAGGAATACCCCTCCAAATACTGGAGGAGCTTCCTTGCGAGTTCTTCGCCCTTTCTGTCAAAGTCCGTAAGTATCATGACCTCATCATACGATGATGCGATGAACGCAATTTCTGACAGTGGAAGGCGGGAGAGTCTTATTATCTCCGCCCTGACCCCCAAATTTCTCAAAGCCACCTCGTCTCGCGGGCCCTCAACTATGATGGCCCCCTCAAACTCTCGCAGTTTGTTTATAAGCTCCTCGAATCTTTTATAGTTTTCGGCGTACATATTGCCGTCGTACTGGTAACGAAAGAATGGGGTTATAAGCTTATTGGCGCAGGTTTAGAGCCGGTACCTGAAGCCGAAAAAGGGGCCACCAGGTATAGTCGCTTTTCTTGCCGTAGTAAAGCGCCAGGATCAATCCAGTGAGCGGCAAAGCCGCATCATGATGTCCCTGACCATTTCTGGAAGGGGAAGGTCATCCCAAGGATTAGGGTGAGTGCGAATCCCCCGAGAAACCCCAAGAGAGCATAGAGGATAGCCCCACCAACCCTTGGTTTAACCGCGGTAAGGTAAACTATCCTGAGGACAAAGGCCTACGAGAGCGTCCATTCTACGTCCCCTCTGAGCAGATAAAACACCACCAAAAAAGCCGAGTATGAAGCTCAGCAGGTCTATGCGCTTCATGCTATCCACCGGCATAACTTTTCAAGAGAGTCCATAAAAGCATTGCTAACACACGTTTCTAACCGGCACCGTGTGGCTCATGGGTTCCTCGTAAAACTCCTCTATAAGCCTCTGGAGCTTTCTTGAAAGCTCAACCTGCTTGCCCCAGGAACCCTCTATCTTGCCCTTTGATGCCATCCTACCCAGAAACTTCTTCATCTCATCGTCCAGAGGTGAAGGCTTACACCTTGCATAGGGCGTCCCCGGTAAAGGCATGAAATAATGGGCGCGAACCTTTCCTCCCTTTTTCATAACCCACTCCATCAGCTCGATGCTCTTCCTCTGGCTCTCTTCGCTCTCGTTCGGAAGACCAACTATGAAATCTACCACCGGCTCAAAGCCGTACTCGAGCATATACTCCACCGCTCGCTTGACATGTTCGACCTTATGAATCCTGTGCATCGCTTTGAGCATCGCATCATCGCCGCTCTGGGCGCCTATGGCCAAGCGCCTGTTGTCGGCGTAGTCTGTGAGGAGCTCAAGGGTCTCCGGCAGGACGAACTCTGGCCTAACTTCGCTCGGAAACGTTCCGTAGAAGAGCCGCCGTCCCTCTTTTCTGAGAGGTTGAAGGGCCTTCAGTAAAGCCTCAAGCTTGTTCAACTTAAGTATCGCCCCAGGCGAGCCGTAGGCAAAAGCGTTGGGAGTTATGTAGCGTATGTCCTTCATTCTTCTTGAATATCTCACTATCTGATCTATGGGCCTATGCCTCATGCGGAGCCCCTTGATGTAGGGTGTTTGGCAATAGTAGCAGCTGAAGGGGCAGCCTCTGCTTATCTCGATGGGAGAGATTAGTCTTAGCGACTCGGGATAGGGCGGAAAACGCCAGAAGTTCTCCACTTTAGCGAAGCCCGTGAAGGTTAACTCGCCGTCCAGGTAAAAGGAGAGCCCCATGATGTTGAGAAGCTCCTTTGTGATTTTATAGCCCGTCTTTTTGAGGGTCGTTAAAAGCTGATAGAGAACCTCCTCTCCCTCGCCTATGACAGCTATGTCAAAACCGAGCTGGTTTAGGGTGTGTTTGGGCATGGCTATCGCGTGATAGCCGCCGGCTATCAGCAAAGCTCCCCTCTCCTTGAGGCGCTTGACCTCGTGGGGAAGGTCTCCCCATATCTCCTCCGTGAAGAAGGAGTAGAGAACGACCTTCGGCCGAGCTTTTAGAATCTCATTGAAGTCTTTGGTTACCAACAGCTCTCCGAGATCAAATCCCTGACTCTCCAGGGCGCCGAGAAGATGAACAAAGGCATTATGGTTGCGTTTTGTCATTCTGACCGCTATCTCTGGCATGGGGAAACCTCCAAAAGAGCGGTTTAAAAAGTTGACTTTCAGGGGGTGACAAAAGCAAGGAAGAGAAAGAAAGGCCTTCAGGCCTTGATAGCGAGCTTGATGTCCTCGGCCTTGACGGTCTTTCTGCCAGCGTGCCTGGCGTACTCGACGGCCTTCTTGGCAAGCTCGATGGCGTACTCCTCGAGGTACTCAGCGAGAACCTTAGCGGCCTCTTCGCTAACCCTCTCGGCACCGGCCTTCCTAATCAACCTGTCAATTGGGGCAATTGGCAACTCAGCCATTCACAACACCTCCAGAAGGATTTTTCACTAGTTTTTAGGCGATTGGAGATATATAAACCTTTCGGTAAACGGAGCCAGCTACGTCGATTAGATGGCCACTACGCCCTTGGATACAACCAACTTAGCGAGACGGATTTTCTCGTGAACCTTGAGGGAAATAGATAACCGGTCGAGAGCACAGTGCCCAATAGAAGGCATTACCCAGATGGTGCCTTTGGGGAGCGATAGTTTACCAGTACACCTTTTAATTAAGTCTTATGTTCTCGGGAAGAATTCATTTGTTCACTACTCGTACTTGGATGGCCTAAGAAATAGAATGGAGTTGGGTATCGAGGCAAATTTCGTAGTCTTATTTCTTTCTCCTCTTTGATAGCGTAAGGTGCTGGCTCCCCTGATAACTGCCCCGGTAGGGATTCTTTGCCGGGCCTTCAAGCCTGATGAATGCTATCTGAACGAACCTCTCTCCGTAGGCAAGCTCGATAGGTTCATCTGAGGCGTTGAATATTCCAAGGGTGAGGTTGCCGTCCCATCCCGGGTCGACCCAGGCGAAGGAACCCATCAGTCCCTCTCTTGCTAGGCTGCTCCTCAGCTTCATATCCCCCATAACGTCGTCAGGTAGTTTAATGCGTTCGAGGGTGAGAATCAGGGCGTAACCCTTTGCGGGGATTACAACCTTCCATTCCTTCCCAACGTCTATGAACTCTCCGTTAACCATTGCCTCCTTTCCAACCTTCAAGTCGTAGCCGGCCGCTGAAGGGATTTCTCGTTGAAGGGCTCGATTAGAATTTCCTTCCGGATTTTCCAGTCTGGGAGCATCATGTTGGCCACCACAGTTTTGGCTGGCGGGCCCGGCGGGATTCGAACCCGCGACTACCGGCTCCGAAGGCCGGTGCCATATCCCCTAGGCCACGGGCCCTCAGGATAAGTCATGGGGAGCAAAAATAAAGCTTGCGGTGGCAGGTGCAGTTTGGGGATGAAAAAATCTCATCGTTGGGTGGATTTGTTTTCCCAAAAGTACGTGTTGTGGAGATGGAATCCAAAAACTGACAGCAGGACTTTTGATCAACTTGGAAAGAAAAGTTTGAAGGGAGAGGAGTTCAGCCGAAGAGGGCACCGAGTCCAGCGAGGGCCTCCTCCTCGCTGGCCTCCTCCTCTTCCTCCTCCTCTTCCTCCTCAGCCGGAGCGGCCTCGGCGCCAGCGGCCGGAGCGGCGGCAACGGCGACCGGGGCAGCAACCGGCATGGCGGCCTTCTCGATGACCTCGTCGATGTTGACGCCCTCAAGGGCGGCAACGAGAGCCTTTATCCTGGCCTCGTCCGGGCTAACTCCGGCAGCCTCAAGGACGGCCTTGAGGTTCTCCTCGGTTATCTCCTTACCAGCGGCGTGGAGCAGCAGAGCGGCATACACGTACTCCATTCTTTACACCTCCAATCATCTTCATTTTTTCACACGGTTTTATTCAGGGATACGAGGGAAATGGAAAGTTCAGCCGAAGAGCGCGCCCAGTCCAGCGAGCGCGTCCTCCTCGGAGGCTTCCTCTTCTTCCTCCTCTTCCTCAGCCTCCTCGACCTTCTCCTCCTGCTGAGGCTGAGCGGCAACGGCTATTTGTGCCTGTTGGTTTAAAAGCTCTTTGGTCTTCTCGTCGAGCAGTTCCTCAGGCAGGTTCTGGGCTATGAGCAGGACGGCACGCAGAGCCCTGCCAAAGATGTCCTCGACGGTATCCTTGGTGATGTAGCCAGCCTCGACCGCAACATTCTTGGCTCCAAGGTAGGCCTTCTGGATGATGGCCTCGATGGTCTGGCTGGTTGGATAGGCAGTGTTGACGGACAGGTTGAACGCGTGCATGTAGGCCTGCTGGAGCAGGTTGATGTACTCCTCCTCGTCGATGGCGAGAACCTCTGGGGTGTAGACGATTCCGTCCTCGTAGGCCGCGAGGAGGTTGAGACCTACCTCAAGCGGCTCGATACCGAGGGCATTGAGGATCCTAGCGAACTGCTCGGTTATGACCTCACCGGCCTTGAGCACGGTATAGTCCTTCTGGATGCTGACCTTACCCTTCTCGATTCTCGCAGGTATGCCAAGAGCCTGCATCTCACCGACGAGCGGACCCGGTGAGATTGAAGTCGGACCGGCTGGTATGACGACGTCCTTGGGAACCGGCACGCCTGGCTTGGCCGGAGCAGGAGTCTTGCTCTCCTCAAGGAGCTTGTAGAGCTTGAATGGGTTCATCTCGGTAGCGAGGATTCCGGCTCCACCCTGTATGTGGTCGATGAGCTTCTCGAGCTCTGGCTTTCCAAGCTCCTGAGCGGCCCTCTTTATGGCGAGCTCAATGAGGGTGTTCCTCGAGACCCTGAGGAGTGCCTTGCCCCTGAGCTTCTCACGCATCTTTGAGAGCGGGTAAGCCGGGACATTGGCAACGTCAACGAGTGCTATCACTGGGTAGCTCTTGATGATGTTGGTGAGCTCTTCAACTTCCTTCTTCTTCCACTCAGCAACGTGGGCCATCTCCCTCACCTCTCCACCTTAACGGCCGGTCCCATGGTGGTCTTGACGTACACTGACTTCACTTGGTTCTCGCCCCTCTCAAGCTTGTTGATGATGGCGTTGAGCACTGCTTCAGCGTTCTCGGCGAGCTTCTCGTCGTCCATGTCCTCGGTTCCAATGGGGGCATGCACAACCGGGTTGTTCTTAAGCTGTATCCTGACTGTCTTCTTGAGCCTTGCAATTATTGGCTCTAGGTTGGTCATGGTCGGTGGAACGACCTGCGGCATCTTGTTCCTTGGACCAAGGTACCTACCGAGGTACCTACCGATCTTCGGCATCAGCGGAGCCGCCGCAATGAAGAAGTCGTAGCTCTTCGCCAGCTTCCTTGCCTGCCTTGGGCTCTTGGCGAGTTCCTCAAGCTGCTCTCCACTAATCACATCCAGCCCGAGCTTTTTAGCCGCCTCGGCAACGGCACCATCAGCGATGACCGCGATCTTTGGCTCCTTCCCACGACCGTGGGGCAGCACAACCTCAAGCTTAAACCTGTTCTCCGGCTTGCGGAGGTCTATATCCTTGAGGTTGACTGCCACTTCGACGGTCTGTGTGAAGTTGCGCGGCTTAGCCCGGGCCTTCGCCTCCTTCACCGCTTCCACGATTTTCTGCCTGTCAAAGGCCATCTACAGCCCTCCCTTCATTTTTGATTTAAGCACCGAAAAGTCAAAAATGCGTAAAAAGAGGGATTTTTAAACTTTTCCCTCACTCCTCGGCGTTTGCAAAAATCTCGTCGTAAATGCCTTCGTCAATCTCCTTCTGGACTTCCCTCGGGTCCTTGCCCTCGACGGTAACGCCCATGCTGAGCGCTGTACCGATGACCTCCTTGGCTGCAGCCTTGAGGTCAGCGGCAAGCATCTGGTCCACCTTGGCCTTGGCTACCCTGATGACCTGCTCCATGGTTAGGTTTCCGACCGGGCTGTGGCCAGCCTCGCTGGAGCCCTTTGGTATACCAAGCTCCTTCTTTATGAGCTGGCTGACCGGAGGAACACCAACCTCAATGCGGAAGGTCTTCTTCTTGGGGTCCTCCACGATGATCTTGACTGGAACTTGCATTCCCTCGAAGTCCTTGGTAGCCTTGTTTATCTCGTCAACGACCTGCTTAACGTTAAGTCCGAGCGGACCGATAGCGGGACCGAGTGGTGGACCTGGTGAAGCCTTTCCTCCCTCAACGAGCACCTCAACAACCTGCGGCATCTTTCTCACCTCTAGTTTTCTGAGTCCGTTCACTCCTTCTGGCGTTTGCTTATAAGTCTAACGTATTCGCCCCTCACCGTAACCGGAATCGGGACGATTGAACCGATGAGCTCGACAACTATTTCATCCTTGGCTTCGTCAACCCTAACGACCTTTGCTTTCTCGCCCTTGAACGGGCCGGCGATGAGCTCAACTATGTCACCAGGCTCGAAGCCGCTCACGGCTGGTTTTTCCTCGAGGAAGTGTTCAATCTCTTCAAACCTAATCTCACCGGGAAGAGTTCCCTTGGCGTGTCTTATGCCCTTAATTGCTTCATCCACGGCGCTCTTGCTTGGGGCCTCGACGAATATGTAGCCCTTGACTTTCGATGGTGTCAGTATGGCGTAGACTGGGAGTTTGTAAGTCTTAATTTTGCTGTATATCAGCTTTGCCGTGGTCTCTTCCTGACCAACGGTGACGCGCACTGTGAATATCCTGCCATTGCTCATGCTTATCACCCGCTACTAACTCAAGCGCCAGTGATTATGTATCCAATCATGCGGATTATGAGGCCTATAAGGCCAATTAAAGTCATTCCAATGCCGGTAATCTTAGCAGCCATCTTAAACTCTTTCCAGCCCGGCTTTTTTGTTACTAGCAAAACCCTCCGCGACTCCGCAAAGAAGTTTTTAAGCTTTTCCGTGGTTGTTGCCACCCTCGTCACCCCTCTAAATTTTGGAAAATGAACGGGTTATCAAAGCTCCTCAAGGTCGAGTTTAATAACTTTTCTCTCGGGTTCTTCACCGTAGTAAGTGGGCTCTTCCTCGGCGACAGCGTATGGGGAGCTGACTCCAGTAACCACGATGAGGATCCTTATCATCTTTCCGAGCTCTTCGTCAAGCTGTATTCCCCAGATGACCTGTGCCTCAGGGTCGAGCTTGCTCGTGACGAGCTCTATTATTTGCTGAGCCTCCTCGAGCTTGACGTCGCTTCCGCTTATGCTTATGAGCGCTCCCTTGGCACCGCTTATGTCAACGTCGAGGAGCGGGCTGTTCAAAGCCTGCTGGGCAGCTTCGAGGGCCCTCTTCTCGCTGTCGCTCTCGCCGATACCTATCATCGCAACGCCGCCATCCTTCATGACTGCCCTTACGTCGTTGAAGTCGAGGTTAACGAGTCCCGGCTTGGTGATGAGCTCAGTGATGCCCTTGACGGCCTGGACGAGTATCTCGTCAGCGACCTTGAAGGCCATGTGTATGGGCAGGTTGGGAGCGACCTCCATGAGCTTGTCGTTCGGTATAACGATAACCGTGTCGCTGTTCTTCCTGAGCCTCTCGAGACCATATTCAGCGTTCTTTATCCTCCTGATGCCCTCAACGGTGAACGGGAGGGTGACGACGGAAACGGTGAGGGCACCCATCTTCTTTGCTATCTCGGCAACGACGGGGGCGGCACCGGTGCCGGTTCCACCACCGAGACCGCATGTTATAAAGACCATGTCAGCACCTTCGAGAGCATCGCGGATTTCCCTCTCGCTCTCCTTAGCAGCCTCCTCTCCCATCTTGGGGTTGTTTCCTGCGCCGAGACCACGGGTAAGTTCCTTACCGATGAGTATCTTTTTGTGAGCTCTAACCTTGAGGAGATCCTGAGCATCAGTGTTGATGGCAATAACCTTCGCACCCTGGATACCGACCTGCATCATCCTGTTTATAGTGTTGCAGCCGGCACCACCGACACCAACGACATAAATCTTGGCCTGTATCTGCTCTAGAATCCTCCTAAGTTCCTCATCTATGTCAGTCTGCGGAGCCTGGGCCTCCGGAACCTTGTTAAGGTCGGAGGAGGTTCTTTCGATAGCGTCTTCAATCAGCTTCAGCATCTTTTTACCCTCCGGGCAATTTAACATCTGTTTCACTTTGTAGGCAGGTAGTATATAAATTTAGCTAAGGCCGGTGCTGATTTTAAAATCCCGCTTAACATCTTTAAAGATTTCGATTATCAGTCCCGTATGAACTCCAAGCCGAGCTCCTCAGCTAGAGTTTTCGCCGTCTGTCTTGTCTCACCCTTACTGCCCTTCCAATCGACGTATATGGCGTCCACCCCACAGTCCGTTCTCTCAATGGCCTTGAGGAGGAGTTCCTTCTTGAGAGGGTGGGTGTACTTCGGGGCTATGTGACCGAAAGCCAGGTCCGTTTCGAGTGCTCTCTTCGTCTGCTTCGGCGCGTAGTGGCCTCCTCCGATTCCAATGGCAACTGGGAATTTTGAGTTCTCGTAGTTCTCCAGCACGGATATTATTGTCTCCGCCGATATCTCCCCCGCCCTGTCGTTCACCCACTCCTCCTCGCTCGAGCCTATTTCGATGAACAGACTCGGGACGTTCAGCTCGCTCGGGCCGTGGTGGGTCGCCTCGTAGCAGACGGTCCAGTCTAAATCGTTGAGTTCGTTCATCGTGAGGAGTGCAAGCTTCATTGCGTTCGGCTGTGCTATAGCTAGGCTCTCGTCCTTTCCGCCGTACATTGCGTTGCCCCAGTTACCGGTCACGTGAGTGGTGAGTGCAGGTAGCTTCTGCTTGCTGGCGTGTCTCGAGGCAAAGACGATTATCTCGGGCGTGGAGCCTAGTTGCTCCTCTATTGTTCCATCAAGGTTGTCGTAGTAGATCATCTCGTTGTTGGTCGTCAGGATTAGTATATCGCCCTTTGAGTAGACTGGATTTCCGTCGAAGCTTTTCTCCGTTTCTTTGAAGCCGAAGTTCTCCACCAGTTTTTCCATTATATTCATGGAAGCTAGGTCTATCTTCGTCGTCATTATGACCTTCATTTTTCAACCCCCTTGATGCTTGGCTTTGGAATTAAAAGGTTTTGTCCAGGTTTGAACTTCTACTTTTGTCCACTAGATTTCGATGGTGCTGTGTTCTATTCTCCAATCTCACATAAAGATTTACGAAAAAGTAACACAAACTATATAACCGCAAATGTACTTCAATATCCTAATATGGTCGTTCAGACCATATACTCACAATTAGGTTTGGAGGCGTGAAAGGCATGAAAAGGTTTATATCGATTGGCCTTGTGGTCGTTTTGCTTTTTGCAGTGGTTATGGCGGGCTGTATCAGCAGCACTGAAACCGGAACATACTCCATAACTATATACACTGGTTCAACCTCCGGTGTTTACTATCCGCTCGGCTCAACCTACGCCAATATCCTCCAGAAGTATGGCAAGGATGAAACTGGAATCAAAATTGACGCGAAGGCCGTTACCAGCGGTGCGAGTGTCTCCAACGCCCAGGCCATCGGTGACGGAAGGGCTCAGGCTGCCATCATGCAGAACGATGTCGCTTACTATGCCTACAATGGAGTTATACTCGACGCGTTCAAGGACAACGCCGTTAAGAATCTTCGTGGAATAGCCGCCCTCTATCCCGAAACCATCCAGTTCGTCGTTAAAGCCGACAGTGACATAAAGACCCTCCAGGATCTCACCGGTAAGAAGGTCGCGGTCGGTGCCGCCGGAAGCGGAACGGCCGTTGCCGCCCAGCAGATACTCGAAGCTGCTGGAGTTTGGGACCAGGTGGATAAGGTCTACCTCTCTTTCACCGAAGCAACCCAGCAGCTCAAGCTCGGCCAGATAGATGCTGCAGTCATAGTTTCAGGTGCTCCGACTCCTGCCGTTGACCAGATAGCCGTCCAGACTCCAGTAAGGATTCTCCCGATTGGAGAGGACATCCTCCAGAAGCTCCATGACAAGGGCTACATATTCTACGTCAGCCAGACCCTCCCGAAGGACACATACAACGGAATGACCCAAGACACCCCGACCCTTGCCGTTAAGGCCATCCTAGTCGTCAGCGCCGACGTTCCTGACGAAGTCGTCTACGCCATGACCAAGCTCCTCTTCCTGCACGTTGACGAGCTCAGGCAGGTTCACGCCAAGGCCCATTACATAAGCCTTGACACCGCCCTCGACGGTATGAGCATCCCGCTCCACCCAGGGGCCATCAAGTACTACGAGGAGCAGGGCAAGACCATCCCCGACAACCTGAAACCATGAGGGGGTATCTTTGAGCCGCAGAACCCTTTCCTTTTTTGTTATCGCTATGTTCATCATTCTGTTCCTTCCGGTAAAGGCCGTTGAGATAAGTTTTGATGGTGGTGTCCACTTTTATCCCCCCGGTTCAACGATTGAGATAACCTACATTCACAGCGTTGAACGTAGCACTGTTGTGGAGGTGCTCGTGGCAAACACGAGCGGGTTTTACGCCGTCGAAATGAAGTGGAAAGACTTCGGAGCAGGTCTCCCCGAGGACATTCAAGGAACTGTGGGGGACTATTACGTTAAGCACGTCAGCGATTACCTAGGAGAGGACTTCAGCTACTGGTTCATCCCGCTGAACCATGTGAACATAACCGTAAACGGGTCCCCCGTTCTCAACAGCCCTGAAAAGGCACTGTTGGTTAATTTTAGGATTAAGCGAGTTCCCCTGATTCTGACTCTAATAGGGAGGTGGTGAAGATGGGAGAAGGTCTTCAAGGAATGGACAGGATGGAGTATGAGGAGGTAGTTATAGAACGGACGAGAACCCTTCCGCCCAGGCTGGAGCTGGTCGTTAAGATTGCTGCGATACTTATAGGCCTTTACGAAATCCTGTTCATATTCAACTTCAACTACACACTCTACGATCTCTTCTCCAGACTGGGCCTTAAGTTAGAATTCCTCAGGATTACCTTCCAGCCGAAGCAAGGGGAAGCATTTGTTCTGGCCATGCTCATGGCTATAACCTTCTTGCTCTACCCGATTCGGAAGAAGGAGAAGTATTTCAAGAAGGTTTTTGCCTACGACTATGTCATGGGTACCGTTGGAGTAATCTCGATGATATACCTGTTCGCGGTCTACCAGCGTTACATACTGATGTCGACCCTTAACGACACTGATGTCATCTTTGGACTCCTGGCCATAATAATGGTTATTGAGGCAACGAGACGCGTTCTCGGCTGGGTTCTGCCCCTGATAGTAACTCTTTTCCTCGTCTACGGGATCTACGCAATAAACTTCGACTGGGTGCGCTTTGTCCAGCAGCTTTACTTCGACGAGGGAATCTTCGGAATTCCGTTCTTCGTTATGACCATCTACGTCTTTGCCTTCATATTCTTTGGTGCGTTCCTGCTGAGGATAGGCGTCAGCGACTACATAACCGAGTTCATGATAAGCCTCTTCGGAAAGAGGCCAGGTGGTCCAGCCAAATCCGCAGTCATCTCAAGCGCCCTCATGGGAACTGTCAGCGGTTCTAGCGTCGCAAACGTCCTGACGACAGGAACGTTCACCATTCCGCTGATGAAGAAGGCGGGCTATCCACCTGAGATAGCTGGTGCCGTGGAGCCAGTGGCATCAACGGGCGGTCAGCTCATGCCTCCAATCATGGGAGCGGCGGCCTTCATCATGGCGGAGTTCCTCAACCTACCGTATAACAAGATCATCATAGCTGCCGTTTTGCCTGCCCTCGTTTACTACGGCGGTGTCTACCTCTTCATTGACCTTGAGACCAAGAGGCTTGGCCTTAAGGGCATGGCGACTAACCACTTCAAGACGATGACTTACTTCCTCAGGAAGCTCTACATTCTTCTGCCAATAATCGTCATCACGGTGGCACTTGTCTGGGGAATAGCGCCTCAAATAGCAGCTATATCATCCCTCGGCGTAGCTATATGGGTCGCGTGGATTTCGAGGGATGAGATTTACGGAAACGAGAAGCTCTACGTTGCCGTAGCCATCATTGCCACCCTGCTAATGTTCCTCGGCAAAGACATCGGTACACAGACCGCGATGATGCTATTGGCGATGTTCATTGTTCTCGTGGTTCTCGGCGTGATGAAGAAGGGCGTTGCCTTCAACGAGAAGTTTTACATAACCGCGATGTTCCTGCTTTTCATAGCCCTCGCCAAGTACCTTGGCATGACCAAAGAGCAGATAGTCCTCATGACGGGCGTCTTCGGAATAGTCTTCTCAATCCTTGTCGGCTACCGCTCATCCCACGACAGTGGCAGGATGATGTACCGCGCCACTTACGAGGCCATGATAGACGCAGGAAAAACTAGCGTCAGCGTTATGCTAGCCGCCGCCAGCGCTGGCCTCATCCAGGGCGTTCTTACCATGACCGGCGAGCTCACCAACATAGGCTACCGCCTCATATCCCTCACGGGAGGACACCTCTGGCTGCTCCTCATGTTGACCATGGTGTTCAGCCTCATCCTCGGTATGGGCGTCCCGACGACGGCAAACTATATCATAACCTCTCTCGTTGCTGCACCTGCAATATACATGCTCGTCAGGAGCATAGAGCCCTACAACCAGCCGGTTCCAGGCTACACAGTGCTCATAGCAATGCTCTCGGCCCACTTCTTCGTGTTCTATTTCGGAATCTTGGCGGACGTTACCCCACCAGTGGCGCTTGCGAGCTACGCTGGTTCTGCAATAGCTGGCGGGGACTTTTGGAAGACGGCGATGAACGCGGTGAAGTACGCTTTGGCGGGTTACATAGGGCCGTACATATACTTCACTCACCCAGAGATGTTTCTCATAACCGTGGCCGAGTGGAATCTCATGATGGTGCTCAGAGTAGCATATTATCTGGCGGCGACCCTGTTCGTGATGTACCTGCTGGCGATAGCCTTAACGGGGTTCTACAGCACCAACCTGAAGAAGTGGATCAGGGCTGTCTTTGGGGTCATTGGGCTGGCGGGAGTAACGCTAAACCCCATAGTCATCGGGGCCGGTGTGGTGGCTTGGCTCGGCCTGAAGCTTTATGGAAAAAAGCACTGTCCGGGGCCTGAGCCCCTTTAGTTGTCTATCCTTTCGCTCATAGTTTTTATTATTTCTTCCGAAGTTCTTGTAACTTGGTTGCTGGCGTTACTGGCAGTTCTCTGGAGCGTTCTGATGGTAAATAAGACTACAGCCAAGGCCATTGCCATCATCATTAGGTATTCTATTGCGGCCTGGGCTCGCCTCATACGACTTACCTCCTGCCACTTCCAATACATATTAAGTAACTTAAGGTTAATAAATTTTTGACCAAGATCATTTAGATGATAGAGAAGTTAAAGACAAATGTGTGGACGTTAATACAGCATGACCTCGAAGCCAAGTTCGCTGAGCAGATCTGCCAGCTCCTCACTGTCCACGTAAACGAGGAGATGGTGGTTTCCGAGTGTGCCGTCTATGAAGTCCCTTGCCTCTTCGATGCGGAGCTTCATCTGGGTCCGGCAGCGATGCTCGCTGCGCTCCCTACCAATGACTTCGACACTGGCCACTACCGCTTTTCTGCCCCTTATCTTGATGAGTGAAGCCTTCCCCTTGGGGAGTTCGACCTCAACGCCAACTCCCAGTCCACTCTCGAAGTGCGACCTTATGATGTATCCTCCTATGAGCGGGGCGGTACAGTGGGCAAGGATGATGTAATCGTCGCCGTAATCTGCTATGTTGCCCATGAAGGCTGGCTTGTTGAAGAAGCGCCTCACTATTGCCATTCCGAGGAGCGCGTTCAGCTCTCCCTCGCATGCAGCAGGGATTCCCTCGGCATTGAACATCGCAAGGGCAAGGCAGGGTGTGGCCTTTATCTTCATTATGATGTCGAAGCAGCCTATTGTGAAACCGTCCAAGTGATAGTCCTCGAGGATGCGCTTGATGGCGATGTAAATCCTTCCAGCCTTGACGAGGTCCTCTCTCTGGGGCTCTTTTATTTCCCTCGCCTTAGCGACTATTTCCTCGACGGCCTTCCAGCCCTCGGCGTCGGTTGTTGCTTCGTAGTATTCGTAGAACTTCTTGAGGCTTATGCTCATGTAGGGAAGCTCGAACTTCTCGTTTATGAGCCACGGTGAGATCCTACCAATGATGCCGAGACGCATCTTGAGGAACTTGTCCAGGGTCTCGCCCATGTCCTCGTAGCCGAGGAGGGTCGCTTTGAGTTCGTTGAAGTCTTTAACCAGGGTCGAGGGAACGAGCCTGTTCCTGAAGTACTCTCTTAGCTCTATTCCTGCCGCTATTGAGTTGTTAAAAGTATCGCCGTAGATGATTGTCGGCCTTCTATATACCTCGAACTCCTTCAGGGCGTTTTCTGTTCCACCGGTGAGCGGGTAGAGGACGATGGCATCAACCTCGTTGAAGTCTACTTCCCCCTTGGCTTCCCTGAACTCCCTCCTGCTCGAAACGAAGAAACCCCCAACGACGTCGAACTCCTTTGCTAGCTTGGTTATGAACTTCGATGCCTTTTTCTCAAAATTCCTTGGATTGGCCAGCTCGCTGATCCCAAAAACAACCCCGACCTTCATGCTTTCACCTAAGGTGTTTTAAACCTCGGTGATTAAATAAGCTTGTGGTCGCGATGAGATTCGTGCTCGATACGAGCATCTTCGTCAATCCTGAGATAAGGCGCAAGTTCGGGGACAACCCAACCGAGGCTATGAGGACTTTCCTTGACTATGCCGAGAGGCTCTTCGGCAGGGTGGAGTTCTACATGCCCCCTGGAATCTACCGCGAGGTTATGCACTTTGTTGATGAGGAAGAGCTTTTGCCTGAAATTGAGCTTTACATCATAAAGAAGCCGCCCAACGTGCACGACATCAAAATCCCCGCCTTCGTCGTTTACGAGCTGATTGATGATATAAGGAGAAGAATAGACAAAGGCCTCCGCGTTGCGGAGAAGGCCGTCCGCGAGAGCGTCATAGAGACCGATAACGTGGACAGAATAATCCAGAAGCTGAGGCGGAACTACCGCAAAGCTCTTCGTGAGGGCATAGTGGACAGTAAGGAGGACTTTGAGCTGATTCTCCTTGCAAAAGAGCTCGATGCAACGATAGTATCAGCCGACGTTGGAATATTAACGTGGGCCCAGAAGATGGGCATAAAGTGGATAGATGCTGCTAACTTCAGGGAGGTCCTGGAAGGCCTCGTGGCGAAGCTGGGTGAAGAGAAAAATTTATAAAGGCTCCCTTGCATCGTATCATCGGTGCCCCGGTGGCTCAGCCTGGTGGAGCGGCCGCTTGGTAAGCGGCAGGTCGCGGGTTCAAACCCCGCCCGGGGCTCCAAACTTCTTGGAACCTATTCTGGGCAGGGGGCCGTGGGGTAGCTTGGTCTATCCTGCGGGCTTTGGGAGCCCGTGACCCGGGTTCAAATCCCGGCGGCCCCACCAGAAAACAAACTTTTGTCAAGCAAAAGTTTGATCAAAGTTCGTATGCCCTTTTGAACTTCCAGTTCTTTAAGTGGTTTCTACGAGTAAAAGACTATTTTATAGTGTTTCACTTCAACACGACTCCCTTTGGGCGTTAAAAGGAAAAAAATTGAACTCAAATTGTGGTGCTAAGTTCGGGGCGAATTCCTAACTAAGAAAGCACCTTCATGAGGAATGCACTCCAAAACTGGCCATTTTCACGGTATCTTACTTTGGTCAAGCTTTGCACTAGCAAAGGTTGCTATGTAATGTTTTTATACTGCTCCTGCCTAGGCCTTTAAGGTGTCGCCATGGTCACGCTCATTATCGCCGAGAAGCCAAACGTCGCCAGGAAGATCGCCTACGCTTTGGCAGAGGGTAAACCGATCCGGAAGATTATAGGGAAGGTGGCCTACTACGAGTTCACCCGGGATGGGAAGAAAGTAATCGTCGCTCCGGCAGTCGGCCACCTCTTCTCCCTCGCCCCAAAGCAGAAGACCTACGGCTATCCGGTCTTTGACATAGAGTGGGTGCCTGTTTACGTGGCCGAGAAGGGGAAGAGCTACGCGAAAGACTACATAAAGGCCCTGGCGAAGCTCGCCAAGCAGGCGGACGAGTTTATTGTAGCTTGCGACTACGACACCGAGGGAGAGGTTATAGGCTATACTGCCCTCAAGTACGCCTGCGGTGTTGATCCCTCAAAGGCCAAGCGCATGAAGTTCTCGGCGTTGACGAAGAAAGACCTCCTCAAGGCCTGGTACAACCTCGAGCCGACGATAAACTTCGGCATGGCCGATGCTGGAATAGCGAGGCATGTTTTAGATTGGTACTGGGGCGTGAACCTATCGCGTGCCTTAACTTCGGCCATAAAACGCGCGAGCGGCAAGTGGATGGTTCTTTCGACGGGCCGCGTTCAGGGCCCTACGCTCAAGTTCCTCGTCGATAGGGAGAAGGAAATCCAGAACTTCAAGCCCACTCCGTACTGGGTCATAAAAATGCTCCTCGAGAAGAACGGGGAGAAATACACTGCAACATACGAAAAGGAGCGCATCCTCGACGAAGATGAGGCGAAGCGCATAGTTGAGGAGGCCAAAAGGGGGCCTGCCTTCGTGGAAAAGGTAGCGGTGAGACAGCAGAGGAGACACCCGCCAGTTCCCTTTGACCTCGGAACTCTCCAGAGGGAGGCCTATTCTGTCTTCGGCTACTCTCCCAAGAAAACTTTAGAGATCGCGCAGAAGCTTTATGAGAAAGGTTTACAATCGTATCCCCGTACCTCCTCACAAAAGCTCCCCAAGAACCTTAACTTCCGCTCGATTATCCAGAACATAGCCAAGCTCCCGGAGTACAAACCCTTCGCCCACGAGCTCCTCGGGAAGGAGAACTTCAAGCCTGTCGAAGGAAAAAAGGATGACCCGGCTCACCCAGCCATCTATCCGACGGGCGAACTTCCAAAGCCTGGCGAGCTGATGAAGGACGAGCAGAACATCTATGACCTGGTAGTCAGGCGTTTTCTGGCCCTCTTTATGGAACCGGCCGTAAGGGAGACGATGAATGTCATCATCACCTCCAACAACCACCGCTTCATCCTGGGCGGTGCGAGGACCGTAAAGGAGGGCTGGCTCAAGGTTTACGGGAAGTATGTCAAGTTCGACGAAGTTATCCTGCCCTCCTTTAAGGAGGGCGAGCCTGTTAAAGTCATCCAGATAAAGCGCGAGAAGAAGAAAACGAAGCCTCCGGCGAGATATTCTCCCGCAGCCGTGATCAAGAGGATGGAGGACCTGGGCATAGGAACGAAAGCCACGCGCGCCCAGATACTCGAAACGCTCTACGCGAGGGGCTACATTGAGGGTAAGAAGAAGATAAAGGTCACCCCTCTCGGCATGCGCGTTGTCGAGGCCTTGGAGCGGAACGTTCCTGACATAGTCAGCGTCGAGCTGACGAGGGCCTTTGAGGAGAAGATGGAGGAGATAATGGCCGGCAAGGCCAGAAAGGATGAGGTCATTGAGGAGAGCAAGGAGCAGCTCGTCAAAATCCTCCAGGAGTTCAGGGAGAAGGAGATGGACATAGGGAAGGCCCTGCTTGAGACCACTGGAACGGGAGTGACCACAGGCAAAGAAAGCACCAAGCGCTCTGGGGCCGTGAAGGAGCTTAGTGAGGCCGAGGAGAGGGAAGCCAAGAAGGCAGTGGAAAAAGAAGAGAAAAAGCCCCTTGTAGTCGGCAAGTGCCCCAAGTGCGGCGGCGATCTGGTCGTCAGGTACAACAGAAAGACTGGAAAGCGCTTCGTTGGCTGCTCCAACTGGCCGAAGTGCAACGTTACCTACCCCCTCCTTCAGCGCGGCGAGATAATACCCACGAACAAGACCTGCTGCAACGGTGCTCCAGTGGTCAAAATCCGAGAGAAGGGAAGGGAATACGAAATCTGCCTTGACATGAACTGCAAGGATTGGAGATATAAGAAGGAAAAGAAGTGATCAGAGAAGCTCCTTCAGGAGGCTCAGCCTCCTCTTGCTCATAAGCACCTTGGGGTGCTTGAGGAGGGCCTTGATGATCTCGACGTAGTCTCCGCCCGCTATCTTTTCGGCATCCGCGCCACTGAGCAGCTGGATGAAGAGGTCGAGATCCTCATCGGTGAGTTTCTCAGTAACGCGCCTGACCTTCAGAACCCTCTCAAGCCTCTTTCCGTCGGTCTCCCACCACTCAGTTGTGTAGTTCTTGAGCAGCTCCAGGTTTTCTTCCTCGAGTGCCTTCACTACCCACTTTGCTGCTATCGTGCCAGCTTCCATGGCCTCCGCCATTCCGCCACCGTGCATCGGGTTGACCTGCCTGGCGGCATCACCCACAACGACGACGTTGTCCTTGGCCAGCTCCTTCACGAAGCCGCCAACCGGAACGACGCCGACGTTTACCTCCAGGAGCTTTTTGGCGGGGATATTGTTCTCCTTCAGCCACTTGTTGAGATAGTACTTGGCAGTCTGGGGATTGTCGGAGTTTATACCTATTCCGACGTTAGCCCTGTCCTCATCCTTGGGGAAGACCCAGACGTAACCACGGGGAGCTATCTCGTTGCCGAACCAGAGGTGGATTATGTCGGGGTCAAAGCCTTCGATGAGCATCTCGTACTCATAGCTTGAGTCGAACTCGTGTGGTGGGGTGTAGGTGTTTATGCCTGCCCACCTGGCGACCATGCTCTCAACGCCGTCGGCCGCAACGATTATATCGGCGTAAATCTCAACGGGCTCGTCCTCGTGCTTGGCCTTTATTCCCTCTATCTTTCCGTCCTTCCTTATGACGTCCATTGCCTCGGTTCTGGCCAGAACGTCGGCCCCAGCTTTGGCGGCGTAATAAGCAAGCATTTTGTCAAAGACCTTCCTCTCGAGGATTACACCACTGACTTCCTTGTATCTGAGCTCGAGCTCATAGCCGCTTGGGGAGTAGAGTTTAGCACCGTAAATTTCGCGGTTGATGAAGCGTCTGTCGTAGGGTATGTCGTATTTCTCAAAGACCGTCTTGCTTATTCCTTCGGCGCACTGCTTTGGAGTGCCTATCGCGGACTTCTTATCGATGAGCAGAACGGAAAAGCCGGCTTTAGCAACGTTTCTCGCGACGATTGGGCCGGCGATTCCTGCGCCGACAACTACTACATCGTACTTCATCTCGGTCATTCGGACACCCCCAAGGGTTTAGCGGTTAAGGCTCCAACGGGACAGGCGTTGATGCATATGCGGCAGGATATGCACTTCTCCTGGAAGAACTCCCACTTCGTTGAACTGACCTTTATGGCCAGTGCCGGACAAACGCCAGCACATCCGCCACAGAGGTAGCACCTGTCTTCGTTCACAACGATTTTAATCTTCTCCGGCATCTTCTCCACCGCCGAGCTTTTGTTTCAGCTTTTCTTCATCGAGTTTGATGACCCCGTCTTTTATCCTTAATGGTATGAATCTGTCAAGTTCTTGGGCCTTTACGAGGACTTCCCTCTCCTTGAGGTTCAACCTGTCGCTCAGCTCCTCAATGGTCGCTTCATCGTTAAGGAGCAGGTAGTGCAGAATAGCGAGCTGGGTCATGTCGCCTATCTCTTTGAGATAGCGCTCCTTTATCCCCTTCATCAGTTTGTCCCTTCCGCTCTCAATCGCCTGGAGGGCTTTAAGAACCTTTTCAAGCTCTTTCCTGAGCTCGAGGAACGAATCAACCATGCCTGGGAGACTCTCGTGCTCGGGGGGTATACAGGTGAGGTCTATCTCCACCTTATCGATGGAAGGTGTTCCGAGATCGAGCCCTTTGTACCAGAATAGGTTGGGGGTTACAGTGGTAACGTAAGTTCTGGAGATGGCTATGTCGTAGTACTTTCTAGCGGGACCAATGAACGGCCCTTCCCTTTCATAAGACTTGAGAATGCCTTCGCGTTCCATTATTTTAAGGTGTTTGGCAACAGCCGTCGAAGAGACGCTGACTTTACTGCTGAGAAAGCTAAAGTAACATTCGGTACAGGTGAGGTGACTGAGCAGATCGCGCCTCACCTTGTTCCCCAATATGTAAAAGATATCTGGTTCAGTCATGACCCACACCACCCAAATCTGTGACGCAAAGCTTATATAGTGAACATTCAACCTTAGGTTGCAAACCTGGAGATTAAGCTCCATCAGGTATTGTGCTCAAAGCGTTATAAACCTTTAGCCATGGAGGTGTTGAGAATGGGATTGATTAGCGATGGAGATAAGAAGGTCATCAGGGAGGAGTTCTTCTCCAAGATGACGAACCCAGTCAAGATTATCGGATTCATCGGCAAGGATCACTGCCAGTACTGTGACCAGCTGAAGCAGCTCGTCCAGGAACTCTCGGAGCTCAGCGACAAGCTCAGCTACGAGTTCTACGACTTCGACAGCGAGGAGGGCAGGAAGCTCGCCGAGCAGTACAGCATCGACCGCGCCCCGGCTATTACCATAACCCAGGACGGCAAGGACATGGGCGTCAGGTTCTTTGGCCTTCCAGCCGGCCACGAGTTCGGTGCCTTCCTTGAGGACATCGTCGATGTCAGCAACGCCCAGACCGACCTCATGCCAGATACGAAGGAGGAGCTTGCCAAGGTCGACAGGAACGTCAGGATACTCGTCTTCGTCACCCCAACCTGCCCGTACTGCCCGCTCGCGGTCAGGATGGCCCACAAGTTCGCCATCGAGAACACCAACGCCGGCAAGGACAAGATAAGGGGCGACATGGTTGAGGCCATCGAGTATCCGGAGTGGGCTGACCAGTACAGCGTCATGGCCGTCCCGAAGATCGTCATCCAGGTGGACGGCGAGGACAAGGTTCAGTTCGAGGGAGCTTACCCGGAGAAGATGTTCATGGAGAAGCTTTTGGCTGCCCTCGATTGAGGGCGATTTTGTTCCTTTTCTGTTTCTTTGGGTTTCATAGTGCCTTCCACTTAACGCTAATTTGCTGCGATTTCCCTCCAGACCTATCTTTGCACAATTAGATTATTGGTTTATTGTAGAATTATGTAATTAATTTCTTTCCAGAAGAACTTCTAGAATTCTCCTAGAGTCTTATTGCAACCTTCCTCAACCGCCGAATCTTCTTCTCAAGCCTCTCAAGTTTCAATTCTCCTAGAGTCTTATTGCAATGGACGAGTTTGCGCTTAATAAGTCGAAATTCATTAATGTTTCAATTCTCCTAGAGTCTTATTGCAACTTAAGCCAGAGGGTTTTCCGGTTAAGCGGTTCGTCTTTGTTTCAATTCTCCTAGAGTCTTATTGCAACCAGGGGTAACTATTCATGACGTAGAGACCGCTGTGAATTGGACGGTTTCAATTCTCCTAGATTCTTATTGCAACTTGGTATTGGCGGGCTCATTGGGAGCTCCCATCACCAAGTTTCAATTCTCCTAGAGTCTTATTGCAACTACGCTTTATATATTTGCTCATAACTTCGACTTCGATGTTTCAATTCTCCTAGAGTCTTATTGCAACATTGTAAGTTTCGCAACAGGAGTGGGTATTGCACTCTGTTTCAATTCTCCTAGAGTCTTATTGCAACCGGTTTTCCTTTTCATTGATGAGGTCCAGAACCTTTGTTTCAATTATCCTAGAGTCTTATTGCAACCTTAGATTGTTGAACCTTCCCAAGAACCCGAAAGATTAAGTTTCAATTCTCCTAGAGTCTTATTGCAACTATAAGAGCGTTCATGTGCAACCTTAGATTGTTGAACCTTCCCAAGAGCCCGAAAGATTAAGTTTCAATTCTCCTAGAGTCTTATTGCAACACACCGGAGGTCCAGACGTCCTTACGTACAAAGTCTAGTTTCAATTCTCCTAGAGTCTTATTGCAACCTCCTACAGTATTTTGTTAGGGACATTCGAACGGCGGAGTTTCAATTCTCCTAGAGTCTTATTGCAACGTCGACCACGCAATATAAGGCGCTGTAAAAGAATGTTCAATTCTCCTAGAGTCTTATTGCAACGATACAAACCCGAGCGCGACTTATATTAGTATAGGTTTCAATTCTCCTAGAGTCTTATTGCAACACTGGCAGTCTCGACGCGAGCTATCTCACAAGCAGACTGTTTCAATTCTCCTAGAGTCTTATTGCAACCATTCGTCGTTGTTATTGTATAGTTACTAATGTCGATGTTTCAATTCTCCTAGAGTCTTATTGCAACTGCTGTTGTACTATGCAGCAGAAAACAGCGTAACAATGTTTCAATTCTCCTAGAGTCTTATTGCAACCTAATGTGTCGATTATCTGGTTTGCGATTTTGTCATGTTTCAATTCTCCTAGAGTCTTATTGCAACACGGCAACGCGGTTTTGACTTTTTCGATGATTTTGAGTTTCAATTCTCCTAGAGTCTTATTGCAACCCGTCAAAGTTCGGCGACCTCATCTACTACAAGGTCAGTTTCAATTCTCCTAGAGTCTTATTGCAACCCAGTTCCAAAGCCTAGCCAGAAGCCATCCTTACATGTTTCAATTCTCCTAGAGTCTTATTGCAACGCCATGAATCCCATTGCTCCCATAAAGCTCGCAACTGGTTTCAATTCTCCTAGAGTCTTATTGCAACAGGGCGGCTTTTTCCTTTTTCTGCCTAACAAAAGATTATGAGAACTTAGTTTTTATAAGCCTTTCTCCGGAGGTCTGCTAATGTGTATCTATGTGGCCTTGGAAATCTCCGGATTAAAATGATCACTTGGGGAATAGAAAGCTCCAAGACGTCTTTCTGGTGTTGTGTGTGGTAATCCTTGCAAGTTCCGGAGGATAGAGATCGCTGTGATTGACTTAACGAGCAATTGGACCCTTTGGGTTATAAAAACGCCGAGTTTAAACAGGTTGCTAACTTTTTGGAGGCCCATGAAGTTTCATCTTAACTTTCAGAAAAAATTTCGTTACATCAAATATCTTTGATGCAACATTAAGTTTGATAATTACTTTATGTTACTAAAGACTTCCCATTTGACGACAGTGCCATGTTTTTCCTT
This sequence comes from Thermococcus piezophilus, assembly GCF_001647085.1. Classification (NCBI taxonomy): domain Archaea; kingdom Methanobacteriati; phylum Methanobacteriota; class Thermococci; order Thermococcales; family Thermococcaceae; genus Thermococcus; species Thermococcus piezophilus. Next base: position 1,385,109 of record NZ_CP015520.1, read on the forward strand.
TTAACTCCTCAGAGTACGCCAGTTCCAAAATGTGCCCCTCCAAACTTGATACTGCCTTCCAAAATCCCTAAAAGACCTTATTCAGTATTTCTTTTAGGTGAGCTCATGTACGTGGTCATCGTCTACGATGTGGCCGTTGAACGGGTGAACAAAGTCAAGAAGTTCCTACGTCGGCATCTCCACTGGGTTCAGAACAGTGTCTTCGAGGGTGAGGTAACCCTAGCCGAGTTCGAGCGCATAAAAGCCGGTCTGCTCGATCTGATTGATGAAGACGAAGACTCTGTGGTCATTTACAAGCTCCGTTCGATGCCAAAAAGGGAAGTGCTGGGAATGGAAAAGAACCCTCTGGAGGACATCATTTAGACTCAACGGCCTAACATATGGGTCTAAAGGGGCATTCTCCACATTCCCGCTTTCCGTAGTGGGGCTTTATCCACTCTGGAAAACTGCCGGATTCGAGCTGCCTCACACCTTCAATAACCGCCTTGGCCCTTCTGAGTTCCTTTGAAAGGCCTTTTTGTCTCTTTCTACGGGGAACGGCTTGAAGCTTAGACCATTTCGGTCAAGGACATAGATGTAGTCCAGTTTCTTGTCCATCATGTTAAAATATGCATTGAGCTGCTCCTTTGCAAGCTTTGGGGGTTCGTTCATCTCGTCCGGTGTTTTTGGACTGCTCTCATCCTCTCCGTTGAATCCTTTGAACTTGAACTCAAGTGGATAATTCCCCTTTACTGCGTCCACCCTGCCTACGAGATTCCATCCGTCCTCTATGGGATACTCAACGGTAACCTCAAACTCTATGTCTTAGCTACTGAGCGCATTGCCGAGCCATTCATGGAGAACACTCCCCACGAGCATTTCGCCCGTCCTCTCGTACTTGAATGTGCCCAGGTAGATGGAAAGTGCAGCCTTTCTCAGGCAGTAGCTTAGAGATGTCACCCATATCTTCCGCTCAGGGGTCTTTCCCACTATCGCGTTCCGAATCCTCTCGTTAAACTCCTCAATCTCTTAGGGATACCCCATTTCATCCACCTCAGAACCACGCTACCAGTGGCTCATACTCTTGGCTTCCAACGAGATGTCTTATCAGCTTGTACGCCTCGAGCCTGATCAAACGCTGCTTTGTTACGTTCTTCTTCAGCTTCGGATGCCTCACGCTCGTTTTCATCTCCTTGTTGTAAACCTCCACGGCCTTCCTCATGCCCTCCTTGGTGAGCAGGATGCCGTTCAGCTCCTCCCGGAAGTGTTCCTTTCTGATGATTCCCTGCTTGACGAGACGGTTGGCTATTCTGTCAACTATCGCCGGTTTGAATATCTCGCTCAGGTCGAGTGCCAGTGAGAAGCGGCGCTCTCCAGGTTCATGAAGGTAGCTTACGGTTGGAACTAACTGGGTGTTATAGAGCTCGCTCACTATAGTCGCGTAGAGCCTTGAGTTCAGGAAGTTTATCAGTGCGTTCATCTCGTTCTGAGGCGGCCTCCTCGTGCGCTTCACTATTTTGAAGCCATCGGGTAGGTGTTCGTCCCAGCGGGCGTAGTACTCCTGCCTTATCCTCGCCTCGACGTTCATGACATCGGTTATCTTCCTGGCCTCTTCCAGCTCCTCCAAGAGTTCAGCCAGCAACTCGGGGAAGTCCTCCCCGACCTTCCAGCGCTTCAGGTTGCGCTCCATGTTCCTGGCACTGCCGATGACGAAGAGCTTCGCCAGCTTAAGCCTTTTCTCCTCGTTGAGGTAGTGTTCGGCCTGTCTGATAACCAGGTCGCCCGAGTGAAGCTTCTCCTTCGGGTAAAAGCTCCCGTCGTAGTAGCCGTAGTGGTTGAAGAAGTGGACGGCTATTCCTTTCTGAGCGAGGAAATGCAGAGCCTGGGATGTTATGTTCACGTGGCCGTAGATGTAGATGTCGTAGATGCCCTCAACGGCGAAGGGCTTTTTCTCGCCCCCGCTCTCAAAGTAAAGGGTGTTCTCCTTCCGGAAGAGGGTCCCATCGGAGAGCAGGGTAATGGAGCGCTTTCTCATGGGATCACCCTTTGTCTGCAGGTAAAACTTTGACACCACCATTTTGGGCCAGCTTTCTTAGTTTGATATCAAAAGTGGCGAGTGGAAACTCCTTTAAAACAGCATGGGAAAGAATTATAGCATCGTTGATATGGCTTAAGGAGCGGTTGTAGTCCCAAAGTATCTTGAGGGCTTGCATTATGATTTCGTGGCTCATCTCCAGGCCCCGGAATCTTGGGTCAGAAACGTACCGTTCGATCATTTCCTTGGCGGTCTGAAGGGGCTTCTTCTCCTTCTTGAAGAACCAGAGATACTCCTGGAGTACAAGCGCGGAATGTACCATCTGTCAAGCGATTCCAGAAGTCCTCGGGCATTCTCATGAAAGGGATTATCCGAGAAGGTATCATAAGTCAAAACGTTGGTATCAATCACTGCATGCATTCCTCCATGCCCTCCTCGATGGCTTTTTCGATTTCCTCTGGGGTGATCGGTCTGCCGAGTTTGAGGATCTGGCGTTCTCTTTTGAAGCGTTTTATCACTATCCTCTCTCCTTCGAGCTCCACCTCAAGCAACTCTCCCTCCTTAATCCCAAGCGCCTTCCTAACCTCCGTGGGAAGCGTTATCTGGTAGTTTCGGGTCACTTTAGTCACCGGCATAGTATCACTCCTCTAGTAATACTTTTAATATCCTACTATATAGAGTTTCTACTATCGCCTCAGACCCAGCACAGCTCATAATACGCGCACTTCTTGCACTTCTTGGTCTTCGCTGGTTCTGGAGGTCTCGAAAGTGATTTTATTCTCTCAACTTCCCTGATTGTCCCCTCGACTTCTTTCTCGCGGCCCTCGAGTGTTACCTCCTTCGTCTCCCTAAGTTGCGGGTAGTGGAGAACCGCCTTCGCTTTGATGCCGTGCTGCTTGAGGTAATAAAGGTAGTACAGCGCCTGCATCTCGTGAGCTTTCTCCATGGATTTGCTTTTTTTGACCTCGTGGACTTCTATGATGTTGCCCCTGCGGATGAAGTCTATCTTTATGCTTCCAATCTGAACTTCTTTCTCCTCGCTGCCATAGCGCCGTTCGTGGAGGAATTTACCAAGGTCAACCCACTCGCTCTCCTGTTCCATTGTGATGCCCTTAGCGAAGTACCAGAGCTTCGTGGGGCAGATAAAGAGGTAGTTTATCTCGGTACCGCGGATGAGGAGTTCGTCGTGAGGGTATTCAGGGGGCATGGACGAACCTCCCCGATACTCACAGAACTTCATCTCCACTTGCGGGTTCTCTCAGCAGGCCTAGCTCTGGAGTGTACTCAAGTTCCACCACTAGGATGTGCCTTCTCGCTCCTTTATCGCCCAACCTGTGGAAAGAGTCTCTTTTGGCAAAATAAAGCCAGTATGGGATGGGTACCAAGTAGCGATAAACTTCCATGTAAAGCCTTTTATCGAGGAGTTCACGGACCCAATCCTGATAAAGTCCCGGCACGACCTCAAGCCCCTGGAACATTTCGTAGAACTGCTTCTCATCCTCCCCCCGCATCAGCGGTTTGAGGTTCTCGAACAGGGCGAATGCAATGTCGCGGTACTCTTCTATATCCGCCCTCAGCTTCTCAGCGACAGAATAATACGCCTCACTCACGAGTTCCGGAACCAGAGACTCCCTCAGCTCCTCTCCGTCAAGCTCCGTGAGAAGCTCCAGACTGTCATCAACGATGGAGTAAGGCCTGTAAATCTTTCTGTCTGCTTCCGAACCTTTTGTTAGGATGTAAACGTCCCTTGGCTTCCCGAATCCCCTCCTATTGACCCTACCAAATCTCTGAATCAGGGCATCCAGCGGAGCCGGCTCCGTGAGGATTGAGGCAAAGCTCACATCCAAAGAGACCTCAACAACCTGAGTTGCAACTACAAAGTCGTAGTCATTGAGCCTTGCCATCAGTTCCCTTTCCTTCTCTTCTCTATCTCCATATGTAAACCTACTGTGAAGAAGGAGCGTTTTGTAGCCAGCATCGGTTAGGGCAGAATGCACTTCTATTGCTCTGCCAACGCTATTGCAGGCTATCAGCGAAGGTCTCGGCAGGTTCATCTTTTCTATCAGTCCAAGGACATTGTCCATACTTCCTTTGACGACGTTAACCCGGTGCCTTGTGAAGCGATCCGCTTCCTCAGGGCGAACTTTCAGCCCCCTTGGCTTTAGAACCTCTTTTAGAAGCTCTTCAATGAAGTCGGGAAGTGTTGCAGTCATTACGAGCGTTTTGACCCGTTTTTGCTTCAGGAGTTCAAGTATGGCTAGGATTATTCCGAGTATGTTTGGCTCGTAGGCGTGAATCTCGTCGAATATAAGGAGCGAGCCTGTGAGCTCGGTCAGCGTCATCTCGTAAAAGCCAACGCCAAAAAACGCCTTTATTCTCTGGAAGGGTGTTGTCACTTTAAACGGTGTGTATATTTTGTGATAGAGCGATGAGAGGCGCCTATATTCGAGGGCAGAGGAGTATAAGTAGACGCCTGAGGAGCTGTGCAGAACACCGACGAGTGATGGATCTGAAAAGATGCCAAGCAGGCGTTGGTGCATCGCGTTGATGCTCGCTTTGTACGGAAGGACATAGAAAATCCTGCTAGATATGCCTCTCTTGGTTCGGTAGGCATTCAGGTTAGCCCAGAGAAGAGCCGCCTCTGTCTTACCGTAACCAGTTGGAGCGCGCAGAATGAGATTTCCTATCGTTTTCCCTGCTGCCTTCTGGAGCGGCCTCCACTTCTCTGGCTGAACCCTGAGAGCCACTCTATCCGCAATGTCTGGTAACACCCTTACCTCGAGCTCTCCCGCGGAAGCGAGATGGTCAGAAGCGTTAAGAATGCCCCTCAAATAGGTTAGCACTTCTTTGTATTTCTCGCCATTCTTGTCGTACCAATCAAGTAGAGCGTCAAAATCGAACGATTTAATCTTCTCTCCCCATCTAGGTGGAAGTTCTAGTGCCCTTGGAGGTCTCTTCGTTCCAAAAAAATATGCCTCCCAGTAGGGAATCCTTGGAAGGAAGAATTGCTCTATGTAGTCTGCGAACCTCAAAAGCTCCTCGACCTTTTCCTCGTATTCTGCCCTGTGATTCCCGGTTGGTAGTATTTCCTTCAGCTCGTCCAGCGTCCTGTGGTGGGTGAGGATTGCCAGTGCTATCAGTTTTCTCTCTTCATCGGAGAGATTGAGGAACTCCGCAAATGGAACCGAGAGAACTTCGTGTCGGTAACCCCATCTTCGTGGGTTCTTTTGGAATCCAGAACACTTTCCGAGATCGTGGAGCAGAACAGAATAAAAAGAGAGACGCCAGATTCCGGGTGAGAGCTCTTCCAGCCAGGGAAACGCTTCCCTTATGCTTTTCAGCACGTTTATGGCATCATTTGTGTGACATTCAAGGAAGTCGTGGGGGTTGAACTTGGCGAAGCAGCCCATCAGCCCCACCTGTGCAGGTAAACACCGATATTGAGGTCACTGTCGTAGAGTGCATTCGCCCTTTGTCTCTTTCTCTCCCCGTCGGTTCTCGGATACGGAAGGACTATGAAAGGCTTCACAAGCTTTGGCCTTCTCGGGATTACCGAGTAGTCATGCTCGACTACGAGCGCGTGCACCATCCCTGGAACGCCAAGACTAACCGGCACTACTGTGCCACCTATAGGTGCTTCTCTTTCTTCAAGTTCGACTCTCTTAATTTCCTCGACCGTCGCTAGGTCACTTGAGCGCCCGAGGAGGAGCTGGTATTTGGGCTTTCTAAAGTGTTCTTTCCATTCATCAGGTAGGTAGAGGTAGAGCTCTGTGTTGTAAAGGAACTCGCGCCTCATTATGTCAGTCTCAATCTTGCCAAGGGCGTAGATTTTCTCCAGGTCAATGCCTTTGCCCGAGCTTTTGAAGACGTAACCGAGGTAGGGAAGCTCTGTAAGGTACACTGGCTCTCCCTTAACCGCGGAAAGGAGTCCCTGAATCGTTGAGGGGGGTGGGACAGGCAGAGTGGGCTGGTAGCCAGATTGAAAAGTTGGAAAGCGGAAGCTCGCCGTCCATGCGCTCAGTTTGACCCGTATCATGCCCTCACCCGTAATAGGACTCGATTTCCTTTGCAAAGGCCTCTATCGCCTCGCCGACTGTCCCTATAAAGACCTCAAGTCCTGTCCCTTCTAACGTTGCCTTTATTTTCTCAATGTCCCAGCCGAGAGAGCGGACGAAGCCTGCATCATAGCCAAGGTAGAGCTTTTTGGTTGGTAGTACTTCACTTAAGTCTTTCAGCCTCTCGGCGAGAGCTTCAGCGTTAAATTTCACTTCTCCCCTCTCCTCGAAAACGATATCGCTGATGAATGGGTTTATCCCGGCATCTATGCTCAGTCCAAGGAAGAACTTTGGAATTACGTCCGTGTGGTAGGCCGTCTGTTTGGCCCCGCCTGAAAGGTAACGCAGAGCCTTCACTGTCTCACTCGCGCGCTTCTTTCTGACTTCAGCAGGCATGAGCCACTCTTTCTCGCCCTTTTGGACACCAAGCTTTTCAGCCAAGCGTTCCATCTCCTCGATTTCCTCGACTATTTCTTTGGCATTGCCTTTTGGCTGGCCCTTTTTGTCCTTAGGCACGTCGTCCCAAGTGAGCATGTTCTTGTACCCTGCCTTGTGTACCAAGGTGAACCTGCCAACTGAGTCCAAGTCGAGTGAAAAAGCCCCCTTGAAGATTGTTGAGTAGAACTCCTGGCTATACGGGACGGGGTCTCCCTCGTGCCTTGAGGCGTAGCCATCATCGACTGTGAGGGCGCTCCTTTCCGGCAGAACCGAAATCAAGGGAGTGTTTTTGAGCGGGGAGATGCGGGTAACGGTCACATTTATTCCGCCCTTCTTGAATGCCCTCATGTAACCAAAGACGTCGTCGTCAGGATACTTGAGTGGGTTGGCGGCCGTGAAAACCTGTTTCTGCTCGCGGTAGAGTGGTGAGAGCTCCCAGTTGAAGTGCTCACTGAGCGTTGAGCGCCACCAGTAACGCCAGGCCTGCGGGGAAACGTAGGGGTAGCGGTTTCCTCCGCGCCTGAAGGTCTTAACCCTCGTAACGTTTCTGTCGGCCAGCCTTTCGTCTATGCCGAGCATGTTCAACGCCGAGTGGGGTGCGTCAATCAGAACCATTCCGGCAGCAAACCTCATTCTTCCACCTCCTCAAGCCCATAAAACTCGATTTTGCTTTCTTCATCCTCTTCTTCACCGGCCTCGGTTTCGGCCTTCATCAGCCTATCATGGAGCTTTTCATAGATGCGGAAGAGAAGAAGGTTCTTGACGGTCTTCCAGGAAACGTTCATGTCCTCGCCGTAGGCTGTAAGAATCTGTGCGAACTCATCGAAGGTCATAAGTGGCTTGTCTATGCCCAGCTCCTGTCTGAGCCTTTCAAGGCCAACAAAAAAGCTTTCAAACTGGTAGAGCTTCGTCGCGTTTTCCAGCTCCCTTACGCGGCGCTTCAACTTGTTGTCCGGCAGTTTTTCGAGGGTCTCCACGACCCTATCGCCAATACCTTTTATAAACTCTAGGGCCTCTTTATCCAAACCCAACACCTCCGAACAGTAGAAAGCTAAAAGGGACCATTTGGTGTTAGTCCGCTTTTCTTTCGAGTTAATGAAGTAGAGCAGGATGCTTTTTCCTGAGAGCAGGGCTGAATAAACACGATTGTGGCAACTGTGCTCAATCTCGCTTTCTTTCCTTTTTTTCGCCAGCCCGCGCGAACAGCGCTCGTCCCAGCCTATCGCAACTATTCTTCTCCAGCCTGCGGAGTCATAGCGTGAAGCGTAGGCAATGAAGCTCAATACAGGACTTGGGACATGGATTATCTCGAGTTCCTGTCCTTGGTTGTTGTTCACGAAGTAGTAGAGGGTTATAGAAGCATTCTGCCACAACTCGTCGCGCTCAACCTTTACCGTCAGCTCCGAGAGAAGCTGGAAAAGGAAGTTCTCTGGCCTACGGAAGTTCCGCGCGTTCGATGCGAGGAGAGTTTTCTTCACTTCATCTATCGCTTCATTATGGAGCTCAAGCATGAGTTCATGGGGGTATGCGTGTATTACTAAAACTCTCTGGAGGCGGTAGGCTACAATCGGGAGGAACTGGGTTAGGAAAAGGCAGTGGGAGCAGATGTTCGCACCGTCCTTTCCGGACGGAAAGTAGTTGGGAATTCCTCCAGTCCCCACAAGCGGGAAGTCAGAGCGGTAAACTGGCTTTGTCCTTGCGTGTCTCTTTCCACAGATTTCGCAGATTGGTGCGTTTGGGTCTTCGGGTTCATGCAGAAGGGAGAGAAGGTTCTCGGCTATGGCTGTGGGGGTTCTCTTCTTTGCCATGCTTGGATTCGCCATAAGGATTCCGCTGTTGGGAAGCATCATAGCGTGGATGTATCCCGAGCTCCATTCTTTCCTAGCGTAGAGTTTGGAAGCAAACTCAATGGCCTTGGTAACATCTTTCTCCGTCAGATCCTCCGGTCGTTCCTTTCCACTGATTAAGAGAATGGCTGCTAGTCCTGCATCGGTAAACGGATGGCCCGTCCATGTGAAAGGAGGCATATCTCGGTTTTTACCAGATAGAAACTCCTCCAAGGTTTTAGTCTCCCCGATTTTTCTCACCCCCGGTTTTCGGCTTCCTCCTTTTCACACCATCAACCTTCACCATCCCAAAGCCGATCGAGTTCTTCTCTCCGAAGCCGGCCTGGTAGCCAACCCTCAGCAGACCCTCGTCGCCGTAGGCCCTAAAGACAAGATGCCACGCGATCTGGAATATTCCCGGCTTGACCTCGAAGCGCTTGGGCTTGGCGTTGAGGACCTTTATCTCGAACTCCTCGGGCGGCTTGCTCCCGTAGAGGAGGACGTACTTCTCACGGAGATTCTCCTTCAGGAGGTCGTAGAACTCCGGCTCGTTGGGGCCAAGGTCATAGCTCCTCGGCTTCCCGAACTGAACCCTCTTGGTTGTCATGGCTATCGGTGAGAGGGTCACAAACTTCTTCCCGCTCAGCTTTCGTGGCTCAGTGAGAGCTTGGACTTCCTCGACCGTGAACTTCTCGCCCCAGAGCTCTACCTCAGGTTTCTGGAGCAGACCGCCGATGAAGGCTTCAGCAATCTTGGCGATGGGCGTCGAGAAGTAAAAGAAGCCCCGCCTGTAGCCGAGCAGATGGCTTTTGTCCTCAGCCAGCTCTCTCTTCTCGGCCATGAAGAGGGAATACGTTAAGAGCTTAGGAACCTTTGGATTGTGGAGGCTTAGGCTGAGGTTTGGATTGACGCTCTGAATCCTTCGGTAGACAAGTCCCTGGAGCTTGTGCTGGTGGTTGAAGGGTATCCGGAACGGCTCATTCTCCGGACGGAGTCTTATTTCAAAGCGCACGGTATCACCTTATCTATTGGTACGATAAGATATAAAGATGTAAAGAAAGATACGACTTCAAACCTTATAACTTTTTCTCGCGATTTAGAGTATAAAGAGAATTTTACCGAAGACTCTTCCACTCAAACAAAACGTGAGTAATGGAAGAAAAAGGGCCGAAAGCTCAGAGAAGCATCCTCGCGTCAACGGCAACAGCTGAGTCCTCGTAGGCGAAGATCGGGTTAATGTCAAGCTCCTTGATCTCCGGAAGCTCAAGGGCGAGCTCGCCGACCTTGACAATGATTTCGGCAAGGGCGTCGATGTCCACCGGCTTCTCACCGCGCGCTCCAGCGAGAATTGGATAGGCCTTGATCTCCTTTATCATGTCGAGGGCTTCCTCCTTGGTTACCGGGGCAACGCGGAAGGAAACGTCCTTGAGAATCTCGACGAAGATTCCACCGAGACCGAACATGATGGCCGGACCGAACTGCGGGTCGCGGATCATTCCGACGATGACCTCCTTGCCGAGCGGGAGCATCTTGTAGACGATGACACCCCAGAGGTCCGCATCCGGCTTGTAGTTCTTGGCGTTCTCCATGATGGTCTTGAATGCCTGCCTGGCTTCATCGTCATTATTGATGTTGACCTTAACTCCACCCGCGTCGCTCTTGTGGATGATCTGCGGAGAAACGATCTTCATAACGACCGGGTAGCCGATTTCCCTTGCGAACTGAACGGCCTCCTCCTCGTTGGTGGCGACCTTGAAGTCCGGAACCGGGACGCCGTAGAGCTTGAGTATCTCCTTGGCCTCCGGCTCGACGAGCGGCCTGTTTTCGGCCTTAGCCTTCTCAATGATTGCCCTAGCCTTCTCAATCCTGTCCATATCAATCACCCCATCAGCTTGACAGTTGTGGATTTCCCGGGAGAGTTAAAAGGGTTTCCATTTGCCAACCTTCCGTTTCAGTCTCGTTTGAAGCAATGACGGGGTATAACCACTATGCCGCCGAAAAAGATATTGGGTGATTTATGACGAAGAGAAAAATGCTCGTTGGACTTGGGGCTGTGCTGATTCTGATTCTGGCGGTTTTTTCTTTCCAGGGAGAGAAGGCTGTAGATAGCAACACCACGGTCGTTCTGTACAACTCCGTTAAGATTGGCGTAATTGAGAAGACGATCGAGGTGGAACTCGAGGAAGGAATAAACAGCGTTTCCCTCGACGGGTTGGCGGGTTTGGATATAGCTGAGGTCACGATAATGTCCCTTGACGACGGGGCGAGAGTCCTCGGAATCTTCAGTCGAGGTTCTACTGGTGACGTTTACAGCGCCAACGTCGGGAGCGAGGTCGAGGTGAAGCTGAGGAGCGGCGATACCGTTACCGGAAAGTTCCTTGGCATCAATGACGGCAAGCTTGCTATCCAGGGCGATGCATACTACATCATCAACCCGGACGAGGTGGTTTACTTTAAAGCCAAGAACCTAGAGGGTGCTTTGAGCGTTTACGCATCCATCCAGGCCGATAATGCCGGCAAATACAGCTTTGACGTCATCTACCGCGTTTTCAACATGAGCTGGTCTTCCCGCTACAAGCTCTACATCGAAGATACCGCCAAACTCTACGGCCACATCTTGATAGACAACCCTACCGCTCAGACCTTTGAGGGTGCGAAGGTTCTCCTCGTTGCCGGTGATGTCCAGCTTTACCAGAAAGCCTTCCCACAGCTGGGGGTTATCTACGCAAAAGCTGAAGAGGAAGCCGTGGAGCTGAGTGAGCCTCCGAAGATCGAGGCCTTCTACTTGTACAAGCTCGGTATAGTCGACCTGAACCCGTCGAGCAAGATGGCCTTTCCGTATATAAGCTTCGAGGTTCCCTTCGAGCTTGAGTATCTCTACGAGAGTTATCCTTACGGCGATGGGGAGGTCTATGAGTCAGTCTCATTCAAGACGGAGCAGGTTCTTCCAGCAGGGATTGTCGAGATTTACAGGGGAACCGAGGACAGAACTCTCCTTATGGGGGAACGCTGGATAGAGCACACGCCCAAGGACGAGACTCTCAGGATAGGCATAGGAAGGAACTATGACCTCAAGGGAAGCACGGTTATCCTTGAGGAGGAGCACGGCGATGGATACGCCTATTACAAAGTAAAAGTAACGGTTGAGAACTTCGGCGAGGAGACGAAGACGGTCATAGTGAGCCACTACAGATAGGGCAAGCTGCTGAGCTCGAGCATTGACCCTATCAACAAGACTGCCAACTACGTCGAGTTCAAGATCACTCTGAAACCCGGAGAAAAGAAGGAGATGGTTTTTGACTACGAGAGCCGCTGGTGATTAAGACTTCCTTAGCGTTATCTCGAATCTATTTTCACCTTTTGTCACGTCCAGCACGAGGCCCTTGTCGTAGTCTTTAAACCTCGTCCCAACGAGGGCGTAGCCTTCCTCCTTGAGGAACTCCACCATCTTCAGCCCGAGCTCGTCGAACAGCTTCGCCGCCATCGCGGCCATGCTCGGCTCCTTTATGTCAAGCTCATCGTGATACCTGCGCGCGAGTTCGAAGACATCCATACGTTATCACCATTAACTATTATCCCTGCTGTGATAGAACGGTTGCGGTCGAAAGGCTTAAAACCCTCGATCAGTTACTAAAACAAGTGGTCAACATGGACGAGAGGACTCTCAAAAAAGGGAAGCGCTACTATAAGGCCGGTAAGGTTCTCTGGGTTGTTAAGTATAAGGACAAACTCTTCTCCAAGGTTCTTGGGACGTATCCCTACTATGTCGAGCTTGACCTCTCCACCGGTGAGAACAGGTGCACCTGCCCCTTGGGTGGAGACTGCAAACACGTTGCCGCCGTGATAAAGGCCCACGAAAACGGCTTCTACTTCGAGGCTCTCGAAGACTATGCTCTGCTGTATCCTGAGGCCGTGGTATTGAAGATGCTGGCGAGCGTTCCGGAGCTGGCGCTGGATGTTACCCTCAAGGAGCTCCGCTTTGCGATGAGCACCGATGAGAGCGGCAGCGAGGTAGCGAGGCTCTTCAGAAGGGCGCTGAGGCTTGCCGAAATCACGAAAAGGGTTGAAGTGCTTCATGTCCTCGAGGATATTCTTGACGAATACAAACACGTCTTCAGCGATTACGAGCTGGCCCTAAAGCTTGAGGATGAACTGAGGAAGCTTAAGACGAGGCTCTAAAAAAAGCCTTATAAATTCCTGAAACACCAAATAGGAACTTAGAGGGTGGGAAAATGAAGGCCGTTTATCGGGAGATGTGCCCAAACTGCGTCGGTAGGATCTCCGATGAGAGACTGTGCAGTAAGAATCCCTGCGATGAGTGCCTCCCCGAAGCTGTTCACGCTAATTCTTATTTGGAGCTTGTAACTGCTGTGAGAAATGCGCTTAAGCTGCGTGGCACACTCAAGGCCTGGGAGGAGCTCTACCAGGTTGAAAGCCAAACGCACGAGATAGAAGAGTTCTTTGAAAAAGCTACTGGCTTCACCTTCTGGAGCGCCCAGAGGACGTGGGTCAAGCGGCTGGTCAGGGGAAGGAGCTTCTCAATCATAGCTCCGACGGGAATGGGCAAGAGCACCTTTGGAGCCTTTATGGCAGTCTGGCATGCAACCAAAGGCAAGAAGAGCTATATCGTCGTCCCAACGACTCCGCTGGTAATCCAGACAGTTAAGAAAATCGAAAAGATAGCAGAGAAAGCTGGCATTGAGGTTAACCTCGCATACTACCACGGCAACCTCAGGAAGAAGGAAAAGGAAGAGATGGTCACCAAGATTCAGAACGAGGACTATGATATCCTGGTCACCAGCGCCCAGTGGCTCGCCCGGAAGTTCGACGAGGTTCTGAAGGGCAGGCACTTCGACTTCACCTTTGTTGACGATGTGGATGCCTTCCTCAAGGCCTCAAAGAACATAGACCGTTCGCTTCTCCTTCTCGGCTTCACGGAAGAAATAATCCAGAAGGCGTGGGAGATAATAAGGCTGAAGAAGAGCATGGCGCGCTATCTAAACGGCCGCGCCGAAGACAGGGACGAGAAGCTCAAGGAGCTTAACGAGGAGATAGAGAAGCTCCAGCGCGAGATAGAGGAGTTCAAGGCCAGAAATAACGTTGGCATAATGATCATCGCCTCAGCCACTGGGAGCGCGAGGGGGGACAGGATAAAGCTCTACCGCGAGCTGCTTGGCTTTGAGGTGGGGAGTGGACGTTCCTCGTTGAGGAACGTCGTGGACAGCTATCTGAAGCCGAGCAAAGACACCAAGGAGCAGGTGGAGGAGCTCCTCTCGAGGCTCGGTAGGGGCGGTATAATCTTCACCCCCATCGATCAGGGGCTGGCATATGCCGAAGAACTGGCGAATTATCTCAAGGAAAAGGGCTTCCGCGTTGAGCTAGTTTCGTCCAAGAACAAAAAGGCAATTGAGAGGTTTGAGAACGGTGAGGCTGACTACTTGATTGGCTCGGCCACCTACTACGGCTCTCTTGTCAGGGGTCTCGATTTACCTCACCTCATCCGTTATGCAATCTTTACGGGCGTTCCAAAGTTCAGGTTTTCCGTAGACCTCGAGAGGCCGACCATCTATCGCGCCCTTGGTTTGATGAGCGAGATTATAGACTTCCTGAGCGACGAGCATAGGAAGGAGGCGGAAAAGCTTCACGCAAGGCTGAGGAGGCTCATCAGAAACATTCCCCAGTTTGAACTCCTAAAAATCGAGGAGGCGCTGGCAGAGGGGTTGCCGATTGAGGGTGGCTTCCAGAACCACGTCCTTGACGTTTTCAGACAGATAGTGGAGTTTCTCAGGAGGGTTCTCAAGGACAGGGAGGTTCTGAGAAAGCTCGCCGAGGATCCCTTCATCAGCCTAAAAGAAGAGGGCGGAAAGTGGTACATCGAGATTCCAGATGTGAGGACGTACATACAAGCAACGGGAAGGACGAGCAGGCTCTTCGCGGGAGGAATAACCAAGGGACTAAGCGTCCTGATCGTGGACAACGAGAAGGTCTTCAACGGCCTAGTTAGACAGATGCGCTGGCGCTTCACCGAGTTCAAGATGGTGCCCTTCGAAGAGCTGAACCTCGAGGAGATACTCCGCCAGATCGATGAGGACAGGGAGAAGGTAAGGCTCGTGATGGCGGGCAAGATAAGCGCCAAAGTCAAGAATCTCGTTAAATCCGCTTTGATGATAGTTGAGAGCCCGAACAAGGCAAGAACCATAGCCAACTTCTTCGGCCAGCCGAGCAAGAGGAGGATAGGCGACCTTGTAGCTTATGAAGTTAGCATAGGCAACAGGGTGCTGACGGTTTTGGCGAGCGGCGGACATATGTTCGATCTTGTGACCAACGAAGGCTACCACGGCGTCCTCGTCGAGCAGAATGATGGAATGCTGAAGTTCATCCCAGTTTACGACACCATCAAGCGCTGCCGTGACTGCGGCCATCAGTTCGTTGACTGGGAGGAGAAAGGCATCTGTCCGCGCTGCGGCTCGACCAATGTCCGCGATGCGCTCGAAAACGTCAAGGCCATGCGCGAGATAGCACAGGAGGTTGACGAGATACTCATAGCGACGGACCCCGACACAGAGGGTGAGAAGATAGCTTGGGACATAAGGAACGTCCTCTCACCTTACACCCCGAACATCAGGCGCATAGAGTTCCACGAGGTCACGAGACCTGCAATACTGAGGGCCAT
Source organism: Thermococcus piezophilus (assembly GCF_001647085.1). Classification (NCBI taxonomy): domain Archaea; kingdom Methanobacteriati; phylum Methanobacteriota; class Thermococci; order Thermococcales; family Thermococcaceae; genus Thermococcus; species Thermococcus piezophilus. The sequence continues at coordinate 1,400,115 of NZ_CP015520.1, forward strand.
CGAGGAGGCGCGCGACATCAACGAGGGCCGCGTGAATGCCCAGCTCGTGAGGAGGATGGAGGACAGGTGGATAGGCTTTGAACTCAGTCAAGAACTCCAGCGCGTGTTTGAAAACAGAAACCTCTCAGCTGGAAGGGTTCAGACGCCTGTCCTTGGCTGGGTCATAGAGAGGTATAAGGAGTTCACGGAGAGCGAGACTCACTTCCTCGGTTTAACCCTCGAGAACGGCTTAATCGTAACGCTCGAGGTCGGCAAAGACGGCAAAGAGGTTAAGCCCCCCGAGGAGGTCGTCGTTGAAGATGTTAGCATTGAAGAGCGCGAGATAAGCCCATCCCCACCCCACACCACCGATGCGATGCTGCGCGATGCATCAACCTTTCTCAAGCTTTCGGCTCCAGAGACGATGCGCTTGGCTCAGGACCTGTTCGAGCTGGGTTTAATCACCTACCACCGTACCGACTCGACACACGTCAGCAGCACTGGAATAGAGGTTGCCAAGGAATACATAACTCAGGAAATCGGAGAGGAGTACTTCAAGCCGAGACCATGGGGTGAGGAGGGAACCCACGAGGCCATAAGGCCGACGAGGCCGATAGATACGGGCAGGTTAATGCAACTCATCCGCGATGGCGTTATTACTCTTCCCAAGAACCTCACGAGGAATCACTACAGGCTTTACGATATGATATTCAAGCGCTTCATGACCAGCCAGATGAAAGCCGCAAAGGTTCTCTATGAAAAAGCCACCATCGATGCCAGCGTTGGGAAGACTGAAGTAGAGGGCTACGTGGATATACTTTACGACGGATGGGCCCGCATACGGAAGCTGCCCCTTAGAGAGCTGCCAAAGCTTGAGAAAGGGCAGACGCTCAAGGTCGTTGAGAGCAAGAAGTGGAAGGCACCAAAGGTTCAGCTATACACCCAGGGTGACCTCATTGCGTTAATGAAAGAAAAGAAGATAGGCAGACCCTCTACCTATGCTAAGATAGTTAAGACGCTCCTCCAGCGCTACTACGTCATCGAGACCCGCGGGCGGAAGAAGCTCGTGCCGACGGAACAGGGCATTAAGGTTTACCACTACCTCATCAGCAAGTACAAAGAACTGGTCAGCGAGGAAAAGACCCGTGAACTTGAGGAGATAATGGATCAAATAGAAGAGAATAAAGTTGACTACCAAACGGTGCTTAGGCAGCTTTACAGTGAGATACAGGAATATCTGAAATGAAACCTGCGATCTAGGTAGATGGCGCGCTTGACGCGAGCTTTTTTAAAATCTTTTAAACTTCTAACTGGACTTTTGATGTTTATGCCTTGGCTCTGTGTTTGTAGTGTATTTGATAATGTGATGTCTACACTCGATGGTTTGTATGTTTTTCGGAGAGCTAATGTCTGTACTGATTATTGTAAATCCTTCAAATAACTCACATTTCGTTTCATTTTTTCTTAGTATTGTTTCATTTAGTATGCTATCTTTCACTATAATTTTGCTTTTCAGTAAGACCAAAAATTTTAAAATCTCTCTGTAGTAATAGGTTTGCATGTAGATGCAACGGCCGTAATATCTGGCGAAGTCATTGCCGAATAATCTTCGAGACATAACTTGAGACACTAATGGGCCGTGGAAAAAATTTATATGTGATTAAACCTACACAGAAAATAGAAAATGTGGTGGTGGTAAAAATGGTTAGGGACAGGATGGTAGAGCTCCTTCAGGAGCACTTTGAGTTGAACCTCTACGAGGCCAGGGCGTACGTTGCATTAGTTGGGTTCGGGGTACTAACCCCAGCGGAGCTCGCCAGTGTCTCGGAAGTTCCGGCTCCGAGAACCTACGATGTCCTCAGGAGCCTTGAGAAGAAGGGCTTCGCCATAAGCCAGCCGGGCAAGGTTAATAAGTACAGGCCGGTTCACCCGGAGAACATCCTCGAGAAGTTCATCGAGGAGTGGCAGGAGCGTGTCAAGGAAGAGCTCGAAGCCAAGAAGAAGGCTAAGGAAGAACTCCTCGAGCTCATGAACCCACTCATCGAGACGGAGATTCCGAAGTACGGCGTCGAGAGGATATGGGTTGTCAGGGGCATAAGGAACGCCACCATCAAGACCAAGGAGATGTTTGAGGAGGTTAAGGAGCAAATACTCCTTGCCGATGATGGCTACATAGCCATCAACCTCGAGAGCGATATTATAAAGGCCATAGACAACGGCGCCAAGGCTAACATAATCGTCACCGAAAATGTCTATCACAGGCTCGGAACTTCTAAGATAATGGACTACTACAAGGCAGGAAAGCTTGAGCTCAAGGTCATCGACAAGCTCGAGCTTCCGATGCTCATCTGCGACGACGAGGTCTTCTTCGCCCTTGAGGATATGGCTGCCAGGTACTTCAACTACGAGACCCAGATCTGGATAAAGGACTTCCGCGTCAAGGCTCTCTTCGAGGGCAAGTTCAATGAGTATTGGGAGAAGGCAAAGAAGGTCTGATTCCTCTTTTTCCCTATTCTTCTTTGTTCTTCATGTGCTTTTCCGACCTGCATCTTTGTAAACCCGTGAAGTCCATCTTGGGGGGTCCTTGAGAACATACCTCCAGAGAATGTAGTAGGAGCAGTTTGCGACACCGGCATCAATATGATAGGAGGGCAGAGGGGGTTTGAGGTCTTATCCACATGCGACATTGAGGAGAGATTGAGATAAATCGGAGTTTCATCCCTGAATAGGTACAGGAAGTTCATAGGAATCCATGCAGCGGATCGCCAATCTTTTATCCTGAGCATGCGGTGCTACCGTTAAAGTACAGGTATATTGAAAGATAATCCGTTGGGGAGAAATCACAGTTTTCAAGGGCGTTCTTTTCGGGTCTCATTACCGTTGCATTAACTGCGTATGGATTTGGTAAGTCCCTTAGGGAGTCTCCTTTGGGTGTAATCATCATTAGTATATCCGCAACGGGCTTTAATGTGTCATTTGAACATAGCAGTACGGGAAGAGCATTGACGAGTGGTACACCAGCCGAGGAGTTGGGGCCAACGTAAAGCTCGCCGCCGCTTTTCCAATAGGTTACGTTCAGGGGGTAAATCAAAAGCTCCCAACGATAAATCGGGTTGCCGTGTTCATCCCAGTTTACAATATGGTAGTATACTGTGGCGCCAATCTCGGAGAGAAAAACCTTCGGGTAGTAGTGCTCAAGTTTGTCGAGAGAAATTCTGACAGTCCAGTTGGAAATCCCAAACACAATGTAATCACCCTGAAGTTCTCCCGTAGTCAGTATGGTGGGGAGTATCTGGTGTGCACCCTAACGAGACCCTTGAGAACCACATAGTCAACTGCGGAGCCGTTCTTCAGCCACCAGTGGAGGATTACATCATTTCCCGCTGAGTATAGTTTAAACCTATTGGTGGGCCAAGGAAGCGTGATGTTTCTCAACTTAAAGCTTTCACCCGGAAGACCCGTGAAGTTCAGATAGGTGAAGTTTCCGTAGTTCGTGTAGTAGTAAGTGAACCCGTAGGCCAGTGTGTATGTTCCGTAGTCTGGAAGCTCAACATCAATGGAGAGTATCGTCTGGGTTCTAGTTCCAATACCAGAGATGTGGATTTTATAAACGGTTGTGGGCGGTTTATATATAATCTGGAAAGCAAAAACTAAAGAGTTGACAGACAAGGTTATAAGAAAGAGAATTAAGAAAATAGCAATCCGTTTCATAATTATCACCCCATTGTTATCAAAAAATAACAGACTACAAAATTACCATCCTGGACACTTTGCTCTCACCTTGTCAACGACTCTTGGATCTGTGCCAAAGTAGTATGCTCTGGTTGAGAATGCACTGGGGTTTACTTCAAGGATGGCCCTATAGTAGTCACAGGCGCGGTTGATGCACTTCTGTTCTGTTTCTTGAGTGGGATTCTCGTCACAACCGACCTTCTCTTTGAAGTGATTGTTCTCCCCTCATCCTTGAGTACTCTTGCAGTACGCACAGTTGCTCGCTTCCCCAATTATGTTGTTGTCGGCTTCATGAGTCCGGGACATTTGAAAAAGATGCCTGGGTCTGATCCCTCTGCCTGCCATCGGGACGACTAAACGGAATTGTTATGCAAAGCGGCATGTCAATACTCAGGGAACGGCTCATTTCGCTAACTCTCTTCCGTTGTCGTACCCATTGGAATACCTAAAACCACTGCAGTTAGAGTTACGCCCTTCGCCATCCAGTATTATCAACCTATCAAAGCACATTCTCCTGAAGTCCTCAACAGTGACGTCTCTTCCTCCAACCTTCATCCTCGACACGTAATGGGAACAGTTCTACCTAACTCACTTTCCACGGGACATCACCGTTATAAATACTATCCATACACTTAAAAAACTATTTGAATTTCTAATTGTTAAAATTGCAACATTATGGGTCAAAAATAAGGGGTAAAAACCAATTACTCAGACTCCACTTCTAATATGAAAAATCAGAGGTTCAAACGTACTTGAACTCTTCCTCTTTTTCGTCTTTCTCCTTAATCTTCCAGAAGAGCTTTCCGTTCTTTTGATAGCTTTCGACCTTTCCCTGCTCCAAAAAGCGGAGCAGGTAGCGCCTGACTTCCATCTTTGGAAGTTTAGTTGCCTCGACTATCTCCTCGATGGTCTTTGGGCCTTCCTCCAGAGCCTTCATGACCCTGACGTTCTTCATTCTCCTCCCTCCAGCTTTTTGTATCTCTCCAGCAGTCCTATTATTTTTTCCATGACACTTAAGTGTTTCTCGAGCTCGGTTAAATCCTCGGGAAGCGAGTTTGCAAGTTCGGTTAGCTTCTCCATTAACCGTTCCGCAATTCCCTTCATCTTGGCCTTCCTCTGCCTGGCCCTGTGCTCGCAGATTGGACAGAACACCCTGCCGTCCTTCTCAAAGAGGGGCGAGCCGCACCTGGGACAGTGCTTGTCGAGCATCTTGGCTCCCGAAAGCATGAGGGGCATGAGGACCGTTCTTATCTCTTCTTCTGTAGGACCCTTCAGTGCCATCCTCTTCACCCCATCAGGAGCTGGAAGACCTCCACGAAGGCCTTCTTTCCTAGGCGGGAGCGTCTAATTCTATCAGAAACTTCGGCCATGTCAAAGGCCCTTATCTTAAAGTTTTTCTTTACCTCCTCAAGGATTTCTAAGAGTTCCTCGAGGCTCAGTTCCCCGTGTTGGAAGCGGGCTATCTTGTACTCCGGCTTCAGGACGTCCATGTCAATGGTCAGGTAAATCTCATCGCCGAGATATTTCTTAGTCTCATCCAGTATCTCGTCGAGGGAATTCGTCTGGAGGTTTTTGTAGGCCTTCCACTTTCCGCGCACCTTCCTGCTCCTGAGCAGTGCGGGGAAAATCTTCACGCGCCTTGTCCAGAGTTGAGTTCTCTCGGTGGTCGGGATCATGAGGACTGGTGCGAGGACGACGGTCCTGTTAACTAGGCGTTCCTCGAGGGTGTAAGCGAGCCAGGAGCCGTGGTCGAGGTAGTCGTGCATCAAGTCTGTGTGGCCGTCTATGCTGAGGAGCGAGTTTGGCCTGAGCTTTTCCACTATGCCGTAGGTTGCTAGGTGCTCACCGACGATGTAGGCCCGGTCTTGAGGAATGCGCTCCGCTAAAAGCTCAACCCTGCTCGATTCGACTATAATGTAGTCCTCTATTAGCTTGTTCCGTCTGAGCAGCTGCAGAACGTAGAGAACGCCGTCGCGGTTGGGCTTCTCGCCGAAAGGGATGAACGTAACCATGATTCCACCCGTCGAAAATTAGTCCTCTTCTTTTTAAATCTTGGTGAAGCCCTTCGACAAAATTATGTCAAATTTCAACGCCAAAGTTTAAAAAGTAGCCTGATGAGGTTAAACCGAAAACTCCTTGGAGGCGAGGAGATGATACTTCAGGTTGCTTTAGACTTAACCGACATTGAACAGGCAATTTCTATCGCTGAGAAGGCCGCTAGAGGTGGCGCTCACTGGCTTGAGGTTGGAACTCCCCTCATCAAGAAGGAGGGCATGAGGGCAGTGGAGCTTCTCAAGAGACGCTTCCCAGACAGGAAAATTGTCGCCGATTTAAAAACAATGGACACCGGAGCCTTGGAGGTAGAGATGGCAGCAAGGCACGGTGCCGACGTCGTTTCTATCCTCGGCGTTGCTGATGATAAGACCATCAAAGACGCAGTTGAGGTGGCCAGAAGATATGGAATCAGGATCATGGTTGATTTAATTGGCGTGAAGGACAAGGTCAAACGTGCCAAGGAACTCGAGAAGATGGGTGTTCACTACATACTCGTCCACACAGGAATAGACGAGCAGGTCCAAGGCAAGAGTCCGTTGGAGGACCTTGAGAAGGTCGTCAAAGCCGTCAGCGTTCCAGTTGCCGTTGCTGGTGGCTTGAACCTCGAAACCATCCCGAAGGTCATAGAGCTCGGTGCAACGATAATCATAGTTGGCGGAGCCATAACCAAAGCGAAAGACCCGGAGGACGTCACTAGGAAGATAATCGACCTCTTCTGGGGAGAGTACATGATGACCATCAGGAAGGCCATGACCGATATCCTCGAGCACATCAACCAAGTTGCTGAGAGCATCAGGCTTGAGCAGGTCAGGGGCTTCGTCGATGCCATGATAGGGGCTAACAAGATATTCATCTACGGTGCAGGAAGGAGCGGTTTGGTCGGCAAGGCCTTTGCAATGCGCCTCATGCACCTCGACTTCAACGTCTACGTCGTTGGAGAGACCATAACGCCTGCCTTTGAACCTGGGGACCTGCTCATAGCCATCAGCGGTTCAGGCGAGACCAAGAGCATCGTCGATGCTGCGGAGATAGCCAAGAAGCAGGGCGGAAAGGTTGTCGCCATAACCTCCTACGCCAACTCGACCCTTGGAACGCTCTCGGATGTCGTCGTTGAGATTCCTGGAAGGACCAAGGCGGACATACCTACTGACTACATAGCGCGCCAGATGCTTACCAAGTACAAGTGGATAGCGCCGATGGGCACGCTCTTCGAGGACTCCACCATGATATTCCTCGACGGTGTCATAGCCCTCCTCATGGCCACCTTCCAGAAGACCGAAAAGGATATGAAGAAGAAGCATGCGACCCTTGAGTAAGGGGTCGCCATGCCGTCTTTTACCCACGTTTTTGTTGGAATAGGGAACACGGGCGCGAGGATAACAAACAGCATACGCGCCGATGGAATTGTGAAGGTAACGGTTAATCCTGCCTACTACCTTCTTCCCCGATCGGAGGAGTATAAGGAACGACTCAGAAGCTTCTTCTCAAGCCTTCCAGAGAACACTTTCCTGTGGCTTGTATTCGAGGATAAGGAAGTAAATCACAAACTCATGGAGATAATCGTTGAGAGTGCTCCGAGCGATACCATAAAGCTTGCCTATGTCCTGACTCCAAGAAAGGAGCTGGTTACCGGAAAGAAGCCCGAATGGGCCGAGCCGTTTGAGACCGTGTTCTATGATTCCCTCTGGGACTTCCTCAGAGAGAGCGATTCCCTATCACTAGCCTTCAGCAGGGCTGCCGAGAACATCGCCGAGATGTTCTCCAAGCTCTACTACTACCTTGAGACCCAGATGCTGGTTAACATAGACTATGCAGACCTCTTCAACATGATACGTGGAGGGAACGTTGGAATACTGCGCCTCCTCAACAGAGTGGACTTCAGCTGGCACTGGGGCCTCTGGGCCAGGGGACTGATTGGAATCCTCGTCGGGAAGGAGTTTCCCCTTAAGGATGCTCATGAGATACTCGAGCGCTTCCAGGAGATACTACAAGAGAAGGACATCATCTGGGGTGTCATCATGGAAGAGAGCCTAAAGAACGAGGTCGAGATACTGGCACTTCTCGTTAAGAGGTGGTAAAATGGAGGCCGTTCTGTTCGACATTGATGGGACGATACTGACGGAGAAGCCCCTCGTAATGCTCTTCCTCCCGCAGGTCTACGATAAACTCTCCAAAAAGATGGGAATCAGCAAGGACGAGGCGAGAGAGCGCTTCCTAGCGGAGGTACTCGGTAGGCGTGATACATACGACTGGCACGACTGGAACTTCTTCTTCAGGCTCTTTGACCTTGGTCTGAAATATGAAGAGCTTCTTGAGAGGTATTTCCACAAGCTCGTGATTTATCCTGACACTGTTCCTACCCTCGAATGGCTGAGGGAGGCTGGCTACAAGCTCGGTGTCGTGACGAGTGGGCCTTCCTATCAGCGGCTTAAGCTTAAGCTCGTCGGCCTTTTGGAGTACTTCGATGTTGTCGTCACCAGGGATGACATTGGGACAATAAAACCTGAACCCAAGATCTTTCTCCATGCCCTCGAAAAGCTTGGTGTCGAACCCAAGGAGGCCGTTATGGTCGGGGATTCTCTCTCACAGGACGTTTACGGTGCCAAAAACATCGGCATGACCGCAGTGTGGATAAACCGCAACGGGGATAGGGGATACAATATGCCCGATTATGAGATAAGAACCCTTTATGAGCTGAGAAAAGTCCTGGGTGGTGAAAAATGAGGGAGATATTCAACGCGGAAGGTGTTTTTGTTAAGTATGCCGAGAAGAAGGTGCAGCTCGAGAACGGCGACGAGCTGACGCACAGGATAGAGGAACCGACGGAGCTCTGGTGGAAGCTTAAGGAGGCCTTGAAGGGTAAGAGGGTTAGAGTGGTCGTCTACGAAGTCGAGGAATGAGGGATGATAGCCCATCTAATAAATACGGATATAGGTGACAGGGGCATCCTGAGTGTCTACCTCGAATATCGTAAGGAGAACTTTAATTTTTTACATAATTCTGCAAAGCTGTTTTTAGATAACATCGAGAGGGTTCTCATCGTTACTGGCTTTCCGATTCCCCCCATGATGCTAGCTGAAACTGATGGGCCGCCGGGAGCGCTGGCGCTTTACAGGGCTGTTGAGATGCTGGGTGGAAAGGCTGAGATTTTAACGTATCCAGAAGTCGAGATGGTCCTTGAGCCATTCGGGGTATCCTTCGCAAGAGTTCCAGAGCCGAGTGATTACTCCCTTATAATCAGCGTTGAAACTTCAGGAAGAGCTGCTGATGGCAAATACTATTCTATGAGCGCTATGGAGATAAAGAGAGAGCCACTTGATGGAGTATTCATTGAAGCTAGGAGTCTGGGAATCCCGACCATAGGCATAGGCGACGGCGGCAACGAGATAGGTATGGGGAAAATCAGGGAATTGGTTGTAAAGTACGTTTCTCATGGCGAAAGGATAGTGAGCACCGTCGAGACGGACGAGCTTATAGTTTCTGCCGTCTCCAACTGGGGCGCCTACGGATTGCTGGCCCAGGCTTCCTTTGAGGTAGGAAAGAATCTCTTGGAAAACTGGAACGAGCGCGAAATCATTGGAGTGCTCGCTAAGGGAGGCCTCATAGATGGCGTCTCAAAGACCCGCTCTCAAAGCGTTGATGGAATAAGCGCTGAGGTTCATGAAAGAATCGTTGGGCTTTTAAAGGCAATCGTTAATGAGGCCCTTTAGGTGGTGGAATGAAGCTGGATAAGTTCATAACCGATGAAGAGAGCCCCAGGCTCATAGAACGCACGAGGGAGTTTGCGGAGCACTTCTTCGAACGCGAAGGGACGCATGGCTTCAGCCACGTAGAGCGCGTTTTCAACCTGTGCATGCACATAGGCAGAGAGGAAGGTGCCGATTTAGAGATTCTGGCCCTGGCGGCCATCCTCCATGACGTTGCGAGGCCCCTCGAGAGCGCCGGAAAGGTCGAGGATCACGCTGCCGAGGGGGCGAGGATAGCGAGGCACTACCTGAGGAGCTTAGGCTATCCTGAGGAAAAGGTTGAAGCCGTTGTCCATGCCATAGAAGCCCACCGCTTCTCCCGCGATCCGAAACCAAGAACCTTGGAGGCTAAAATTCTGAGTGATGCTGACAAGCTCGACGCAATGGGTGCGATAGGCATTGCTAGGGTCTTCATGTATTCCGGCGAGCACGGCAGGGATATAGACGCATCACTAGAACACTTTGAGGAGAAGATACTCAAGCTGAAAGACATCATGTATACCGAAACCGCCAGAAATATGGCGGAAGAGCGGCACCGCTTTACCGTGAAGTTCATAGAGCGCATAAGGCGCGAGATAGAGGGAGAAATCTGAACCCCCTTCTAGCCTTTTCTTCCATAATAAGGTTTTTAAACAACCCTCGGAATTAAGGTTTAGCCCTTCAAGGTCATTCTTCAGGTAAGGGGAGGTGAGGAGATGAAGGCACCAATCTGTGAGGTGTGTTTGAAGACCGACGACATTCTGTGCCCGGCTGACGAGAAAAAACTTCAAGGGGGGGTTATCTCCGAGCTTGACGTTACCGTTGCGAGACTCCTCTACAAGCTTATTGGCGACGTTGATATGGAGTTCAAGAGGGCCGTCGAGGCTGGAGACCTTATAATACTTATGGTCGGAGAGGGCGACGTACCGATAACCATTGGAAAGGGCGGCAAGAACATCAAGGCCCTCATGAGAGAGCTCGGAAAGAGGATAAGGGTCATCGAGAGCGTTGAAGTGAAGGGAACCGACGACGTCAAGAAGCTCGCCACTGACCTGCTCTACCCAGCGAGTGTCTTCGGTGTTAATATCGTCTACAAGCCTGGAGGAGGAACCTACTACAAGGTCCTCGTCCCCGGCAGGGACAGAAAGAAGCTCCCAGAAAAGGCCGAGGTGCTCGAGAGCATACTCTCCCAGATAGTTGGAGAGGAAGTTAAAATGGACTTCATCTGACTTCTTTTTTCTTATGGAGGTTGTGGAGATGTACAGGACGCACTATTCGAGTCAGATAACCGAAGAGTTAAACGGTCAGAGGGTTAAAGTTGCCGGCTGGGTCTGGGAAGTTAAGGACCTCGGTGGAATAAAGTTCCTTTGGATAAGGGACAGAGAAGGTATAGTCCAGATAACCGCACCCAAGAAGAAGGTTGACCCTGAGATATTCAGGCTCATACCCAAGCTTAACAGTGAGGACGTAATAGCTGTTGAAGGCATCGTGAACTTTACGCCAAAGGCTAAACTCGGCTTTGAAATCCTTCCCGAGAAGCTCGATGTCCTGAGCAGGGCCCAGAGCCCGCTCCCACTTGACCCGACGGGAAAAGTCAAGGCAGAGCTGGACACTCGCCTTGACAACCGCTTTATGGACGTCAGAAGGCCGGAGGTAATGGCGATATTCAAGATACGCTCAAGCCTCTTCAATGCCGTCAGGAACTTCTTCCACAGCGAGGGCTTTGTAGAAATCCACACGCCAAAGATAATAGCCACGGCAACGGAGGGCGGCACCGAGCTCTTCCCAATGAAGTACTTCGAGAAGGACGCCTTCCTCGCCCAGAGCCCGCAGCTCTACAAGCAGATAATGATGGCCAGTGGCCTCGACCGCGTTTATGAAATTGCCCCGATTTTCAGAGCCGAGGAACACAACACAACGAGGCACCTCAACGAGGCCTGGAGCATAGATGCCGAGATAGCATTCATCGAGAACGAGGAGGAGGTAATGGAGCTCCTCGAAAGGCTCGTGGCTCACACCGTCAACTACATCCGCGAGCACAACGAAAAGGAGCTCCAGACCCTTGGCTTTGAGCTGGAGGAAGTCAAGATTCCATTCAGGCGCGTCACCTACGATGATGCCCTTGAAATCCTAGCGGATCTTGGCAAGGAAATTCCCTGGGGCGAGGACATAGACACTGAAGGTGAGAGGCTCCTCGGAAAGTACATGCTCGAGAACGAGAACGCGCCGCTCTACTTCCTCTACCGCTATCCAAGCGAGGCCAAGCCATTCTACATAATGAAATATGATACTAAGCCAGAGATCTGCCGTGCCTTTGACTTTGAATACCGCGGTGTCGAGATAACCTCGGGCGGCCAGAGGGAGCACAGGGTAGATGTCCTCGTCGAGCAGATAAGGGAGAAGGGACTGAACCCGGAGAGCTTCGAGTTCTACCTCAAGGCCTTCCGCTACGGCATGCCACCACATGGAGGCTTCGGACTTGGAGCCGAGAGGCTCATCAAGCAGATGCTTGACCTGAATAACATCAGGGAAGTTATACTCTTCCCGAGGGACAGGAGAAGGCTCACACCGTAACGCCTTTATACTACCTTTTCCTTTTGGTGACTAGTTGACTACTCTTTGGAGGTTTGAAATATGAAAAAAGCTATCACTTTAATCTTGTTGACTCTGCTGCTTCTCTCCCTGACACCAATGGTGCACTTAGTAAAATCCGCGACGGTGCCCGAGTACGCGAGCATCACAGGAGTCTCCCTGGGACTGAAAGACAAGGTAGTTCTGGGCCCCTTTGAGGTGCAGTTCATCGACGTTGATATGTACTGGAGCAGGCTGAGCTTCCATGTCAACGGACCGGATGGTCCAAAGCTCTACGTTGTGGGGCAAGGCGAGTCGTTTGTTTATCCCGCGGCAGACAACCAGTACCTCAACATTACTCTGACCTGGATCAGATCCGATACCAAGACCGCCCTCATCGAGATACAGTCCCCTCTCCAGAAGTTACTCTCTGGCCAGAAGCTCAACGTGGGTGACACAATAAACCTCCCCGAGGGCTTCCCACAGATAAGCATTAAACTCACCTCGACCTCGGACACACAGGCTACCTTCCTTGTGACTCTCCCGTACGGCGAGACCCAGACCCTCGTGATAACCGAGGGCTCTGGTGGAAGCGTTAGGTATAAGCTTGGTGATGTTTACTCCTACTCCAATTACGTTTACATTCACCTCTTAAACACCACAAGCGATGGTCCGGCGACAGTTGACATCTATGTCCCCAAGGTCGCCTCGACCGACTTCAAGATAGTGAGGGAAGGCGAGGAAGAAACCGCTCCAACGACAACCGTTGAGACGGTTCTCGTTTACAATGACCTCCTTTACGTCAACGAGAAGCTCCCGATAACCGTTGACAATGTTACCTACTACGTCAAGCTTGTCTCAACGATTCCGGACGTTGCCAAAGTCGAGGTCTTCAAGGACGACAAGAGCCTTGGATCAATAATCCTTAGGGTTAACGACGATGAGCCCAAGAACGTCCCCAACGCACCCATCAAACTTTCTGTTCAGAGCGTTGAGCCCGAGTATAAGAGGGCCATCATCAGGGTTTACGGTCCTGCTGGGGCCCACGTCATCCCTATACTCCGTCCTGCAAATCTCTTGGTCAAAATAGACGCGAGCCCCAAGGAGATGCTTCTTGGCGATGAGCTCGTGGTTGTCATAAATGTCGAGAACCTCGGCAGGGGCGATGCTTACGATGTCAGTGTTGCGGCTCCAATACCAAACGACTTCGAGCTGATCAGCATGACGAAGACCTGGAGCCTCAAGACGTTCCCGGCCTTCACCAACATGCCTGCCCTCATCTACGTCCTTAAGCCGACAAAGGTGGGTGAGTTTGAAATTGGAAAGGCTGTTGTGACATTCTACGACGACACAAGTATTGAAACCAATGAGGAGAAAACCATTTATTCCCCTGTTCTCACCGGCATTAAAGTGTATGGAATCCCCAAGATAGAGGTTAATGGGATGGCCTACAACGGAACCTGGGGCAACTACGTCACGGCAACGTTGGCGACACAGTCAGCGTCAAGTTCACCCTTAAAGCTACCGATGGGAACCCGGACTATGAATTCATCCAGAATGCCACGCTCGTCCTCAGCCTGCCCAGCAGCGTCGATGGCCCAACTGAGGTTAATGTTGGAACCATAAAGGCGGGAGAGACCAAGACGGTTCAGGTGGATCTCAAAGTCCTCAAGGAGAACCTCACCAGCATAAAGGTAGTCCTCCTTTATGCAGACCCGCTCGGCGGGGAGCACAGAACCGAGTTCGGAAACCTCGTCACTATAAACAGCATCCCGCCGAAAGTTATCGTTAAGGAGGTCTCAGTTTATCCAAGCTCCGAGGAACTTCCGAAGTACATCGACCAGGTCCTCGCCAACATGAGCGATCCTGCTCCAGTCGCCGAAAAGATAGAGGCCATCGCCGCGAGGTACAACCCAACAACCAACATATGGAAAGGCGTTGGAATCGTCTTCATAATCCTGACTGCTGTCTTCGCGGGTCTGACATACAGGTACTGGAGTGAATCCGAGAAGCTCAGGGAGAAGCTTGAGAGAAAGAAGCACAGGCGCCCAGGTGGACTTCCCAAGAAAGCTGAAGAAGAGCAGAAAAGCTCCGAGATAGTCGAGCTTTGAGCTTTTTTCCTCTCCTTAAATTTATAAACCCCCCTTTTTCACTCTTCACGGGAGGGGAGATGTTCAGGTACAAGCAGGTCATGGTCATAAGGAATGATTTGAAGATTAGTAAAGGCAAGTTGGCCGTCCAGGTGGCACATGGAGCCGTAACCGCGGCGATAAAGGCGCAAAAAGAGAAGCCAGAGTGGTTCAAAAACTGGTTCCATGAGGGACAAAAGAAAGTCGTTGTTAAAGCAGAAAACGAGAGGGAGCTCTTCGAGCTGAAGGCCCACGCAGAGAAGCTCGGTATTCCAACGGCCCTCATACGCGACGCGGGCCTGACCGAGATAGCGCCCGGAACGATAACATGTCTCGCGGTCGGCCCTGCCCCAGAGGAGCTCGTGGACAAGGTTACTGGACGTCTGAAGCTGGTGTGAGAGATGGACTACCGCGAGTTCTTCTCCCAGTTTAAGTATTTGAGCGAAAAGCCCGGCATAGGCGGGAGAATTAAAGTTGAGCCCGGGGAATTTATCGTTAGGGAGGAGCCTCTGCCGAGCATCTTCGAGGGAAAAAAGCATGCTATCTTACTCCTCAAGAAGCGAAACTGGGATACCATGGCAGCCATAAAGGAGATAGCCAAGCGCGCGGGGATTTCTCATAGGGAGATAGGTTTCGCCGGGACAAAGGACAGGCACGCGGTAACCTACCAGTACATCAGCGTGCCGGGGGAGGCCAAGGAAAAGGTTGAGGCCGTTCAAATCAGGGATGTAGAGTTAAAGTTCATCGGCTACGGAAAACCTTTAAAGCTCGGCCATTTGCTCGGCAACCGCTTCAAGATAACCGTCAGGGATGTGGATGGGGGCGCCTTTGAGAGGACGAAGGAGATAGTGAGGGAGCTTCGGTCTAAGGGCGGTTTCCCCAACTACTTCGGCTACCAGCGCTTCGGCGAGAGGCGCGTTACGAACCACCTGATTGGGAAGCTCCTCATGAAGGGCGACTTTGGGGGCGCTGCGAGGCTTTTCCTGGGGGCCCATGGGGGAAACATGGAGGGGGACGAGGCGAGGAAAACCTTCTGGGAAACGGGGGACGTTAACAGGGCTCTGGAGGAGTTCCCAAAGTTTCTCCGCTATGAGCGGGCGATGCTGTACAGGTACCGAGAGACCGGCAGCTGGAGAAAGGCATTTCTCTCGCTTCCGTTGCCCATAATGCGCATCTTCATCCACGCCTATCAGTCTTACCTCTTCAACCTCTACATCTCGCGCCGCATCGAGGAGGGCCTGCCGCTTAACGAGGCCCTTGTGGGTGATATCGTCATCCAGGTCAAGGGAGGAGTACCTTACCGCGATAGAACCTACCGCGTGACTGAGACTAACATCGGGTTCGTCAATGAGAAAATCCACAAGGGTCAGGCGATGGTCTCGGGCCCTCTCTTCGGCTTCGCCATGAGGCGCGCCAGGGGTATTCCTGGAAGACTTGAGGAAGAGCTGCTCGATGCCGAGGGTATAACACTGGACGACTTCAAAAGGCTCCCAAAACCCATGGCCGAGCCCGGTGGCAGGAGAGAACTTCTCATAAGGCCCCTCGGCCTAACCTACGGCTATGTCTCAGGCGTAGGAATGTGCTTCCGCTTTTTCCTGCCCAAGGGGGTTTACGCCACGAGTGTCCTGAGGGAGATAATGAAAGATCATTAGCCACCACGAGAATGGGAAGAAACCCTTTTATCTGTGGCCGTTGAGTGGCCTTAGGGTGAAGAGAATGATTAAAGCTATATCTCTCGACATAGACGGCACGATAACCTATCCCGACAGGCGGCTCCACGAGGATGCTCTAAAGGCCATAAGGCTCGCTGAGAGCCTCGGTGTTCCTGTCATGCTCGTCACGGGCAATTCTATACCATTCGCTGAGGCGATGGCAATAATGATAGGAACCACTGGACCAGTCGTGGCCGAGGATGGCGGTGCCCTCTCAGTAAAGGACGGCCGTTTGAGAAAGAGGATATACCTCACAACGATGGACGAGGAGTGGATCCTCTGGAGCGAGATAAAAAGGCGCTATCCCGAGGCCGTTCTCAGCTTCTCAATGCCTGAAAGAAAGGCGGGTCTCGTGGTAATGCGCACAATTCCCGTCGAGAAAGTTAGAGAGCTCATAGAAGAGCTGGGACTCAACTTGATAGCTGTTGACTCCGGCTTTGCCATACACATCAAAAAGCCCTGGATAAACAAGGGGACGGGCATAGAGAAGGCCTGCGAGATTCTCGGCATAAGCCCGAAAGAGGTTGCTCACGTTGGCGACGGTGAGAACGACCTCGATGCCTTCCGCGTTGTTGGCTACCGCGTGGCTGTTGGACAGGCCCCGGAGACACTGAAAGCTGAAGCCGACTACGTGACGCGGGCGACTTACGGCGAGGGAGGGGCGGAGGGAATAGTACATATCCTCCGGAAGTTCGGGTACCTCGCGAAGGAATAGAGGGGAGCTTATGGCTATGGTCTCGACCCTGAACGTGCGGATTGCGACGCTTGAAGACGTGGCTGGAATAGTTGGTGTCCACCGATCCGGAATTGAGCGGTGGCTTAAACGAGAAGACGGGAGGGTTGAGGAGGCTCACTATAAGGAGCTGAGCGTAAGGGAGCGCTATCTCTCCGGCAGCCCCTGGGTGAGCATCGAGAGCTGTGTGGTTCACATAAACAATCTCCTTCTTGAGGGGCAGATTGCAGTGGCGGCTGAAGTAGATGGGAGGATCGTTAGCGAGGCCGAACTTCTGATAAGCGAAGAACCCGTGCATGGAGAGATTATCAAAATAGCACACCTCAATGTTATCGAAGTTCACAGGGAATTCGGGGACGTGGAGTTGGACGGGCAATAGTGGAGTTCTTGGAGGAACTTGCTCTGAGAGGGATGCAGACTTTTCACCGCAACTCCCGATCCAAGCGCTGTCGGATTCTACAAGAAAATAGGCGTTTCAGAGGTCGTCTATAGGGCCGGCATCGCCGAGTTCGATACTTCAAAGTTTCCTGAACCTCCAAAAGATCCTGAAACATTCGAGTTCTCCTGGGACGACGTAAAGGCCCTCGAAATGGTCGCGGGGAGATTCCAGAGCTCGTGCCACTACTGGTTCGTTTCCTTCAGGGACAGGATAGCCGGTGTGGACGGCGTTATACATTTCGAGAGCGGAATGCTCGGTGAGTTCTACTACGTGCTCAGGGAATTGCCCTCTGGCGATGGGGGCACGCTGTTCCTGTGGGGCAAGCGGGAAGACCTTCCCCTTACCCCAGGACGGGCAAAGGAGATCGGATTCAAAAAGGTTCGCACCGTCGTTGACGAAACCCTTTTGAGGGAACTCAAGCCCAGTGTCCTTGGCGAAAACATAATACTCGGCAGGCATATCCAATAGGGTAAGGAAATGGATCATTCCCTTAAGAACTCAAAAGCCAGAGCGACCTCCATTGCAGTTCCGAGGTGCAGAACTTCTTCATCGACGTCGAACTTGGGATGGTGGTGGGGATGGACGATTCCCTTCTCCTCGTTCCTTATGCCAAGGGCCAAAAACACCCCGGGAACCTTCTGGAGATAGAAGGAGAAGTCCTCTGCGCCCATCGTCGGCTTGACCTTGCCCCACATAAGGCCGTATTTATCTGCCACTTTCCTCGCGAAGTCTGCCATTCTCTTATCGTTCACCGTCGGCGGCGTTAGCTCCTCAATGTCGAGCTCGTATGAAGCGCCGTGGGCCTTCGTTACACCCTCAAATATCTCCTTCATTCTCCTCACTATTAGCTCGCCCACCCCTGGCTTGAAGAACCTTATCGTTCCTTTAAGCTTGACCTCCTCGGGAATCACGTTGAATGCCGTCCCGCCGCAGATGGAGGTAACGCTGATGACGCCACTCTCTATTGGGTCAATGTTCCTGCTCCCTATGGTCTGGAGGGCCAGTATGGTTTCCGCAGCTATTGGAATTGGGTCGATAGTCTCGTGAGGCGAGGCACCGTGACCGCCCCTGCCCTTAATCAGGGCATTGAATATTCCAGCTCCAGCCAGGAATGGGCCATCGCGTATTCCTATAACTCCGCTCGGCAGGTCCATCCAGACATGGAAGCCGAAGATTGCATCTACTCCCTCCAGAGCTCCGCCTTCGATCATCTTCAATGCTCCGTTTCCGCCTTCCTCAGCCGGCTGGAAGATGAGCCTGACCCTTCCATTGAGCTCTTCACTGTGCTCGGCTATTATCTTGGCCGCTCCGAGGAGCATGGCGGTATGTGCATCGTGTCCGCAAGCGTGCATCTTGCCTGGAATCTTCGACTTGTAGGGAATGTTGTTCTCTTCCTGGACCGGCAGAGCGTCCATATCCGCGCGGAGGGCTATCGTTCTTTCACCCACCCCTATGTCTGCTATGATGCCAGTGCCGACGCGCTTTATCTTGTAGCCCCACTCGCGCAGGTGCTCCTTAACTATCTTGGAGGTTCTCTTCTCCTCGTACTTGAGCTCTGGGTACATGTGGAAGTCTCTTCTCCACGCGATTATCTCCTCCTTAATCTTGAGGGCTTCTTCAACTGGGCTCATGCTATCACCATCATTAATCCCGCCAAGCCCCCATATTAGCTTTTCGATGCTCATCTGAAAAGACCAAAAAATTTATAAATCCACCTTGGTAGGTGATTACGGCGTCGGTGGGAAGTGGGCCGGTAGCTCAGCCTGGTACGAGCGCGCCTTGGCAAGGCGGAGGCCCCGGGTTCAAATCCCGGCCGGTCCACCATCCTTGGGTTGGGCCCGTGGTCTAGACTGGTTATGACGCCACCCTGACAAGGTGGAGGTCCGGGGTTCGAATCCCCGCGGGCCCACCATAACAACCCTTTGCTTCGCAAAGCGCTGGCGGAAGATTGTGTGCTTCTCTAAAAGTTTTCGAGTTTTAGTTAGAGTTTGCGTTTCACTAGCTCCTTTTTCAGGGTTTCACTTTCAAAAAGCGCCCTTTGGGCGCTGAAATAAGATGTGAAACCTTTTTACCCGCTCATCTTCGAACAAACTCTAGTTAGAAAAGCCCTTGGTAGTGCACGACTGTTCTCGGGCAATTGTGAAGAAGGGCACTCTTTGGTCAAGCTTTTTCTAAAAGCTTGTTCGCCTGCGCGACGTCGAGCAAAGCTCGACGCGAGGGATGATAGTCCCGTAGAGTTTCATCAAAGTTAGTATGTCGCTTTTGGAATTGCTAATTCTTAGAAGTAGTTTCTACAATCAAAGACTATTGCAGTCAATACGGCGCCCGAAGGATGTCAAAATAAAAATGAAACCCTACAACTTGCCGTTTATATTGATAAACTCGTTGAGGAGTGCCGTATTAGAGTTGCACGCTGTTCTGATTTTATGTTGTATGAGCAGTAAAAACTTTCCGCCAGCGCTTGCCGAAGGCAAGGCTGATGGGATAAGGTTTATAAGATTCCTCCCTTACCAACCGTGAGGCGAGACCGGTGGAGCGAGAGATAACCGAGGAAAAGCTCCGGAGGTATTTTAGAATCACCGAGGAGGCCCTTAGGACGCTTGAAATAGCCGTCCACCAGAAGAGCCTCCTGAGGAGCGTTGCGGACGACTTTTTGACTATGGCGAAGAGCTATTTTGAGGACGCTAAATACTACTACGAGAAAGGCGACTACGTGACGGCTTTTGCCGCCCTCAACTACGCACATGGCTTTATCGACGCTGGGGTGAGGCTTGGAGTCTTCAAGGGGGAAAATGACAGACTGTTTGCTTTTGGTTGAGAGGTGGGAGCAATGGGAGACTACGTAGTTGTTTTGGAGGCACCTATCATAGTCAGGGACGTTGAGACGAGCGAGGATGCGATAAACGTGGCGGTATCAAAGGTCGCCAAGGCCCTCAACAAGGAGAAGCTCGATTTTGTTAGGGTTGAGATTGGTTATTCTCAGTGCCCAGTCTGTGGGGCGCACTTCGAGAGCGCCTTTGTGATTGGGAGCGTTGGCCTCGTCGGGATGTACCTCACGATAAAGGTCTACAACGCCCAGACGATTGAGCACGCTGAGAGGATAGCGAAGGCCGTTATCGGCAAGGCCCTCAAGAAGGTTCCGCTCAATGTTTATGAGATACGGGAGCTGACTGAAGAGGAAGGAAAAAACGGCGTTGAATACACTGAATAATGCAATCCGTCCTTTATTTCCTGCTCATGCCTTCTTGATGGTATTTGTTCTTTACAAAATCAGAGGCTTCTAGGGGTTTTTCAAGCTTTTTCGGTGGGGTTTATGAGTTAGTCTCGGGGCCTTTTATCCTTTTCTAAACAAAGCTTTTAAGCACTCGTCAATCAACCAACGACATAACTTGTGGAGGTTTTGCCATGGCCAAGTTCATATTTGTCACGGGTGGTGTCGTTAGCGGTCTCGGGAAGGGTATAACCAGCGCCTCCCTTGGAATGCTCATGAAGGCGCGCGGATTTAGAACCACCAACATCAAGATAGACCCTTACATCAACTACGACGCTGGAACCATGAACCCCTACCAGCACGGAGAGGTTTTTGTCCTCGACGATGGCGGTGAAGTTGACCTCGACCTCGGCAACTACGAGCGATTCCTCGACACCAGCCTGACCTTTGACCACAACATAACCACCGGCAAGGTTTACTCGGCCGTCATCGAGAAGGAGAGAGAGGGTGAATACCTCGGCGCGACGGTTCAGGTCATACCTCATATCACCAACGAGATAAAGGAGCGCATAAGGCGCATTGCCCGGGACTACGACGTTGTAGTAGTTGAAATCGGTGGAACCGTTGGAGACATAGAAAGCATGCCATTCCTTGAGGCAGCCAGGCAGATGCAGCTTGAAGAAGGAAGAGAGAACGTTGCCTTCGTCCACGTCACCTACGTTCCCAAGCTCAGGGTCGTGGGCGAGCAGAAGACGAAGCCGACCCAGCACAGCGTCAAAGAGCTGAGAAGCCTTGGTATTCAGCCAGATACCATCGTTGCGCGCTCTGAGGATCCGCTGGAAGAGGACGCGAGGAGGAAGATAAGCCTCTTCACCAACGTTCCGCCGGAGGCAGTTATAAGCGCCTACGACGTCGAGGACACCTACGAGGTTCCGCTGATGCTCGAGAAGGAGGGCCTTGCGAGATACATCACCAAGAGGCTCGGTCTTTCTGAGAGGGAGCCCGAGCTAGATGCTTGGCGCGAGATGGTGGAGAGGTATAAGTCCCTCACTGACACCGTCGAGATAGCCATCGTTGGCAAATACGTCAAGCTCTCCGACTCGTATCTCAGCATAAAGGAAGCTCTGAAGCACTCCAGCGTGGCCAACGGCATCAAGGTCAAGATCCGCTGGGTAGAGGCAGAAGACGTTGAGAAGCACGGGATTAAGCCCCTCGAAGGCGTGGATGGAATAATCGTCCCTGGCGGCTTTGGGGCGAGGGGAACTGAGGGCAAGATGATGGCGATAAGGTACGCGAGGGAGAAAGACATACCCTTCCTTGGCATATGTTTCGGTTTCCAGCTGACTGTCGTTGAATTTGCGAGGAATGTTCTCGGTCTTAAGGGAGCTCATTCGACGGAGATAGACCCAGAGACGCCTTATCCTGTTGTCGACTTGATGCCCGAGCAGAGGGGCCTCGACAAGCTCGGCGGAACCATGCGCCTTGGGACTTATCCGGTCAAGATAAAGCCGAACACCCTTGCAAGGGAACTCTATGGTAAGGAACTCATCTACGAGCGCCACAGGCACCGCTGGGAGGTCAACCCGGACTACATCGAGCGCTTTGAGGATGCTGGCATGGTTTTCAGTGGAATCGCTGGCGACGATAGGAGGAGGATGGAGATACTCGAGCTTCCAGAAAAGCGCTACTTCATAGCCACTCAGTTCCATCCGGAGTTCAAATCTAGGCCCATGAACCCAGCGCCGGTTTTCAGGGGGCTTGTTAAAGCCGCAAAAGAGAAGAAGTTTGAATGAAGTCTGCGAACACATTAGAGCTCAAGACCAAGGTCTTCCAGCTCTGCGTCCACCTTTTTTATATCCTCCATTCTCTGGAGCTCCTTGTAGAAGGCCACCCCTCCAGTCCAGAGGAAGAGGTACATGAGGGCATCCAGCGGGGCCTGCACGAATGCCGAGACGTAGGGGGTTATGTTCTCTGGAACTGTGAGCTGGATTATGAAGGCCAGCGGGCTCGCTATGATGACAATACCCATCACTGCGATGGTCATCAGTACCCCGAATCCGATTGTTGAGAAGACGTTTCTGAAGACCAGGCCAAAAGCTTCGAAGGCTGCGCCTAGGTTTTTTCTTTCTACGTAGAGGGGAACTGGTAGGGATGTGAGTCCTATCGAGAAGGCCAGGACTGCGAAGAACAGCAACACCCCCAGGAAAATCAAAATCCAACCCACTGGAAGTCCTATCAGGGCGCCAACGCCTATGGGGATGATGGCTATCACGATGAAAACAGCCACGATCAGACCGAACACTATGTTGATTGCCAGCACTCCGGGGAAGTGTTTGAACCCGTCCTTAAGAAGTTCTTCTAAGCTGTAGTCTTCGCCCTTTAGGTATTGGAGGACTCCCTTTGTTGTTCCGTATTGAAATGCCGAACTGAGAAGGACGCTCACAAGGAAATAAACCGCTAGGCCAGCGAGGAGCTTGACCATAACCTCTGCCTCGTCTTCTGCTATTGGTGTTCCATACTCCACTACTATCACGTCGCCCCTCTGGATTGATGTCTGGTTGTAGGTGTATTCAAAATCTTGGGGAATAACGTAGACTGACAGTGGCGCGAGGATGAGCGTCATTATCAGGACGAATAGGTAAAGCTTTTTGTTGGCGAGTACTATGCTGAATGTCCTTGAGAAGGCATCTATCGCTCCCATACCACCACCTGGAAGAGTAAGTGGGTAAAGAATTTAAAAACCCTTCCAGAAAAGCTTATAAATGCACCGCCCAAAGTGGCGATAGGTTGAAGATTAAGCTCATGAGGTGAGATAAATGGCTATCTGGCAGGGAAGGTCACTCAAGAAGCCTTCGGGCGGAAGGATTATCCTCGCGAGGAAGAAAAGGAAGAGGGAGCTCGGTAGGGAGCCCGCTTTCACCAGGGTCGCCGAGAAGAAGGAAAAGAAGAAGATCATAAGGACCTACGGTGGCAACAGGAAGGTTCGTCTTATAGAGGCCCTCTACGCGAACGTTTTCGACGGCGGCAAGGGCAAGAAGGTCAAGATACTCAACGTCGTCGAGAACCCGGCCAACAGGCAGTACGTCAGGAGGAACATCATCACCAAGGGTGCCATTATCGAGACTGAGATCGGCAGGGCCATTGTCACCAGCAGGCCCGGCCAGCACGGCGTCGTTAACGCCGTCCTCATCACGGAGGGGAACGCCTGATTTCTCTTCTTCCTTTGGATGTGTCCTTTTAGCTTTCCTTTAGATGCCCGGTTCTGATGTCTTTGTGCCAAAGTTTCATGGGGCTCCAAACCTGTATATAGTTTGGCGACCAATTTGCAATGATGGTGTCCTATGGAAGATGAATATTCCCGAGCCGAGAAAGTACTTGCGACTCTTTTCGTTTTGTTTCTCCTTCTGGCGAGCATCAACTTTCTTCGCGAGCTTGAACGCATCCCTGCAGAGCCAGACTATTCTGATTACCAGACCAAGTACGGAATAGACGAGCTCCTCGACAATCGGAGCAGGCTAATTTCCCTAGAACGGGAGCTATTCAAAACGTATCAAGCGGCCGAGAACAACCTGACTGAGGCGGAGAGGGTTTACCTCTTCAAGCGTGAGGAGTACCGCCCGACAATTGAGAGCGGCAACGCCACGGAGGAGCTGAAGCAGGAATACCTTCAGGCAAAGGAGAACTACAAAAGGACATACGCGAGGTATCTGGCAGCTAAAGGAGCTTATGAAGATGTTCACCAGCAGCTAGTGGAGCTTAACGCGCGTATAGGTGAGCTGAGTGCAAAAACCTGGGATGAGTACAATAGGGAGTATCAGATTTACAGGCTCAAAGTTCTGGCGCTAAAGCTCCTCTTCGCTCTGCCGATTTTCATAGTCTCGTTCCTGCTCTTCAGAAAGCGTAGGAACATCTACACAACTTCTCTGATAGCCTACTCTTCGCTGCTGCTTATCTACCTAATCCTCTCAGCGATATGGAGCACGATCCAGATGATAGGGCTGAGTCTGTTCGGGGCAGGGGCTTCAGCTGCGGCGCTCTACTACCTGAGGAAAGAGTACCTCAAGCCTGAGAGGGTTTACAGACGCAGGACAGGACAAAACAGGTGCTATCGCTGTGGATTTTCGGTTAAGGATGACTACCTCTACTGCCCCAACTGCGGGGCAAGGCTGAAGGAAAAGTGCGAGAACTGTGGTGCCATGAGACAGCTCTATCTGGAGTTCTGCCCCTACTGCGGCGTCAAGGTTGAGAAGATGGGAGAAGAGAGCTAGAATTCTTCTTCCCTGAACTTCCTTATCTCCTTCTCCATTATTTTCCGCGCCTGCTCCTCGACCATTGGCTGTACCAGCTCTATGACGCGCCGCTTTAATTCTTCCAGCCCCTCGCTGTTCAGCGCCGAAATCCTCAGCGGCTCAAGGCCTTTACTCTTAACGAACTCCTCGACCACTCTAATCTTCTCCTCGTCGGCGATGTCCACCTTGTTGAGGACGACTATGAACGGGAAGTCCCTGAACTCTTCGTAAATTTCCTCGAAGAGGTGCATCTGCTCCTCAATGGGGAAGCCGCAGTACTCCGACGGATCGAAGATATAGACTATCACTCTCCCAAGGTGCTTCAAAGCGAGAATTGCCTGCCTCTCGATTTCGTTCCTCTCGCTAAGCGGCCTGTCGAGCAGTCCCGGGGTATCAATGACCTGGTACTTGAGGTAGTGCTCCTCGAACTGGCCTACGTTGATGCCCTTCGTGGTGAACGGGTAGCTGGCAACTTCAGGCTTCGCGTTGGTCAAGGTCCTCAGCAGGGTGCTCTTGCCAACGTTTGGGTGGCCCGCTATGACCACTGTGGGAAGCTCCAGATCAACGACCGGCAAATCTTTGAGGACGTTCCTCGCCTGGTTGAGGTACTTAAGGTCGTCTCCTATCTCCTTAATAACGTCTGCAACTCTTCCGTAGAACTGCCTTCTCAGCTTGGCTATTTCGTCGGGGTCTCTGGAGTATCGTATCTTCTCAACATATCTCTGCTCAAGGTTCCTTATCGTCTTTGTTGCCCAGTTGACGTGGGCCAGCGAGCGGTGGAACTGGTCCCGGTCGACGAGTATGTCAACCAGGTCCTGGTAGAACTTCGGAAGCGTCGAAACGCCTGGCGTTCTGTCGAGTATCTTTCTTAGGTTGTCCCTCACGACATTGGAGACCGTTCTAACCCTGAGCTCCTCCCTCTGCCTTGCCTTGATCACCCTGTTGCCCTTGGGAGTGAATGCCGAGGCGGCTTTTTCAGCCCTTCGGAAGGCCTTATCGATGAGCTCGTCAGCGGTAAGGACGGTTGGCATCTTCTCGAATGGGTTCTTCATCTCTCTCACCTCTCCTTTCTCTCGCGATGGTTAGCTTTTCAGCTGGGTATTTAAAGGTTCGCTAGAGTTCTACCGTTTTGCCCACGTAGAGGGGCTCTATTCTATCCCCAAGTCTCGTCTTAAGATAAGCGTAGGAGTCTATGCCCGTGCAATGGCCCGCGTAGAGCTTTTCGGCGTCAATTTTCTCAACCACGTCATTAAGGAGCTCTTTGCTTGCACCGCTGAGATGCAGACCTCCGATTAGCGCTTTAACGGGCTTCCCCAAAACGTCTTCGGCGTGCCAGGCTATGTTGAGAACGCTTGAGTGTCCGCAACCGATGATAACCGCTATGGAATCGCCGAGGTCAACGATTAGAGCGATGTCGTCTATGACCGGATCTCTGAGGAGCTCACCGTTCTCTTCGAGATAACCGACTGCTCGGTCCCAGGTTCTTCTCTCGATTTCGCCGGAGCTCATAAACCCTGGCGCGAACTCAAATGGCTTCTCACTGAGGATGAACTCCGCCCCGGGTTCTTCCAGTTCCTCTCGAGTGAATGGAATTCCTAGTCTTCCTCCGGTGTGGATTCAGTGCTATCCTCCTCAGGAATATTCCAGGGTGAGCTATGACCATTATCCGCTTCCCTCTAGCCTCAAAGAACACTTTAAGCTCGCCAGTGTGGTTGTAGTGGCCGTGGGTGATAAAAAGGTAGTCAATCTCTTCCGGCCTTATTTCCAGTGCCTCTATGTTGCGGAGGAGCACCTCTCCGTCGGTTCTAGTATCAACTAGGACTTTAATTCCACCGTGTTCAACTAGAGTCTAGAAGCCGTGTGCGCCCGAGAGGTTCCTTTTGAATCCCGCGTGGTTCTCGTGGATTACCCTTAGCTTCATGACCTTCCCTCGAAAAGTTTATTTTTCTCGAAGGTTAAAACCTTTTAGTGATTGCCATGGTTTATCCGTACGATTACTACAGCTCAGCGATTTCGGGAGTTATCGTCGCGCTATCCTCGTGGCTTCCAATAAGTTTCGATGGGTACTTCTTAAAAACGGTTCTCGCGGAAATCAACCCGCTCTACGAGACTTACTTCGTCCCGGCGTACCTTGGTATCCTCTTCGCAGTCCTCTTCCACTTCAGAGAAAAGGTAGCCGAGGGCGCCCAAAAGGCCATCAAAATTAACATAGACGCCGATGGGAGATTCCTCTTCTACGCCTCAATCTTTACGATTCTCGTTGGGTACTCCGTATGTATAGGCCTCTCCGATGTTCTTGATCCAAAGACTGCAGACATGGTCAATGCCATCATTGGTGCTCTCCTCATTGGTATGGGAATGCTGACCTCTAAGCGCATTAAGGCCACACTAAAGAACGTTGAGAGCAACCTGCGCGATAGTGAAAATGAGCCCACGTTCCTCGACTCTCTGATAGTCGGTGTATCACAGGGAATTGCGTTCATAAATGGTATATCAAGGACTGGGCTTACAATAACGTCCCTTTTGGGCACGGGTGTCAGCGTAAAACGTGCCCTGGAGCTGAGTTTTCTCATAGCACCTGTTTACATCGTGATGAGGCTGATCTTTCTCGATGGCTGTGAAGCCCAGCTCCCATTGGGCATCTCATTTGTCGCGTTCCTCACTTCTTTTGTGACCAGCATACTCACGATGAGTCTGCTCCTAAAACTCCCTAATATCCTTGGTAGAAAGGTATTCGTCACTATTTTTGGTTCCATTGCGGTGATTGTATACATCCTGGGGGTGGTCCTTTGAAGGCTGTAGTGCTTGCCGCTGGGAAGGGTGAGAGACTGAGGCCCTTGACGGACGACAGGCCGAAAGTAATACTAAAAGTCGCCAACAGGCCGATAATAGAGTACATCTTAGAGAACCTCTCCCCGTTCGTGGATGAGTTTATTCTCATCGTTAGGTATGAGAAGGAGATGCTGGTTAAAGCCCTGGGGGACGAGTTCAACGGAAAGCCGATAACTTACGTTGACCAGCTTGAAGGAGACGGTACGGCGAAGGCGATAGAATCTGCTAAGGATTACATTGAGGGCGAGGAGTTCATAGTGGCGAACGGTGATATCTATTTCGAGATAGATGGCGTTAAGGAGCTCATCCAATCCTTCAAGAAGGAAAAGGCGGATGCTGCGATACTGGTTAAAGAGTTTGATGACCTAAGCCACTTTGGGAAGATAGAGGTTGACGGGAACCTTGTGAAGGCCGTCGGGGAAAAGCCTGGGAAGGTACCTGGCTACGCCAACCTCGGCGTCTACATATTTAAACCCGATGTATTTGAGTTCATTGAGAAAACCCCAACAAGCGAGCGTGGGGAGTACGAGATAACCGACACCCTCAACCTGATGATCAACGCGGGCAAACGAATAACCTACGCAGTTTATACAGCCTACTGGAACGACGTTGGGAGACCGTGGAACCTTCTTGAGCTTAACGAATACCTCCTTAAAAACTACCTCCGGCACGAGATACGGGGTATCGTGGAGGAGGGGGCAACCATAGTTCCGCCCGTGGAGATAGGCGAGGGAACAGTGGTACGTAGTGGGGCCTACATCATCGGGCCGGTTAAGATAGGCAAAAACTCGCGCATAGGCCCCAACTGCTTCATAAGACCCTACACAAGCATCGGTGACAACTGTCACATCGGGAACGCCGTCGAAGTGAAGAATTCCATAATTATGGACAACAGTAACGCTCCCCACCTCAACTATGTGGGTGACTCGATAATAGGGGAAAACACAAACCTTGGTGCTGGAACGATCACTGCAAACCTCAGACACGATAAGGGGAACATAAAAGTCGAGATAAAGGGCAAACTCGAAGACTCTGGAAGGAGAAAGCTCGGGGCGATAATAGGCCACAATGTCAAGGTAGGCATACACGTGACCATCTATCCTGGGAGGGAAATCGGGAGCAACTCATTTATCGGACCCGGAGTCATTGTCGATAAAAATGTGCCAAGCAACAGCCTTGTGGTAGTGAAGCAGGAAAAGGAGGTTAGAGAACTGTGATATGGGTATACGCCCTCAACCTAATTTCAAGGTGGATACTCTTCGGGGTGGCAGCGTATAAAACATATAAAGAGCGCAGTAAAGGCTGGATGTTCTTGATGGTGGCCTTTCTTCTTTCGGCTATCACCCCAGAGCAGCTCCTTCTGGAGCCATTGGGGCTCAAGCTTGTTCCAGAGGTGGCGTTCGTTCTGGGTATGGTAAACACCGCACTCCAGGGACTATTCTTGCTTTTGGCTGCGAGGTATCTGGAAACCCCGAACCCGACGATGAGGGATTCTATTGTCATTTTGGGGTTTGGTATTTTCTCATACCTATGGCTGGTCGTTACAAACACGACCCACTTCTATCCCGACTTAACCATAAGGGCCCTAGGGCCATTCTTGGTCTACGCCCTCGGTTATGTTTATGCGGGGATTGTCTTCTACCGCTACATCATAGTCAAGAAGTTCGAACAGCTGCTGTTTCCTGTGGGGATGATGCTCCTTGGACTACTGAACGCTACGTATCCCGTAACCGCCACTTGGAAGTGGTTTGTCCCGTACGGCTTTTTCTTGGGCACAATGTTCAGAATAATGATGGCGAGTGGGGCATTGAGCTTCATGTTCTATCTGTTCTTCCACATTGAACCCGAAGTTGAACGTGATATACCCCCTGGAGCTTTTCTGTATCCCACCAGAGAATCAGTGACTCGAGAGTTCGGAGACTGGGAGCTTGAGCCGGGCCTATTGATGATAACCCGTAAGGATGTCAACAAGCTCAAACAGCAAATAAACCCCGAGGCCATAGTGTTTTGGATCACGAGAACCAAGGAAGGTAAGCTCCACGACTCTCCCACAATCTACGCCATAAGCCCAACTAAAATAGACATCTTGATTGACCTTATAGCCAGGGCCGTGGAAAGGGGATACAGAGTAGTCTACATAGACGCCTTTGAATATCTCATCTTGGAGAATGGCTTTGATAACGCCATTAAATTCCTCTTGAACGTGAAGGATAGGGTCTTGGCCAATAAGGGCACGCTGATACTTGTTGTGAATTCCAGTGCACTCGATACGTTCCAGAAAAAAATACTGGAAAGGGAATTTTCAAGGGGGTGACTGCATCAAATTTTCAGGCCAGACCTATTCTCTCAAGGAAGCGCTTGTAGTAGTGGGTGTCCCTTTCCAGCTCTGCCTTCTGGAGTAGCTGTCTCTCGATGGCTCTAATGGCATCGTGGACGGCCTGTATCGCTCCCCAGGTTTCTCCGGTTGCGATGAAGATGCCTCTGTCGGTGACTACTCTCATCCTTGCCTGGTAGAGGTAGACTCCCCTGAACTTCTCGCTGAAGCGCCGGAGGTAGAGGTATATTGTGCCCTCGTTGCCGAGCAGGTCTTCATAACCGTCTACAAAGCGTTTGATGTCCTCTATAATCCTCTCCCTGGTGAAGTCGCTCAGTAGGGCGGCGTCTCCTCCGAGCTGGAGGTAGAACTTTACCTCTTTTTCGACCATCCTTGAGATTGGCAGGAGCAGATCCTTAATGGTCAGGACTCCCCTGACCCTGTCGTTTTCATCGACCACTACGAGGCCATCGATGTTGCTATCTATCATCGTTGCAACGGCTTCTTGGACAGTGGCATCGGGCAGTATGGTAATGACGCCCCTTATCATAACCTCCCTGAGCCGGGTCGAGAAGGGCGGTATCTTCTCGCCGACGAGTTCGCCAGTCTGAGCCCTGAAGCGCGGCTTTATAAATCTGACTATGAGGTCGTGGAGCGTAACGAGGCCCTCAAGCCTGCCCTCTTCGTTAACGAGGGGAATTCTCGAGATGGCATGGTCGCGCATCGTCGCTAAGGCTTTGGCAACCGTGTCGTCCGGTCTAAGAGTGATGACATCCGTCGTCATGAACTCTTCTACCTTTCTCTTTCCGAACTCTTCCTTAGCGATCCTGTTCAAGAGCATTAAATCGCTTATGACTCCGATTATTTCAGCTTTGCTCTCCCCAACAGGGAGGGAGCGCAGGTCAACCTCAATCATAAGTTTGGCGGCCTTGCTTAGGTCCTCGTTCGGTTTGATAACTGGAGCGGTCTTATAAACATCCTTAACCTTAGCCTTGGTTGGGTTCCACTTGAGATGGGAGTGTATAATAAGGTCCTGGGTCAGGACACCCTTGTACACGTTTCCATCGAAGACCAGAATAAGGTCCGGGTCCTCCTTCTCAAAGATGCCAATCGCCTCAGAAAGCGGGGCGTTGATGTCTATCTTCTGGAACTTCCCAGTTATAACCTCCTGCACAGGAATACCGACCATTTCTGCCACCTCCTTCACTTTATTATTGGGTGCTCGATAATTTAAATCTTTGCAACTTCTCCGAGAGGAGTTTAGTTAAGTTTGGTTAATAAA
Source organism: Thermococcus piezophilus (assembly GCF_001647085.1). Classification (NCBI taxonomy): domain Archaea; kingdom Methanobacteriati; phylum Methanobacteriota; class Thermococci; order Thermococcales; family Thermococcaceae; genus Thermococcus; species Thermococcus piezophilus. The sequence continues at coordinate 1,431,118 of NZ_CP015520.1, forward strand.
TATTTCGCGGAAAGATTTATAAAACTTGCATGAGAAATCCAAACCGCGCCGGGGTAGCCTAGCATGGGAAGGCGCGGGACTCGAGATCCCGTGGGCGTTGCCCACCAGGGTTCAAATCCCTGCCCCGGCGCCATCTGCCGAGCCCGTTGGGGGTTAGCTCCTTTCCCCTTCTCTAACCAGCTTCAGCACTCTGATAACTGGGCCAACGAGCGCCACTGAAATCCCGATTAACACAAGGACCATCCATAAAAACGCTGTGCTGCCTTTCTTGATAAAGGCTGCTACCTGGAACTTGAGGAAACTCATCACTACTATGACAACTCTTGAGAGAAGGCCCCCATTGTGTACAGTACGAGCTTTAGGGTACGGGGCAACCTCACCGTTTCTTAGGATGCCCATCTATGTATGGTGAAAAAATAAACTAACGAAATAATCACGTGGTTATCAGCGCGCCGTCCTTCTCGACTATAACCGTATGCTCGAACTGGGTCACCAGTCCTCCGCGAACCTCTCTGAGTATTGGGTAGCTGTATATCGCCCCCACCCTGTCGAGCTGCGCTAAAGCGAGCTTGAGCTGATTGTCGGACATGAATCCCTGGAGCCAGCGGTAGGCGAAGGGAAGCGTGTTGTATTCCCTCTTGATGTGCATCAAAAGCCTCCTTGCCTGGATCATCCTCACGGGTCTGTCGCGGAGGTACATGAATATCAGCGCGGGCGGAACCTCTATGACCTGGCCTGCTCCAGTGGTTGCGAAGGGCTCTATGGCTATTACGTCGCCCTCCTTGAGCTCGTAGCTGTCCGCCGGGCGGTAAACGTTGGGTATGGAAATACCAGCATGGAGCTTGTATCGCTCAATCTTGTGCCCGCTGAGGTTCACTATGGGATTGAAGCCGTAGCATCTGATGGTCTCCTCTATGGCCTTTCCAATCTCGCGTATCTTGACCCCTGCACGAATAACGCTTATCGCGTTTTCAAGGGCTTCCTTGGCTGCCGCCATGAGGTCGTCCTCTTCCATCCCGACACGAACCGTTAAGGCCGTGTCCGCTATGTAACCGTCGACGTGGACTCCAATGTCTACCTTTAGGTAGTCGCCCTCCTTGAGAACTGTCTCGTCGCCCTTATACGGTGTGTAGTGTGCAGCAATCTCGTTTATGGAAAGATTGCATGGAAAAGCCGGTTTCCCGCCGAGCTCAACTATTCGCTTCTCAATGAACTCCGCTATATCGTAGAGCCTGGCGCCTGGCTTTATGAGGTCAATTACCTCTTTTTTAACCTGTCTGGCTATCTCCCCAGCCTTTATGAAGGCTTCCCTTTCATCCACGTTCTATCACCGAGCTAAGAAAGCTCTCACGCCCCTTAAACCTTTCCACCTGAGAAAACCTTTTATTTGGTGCGAACCCTTAATCTACGGTGGGCCCATGCTAGAGTTAGGGAAGTACATCAATATCTCCGACGATCTATTCGTAGTCAAAAACCTCATTGGAGCCATACTTCAGGGCGTTGGCCTTGCCTACCTATTTCCGGTTCTGTTAGCCTGGATCTATCCGAATGAAATTCAGTACGTCATATACTTCGCCGTCCCTGGTGTTTTTAGCATCCTCCTTGGCGCATGGCTTGCCAGGCATCTGGGGAACGTCGAGGACGTTAATCTCAGGCAGGCTATGGTTTCTGCCGCTTTCACTTGGCTCTTTGCGTCATTTATCAGCGTCGTCCCCTTCATGAGCATCGCCAACATGCCATTTATTGATTCCTACTTCGAGAGCATGTCCGCCTGGACAGGCACGGGCCTCACCATGATGAGCAACCTAGAGAGCTATCCCCATATCCTGCTCTTCTGGCGCTCTTGGATGCAGTGGTTGGGAGGTATAGGTATCGTCCTCGTCGCGCTCACAATACTCATTCGCCCAGGTGTTGCAGCAGCGAGGCTTTACAGGGCCGAGGCGAGGAGCGAGAGGATTCTGCCGAACCTCGTCAATACCTCCAAGGTAATTTTTGAGATATACTTCGTCCTCACGCTGGTCGGAGTTTACCTCTACTACATCAACGGCATGACGCTCTTTGATGCGGTAATCCACGCCATGACTGGCCTCGGAACCGGCGGTATGAGCAGCCATGACTTAAGCATAGGTTACTTCAACAGCACCGCCATAGAGGCCGTTACGATATTCCTCATGATTATGGGTGCCGTCAACTTCACCGTCCACTATAAAATCTTCCGGGAGAGACACCTCAAGCCCTTCTTCGAGGATGTTCAGGTTAGGTACCTATTCTTCTTCCTCCTTCCAACGGTGGCAATAATAACATTCAGCCTGATCCAGATTGGTGATACCATCGGCCAAGCCCTCAGACAGTCTATCTTTCACTCGGTATCGGCGATAACATGTACTGGATTTGGAATAGGGGATCTGAGCAAATACCCTGAGCTGGCCAAGTTCATGATAGGTATGCTGATGGTCATAGGTGGTGGAGCGGGAAGCACCGCCGGTGGAATAAAGCTCATACGAGTCATCCTGATGTACGAGAGCCTGAAGTGGACCATTCAGCAGGCCCTGCTCCCGAGGGGGGCCATTATCAAAAGGAAGGTTGGAAACTACATCTTCAGTGAGGAGGATCTCCAGGAGGTCATGAGCTTCACCATGACGTACTTGGCGTTTCTGCTCTTTGGCACGATCTACACCATGCTCCGCCTTGGAACAAAACTTGTGGATTCATTCTTTGAGGTGGCTTCCGCTCAGGGAAACGTCGGACTGAGCGTTGGAATAACGTCTCCCAGCCTCCCCATTGATATGAAGATCCTTCTCATTCTCCACATGTGGATAGGCAGGCTGGAGATATTCTCCACACTGGTGTTCATAATAAGCGTCCTCTTCCTCGCGCCCAGGGTGGTGGGCAAGAGATGAAGGTGATAACCGTTGAGGATCTAAGCTTCAGGTACCGCAGGGCAGTGAACTATTCACTGAGGGACGTTAGCTTTGAGGTTAAAAAGGGAGAGCTTCTGGGCATACTCGGGCCAAGTGGAAGTGGAAAATCAACGCTCTGCCTGACCTTTAACGGCATAATCCCTCATTCGATAAAAGGGGACTTTTCGGGGGATGTAATTGTACGGGATCCAAAAACTGGGGAGGAATACAACACAAAGGAGACGCCCGTGGCAAAGCTCTCGACAATCGTTGGTTTGGTTCTTCAGAACCCCGAAAGCCAGCTCTTTAACATGACTGTTGAGGACGAGATAGCATTTGGGCTTGAAAATCTTGGTCTTGACAGAAACGAAATTATGCGACGTATTATGTGGGCACTGGAAGTCTCCGGGTTGGAGGGCTTAGAGAAGGAGTTCCCCCCCAACCTGAGCGGCGGACAGAAGCAGCGCTTGGCTATAGCAGCAATTCTGGCAATGAAGCCGGAAGTCTTGGTTCTCGACGAACCCACGTCCCAGCTCGACCCCGTTGGAAGGGAAGAGGTTCTTGGACTCATCTCTCTCCTCAGGAAAGAACACGGCATCACAGTCATCTTGGTTGAGCACCACACGGGGTACATACTCCGCTTTGCAGACAGGGTAATCGTCATGGATGGGGGTAGGATAATACTTGAAGGCAAGCCAGGAGAGATAGTAGAGGAAGTTGAAGTTCTGAGAAGGCTTGGCGTAAAGCTCCCACCGAGCCTTGAAATCTCTCATGAGCTCAAGAGGAGGGGATTGATAAAGCGGCTGGCTTTTACTGAGGAGGACCTCCTTTCCGAGATAAAATCTCTTTAAGACTGAATGTGTTACCGAGGATTGAATGCTTCAGTTCATAGAGCTTGAGCGTAAGTTCAAACCTCGCCTCTGGGTCTTTGACTTTCTCTGCCATTTGAAAAGCTGCATCCAGTATCTTGAGCGCTTCTTCTTTGTTATGTTCTGCCTCTATGGCGGCTATGTAGTAGAATGCCATCGTTTTGTGAAACGGACTGGCTATGTGATCGATTATCAGCCTTGCCTTCTTCATGTCCCCGGCACGGTAGAACATCTCCGCCAGCTGGACGAGAACGACGTTGAGCTTCTCGGGTTCTCTGACCATCTTTATTGCATAGCCCGCCTTGTTAAGAAGACCCTTCCTTATGAAGCACATCATTATGTCCCTGAGGACGTCATCGTGGTTCCTTGCCAAATCGATGGCAGTGCGGAGGGCCATGTCCCCGTTAAGTTCATCATTAAGGCAGTAGAAAAGCACGGATAGGTCTGCCATGAGAAGCGCCCTATACCTGGAGTTGAAGACAGTGTTCACAATGGGTATCAATTCCTTAACTTTCTCGTGGACTTTCTGAAGATCTTCTTGGGTGATGGTGCCCAACTGGTTCAGCTCGTCCAGCTGGCTCACAATAGAGCGCATGATCATTCTGAGGGCTAAAAAGATGTTCTGTTCCTTCTCAAGGTTTTTAAGCTGGGCTATAGCCTCATCTACCCCTCCTGTCTGGAGGTAGCCCTCGATCTCCTCGAGTATTTCCAGGTCAGATTTTCCATTTCTCTCGCCTATCAGGGACTTAAAAAACTCATCTAGCTTCTCCATAGCTTCCCTCCTTCTCCAGTATCAGCTCTAGATAGGAACGCCTCTCAAACTTTTTAACTCCAAGTGAGATCAAGATTTTCCTTAATATTCTCACGGTTTCCCCTACGGCTTCTTCACTTTCGGCGAGTGCCTCTATCTCGATGAACTTCCCTAAGCCCTCGACCTCGTCGAGCATTATAACGATACCCTTGTCGACGTAGTACTTTTCCCTGGTCTTCTCAATGGTCATTACCTCCTTGAAGCCGAGGCTCTCAAGAATCTCTACATGCCTGTCCGGGTCGCTCACGGGGACCTCTATTTCCCACCTTGTTTTTGAATTCGGATCAATCTTCGGTCCTTTGTATGTTATGAATGCCTCAAAATGTCCGTTGAACTTTCGTATCCTTATCCTGAGTGCCTCGTCGGTCTCTGTGAAGTTCCGACAGGGGTGCTGAAAGTAGGTGTCCTCGTGGTATTCTCGTCTAATTAGCTTGAAATTTTTCCTGACACGCTCGAACACCTTATCGTCCGCGTAGCCTTTAACCTCAATCTCAATCATGCCAACGCCTCCTTAAAGCTTTTTTAAAAGGATATTATGGTATCCCATCTCCCTTTATTGTAGCCTTGCCGAAAGAATTAACGGGTCCGGATTAAGTCTCTCCTCCACGGCGCCTCCTTCAGGAAAGCTTCAATGTACTCAATGTACTCGGGCACGTTTCGGAAGGCTATCTCATCGCTCATCAGGTCGTAGTTGTATATCAGTATCTCCCTCAGATCCACGAGGAAGAAAAGCTTCTCCTTCAACTCGGAGGATATTATTCCGTTTTCGGCCAGATTGTTCACCAGGTCTTTGTAGCCAAAGCTCACCATCTCCTGTTCATGCGCTATTTGAGAGCAGATGTCTAGAATGCACTGTATTGCGAACTCGAGCCTTTTGTAGATTCCATCTTTCGCAAGGCCCAGTGCTTGAAACTCCTCAAAAGAATTGGGCATGGTTTCCTTTATCAGTTCAATGCTCTCAACCATGAGTTCGGTTTTCACACCCACACCCCGACAGAAAATTTGGGAAATGATGAAATAAACTTTTCCCAGAGTGTCCCGACAGAATAATAATTCGAAAGGTAAAAGAGAAAAGGGATATTTCAATCGACCGTCATCTCACGGTGTCAGGTCCATGGGTTTGAGCTCCTCAAGGAAGTGCTTGGCGAACTTTATCGTAAGGTCTATATCCCTTAGGTCGGCGGTCTCAACCTGGCTGTGCATGTACCTGATGGGTATGCTCAGAACTGCCGTTGCGACGCCCTCACGGTTAATCTGCATTATGTTGGCATCCGTACCGGTTGGTCTCGGTGAAGCCTCGACCTGGAGCGGTATCTCGTACTTCTTCGCCACTTCATCGGCGAAGGCCCTTATCTTCGGGTTGATGTTTGGCCCGACGTCCATAACCGGACCGCCGCCGAGCTTCGGAACGATCTTACTCTTGTCGCCAACCTGCTTGGCGAAAGTGACGTCCATGGCTATGCCTATCTCGGGGTCAATGGCGTAGCTGGCAACCCTGGCACCGCGGAGGCCGACCTCCTCCTGGACGCTGGCCACGAAGTAGATGTCAGCCTCGTGCTCTTCGAGCTGTCTTGCAGCTTCGAGCATAGCGTAGAGGCAGACGCGGTCGTCGAGATATGGCGTGGCAATCCTGTTCTCGTTGAGCTGGGTGAAGGCAGGGGCAAACTCTCCGATTGTGCCAACGCGGAAGCCGAGCTCTTCGGCTTCTTCCTTGCTGTCAACACCGATGTCGACCACTATGGTATCCCAGTCGGCTGCCTTCTTTCTGTCCTCAGGCTTCTGGAGGTGTGGTGGGATGTGGCCGACAACGCCAAAGCGCTCGCCCTTCTCGGTGAAGAAGCGAATCCTCTGGGCAACTAAAGTCCTTGGGTCAACGCCGCCAACTGGAACGACGTGAAGGTAACCCTCCTTGTCGATGTGGTTGACCATGACACCGATTTTGTCCATGTGGGCTGCTATCATGATTTTTGGCCCGGAGCCCTTCTTGGGGGCTATGACGTTGCCGAGCTTGTCAACATAGATTTCATCAACGTAGCCCTCGAGGGTCTCGATGACGACGTCTCGTATTCCGAGAAATTCGTATCCAGAAACACCAGGAGCCTCAATGACCTTTTTCAAAAGCTCGATGTTCACCATTTCAATCACCTCTTTCGTTAAGATTTCCATCTAACAGTAACGCTTCCTTTCCTTAAAAGGTTTGCCGCAGAAGAGGGGAAGAGGTCAGCCGAGGATTACCTGGAGGTAGGCCTCTTCACCTGGCTCCAAATGCTCTATTTCCCAGATTACTCTGTTGTCCTCAACTTTTGCCGTCCCCTTGGTTGCCCTAACGTCTATGGCAGACACAGCCTTTTCAAAGCGGAAGTTATCCATGCCCCTGAGCCTCGGTGCCTTCACCTTCACGAAGTAATAGCGGTCGAGCACTTCCTCTTGGGTTAACGGCATGAAGAAGGCCGAGTAGGACGTTCCAGCGAATAGAATGCCGGCTATGATGAGTACGACACCCAAGGGACCGTAGCCCTTTTGGGGCTCCTGCGGAACTGTGCTCGTCGAGACGTTGCTTTCGGGTGTGATCGTTGTGGACGTCGGCATGGGAGTTATGGGGGGAACTACCTTAACGTTCGCCTCTGCTCCAATGTATCTGCTGCTCTCGGCCTTGAGCATGATGGTCCCGTAGCCGGTCTTTTTCAGGTCTACTGTAGCGAGACCTGACGAGTCCGTCACGGCGTAGGTCTTTCCTAGGGGCCCTGATGCCGTTACGGTGATGTTAGGAACTGGAACGTCGGTGGAATCCACGACTTTAACCAGCAGTGTATCATTTTCTTGAGAATAGCTCATAAAGAGTTTTTTCACCTCGACGAAGGTTGTTATGATTCTTCCATCGAGATTGAGCACGATTTTGTATGTCCCGGGCTGGTTCACCAGGTAGGCGACTGTGCCATCGTCATCCGTCTTGAACGGAATTTCGTTTATCTTAATCGAGATATTTGGGACGCCGTTTCCGTTCTCATCGTAAACCTGAACGTAAATCACTCCGTCCCTGAAGTAGGCTTCGTATTTAAGGTTCCTCTGGTAGACGCGGAAAGTCGCGGTGGTGCTCTTAAACCTGCCGCTAAAGTTGCCCCAGAAGTAAATCATGTAGTTGCCAACCTTGGGCGTGGTCAGCGTGAGGTTCTGAAGCCAGCTCTCGCCGGGTCTAAGGTAGATGACCGTGGAAAAGCTCTTGAAAAGGGTTCCATCGTAATAGAAACTGTATCCTATCCGTCCGATGATAACACCGTTCGCCTGGGACGTGATCCTAAGGAGGGCCGTTACGTTGTTTCCGTAGAGGTATTCGTCGTCGGCATCTATCCTGAGGGCGTAATCGACAAAGGTTTTAACCGTTATCGTTACTTGTGCTTCCGAGTAGCTCGAACCCACACGGGCGACAATGATAAGGGTATATTTTCCAGGATCAATGTTAAGGATCTTCACGGATAGAGTGTCCTGAACTGTCTCATTTGGTCCGATTGGATCCCTGATGACCTTGCTCTGGTAAAGGAAGCCCTCCGTCGGCCCCGTAACGTACACGGTAACGTTCGAGATTGTCTCGTTTCCAAGGTTTATGAGACGGAAGGGTATTACTATAACGTCGCCAGGGACACCAGAAAAATTATCATTTAGTGGAATGATAGCTAGCGGGGACTGGGCGCTGGCGGAGGGAAGGAAAACCGGAATCATCAGGAGGACGAGAATTAAAGCCCTAAGCTTCACGACTTATCACCTCTTCGAGAGACCTCTGCTTTCCGACGACCTCATCAAAGGTCAGGTAGTTTGATGTTTGGAGGCTAACCTTATAGTTTTTGCCTCCCCTCTCAAGGTTTTCCGGATGGAAGAAGCGCCAGCCGTTGTTGATGAACTTGACCGCTATAATAGGCCTTCCCCCGAACTTCTCCGCGAAGGAGATGAGCTTATCATAATCTTCCCGACTGAAGTAGAGCTTCTCGTCGTGGGTGCTCTTCACCTCTATACAGAGGTACAGCTTTCCATTGCCGGCCACGATGTCAACCTTCTTGCTCCCGGCGGAGCGTACGACTGCGAATCCCTCCTTCTCGAGCATCTTTATGAGCTCCCTCTCGGCACTCGCACCCTTTTTGTACCTCATTGCACTCCCTCAGACTATCTTGTCTGGTTAGGTTTATAAGTTATGTCGAGGAGTTAGGGGCGGTGGTACTAATGGCAGTCTACGAGCTGGATGGAAAGAAACCTAAAATTCACGAGACCGCTTTCATTGATGAGACTGCATCGGTCATAGGTGATGTTGTTCTTGAAGCCAAGACCAACGTGTGGCCATCTGCCGTGCTCAGGGGAGACATAGAGCAGATTTACGTGGGCGAAGGCTCCAACATCCAAGACAACGTGAGCATACACACCTCCCACAGACAGCCGACGATAATCGGCAAGTATGTTACCATCGGGCACAACGCCGTTGTTCATGGGGCGGAGATAGGAGATTACACCATCATTGGAATGGGTGCGGTTGTCCTAGACGGTGCTAAGATAGGCAAGCACGTCGTCATCGGTGCCGGTGCCCTCGTCCCACCGGGCAAGGAGATACCGGACTACAGTCTTGTTGTCGGTGTTCCTGGTAAGGTCGTCAGGCAGCTCAGTGAGGAGGAGATTGAGTGGACAAAGAAGAACGCCGAGATTTATATCGAGCTGGCTGAAAAGCACATGAAGGGTAGGAAGAGAATCGAGTGATGCGTGATGATATCCCGTTTGGTTTCTCATATTCCCCACATTTTATTCAAGCCCGCCTACGACCTCTACGAGAGCTACCTCATAGACAAGGTTAAGAGGGGCCGTATTCCGAAGCATGTAGCGATAATTATGGACGGAAACAGGCGGTGGGCGAGGAAGCTTGAGAAGCCCCCGTGGTACGGCCACCTCTTTGGCTCCCGAAAGCTTGAGGAGATTCTGGAGTGGTGCCGCGAGCTCAATATAATGACGCTCACCGTTTACGCCTTCTCCACGGAGAACTTCAAGCGCTCGCCAGAGGAAGTAAATGCCCTCATGAACCTCTTTAAAGAGAAGTTCCACGAGCTGATACACGACGAGAGGGTTCATAAGTACGGCATCCGCGTGAACGTCATAGGCAGAAAGGAACTCCTCCCCAAAGACGTCAGGGAGGCCGCTGAAGAGGCGGAAAGGACCACAAGAAAGTACGACAACTACTTCCTGAACATAGCGATAGCCTACGGCGGGAGAAGCGAGATAGTGGATGCGGTGAGGGAGATTGTTGACGACGTTCTCGCTGGAAAAATAAGCAGGGAAGACATAGACGAGGATCTCATAAAGCGCTACCTCTACTATCCCAACATGCCGGACCCTGACATCGTGATAAGGACGGGCGGTGAGGTGAGAATAAGCAACTTCCTTCTCTACCAGATAGCATACAGTGAGCTGTTTTTCGTCGATGTTTACTTCCCTGAGTTCAGGAAGATAGACTTCCTCCGGATAATCAGAGAGTACCAGAAACGGCAGAGGCGCTTCGGAAGGTAGCACTTCTCAATCGCAGCCCCCATTGGGCAGAACGACCCTTTTTAAAATTTTCGCTAAAGCTTATTAACGTTAGCTTCTATCTCTCCACGGTGGTGATTAATGACCTACGAAGAGCTCAGTCCGAGGATTAAAAAAGTCTATGCCCAAGTGAGATACCTTGATGACTATTACTGGGAGATTAATGATGACAGAATCATCGGAATCCACAAGAAGAGCAGTGTGAAGATAACAATAGACGTCGCCGACAATAAGGAGCACGCGGAGAAGCTTTCAGAGGAGGACGCCGATGGAATAAGGATAATCGCCATACCTGACAAGAGCGTTTTCTACATTCACAACGGGGCCTTTATCCTCACCTACCGCTACCTCAAGGCAACGCTCGCCGACATAAACGACCACATAGTGTGGAGCGGGTTCAAGGTCGTCGAGGAGGACGGCAGGCTGGTTCAGGAGGATTTCTACGAGTACCTTGGGGGCGTGCTCGTTCAGCACATCAAGAACAACATGCTGGCTGGCCAGGACTACGTCTTCTGGCAGTTCTACAGGTGTAAAGACTGCGGGAAGTACGTTGATATAGAGAGCGTCGAGAGGCACCTCAAGTGGCACGGTATCAAGCACCATGAGAAGAGCGAGGAGAGGTACGAGGTCTTCGAAATCAACTTCAGGGATGGCAAGGTTTACGACAAGCACGGAAAAGAAGTGCCGAGGGAGCTGTTCAGCGAAGAGGCCAATGACTTCCTCGACGATATTATGGCAGGTATGAGGGAGTCCGTCGAGTGAGTTCTTCTTTATCTAATTCTTGTTACAATCGGCTGGCTGGAATTCAGTGTGTACATTCGTGGAGGTGGTGCCAGTGAAGGAAATGAACGTCATTGAAATCTTCCACAAGGAGCACCTTCCGGGTTCAACGGTTAGCGTAGTCTACGATGCCTACTCGTCGGCTTGGCAGATAGCGCTACTCCTTCTACGCTACGGCCTGGAAAACGGCTACTTTGGAATTGTTTCAAACTACAGCGTCCCGCTAAGTGCGTTCATAAGAAAGGCCGAAACAGTTGGCATTGACATCAGGAACACCCTAGAGAAAGGAGAGATGGCAATAATAGACTTCTTTGGGTCCAGGTACCTCTCAAAGGAGGAGCTTCCCAACGTCTTCTACCTCGATAAGGTCGAGCCAGAGACCCTGAACCCGAAGATAGAGCGTATCCATGATGGTCCGCTGAAGGAATATCTCTCAGAGAAACTGGCACTTCGCATGATATACACCCTTGATGGGGCCTCCCTTCTCCTGGGAGAGGATAATACCCTGAAGCTTCTAAATCAGACGCTTGCCTCGAAGAGCATTCGGCTCCGAGATTCCACCCTGGTCCTTGCAATCAATAGGGACGTGGTCTCTCAGCGCTTTGTGGCGTGGGTGACAAGCATAAGCGACTACGTCATCCTTGCCCAGTCTCAACTCGATGAAGACGGTCCAACAGAGTTCCTCTATCTAATAAAGGCCCCCTACGAGGAGTTCGAGCCAACGGCTTATTCATTCAAGGTTACCAAGAACAGAGGGATGGATAAATTAAAGGTCAGAAAAATCAGCCCCTGAACTTGGGCCTCTTCGAGAGGATAAGTGGCAGAGGCCTCGGCTTGTAGGGGAAGCCCTCGGTCTGGCTCTTTATCTCCTTGATGAGATCCTCGAGCTGCATCTCGGCCTGGCCCCCGCTCCTGCGCCTTACAGTTACAGTGTTCTGCTCCTTCTCGTTTCTGCCGACCACGATGACGTAGGGAATCCACTCTTTTTCTGCTTTCCTTATCTTCTTGTTGAGCCTGTCGTTGGTGTCGTCGACGTCGACCCTGATCCTTGCCCCCTCAAGCTTTCCTGCGACGTAGAGGGCGTAGTCAAGAACCTCCTCGCTGACCGGGATGACCCTGACCTGTATCGGGCTCAGCCAGAGCGGGAACATCGGCTTTACTCCCTTGGCCTGGAGCTTGGCCTGCTTCTCAAGGATGGCGTACATGACGCGCTCTATTGCTCCGCTCGGCGAGCAGTGGAGTATGAGCGGATACTGCTCCTTGCCTTCCTCATCGTAGTAGGTGATACCAAAGCGCTCGGCGTTCTCGACGTCTATCTGGACTGTGCTAAGTGCGGCCGCCTTGTCGAGGTTGTCCACGAAGTTGAACTCGAACTTGAGGATGAAGTAGAAGAACCTCTGCTTCCACATCTCGATGAGCACGGGTTTTCCTATAATCCTGGCGAGCTCCACTATGAAGTCCCTGTTCTCGTTCCAGAAGTCCTCCGTAAACCTTATGGCCACTTCGTAGTCTTCTGGGGTAAGCCCGACACCCTTGAGGACCTCCATACTGAGCTTGTACTGCTTCTTGAACTCGTCCATGGCCTGCTTGAGGTCCTTAGCGACGGTGTGCATATCTGGCATCGTGAATGCCCTAAGGCGCCTGAGTCCGCTCAGCTCACCGCTCTTTTCACGCCTGAAGGAATACCTGGTGAGCTCGTACATTCGGAGCGGCAGGTTGCGGTAGCTTATTATCGCGTCCTTCTTGATGAGGAACTGGCCAAAGCAAGCCGCAAAGCGGAGGAAGAACTTCTTGTCACCGCTCTTAACTATGTACTGCCTCGCTGGAAATCGGTTGAGGTACTTCTCGAGAGCTGGGTGCTCGAAGTCATACATAATAGGGGTCTCAACTTCCATCGCGCCGTACTCGATGACCTTCTCGGTTACGTACTGTTCGAGGAGGCTCTTTATCAGTCTGCCCTTCGGGTAGTAGCGCAGGTTGCCTGGGTCGCTTCCCGGCTCATAATCTACGAGCTCCTGCTCGAGCATTATCCTGACGTGTGGTGGCTCCTTGTCAGCGATGCGGCTCTTGCTTATCTCGTAGTTGGCGAACTTTCTAAGGTTCTCGTGGCCGGTAAAGTCGAACTTGTCGACCTCGATAAGCTCGCCTTCGGGGGTGAGTATGTACCAGTAGCTGATGAGTTCTTCCTCCTTTTTGAGGGCCTCTGGGACTTCTTCCTCGGCTTTGGCTTCGCCGCTCGGGACTATTGTCCTGCTGAGTTCTGCCAACGGGTGGCCCTTACAGGAGAGCTTGAAGGCCTTGTAGTAACCAAATGGGGCGCGCTTGACGTTTAAATCCCCCTCTTTGAGACGTTCTTCTATCTTTTTAAGGATTTCAAGGGCCACATCGGGTTTGGCGAGCTCGCTGCTGAGGTGGGCAAACGGATAAACGAACACGTTTTTGGCTTTAATATGGGAGGCGACATCTTTGATTTCGTTAACGGCCTTTTTTACAACTTCATCTGGGTTGGTCTCGTCGACCTTCTCAACGCTTATAAAGGCTGCCAGAACCTCCTCAAGCCTTCCTTTCTTCTGCTCTTCACGTATCGGCTCGGGGTTCTTTAAAGCCTTGTCTTTGACCTCGTACTCCAAATAGTCGCTGTGTATTAGAAGCATTCTCATCTTTAACCACCACCCTAGGGTCAATGGGAATTACTAAAACTTTTCCCTCGGCCTTTATAAACTCTCACCTGACGTCCCATAGCAAAGACTTAAAAAATCCGAATCCGAACTTCCTTGGAGGTGGGGGAATGGATGAAAAGAAACGGGTAGAAAACGGCGACCTCGTTCTCCCTGGAGATTATCTCGGCGTTATCGAGGAGTATTTTCCGGGTGATGGTGTTAAAGAGGAGAACGGGGAACTCTACGCGATCAGGCCAGGAAGAGTCAGGATAGATCCAAACAAAATGGAAATAAGCATAGAATCAGTTACGGACACGCCTCCGCTTCCGCAGATAGGAGACATCGTTATAGCCAAGGTCATAGAGGTCAAGCCCCAAGCCGCGATAGTCCAGCTCGTTAGAATCGAGGGCCGGAACGAGAGGGAGATCGCCACATCGAAGCTGGCCGGCATCCACATCTCCCAGGTCAGGGAGGGATACATCGAGAGCATGACCAACGAGTTCAAGATTGGAGATGTAATCAGGGCCAGGGTAATAGCCAACGAGAAGAGTCCAATACAGCTCTCCACGAAAGGCCACGACCTTGGGGTGGTTTACGCGCTGTGCACACGCTGTAGGGCTCCACTCGTCAGACGTGGGAACCAGCTCGTCTGCCCAAGATGCGGCCACGTCGAAACAAGGAAGCTCTCCTCTTTCTACAGAAAGCTGAAGGTGTAAGTATGGCGAGGGCAAAAAAGGTAATTACAATTCACGTTCAGGACGATAGGGAGAAGGAAGAGTTCCTCAAGGAGCTCCAGAGGCTCCGCCTTCCAGCTTTCATCTACGTCCACGGAAAGCTCAACGACCTCAAGATAAACATACAGGGAACGAAGGAGGAGATCCGCGAGACGACTTACAAAATCAAGGAGATTCACAACCGCGTGAGGGCTAAGCTCTACCCAGATAGGCACAGACTCTACCACTACAATCTCGACGATCTCTTCAGGGGGGCCGGCGCGAGCGTCTCGACACCAATCCTCGTTAAGACCCTTGAGCTTCTCGGGGAAACCGTGGAGGTCAAGAATGGAGAGCTAGTAACGTCGATGCCGTGGGAGGAGATAATTAAACTCGTTGGAATGCTGGGTGAGTATCTTGGTGATGTTTCCCTCCAGACAACGAAGCAGATACGCGAGGTGATTCTCCCGGTAGCCATCCGTTACAACTTGGATCCTGAGGAAGCTATAGACATCCTGCTGGAACTGGGTCTGGCCGAGTGGAAGGAGGATAAGTTTAAATACGAACTGGTGAAGAACAAGGAGCAGGCGTTGGAGATCCTGCTAAAGCATTTGAAGGGTGAGGAAGATGAAAATTGAGGTCATCAAGCGTGAGGAAAACGTCCTTGAGTTCTACATTGAGGGTGAGGACCACACCTTCGCCAACCTGCTCAACGAAGTCCTTCACGAGAACGAGCATGTGACCTTTGCCGGCTACACCATCGAGCACCCGGTTCTCATGGCCAGGAAGCCGAAGTTCCGGGTCGTCACCGATGGAAAGGTGACTCCAGGGCAGGCACTTGAAGAGGCTGCCCAGAAGATATTTGACAGGGCGAGGGCCGTTCTCGAGGCCTGGAAAGAGGCCGTTGGCCAGTAAGCCCTCCACCCTTTTTGTTAACCCCGCTTCCAAAACCCTTAAATCCTGAACTCTTCTAACTTTAAGTTGAAACTTCCCGACCCTCCGTGAGGTGGAATGATTGAAAAGTCCTCCCCCACTGCTTACTATACTAATCCTAACTGGACTCGCTGTGAGGCTGGTATTGGCCCCGTATTCAGCTGGCAGTGATTTGGCTCAGTTTTACGGCTTTGCTGAGACAATGCTTGAACATGGAGCCTGCTTTTACTCCTACGCTGATGGAATCGGCCACATCAGGGAGGGCTGGCCGTATCCCTGGCCCTACGTCTACGGCCCGGTTCTGGCTTATCTCTTGGCTTTAATCCGCCGTCTCGTCGGGGGTTCTGTAGAAGCCTTCTGGAGCGATGGAAATTACTACGTCTATGTTGACTCTACATGGGCATTGTCTGTGAAGCTTTTCTTCATCCTTGCAGATGCTCTCGTGGCGCTTCTGCTCTACCGCATGCTCATGTTAAGGGGTGAGAAGAAAGCCCTCTTCCTGACCGCGCTCTATTATTTGAACCCGATGACGATTTACGTCTCCTCCATTTACGGCATGTTTGACGGGCTGGCACTCCTCCTCTTTCTGCTGGGCCTCTACCTCTCGACCCTGAAGGAGAATCTCTCCCACGCGCTTTACGGGTTTACATTAGCCGTCAAGTACACCCTTCTCTTCCCTGCTCTCGTCTCGGTGTGGGACGCCCTTCTAACTGGAAGAGGGGCTGTTAAGAAGCTCGCCCTCTTTCTTCTGGGTGTCTCGCTTCCGTTCCTTCCACTCCTACTCCTCTGCCCTTCGAGCCTCCGCTCGGTACCGGAGCTCATGGGAGGGATATCTATAGGCTACGCGCTTCCGATCCCCTACAGCCTAAACGGGGTTTCAAGCCTGGCCACTTACTTCCACCAGACGAGGGGAGCCGAAACCCTTACCCTTCTGGAGCACTGGTACGTCCCAGCGGCCATTCTGCTCTCCCTTGTTTTTGTGAGGCACTCCTTTGAGGGAAACTTGCTCGTCTCAAGCTCCCTCGCATATGTCGTTTTCGTGGCGACATTCTGGAGGGTAAACCCCCAGTACCTTGCACCCCTCGTGGCGTTCCTGGTTCTGATTGCTTCCTGCGGAAGGGGC
Source organism: Thermococcus piezophilus (assembly GCF_001647085.1). Lineage (NCBI taxonomy): Archaea > Methanobacteriati > Methanobacteriota > Thermococci > Thermococcales > Thermococcaceae > Thermococcus > Thermococcus piezophilus. Next base: position 1,447,463 of record NZ_CP015520.1, read on the forward strand.
TTCCCCTCAAGCCTTGCCCTTGGAACGGCAATCTACGCTGGGTTCTGGCCGATAATGCAGCCGGCGAGCTTCTGGTTCCATGTGCATCTGAAAAACCCGAACTGGGAAATGGTGCACCTGGTAGACAGCTTAACCCTGAGGATTTTCGAAGACGAGCCGTACGTTGCCTACAGCCTTGGTCTGACGGTTCTTCTTTACCTCATAGTTTTGACCTCGACCATTCCCCACCTCAAAACCCTTAAAACCTGGCTCTCCAACCGTCTTGGGGTGGGAGCTTGAGATACAAGAGGGACTTCAGGGACAAGGGGCTGTCGAAGTTTGGTGATTCTCTGGTGAACTTCGTCTTCTCGCTGGCGCTGAGCGAATATCTTGGGCGCCCCACCGGTGAGAGGGTTCCGAACGCCTCTCTAAGCACGGCCCTCGAGCTCTCTGGGCTGAAGCACGTGGTTCCACCGAGGACCGACAAGCACGGGAGGGGAGACATAGCCGAGGCCATATTCGCCTACGCCTGGCTTGAAGGAGTTGTGAGCATCGAAGAGGCCGTTGAAATCCTTAAGAAGAATTTCATGGAGGACGTTACCCACTTCTCAAGGAGAAAAGAGGCAATAGGAAAGGCCTTTGCAGAGGTTTTCAAGGTAATAAGGGAGAGACTGGAGCTTTAAAGGCTCGTCAGAAGCTCAATAAGGCCCTGCTTGCTGGGAACCTTGGCGAACTTCTTGGGGTTCTTGACCTTTAGCAGGAGCGGGACATCACCGAAGAGCCTGAGCACCTTTCCGAAGGGTATGCTTCCCTCGCCGGGTATCAAATGGAGGTCACCGACGCCGTAAGCCAGGGCATCCTCTGGCTCGACCTGCGGGAAGAGCTTTCCGAAGTTGTCGTGTATCATCAGAATGATCGTCTTGTCGGTACCGAGCTTGACGTCCTTGAGGAGTTTGTCTGCATCGCCCTGGGCGCTCAGAAAGGCGTGGGCAACATCCAGGGCAAAGCCAACGTTCTCCCTGTCGACGTTGTCAACGACGTAGAGTGTATCCTTAACGCTGAAGGTGTTTTCGAGGGCTATCTTTATGCCGAATGGGTGCACCATATCGGCAAGCTGCTGTATGGCCTCTATCTCAAGGTCAAGCCTTCCGGTTCTGCCGCTCTGCATGACGATGACCTTGGCACCGAGCTTTATGGCGACGTCGGCCACGGCCTTCGCGACGCGGAAGTGACGCGTGTAGTAGATGTGGTCGCGCAGGTTCACTGAGATCGGCATTCTGACGATGTAGTTGATGCCCACTCCGCGAAGCGTGGTCTCAACGTTTCTGAGCTTCTTCTCAATGACAATGCCGTTCATTATAAGGCCGAGGGTGTGCGGGAAGATTGACACGAAGTCGTAGTTCTTTATCTTGACGTCGGCGAGAATCGATGCGAGAGTCTTGTCCTTCGTGACGAAATGTGGATAAATCGTTACACCTATCTCCATACTATCACCTACACAAGAGTGGTGCGGAGGATATAAAAGCTTAGCGAGGGGCAGGTTTAAAAGTTCCACTTGGGAGTATATGTGGGTGAAAGGATGAGGGAAAACATCTGGAAGTACGTCTCGGCGATTCTTATCCTCCTTCTCGCAACGTCGAGCGTAGCGGTTGTTTTGCTCTACATGCAGAACTCCGAGCTGAGGAGTTACACACCACCGAACGTCACAAGCACGGTCATCGTTGAGAGACCCCTCAACGCGAGCTGCAATTTGACGGCCTATGAGCTGCAGGTAGAGGAGCTCCGGAGGCAGCTGGAATTTTTGACGGCCCAGCTAAGGGAGCAGAACCTGCCTGAAGGCAACACGACCATAGCAATCGTTCCCATTTTTGGACTCATCGATGAGTATACCTCCCTTAGTATAATCTCCATTCTGAGGGATATCGCTAAAAACGATTCCATAGGAGGGGTCGTTCTCTGGATAGAGAGCCCTGGCGGCTACGTGGGGCCAGTGAGGGAGATATACGCGACCGTGAAGAAGCTTAACATGATAAAGCCAGTCGTGGCTTATACTGGCGGAATAGCGGCCTCAGGCGGCTACTACATAGCGGTCGGTGCGGAGAAGATAATAGCCGACCCGCTCGCTGAAGTGGGAAGCATAGGCGTCATCTACGTCCACTACGACATGGAGCAGAACTACCAGATGAATGGAATAAAGGTTGAGGTCTTCAAGACGGGCCCGTACAAGGACATGGGCGCCGAGTGGAGGGGTCTGACTGAGGAAGAGAAGAACATGATAGCCGAGAGCATCAACACCTACTTCCAGGCCTTCCTGCAAGCGGTCAGCGGCGGCAGGAACATGAGCCTCAACGAGACCAGGGAGTACGCAATTGGAAGAACCTGGTTTGCCATCAACGTGACGGGTACGCTCGTTGATGAGACCGGCGATCTCGACTACGCGGTTAAGGTTTTGGAAGACATGCTCAACGTTACAAACGCGAGGGTGGTGATATATAACAGCCACTCCTCCTCGGACTTCGGGATATTCGGAAGCATGGCTCTCCTTCTCGACCCCCGCTACGTTAGTTTCTATTTAAGGACGGGCTAAGGGGGTGAGAACTTGCTGTGCGAAGAGAAGCTGGAAGTGTTTGAGAACGGCTTCGAGGATGGGAAGTTCAACCTTAGGATGGAGTTCTACGGAAGCGACGCCAGGCGGGTTCTCCTGGCCATCATTAGGGAGCTGTACCTTCCCGATTACAAGGAGGACTACGTCTATCCATTCGAGTGCGCCAAGGAGTTTTGGGGCATCTACATGGATGCTGGAGAGATAATCGCCGAAGACTTCACGCCGAGTCCTGTAAAGTTCCTGAACAGGAGTGTGCTCAACAAGCTCGAAAAAGCCCTCGACGAGATAGATGCTCCCGAGGAAGTCAAAGAGGCCATCGACTTTGAGAGCGCGGAGGTTCACAAGCTCAAGAAAGGTTTATTAGCCCTCGGGAAGAACTTCATCCTTGACGAGGACGGAGGGGTGCTCTTCGTTTTCAACAAGCCCAGCGCCCGCGAGCTGGTACTCAAGTATCTGGGGATGGCAGATGGAGCTTGAGGCGGCCATATGGATTGCGATTTCCATCATAATCCTTTACCTCGTATGGGAAACGGTTAGCCCAATCCTTTCTCCCCTAATCATCGCAGTAACCCTTGCCTACATACTCTACCCCTTCCACGAAAGATTGTCCAAGAAGATGGGCAACAAACTTTCCGCCTTCACCATAACGGCCATCCTCACGGTTATAATGTTTCTCTTTATAATAGGCTTCGTCCTGTGGATGAACGACGTCAAGCGCTCCCTGGCTTACTACCTAGATAGCTTCTTCACGTGGCTGCTCACCTTCAATCTTTCGCCTTCGCTCTATGAACTCCTCCAGAAGCTTGCGGAGGACATTCCAAAGCGTTTTGAAGAATATGTCCTCGGATACACCTATTCCCTTCCCAAACTCTCGCTCCAGGCTATAGTGACGGTCTTTGCATTTTACGGCATTCTCGTCAATGTCAGAACCATCAGGCGTGAGGTCTACTCACTCCTCCCTCCGGAGAACAGGGAACTGGCAATAAAACTCCTTGACAAGGCGGGAGAAACCCTCCACACTCTCCTGCGTGGCTGGCTCTCCCTCAGCATCCTCAAGGGAATCTTCACCGCGGCGGGCTTTTTGCTCTTTGGAATGGCCGATATGGGCGGTGCCATAGCCGCTGGAATTTTCACCATAATCTTTGAGCTCCTCCCGGTCTTCGGCGGCTGGGTGGTTTGGCTCGCAGGGATGATCTACCTTATCAACAGAGGCCAGATTATTTCCGGACTGTTATTTGCGCTCTACGGTGTGGTGTTTATCTCGCCGCTCCCTGATATCGTCCTCAAGCCCAGAATAACCGTTAGGGAGCGGGGTGTCAACGCCCTCATCTCGCTCATTGGAATCTTCGGAGGACTGCTGGCTTTTGGATTAGTAGGAATCATAATCGGGCCCGTTGCCCTTGGTCTGTTCGCGACCCTTGTTGATGAGTGGAAAGAAACGAAGAAGAAAATTAAGGCGCAAACCGCCTTATGAATTCCGCCATCCTCACAGCGTCGAGGGTTTCCTTGACGTCGTGGGTTCTGATGATGTTTGCCCCATTGAAACCTGCTATGGCCGTGGCGCTTAGGCTCCCCGGGAGTCTCTCGTTTGGATCCTTTCTCCCCGTTATTGCGCCTATGAAGGACTTCCTGGATACGCCCACCAGAATGGGCTTTCCGAATATCTTGAGCATATTGAGGTTGGCTATGACTTTAGAATCCCACTCGTACCAGGGGGGCCACTCCGGACGGAGGAAGCCAATGGCCGGATCGACTGCAACCTCCTCAATGCCGTGCTTTTCCGCTATTACGAGGCTTTCTTGGAGGAAGTCCATGACAGTGTGGATGGGGTCGCTCAGGTTTTTGACCTCGCCGTGGGCGCAGACTATCACCGGAGCGTTGTATTCACTGGCTATTTGAGCCATCTCGGGGTCTCCTTTAAGGCCGGTGACGTCGTTGATTATGTTCGCTCCCGCATTCAGGACTTCTTCTGCCACCCTGGCGCTGGTGGTGTCTATGCTTATCGGGACTTCAACGTGCTCGCGGATGGTCTTTATTGCCCAGACTGCCCGCCTTACCTCCTCCTCCAAAGGAATCTGTGTTTCAAGATACGGGGCAGTGGATTTTGCCCCAATGTCAATGAAGGAGGCGCCGTGCTTGACCATTTTCACGGCTGTTTCAATCAGTTTGTCCTCGTCGTTCCTGACGCTTCCCTTGTAGAAGCTCTCCGGCGAGACGTTGATGACGCCCATTATCTTTGGCTCTGAGAGGTCTATTCCTGCGAACTTCATGGTACTCACCCCATGAAGAGTACAGCGCTGGGTATAAAAGGACTTTTGCCCTTTCAGTTTTGGTGGTATCCATGATAATCCGTACTCCCAGGAGGCTCCACTTCGGCCTTATAGACCCATCCGCAACGCTCGGAAGACGATTCGGAAGCCTTGGCGTTGCCCTGGAAGGAGGCTACGAGATTAAAATCATCGAAAACGACACTATGGAGATAGTAGCTGAAGGTGAGGATAGAGAGACGATAGAGTTCACAATAAAGAGGATGAACTCGCGCTACGAGGTCGGCGTGAACTACCTTGTCGAAGTCAGGAAATCGATTCCCAGACATGTGGGCTTGGGTTCAACCACACAGCTCAGTCTGGCCGTTGCAGTGGGGATAGCAAAGCTCAGGGGGTTGAACGTTTCGGTTGAAGAGCTTGCCAGGATTCTTGGCAGGGGGAGGAACGGAGGGGCCGGGATCTATGCTTTCAAGCATGGGGGATTTGTGATAGACGGCGGCGTGAAGGGGGACATACCTCCACTCATCTTCCGTGAGGACTTTCCAGAGAACTGGGCGTTTCTGCTGATAACGCGACCTCAGGCCGGGACTGGATGAGAAGGAGGAAAAGCCCATTATGACGGGAATGACTGGAAGGGTTGACGTTGCGATGGAGATATCTTACAGAATCCTGCTCGGTCTCCTGCCCGCGCTGAGAGAGAGGAACATAAAGGTCTTCGGCGAGCATTTGAGTGCCATCCAGAGACTCGTCGGGAAGCACTTTGAGGCATACCAGGGAGGAGAATTCAGGGAAGATGTAAAGCTCATCTTGGACTTCCTCGCCCCAAAAACCTACGGCTATGGTCAGAGCTCGTGGGGACCAACCGTTTATGGACTGATACTCAAGGGAGAGTTCGCGAGACTCAGCGCGGAGGCTCACGACTACTTGAGGGAGCACGGGATAAAAGCGCAGATCGAGCTTGGCCTTCCGAGAAACAGGGGTGCCGAGGTAGTTGTGGAGAACGCCTTTCTCCAAAGGATTCTGCGGAACGTGGCAGGTGAGTGAAGTGACGCTGGACAGGTTCTTCAGAGTAAAGTACAAGACCGACGAAGCAAAGATCTTCCGCTTAAAGGAAATCCTTAGTGAGCTTGGCATCGAATGTTCGAGGACCATCGAGGAAAAGGTTGACCTTCAGTTTCATGCGTTGGAGAATCTCCATAAAAACTTGAAGGACGGTGAACTCTTCATTAAACTGGTCATAGCGAATGCGATAGTGAGCTACCAGTTGACTGCGACAGGGGAAGAGTGGTGGTGGGAGTTTTCGATGCATTTCTCCAGAAATCCACCACTGGGAGGCATAGACAATGCCTATTCAGAGTTCCTCCCAGCTTCGAAAACCAACAGGCGATTGGTCTCCGGGAAAGTAAGAAGACTGCAGAAGCTGGAGCCGTTTCTGGAAAAGCTGAGTCTGGAAGACCTTAAGGGGCATTACTTCGCTGGAATGAGCGCCCTGAGGGACGACCTCGCTCAGGTTCTCGGTTCGAAGAGGAGCGCCAAAACCGTAGTCTTTGCCGTCAAGATGTTCGGCTACGCTGGGAGAATAGCCTTTGGTGAGTTCGTCCCCTATCCAACAGAGATAGAGATTCCCGATGACGTCAGGATAAACACCTACACGAAGCGCTTCACGAATGAGCCGCCGGTAAGGTTTTGGAGTAGAATAGCTGGGGAGGTTGGCATTCCCCCGCTCCACATTGACTCAATCCTGTGGCCGGTCTTGGGAAGACACAAGGAAGTGAGAGAGAGGCTCAAAAAATACTGCCAAAGGGCGGATCTCGTTTTTGAACTGGCGACTCTTTGATGTATAACTTCTTTTCGAGAAAAATTTTTATACTCTGATATTTAGTTGTAATTGAAAGCTGTTTGCGATAATGCTCACGACTGGAGAGGTGATTCGTATGTGGTGGGGATTTCAGCTTGAGTTTAAGCAGAGCCTTCGAACAAAGAAGCTCTGGGGGATACTCGGCACAATGGCGCTTCTCTACATTCCCGTGTTCTACATCATGAAGAGTGCGGGTGTGCAGGATTTCACCACCGAGGAGGCCATGTCGTTTCTGATACAGTTCGTCACAGGCATGGCAGGGTTCTTCATTGGGATACTCGCCCTGCTCATGGGCGCGACGGCAATAAACAGTGAGATAGAGAAAGGCACTCTTCGCGTTGCGATGAGCAAGCCCATAAAGAGGCTCAGCTACATAGGCGGCAAGTTTTTCGCCCACGCGTTGGTTCTCCTCATAGCCCTGCTCATATCAACTCTCATTGGGGTGCTGGGTGTTGTCTACCTTGGCGTGCCCCTGAGCGGCCAGCTCGTTACAGACGTTCTGCTTCTCAATATGCTCCTTCTCCTGGCAATGCTCCAGCTCGTTGCCCTCGGCTACATTCTTTCCACGGTGATAAAGTCCTCGAGCTCAGCCCTTGGGGCCGCGCTGGTTCTGGTCTTTGTGATGTTCCTCATAGTCCCCAACATTGTTGGATACATGGTGTTTAAGGAAGCCATGGACAACCCCGACATGAGCATGACTGAGCTCAAACAGCTGCAGAAGGACTACACCACCAAATACCTCTTCTACGTCCCGACATCACAGGTTGGCGTCATCACTGGAGACGCTGGAACTGTTTCAGATGGAGGATTCGGGGATTACGGAGATGTTAAAACTGAATACAAGGGCATGGCATACGCCATAAGCAACAACCTCGTGAACTTCGCGATAATTGTTGTGATGACACTTCTCTACCTGGGCATCGGATTCTACAGGTTCAGCAGGATGGATCTGAGGTGAGGATAATGGTACTGAAAATCGAGAACCTTGTTAAGGTTTATAAGGACATCAGGGCTCTGGACGGCCTCGATCTTGAAGTGAAGAAGAGTCAGATTTACGGTTTCCTTGGCCCGAACGGTGCTGGAAAGAGCACGACTATCCTGAGCGTTCTTGGTCTTATCTTTCCCCAGGAGGGTAGGATAGAACTTTTTGGAGAGGAAGTCTTCCGAAACGGGAAATACGATGAGAGCAAGCTCGTTGAGGCCAAGAGGAGAATCGGCTACATGCCTGAGCACGCTACTCTGTGGAACTTCCTCACGCCGATGCAAACCCTTGACATAATAGGCGAGGCCTTTGGGATACCCAAGCCCGAGAGGGAAAAACAGGCGAGGGAACTTCTCGAGCTCCTCAACTTATGGGAGGTCAGGGACAAGAAGGTGGGCAAGTTCTCCAAGGGAATGCAGCAGAGACTCCTCCTCGCCCAGGCCCTAATGAACGATCCGGAGCTGCTCATCCTCGATGAGCCTATGACGGGCCTCGACCCAACCGGGATAGCGGAGTTTAAGGAGATAATCAGGGAGCAGAAGAAGGCTGGAAAGACAGTGTTCTTCTCCTCGCACATCCTCGCACACGTCGAGGAGATATGCGACACAGTGGGAGTAATCGTGAAGGGCAAGCTCCGCGTGGAGGACAAACTTGACAACATTAAGCGCGAGTTCCTCAAGAGGGCAGGATACACCATAGTCCTTGAGACCAACAGACCGGTTGACTTCAGTGGCGTTGAGTGGAAAGTCACATCCCTCGGGGAGAAGAAATACCGCATCGTCGCGCCGGGAGACATCAGGGAGGCAGTTCATGACTTCGTGGCGGCGCAGGGCGCTAAGATCCTCACGATGCAGGTCAAAGAGCCCAGCCTCGAGGAGATTTTCCTTAAGATGGTCGAATGACTTGCATAAAAAGTGAAGTGGGAAGTCTAAATCTTAGCCCTCTCGAATTCATCTTTTCTATCGAGCGGCTTTGTGGCGTCGATGCCCCACTTGGCTGTAAGGCTCTTCTCAGCAGAGGGGTCGAGGGAGCTTCCCCTCGCGTTCGGGATTACTACGAGATCCCTATCGGCCTGGAAGCGAGTGGCTACCGCCCACTCCACTTCTCTATCGTCATAGATGTCGATGTCTTCATCAACGACGATGACGTGCTTGAGCGAGGGATGGCCAGTGAAGGCCGATAGGATGGCGTTTTTACCATCGCCATCGTGCTGCTTGGTTATGCTGACCACTGCATGGAGCCACATTGCTCCGCCTTCCGTCAAGCGGACCCCGTGAACCTTTGGAACGACCCGTTTTACGCTGGCATAGATTTGGGGCTCCTTGGGGAGTCCCATCAGCATGTAGTGCTCATAACCTCCCGGGAGGAGGGCGTGGAATATCGGCTCGTCAACGTGGTACATCCTCTCGAAGACCACCACAGGCTGCTTTCTAACATAGTCGTAGGTTCCGGTGATGTCCACAAATGGACCCTCGTCTGTTAGTTCGGGAAGTATCTTTGCCTCGAAGACGAACTCGCTCTCCACTGGTACAGGAATCCCGTTGAGGTCAACGACCTCTAAGGGCTTTCCGAAGGTTCTTTGGCTTATGGCGGATGCTATCTCAAGCTCACTTATGCCGTAGGCGACGCTGGTTGCCCCAGCCAAAAGCAGGTGGATGGGGTTGCCTACGACTATTCTAACGTTCAGTGCTTCGCCATGTTCCATTTTGTCCTTCCACATCGAATAGAGGTGCCTAGGTACGAGCCTTATCGCAACGCGCTTATCATCGAACACCATCATTCTGTGGAACGACATATTTACGAAACCGTTCTTGTCCTTTGCAATTACCATTGCGGAGGTAAAGTACTGGCCCCCATCCTTCGGGAAGTACTTGGGAATTGGGAGCTCCTTAAGGGAAAAGTCTTTCGTTGAGTTCTTCATAAAAGGAGCCTTCTCAGCCTTTTGGTATGGCATGGGATTCTCCATGGCCTCTGCCATGAGATAGAGGCTTTCCCCCTTCTCCACACCGAGATAGTCTGCTATCCTTCCCCTCTTTGACCAGATGTTCCCGACAACTTGCCAGCCATCAACGTCCTTAAAGAGCACTGGCCGATCTCTGTACTTCATCAGGTAACGGGTTACCTCGAGCTCTTTGCTAACCGGCCTCTCGATGATCACGGTATCATCAAAATGTTCGATGATTTCTCTCAGCATTTTACCACCTAAGACTACTGTTCCAAAAGGTCTATAAAGGCTTTTTCCAGAACTCTTGTCTGATTGATCATGCCCGTGGTTGTCCTTCGTATCCCTGATGGTTCTGCACTGGTGTACGTGGAGAAGGCAGATCCACAGGTTTACTTTAGAATATACGAGCTACTGACGTATAGAAAGGATTTTGGCAAGTGGGAGAAGCCCGAGAGCCTCTACGATCCCTATGAGAAGACTTTCCCTGTTGGCGTGCTTCCAAGGGTGAAGAAGTTTCTTAACTCCAAGGGCTACCGCATCAGAGTAAAGGACGAGCGAGAGGTTGGCGGTGTTAAGCTCAACTCGACTTGGAACGAGGGCTACATTATGAGACGGTATCAGCAGAGGGCCGTTAAAAAGGCTTTGAAGGAGAAAATGGGTGTTCTTTCACTTCCAGTTGGTAGCGGAAAGACTGTAGTTGGGCTGAGGATAATCCACGAGCTTGACCTTTCGGCTCTCATTGTCGTTCACACCAAAGAGCTCCTCTATCAGTGGGCGGATAAGGTGCACGAGATTCTCGGTGTCGAGCCGGGAATTGTTGGAGACAACAAGTGGGAAGAAAAAGCCGTAACCATAGCGATGATCCAGACACTCCTCTCAAGAGGCGCTGATAAGCTCCAGAACAACTACGCAATAGTAATGTTCGATGAGTGCCACAGAACCTCTGCAGCTGAGAAGTTTTACAAGCTGGGTCTCTCTTTACCTCAGGTCTACCGTTTTGGACTCTCTGCTACTCCCTGGAGGCGCGTTAAAGGGGAGGAAATCAAGATCGAGGCAGTTGTTGGTCCGACGATATTCGAGGTTCGTGCTGAGGATCTCATCAAGGAAAGCTTTCTGGCAAAGCCGCGCTTCGAGATAATAACCTATGAGTCAACCGTGCCTTCATTCAGTGAGCGCTATAAGGAGCTCTACGAGGATATGATAATGAACAACGACGAGAGAAACAGGGCAATACTCAAGAAGGCTGTGGAGCTGGCCAAGAAGGGCCACAGAGTCCTCATAGACGTTAAAAGGATAGAGCACGGTAAGATACTAAAGGAGATGCTCGCGAAGAAGGGCATAAAAGCGGAATTTCTCAGTTCCAAGAGCCCCGACCGCTGGGAGATTCTCGAGGGCTTCAAGGAAGGTAGCATACCTGTCCTCGTGTCAACCCTGCTGAAAGAGGGTATCGACATACCTGAAATCTCGGCGATAATTCTTGCTGGAGGTGGGAAGAGCGACATCATGACCATCCAGACCATAGGCAGAGCTCTTAGACCGAAAAAGGGTATGAAAGCTGTCATTGTGGACGTTCAGGACGACGATCCCTTGCTCTTTACGCACTTCCTTGAGCGGCAGAAGGCCCTCAAGCAGTACTATGGCAGGTACTATGACAGGGAAATGGAGAGATCAAAGGCCAAGAAGAAGGTCACCAAATAGGGCTGCCCTTGTTAGGGCCTCGGAATAGCGCTCAAAGAGGTCACGTTTCGCTTTTTTAATCCCCCTTTCATCTGCGGAAAATTTAACCCCCTCGTATTCTATTCTCCAGAGCATGAGGCCCTCTGGCCTCGCTGGTGGTATCTTCTTGGAGTACTCCCCCCTGAGCATGCTTTCGATTTCCCTCTCCCTTAGGACACCCAGTCCGCAAAATCGGAGTGCATTGACTATCCTCCTGGCCATTTCCCAGAGGAAGCTTTTTCCTTCAAGCTCGATGATGTAGTAGCCTTGGCGTTTAATCACTTCCACCCTCGTGAGTTCCCTCACTGGGTCTCTGTGGGGTTCGAGCTTTGCGAATGCTGAAAAATCGTGGGTTCCGATGAATAGCCCCGCGCACTCCCGCATTGCTTCTACATCAAAGCCTTCATCGACGAGGTAGTACCTGTAGGTCTTGGACTTCGCCCAGAAACGTGGGTGGAAGTCCTCGGGAACCTCAGCAACCCCAAGAACCCAGACGTCCCTAAGATGGTGATTTAGGATTTCAGGCCTTGCCAAGCGAGAATTTTCTGTGTCGAAAGAGACGACATTGAAGAAAGCCGAAACGCCCTTGTCAGTTCTCGAGGCACCCTTGAAGTTGGAGCTTTCGGCATCCTCGATTATTCCAAGCTTGGTGAGAACCCTCATGAGGTCTCCCCCAACAGTTCTAAGATCCGGCTGCCTTTGGAATCCGTAGAAAGCTGTTCCATCGTAGGCTATGCGAAGGGCCAGTCTCATGGTCTGGAGTTGTTAGGTAAAGTTAAATCCTTTTTGGTGCTTAATTTGTTGGCATTCTGACAATGATTGGTGTAAAAACTGGGCGAATTTTGACAAATATTTTCAAAATTTTTCGAAATGTTTAATAAAGCGACCTTGAAATTATTAATTTGAAAAGGTTATGGAGGTGATCACTAGGTGGAATCTGTGATTGAACCCGAAGTCTTCATAAACATCGTGAACTTTGATATTATGTGGCAGTTTCTTCTTAAGAAATTGAATGAAAACCCTGAGAATGTCAGAAAAGATGCTAATCCTGTATCTCCGTCTTCCTCTCTCCAAAGGAAATAGATAGTAGAGAAAGTCAGAAATACGGTTCTGAATAGAGCGGTCCGAGAAAAATCTCAAAGGCCGCCACTGGCATTTCTATTCCCCAGTTTTCGAGCACCTGCGGATGGATTTCTCCGATTATACCGATTTCCTGACCGTTCACTATTATCTTGCCAACCCTTCCAGGGATGAACGAGCCGTGTTCAGTTTCCTTTAGTTCGTACTTAAAGCCTAAATGGTAGATAACACTCTCGAGTATCTCTTTGACCTCAGTGAATGTGACGCGCGGGTGGGCGATGGCAACGGCGAGCTTGCTCTCGCTTATCGTCTTCGTCTCCCTGCTTTCATCTATCATCGTGGCCTTCCCGACCTCAAAGATTTTCTGCGGGTACTCCTCGTGGGTGTTCTGGCTCAGGAACTCAAGAAGGGAAGGTATGAGCCACTTCCTCAGAGCCGACCACTTTAGGCTTATCGGATTCTCTATCTCGACGATGTCCTCCTCTGTGATGTTCATCTTGGCGAACTGGGCCTCCTTGTTTGTCAGGTTGAAGGTCATAACTTCTTGCAAGCCGAAGCCGATCATCAGCTCCCTTACAGCATCCTCAAACCCCACGAATTTGTCTCCCCTGCCCTGGACGGCTAACTTGGGCTCCTCGGGTTCGATCTCGTTGTAGCCGTAGGCTATGAGGACGTCCTCGAGCACATCACGGGCGTGCATTATGTCGTCGCGGAAGGCCGGATACTTGAGCTTTGCCTTGCCCTCGACCAGCTCGACCTCGTAAAACATCCTCTCGAGGAGGTCTTTGATTTCAACATCGCTCAGCTCTATTCCGGCTAGCCTTTTGATATAGTCGAGCTCGACTTCAAAGGTCTTGGGGGTTAGATCTGGGGTTTCGATCTCGAAGTCCTTGTAAACTACCTTGACGCTATTTATCTTGCCGCCGCGCTCGGCTAAGGCAGTAACGACTACATTGAGGGCGAGCATTATCTTTTTCAGGTCCCAGCCAGTGACGTCAACAAAGACGTTCTTGGTCTCGGTGGTTACCCTTCCGGTGAGCTCGGAGTTAATAATAGGTGGCATGGAAAGAATGTTGCCCTGGCTGTCAACGAGAAGCGGATAGTATGGTTTGTCCTTTATGAGGTGGCCGTACTCCTTACCCTTCTCGTGCTTTTCGAGGATTTCCTCCAGAGTGAGCTCCTCGTCGAAGCCAAGGGGAATGAACTTCTCTGTTTTCTCCGCCGCACGATAATAGATAGGTGGCTTCACCTTGTCGAAGTCGAAGATGCCTATGGCAACCTCTCTTCTGCGCCTTCCGAAGGTTAAAGCGACTTTTTCCTGGAGGTTGATCATCTGCTTGAGAGCCTCTTCGTCGAGGCTGAGACCCTCAACGATGGCATAGACACCGTAGGGCCTGATATCTTTGAGCTTCTCGTCAACGTAAACAGTGACGTCGCTCTTCTCAATTTCATACCTCGGGAGGCCTTTCTGGAATCCGAGCGCCCAGCGTATCTGCCTTGCTATACCCTCGGCGCTCCAGAGGTCCGGCCTGTTGGTGTCCTTGGAGTCTGCCTTGAAGTAGATTTGACCGTTCTCCTCCCAGACGTTGTCGAGCTCACATTTCGCGTAGAGGAAGAGGTCTTCCCACTCCTCTACGCTGAAGGTCTTCCCAACGAGCCTTTCCAAATCAGTCTTTGAAACGTCGAACTTCGGCATGAGCATCACCTCTCGTTAATCACCATACCAGCCTCGCCTCTCTGAGCCACCTCAGGTCGTAGCTGAATAGGTAGCGGATGTCATCAATTCCAAGCTTGAACATGGCCAGCCTGTCTATTCCAATTCCCCAGGCTATGACAGGGACATCTATGCCCAGAGCCTTGGTCATCTCCTCACGGAATATTCCTGCTCCTCCAAACTCAACCCAACCGAGTTCTGGATGGTAGGCACTCATCTGAACGCTCGGCTCGGTGAACGGGTAGTAGTCAGGCAGGAACTTGACTTTCTTTGCTCCGGCAATTTCAACAGCGAAGCGCTTGAGTATACCCAAGAGATGCCTGAAGTTGAGGTCTTCGCCAACAACAAAACCGTCCACCTGGTTGAACTCTATGAGGTGCGTCCTGTCCAGGACGTCGGGCCTGAAAACGCGCTGTATCGTGAAGTATTTACCTGGAATCTTGACACCTTTAGCAAGCTGCCTGCCGCTCAGGGCGGTACCGTGGGCTCTCGGCATCAGCCGTATGGCCCTCTCCGGACTCCAGACATAGCCCCAGCCGCGTGAGCCAGCTATGCCTCTCTCGTGGGCAGTCTTAACCCTCTTGACGAGTTCTTCATTAGGTAGGTAGCCGCTCTTCGGGTATTTGAGCTGGTAGGTGTCTGTCCATTCCCTCGCGGGGTGGTTCTGGGGCTGGAAGAGGGCGTCGAAGTTCCAAAACTGAGTCTCGATGAGACTCTCGACCGTCATCTCGATGAAGCCCATCTCGATGAGCCTTCTCCTTATCTTGTCGAGGAACGCCCTGTAAGGCTGTTTTTTGCCCGGATAAACCCTTCTAACGGGTGCGGAGATGTTGAAGCGCTTGAACTCAACTTCCCTCCACTTGCCAGACTTTATCAGCTCGGGTGTGAGGGTAGAAACTTCCTCTTTGAGCTCAATACCTGCTTTGACCACATCCTCTCCCTCTGGTGTTATCTCAACCTCACGCTCTGTGACGGTGTCTTCTTCCGCTATCTTCCTCCTCTTGAGTTCGTTCACCTTAACGAGACCCTCGATTTCACTAACCGGAAGGGCTTTCCTCTCGGCGAGCAGTTTGAGGGCCCTGTCTATCGGTCTCTCCCCGGCTTTGAGGCCCTTCTCTGTTATCTCAAGGACGAGCTTTCCTTCTTTCTTCCTGACGCTTGCCCAGCCTTCTCTCCTGAGAAGGCCAACTATCGGCTTGAGCTCGTCCTCGCTGAGGACATCCTTAAGGTCGTCGAGCGTGATTTTTCCTTTCTCCCTCAAAACACTCAGGGCTCTCCACTCCGGTAATCCTATTTGGGCGTACTTTTTACCCGTCTCGGTTAGCTTTACTACCCTCTCGCTCCTCTCGTGGAGCCTGGCCAGTCCCTTGCTCTGGAGCCAGAGAACGGCTCTCATCACAGCCACTTGATCAAGACCCGTCTTCTCAACGAGTTCTTCGAACTTAGCGCGCTTTAAATCGTTAAGCTTTATGAGCGTCAGCTTTTCCTGGTAGCTCAGATCCATAAGGCCACCTCCTTGGGTTGAGTTTGAGGAGAGTTACTTAAGAATTGCGGTTGATGAAGGAAAAGGGAAGAAGAGGACTCACTTCTTGTGGGGGAAGAAGACAACTTTTCCAGTCTTGCCCGCGCGCATGAGCTCGAAGGCTTCCTCGAACTTGTCGAAGCCATTGTACTTGTGGGTGATTATCGGGTCGAGGTTGAGCTTGCCGCTCTGGATGAGGCTTGAGACGGTATACCAGGTCTCCCAGAGGTGTCTTCCGGTTATGCCGTGAACTTCGAGGGCCTTGAAGATTACGAGGTTGTTGACGTCGAAGGTGACCTCCCTCGGGAAGAGGCCGAGCAGCGAAACCCTTCCTCCCGGGGTTACCGCCTGGAGTCCCTGCTCCAATGCCTTTGGTGCCCCGCTGAACTCTAAGAACACCTCAACACCGGCTCCGTCAGTTATGTCCATTACGAACTTAACCGGATCCTCCTCGAATGGGTTGACGACGTAGTCGGCGCCGACCTTTTTCGCTAGTTTTCTCCTGAACTCGCTCGGCTCGCTGACGATGACTGGATAAGCGCCAGCAGCTTTTGCAACGGCGATTCCAAGCAGGCCGAGCGGACCGGCTCCGGTTATGAAGGTGCTTCTCCCGACTATCGGACCAGCTAAAACTGTATCGACCGCGTTTCCAAGGGGCTCCTGAAGGCTTGCATACTCGGGCGGCATGTTCTTCGGGTTCTTCCAGGCGTTCTGGGCTGGAACTATGGCGTATTCAGCGAAGACACCGTCCATGTCGACGCCGAATATCTTGGTGTTCTGGCAGACGTGGTAGCGGTTATGCTTACAGGCGTAACATTTTCCACAGACGATGTGGGTCTCAGCTGAAATGTAATCCCCAACCTGGATTGTATCGACGCCGGGGCCAACCTCTACGACCTCTCCAGCGACCTCGTGTCCCATAATCTGAGGAGTTTTGATTCTGCTCTGGGCCCATTCGTTCCACTCGTATATGTGCAAATCGGTTCCACAGATGCTCGTAGCGAGAACCTTGATGAGAACCTCTCCGGGACCGGGTTTGGGGATATCAACTTCAACGAGCTCCGCACCGTAAGCGGGCTTCGTTTTCACGATGGCTGGCATCTTGCCTTCCATAGTTACCATCTCCAAAGCGTTTACACGCATATCTAAACGAGAGGCGATATAAACCTTTTGTGAGTATATATCGATGTAAACAATAGTTTTCCTGATGGATCATCGGAAACCTTATATTCTCCTGCAAGTATTTCCCTAATGGACAAAGGGGGTTGGAAGATGGCGTTGATCGTCGTGACTGGACGCGGGGGTACAGGAAAAACCACCACTACCGCAAATCTCAGCACTTTCCTGGCTATGAGAGAGTACCGCGTTCTGGCAGTTGATGGTGACCTCTATCTGCCGAATCTTGGTTTTCACTTTGCACTCGATACCGTAAAGTATACACTTCACTCACTCCTCAAAAACCCAGATATCGATCCAGAATGGACCATATACAAACATCCCCAAACGGGAGTCCACGTGATGCCGGGAAGTACACAGCTCCAAGATGTCCTTGGTATTTCTCCGAAAAGATTGGTGGAGATTCTCGATAAAGTCAAGTACAAGTTCGGTGTCGTCTTTGTAGACTCACCTACGGGCATTCCATTCGACACGCTTCCCACTTTTGAGCTGGCCAACTACCAGCTTATAGTGGTTGAAATAGAGCGTTCTCCAATTTACTCCTTTGAGACGATGGTGAAGAACGAGATAGAGAAGCTGAAGGCCCTGGGTGAGAGGTACAAACTCAACATCGGCGTGATACTGAACAAGGTGAGGGAGTCTAAGGATGTGGTTGATGCGATAATAGATGCCGTTGAAAGTGACCTTGGTGTTCCTGTTCTGGGGTGGATACCCTTTGATAACAACGTCCCTGAGTCAATTAACGTTGGTATTCCAATCCTTAAGTACATGCCCCGGAGTGATGCCGCCCTCGCGTTTCGTGAGGTGGGAGAAATTCTCGAAGAGTGGATATTCGGCTGATTTCTGGAGGTGTTGGGATGAACGTGGAAGATCTCGTGGATAAGGTAGCCAGGGGAGAAATAAAGCTCCATCAGGTTGAGAAGTACACGGACGGCGACAAGAGACTCGCCACTGAAATAAGAAGGAATGCCCTCGAAAAGAGGCTTGGGATAAGCCTCGAGAATATAGGACACTACTCCATTGACCCGAACCAGGTCATTGGAAGGAACATCGAGAACATGATAGGAGTTGTTCAGATTCCGATGGGAGTCGCGGGGCCGTTAAAGATCAACGGAGAGTACGCCAAGGGAGAGTTCTACATCCCGCTCGCGACGACGGAAGGGGCACTGGTTGCCTCCGTGAACAGGGGCTGCTCTGCCTTGACGGAAGCTGGGGGAGTTAAGACGACCGTCGTAGGGGATAAAATGACCCGCGCGCCGCTCCTCAAGTGCCCTGACGCCAGGAGGGCGAGGGAAGTTGCTGAGTGGGTGAAGGCTAACCTCGACTATCTCCAGGAGAAGGCAGTCTCAAAGGTAACAAGGCACGGAAAGCTCCGGGATGTTAAGCCCTTCATAGTGGGCAACAATCTCTACCTCCGCTTCGAGTTTGAGACGGGAGATGCCATGGGCATGAACATGGTGACCATATCGAGCGAGGAAATAATGAAGGTCCTTGAGGAGGAGTTTCCCGACGTTGGGTACCTAGCCCTATCCGGTAACCTCTGCGTTGATAAAAAGCCCAACGCCATGAACTTCATCAATGGCCGTGGAAAGACGGTCATAGCCGAGGCAATAATCCCGCGCGAGATAGTCGAGAAGAAGCTCAAAACCACCCCCGAGCTTATCGCTGAGGTCAACTACCGCAAGAACCTTGTGGGTTCAGCCCAAGCTGGCTCCTACGGCTTCAACGCCCACTTCGCCAACATCGTTGGGGCCATATTCCTCGCCACTGGTCAGGACGAGGCGCAGATTACGGAAGGAGCTCATGGCATAACTCTTGCAGAGGTTACACCAGAAGGCAACCTCTACATCAGCATAACAATGCCGAGTCTCGAGATAGGAACCGTCGGCGGAGGAACGAGGGTTCCAACTCAGAGGGAAGCGCTCAGCATAATGGGCGTCGCCGGCGGAGGTGACCCGCCGGGGACGAACGCCAAGAAGTTCGCAGAGATAATCGCCGGTGCAGTTCTCGCGGGCGAGCTCTCCTTGTTAGCGGCAATAGCGGCGAAGCACCTCGCCAAGGCTCACAAGGAGCTTGGTCGTTGAGCCTCTTTCCCTTCTTACTTGACGCTTAAAAATCCTCGAAGAAATGTGTTCTAGGGATGATGACCATTTCCCTCACTCTGACGAGTGATGAGGAGCCGATGCTCTGACCTATCTTCTTTTCCTTTTGTAGCCCTTCCTCCGGCCCTCTATCGTTCCGGAGATGAGAAGGATAAGGGGCAGGTAGTTGGAGACCTTTTCGAGTTCTTCGTTTCTGTATCCGAGATAACTCATGAGGAAGAAGCTTCCCCATAATAGTCTCTGGAGAAGCCACGATATTCTGTCGAAGCTCCACTTTCCATTAAATTTCTCGTCTATGATTTTATTGAAAACTACCTCAAGGCCCTTTCACTTTCCTACTTCATACTCGTAGGCGAGCGTGGGCTTTTCTATCCACTTGAACTCCTTATCCGTCAGGTAGGACCATCTGCTAACTCCGTTGCTTAACTTGATTACATATATTTTCTTGGACTCTTTGAGGAGTCTCCTCGTGTTTTCTAGCAGGGTGAAGTCATTAGGATTCACGAGCAGGAGGTAGCTTTCCAAATCTTCCTCAAATCTCTTTGCGCGGACGCTTATTGGTTCGTCCGTCAGTTTGTAGAGGTAGTAGATGATGAACTTTCCCATGTTCTCACGAGAAGAGGTAAGAAAAGGGAGTTAAAAGCTTAACTGAGCTCCTGAATCTTCTTCTTGACCAGAGTGCTGACGAGCTTTCCGTCAGCCCTGCCGCGGAGCTTTGCCATGGCTCTGCCCATCAGCATTCCCATCGCGCCTATACCCTTGGCCTTGATTACCTCGATGTTCTGCTGGACTATCTCGTCAATAATCCTCTCGACCTCTTCCTCGCTGAGCAGCGTTAGGCCCTTCTCTTCAGCCACTTGTTTTGCAGTCTTCTCCGGATTGAGGGCGAGCTCTTTGAATATATCCTCAAATGCTTCTTTAGCTATCTTTCCAGCGAGGTAAAGCTCGAAGGCCTCCTTTATGTGCTCGTCGGTGATGTTCTCTATTGGGGCCTCCTTCTTGAGGCCCTTCAGAACGACAACAAGCGTCGAAGCTGCCAAAGAGGGCTTGACGCCCATCTCTATGAGCTCCTCGAAGAGCTCGTCGCGCTCGTCGTTTACCAGGGTCTCAGCTAAGCTCTTGTCTATCTTGTACTCCTTTACGTAGCGCTCAACCCTCTCCTGTGGGAGCTCTGGGAGGTTGGCGAGTATCTCCTCCTTCATCTCCTTCGTTATGAGTATCGGCGGGATGTCCGTCTCGGGGTACATCCTTGCCTTTCCTGGAAGCGGGCGCATGTACTGGGTGTTCCCGTCTGGCAGAGCCCTTCTCGTTTCCTCGGGAACTCCTTCTATAGCCTCCCTCGCACGCTGAATTACTTCTCTGAGGGCGTTCTTTGCGGTCTCCTCTTCGGCAGCAACGAGGACAAACGCGTCCTCCTCGCCGAGTCCAAGTTTTTCGATAACTGCATTAACTTCTAATTCTGTAATTCCATAATTCGGCAATTCGTCGATGTGGAAGATGCCCCTGACGTACTTCTTGGCCCTGTCGGCCATCTCCGTTCCGAGCCTTCTGCCGGGCTGTATCTCCTTCCCGATGAGCCCACGGAACCTGGGAAGCTTTATCGCCAGAACCTTTCCGCCAGTCTTAATCGTCCTCGCGATTATCTTTGACGGGGTGTTTTCGAATATTTCCATGACGTCGTAGAACTCCTCCTTTATGTCCTCCGGCCTAACCCCGCGCTTCCTCAGCTCGTCCCTTATCTCCAAAAGCCTGAGCTGCCTTTCGATTTCCCTCTCGATAATGAGTGGTATCATATCAAGCTCTTGGACACCTTTGATCTCGACCCTCGCTCCACCCTTGATGGAGATGTTGAGGTCCTGCCTTATCGTTCCCAGCCCGCGCTTGACCTTCCTGGTTGCCCTCAGCGCGTCGCCTATGAACTTGGCTACAACCTTGGCCTGCTCTGGGTGGTGGATGTCTGGCGTCGTTGAAATCTCGACGAGGGGGATTCCAAGCCTATCGAGGCGGTAGATTACCTCCTTCTCCCTCCTCTCAACTATCCTGCACGCGTCCTCCTCAAGGCAGACGGTTGGGATGCCGACCGTTCCCCACGGCGTTTCCACCTTTCCGTTCATAGCTATTATCGCTGTCCTCTGGAAGCCTGAGACGTTGGAGCCGTCTATGACGATTTTACGCATGAAGTGGACCTCGTCAACAGGGGTGGCGTTGAGGAGGTAGCCTATCTGGAGCGCTACGCGAAGGGCCTCTTCGTCCGGCATGTGCGGCGGCTCTTCGTCTATGTAAACGAGGTCAGCGAGCTCGTAACTGCCCTCATAGATGTATGTTCTTCCCTTCTTGAACTCCTCTAGAGCAGCTAGATCAATCTCGCCGAGCTCGCTTATGGTTGGCCTTAGCCTTCTCTGGAAGGCGAACTCCACCTCGTCGCTCAGCTCGCTCGGAACGGGTGAGAATAGTTTCTTGGTGTCGAGCTGCCTGTGAATCTCAAGACCCACCTTAAGCCCAAGCTTTTCGTAATCGTACGCCATTATTATCACCTCAGGAACGTGTCAAACCTCGTATAGGGGGTTATCTCGCCCGCGTAGCTGGTTAGCATCATCTCCCTGACTTCCTTTGGATCGTTGGTGTGGCCGAGAACCCACATGAGCTTAACGTAAGCCGTCTCTGGAAGCATGTCCTCACACTGGATGACTCCAGCTTTGAGGAGCCTCCTTCCCGTGGAGTAGACGTTGAGGTTCACCCTTCCATAGAGGCACTGGCTTGTCATGCAAACGGTGACACCTTCCTCCGTGGCGCGCTGGATGGAATCAATGACGTAGGTTGGCACGTGGCCGAGGCCTGTTCCCTCTATTACGATGCCCCTGTAGCCTTTATCAACAAAGAAGTCTATTATCTCCGTTGCCATTCCAGGAAATGCTTTGACGAGGGCCACTTTCTCCTCCATCTTGTCATCTACCCATACCTCGCTCTCGGTTTTCCTCCTGTAGTCCTTCCGGAGGAACTCGATTTTTCCATCGGCCATTATTTTGGCTATTGGGATGTCATTTATGCTCCTGAACGCATCTCTCCTGCTGGTGTGCATCTTCCTGACCTTCGTTCCGCGGTGGACGAGGCAGTAGCTGTCAGAAGTCTCGCCGTGCATGACCACGGCCACCTCGCCGAAGTCCTCGGTGGCCATTCTGACCGAGCAGATGAGGTTCATGGCAGCGTCGCTGCTCGGCCTGTCGCTGCTCCTTTGAGCACCTACGAGAATAACGGGCTTTCCAAGGTCGCGGAGCATGAAGCTCAACGCCGAGGCGGTGTAGGCCATCGTATCTGTTCCATGGGCGATGACCACTCCATCTTCGCCGTTGTTCAGCATTCTTGCGACCTCGTGAGCTATCTTAATCCAGTACTTGGGCTTCATGTCCTCGCTGAGTATGTTCATGAGAAGCTTTGGCGTGATGTTGGCTACTTCGAAGATTTCCGGAACCGCCTTTGCGAGCTCCTCTGCTGTAAAAGCCGGGTGAACTGCACCAGTCTTGTAGTCTATCCTGCTCGCTATGGTTCCTCCCGTTCCGAGAATGGCAACGTTCGGCAGGTCTGGCTTTTTGGGAAACACTTCCTCGAACTGGATTTTCTCTTTGGGCTTGGCCTTCTCAATTATTTCGACGGAGACTATCTGGTCAACGAGAATTCCGATGTTGTAGCCGTTGTCGAGCTTGAGCGTAAGTGTCTCGCCGCTGGAGAGTTCGTAGGGACTCATCACCATGCCCTCATAGACGCTCTCGTTCCCGTTTTCCTTTTCAATTATTTTAACGTAATCCCCAACGGTGAGGCCTTTTTCGTTCATGAACCGCTCTACTTTGCGCATAACTACTCCCTCCGCCCTATACTGGTGGGTGGCTAATATAAACCTTCGGGCTGAACGTATGACAAAAATCGTGGAAAAACACTGCAAAAATCTATCATTATGGCAAACATTTTGGGGCTATTTTAAACCTCGGCTCCTCTATCCACTCGGACTTGCAGCGCGGACAGCGCGATGGAATGTTTATCTCTGGCCTGAAAACGAAGCCGCACTTCCTGCACTCGGCGGGCTTTATGAGGAGAATCTTCCCCTCGCGCTTGAGGACCTTTTGGATGGCTTTGAGGTCTTCGAGGATTAATTTCTTCGCCCCCCTTCCTCGGAGCTCCAAAGCCACGGCTAACTCACTCGGTGAGTAGTCCCGCTCATCCAAAAGTTTTATTATCCGTTGCCTGCGAGTCATCATTACGAGATGCTTTGAAACAGGAGATATAAAGCTTAGGGTGGGAGCATGATAGTCAACAAGGCCGAAGAGGTTCTCGAGAATCACAGTCTCTGCAACCACTGCCTTGGCAGGCTCTTCGCCAAGCTCGGAAAGGGCACCAACGAGGAGCGTGGAGAGGCAATAAGGTTCGTTCTCAACATGGAACGCTCCGAGAAAGAACTAGAACCCGTCGAAAAGCCTGAGAGATGTGAGCTTTGTAACCACGTTTTCGAGAGGCTTGACCAGTTCGTTGAGCTGTGCTTTAAAGCATCCGAAGGGATTGAGTTCTCAACCTTCTGGGTCGGCTCGAGGTTTCCCGATGAGGTGCTTGAGAAGGAAAGGCGAATCTGGGAGGAGTTTGGTATAGAAACAGCCGAGCCGATAAAGGTCGAGTTCAACCGTGAGCTCGGAAAGGCCCTCGGAAAAAGACTGAGAAAGGAAACTGAGAGAGACAACCCCGATGTGGTCTTCATCGTGGAGCCCTTTTCTGGGAAAGTGGAGCTTCAGATAAACCCGCTCTACGTTTATGGCCGCTACAGAAAGCTCGTCAGGAGAATCCCCCAGACGCCCCTGCCGGGCTTCGAGGACAGCGTTGCGTCGCTGATATGCAGGCCTTTCTCAAAGGTAACTGGGGGGAAGTGCGTCTTTAAGGGTGCAGGGAGGGAGGACGTTGACGTCAGAACCCTCGGCAACGGCAGGCCCTTCATCCTTGAGATAAAGAACCCCAAAGTGAGGAGCGTTGACCTCAACGTTCTCACAGAGGAAATAAACGGGAGCGGAAAGGTTGAAGTGCTTAACCTTCGCTTCGTTACTCCTAAGGAGGCTGAGAAAGTTCTCACCAAGAACCACCGAAAGGAATATCTCGCGCTCGTTCTCGTTGAGGACGGCGTAACCCCCGAGGAAGCCGAGGAAGTCGTGAGAAAGCTTAGAGGACTTGAGATACTCCAGAGGACGCCGCGGCGCGTGAGGAAGGCGCGGGCCGACAAGGTCAGGGTGAAGAGGGTTCACGATGCCGAGGCTGGATGGATAGACGAAAGGCACTTTGAACTGAGGCTCATAACTGACGGCGGTCTCTACATCAAGGAGTTAATCTCCGGGGATAAGGGAAGGACGAAACCGTCCGTGAGCGAGCTGCTCGGAAAGCCCGCTTGGTGCGAGAGGCTTGATGTGTTGAACATCCTCGATGACTGAAAACTTTATAAACGCTTTTCGCTGATTGGGTAACGAAGCCATAACAGGCTTAGTCTATATGCCGAAAAGATTTGGAGAATTCGAAAAGTGGAGATAAACCTCTCCATGTCCGTTGCAGGATGAGTAAAAATTAGTGAGGTGATTGGTATGGTTCAGAAGGCCCACAGCTTTAGGAGGAAGACCAGAGGCAAGCTCAGCAAGAAGCCGAGGAGGAGGGGACTTCCCCCGCTCACCAGGTTCCTTCAGGAGTTTGAGGTCGGGCAGAGGGTTCACATCGTCATAGAGCCAAGCTACCACAAGGGAATGCCCGACCCAAGGTTCCACGGTAGAACTGGAACTGTCGTCGGCAAGCGCGGCGATGCTTACGTCGTCCAGATTGGGGACGGCAGCAAAATAAAGACATTCTTCATCCACCCGGTCCACTTGAGGGCTCAGAAGGGATGAGCATGATAGGCAGGAAGAAGCTCGAGGAGCGCTATCTTACGATAGCCGAAACGAAGGAGTTCCTCGAGAGGCGCAAGGCTGAGGGCATCGGGGAGAAACCTGAGGAGCCGATGTTTTACGAGGCTAGGGTTAGCCTCGAGCATGCCGAGCGCTTCACCAGGCTCAATCCAGAACAGGCAGTTGAGCTCAAAGAGAAGCTCATGGAGCTCTTCGACTGGCTCGACGAGAGGTTGGCAGCTAAGCTCGTCGACCTGATGCCGGAGGACTACTTCGACATCCGTGTCATCTTTGCCAAGGAAGAGTACTTGCCAACGAAGGAAGAGGCTGAGGAGATAATAAAGCTCCTCGACGACTACAGGGAGTGACTCCCTTCTTTCCCTTTTCTCGACAAAGTATAAAAACTCCAAGTGGGTATAATTTCTGGGGGAGAGAAAATGGATCGCTACAGAAGGCATTCTTATAGGGAGAGCCTCGAGAAAAAGAGGCGGAATGTTGAATATGAAGAGTACGCATACGTGCTGGACTATCTGCCGGAGGGATACACCGATTTGAAGACCGGGAGGAGAACCGGAAGACCTGTAGCCCAGGTAATAGGTGAAAAAGCCTTCACGCTTCTTGAGGTGGCCCCGAAAGAGGATCTGATGCTGTACGAGAGAGTGTTCATAGGCAAGGGCCAGAGGGACAAAATTCTCATGATAAATAAGAAGATCCATTACGATGATCTCACCGCCACGGCCAAGGCCGAGCTTCCCTACGTCGTTGAGGAGATAGTCAAAAACAACGAGGAGCGCTTTGTTCAGTTCTTCAACCTCGCTCCACCGATAACCAACAGGCTCCACAGTCTTGAGCTCCTGCCGGGCATAGGGAAGAAGCACATGTGGGAGATTATAGAGGAGCGCAAGAAAGAGCCCTTCAGGAGCTTTGAGGATCTCAGGCATAGGGTCAAGGGGCTCCCTGATCCAGCGAAGATGATAGCCAAGCGCATCGTTGACGAACTGGAAGGCAAGGACAGATATCGCCTCTTCGTTGGCTCGAGGAGGATATTCAGGGTATGAGGGAGCGCATCTTTTCTCTTATTTCTAAATATGGGTTACGGGCAAATTCTAATCTCGGTCAGAACTTCCTCATAGTTGATGATATAATTGAACGGAACGTTGAGAGAGCGGAACTGGGCGAAAGAGACACGGTTCTTGAGATTGGGCCCGGTTTGGGAGTCCTCACGGATGCACTGAGCAAGAAAGCTGGAAAGGTCTACGCAATAGAGAAAGACTCTCTTCTTGTGGGGATACTAAAAAAGGAGTATGCCTGGCCCAACGTTGAGATAATAGAAGGAGATGCCTTAAAGGTGGACTTTCCTGTGTTCAATAAAATAGTGTCCAACCTTCCCTATCAGATATCCTCGCCCGTAACCTTCAAATTTCTCAGGTATGAGTTCGACAGGGCAGTTCTGATATACCAGCTCGAATTTGCCCAGAGGATGGTGGCGAAGCCTGGAGATGGAAACTACTCCCGCTTATCATTGATGGTTCGAGCAAAGGCCCATGCTGAGCTCGTCGAGAGAATAGGTAGGGGTGCTTTCTATCCACGACCAAAGGTGGACTCTGCCGTCATAATCCTGGAACCTAAGCCTAAAGACGAAAGGATAGAGCTCGACGAGAACCTCGTTAAGGCCCTCTTCCACCATAGGAGAAAAAAGGTCAGTCGGGCATTGAAGGATTCACATCACATGCTTGGCCTTGGTAAGGCGGAGCTCAAGGCCATAAAGAGGCTAATAGCCTCGGTTCCACATGCAGAGAAGAGGGTCTTCCAGCTTTCTCCGGAAGAGGTTAAGGAAATAGAGGACTACCTACGGGCCAATCATATCATCGGGTAAGTGGAAGCAAAGAACTGGTGGCGGAATTATCTTATTCCTTCTCCAGTTCATCCCCGAAGAGTGCCTCATAGATCTTCCTGAGCCTCTCGTAGTGTCCATTCTCAATGTCAGCCAGCCCTACGAGAGTTGCCTTTGTTTTTTCGTCGGTAGCGTGATCTGCCAGGTAACTGTAGACATCGCGCGCAAGCCTTTCGGTGCCCATCATGTACTCGATGATGTCCCCTAGGTTTCCCTTAAACACCATCTCCCTGAGGCGATCCCCGGGTAACTCCACCTCCAGAGGAGGGATGTCTACCTGAACGACATTTTCCCCGGGAAACATTGTGTGGTATAGCCTTAGCAATATCTCAGCGTGCCCCAAACTGTCCCTGTAGAGTTCAAAGAAAAGCTTTGGAACCCGTTCATCCCACATAATCTCTTTGCTCATCGTGTAGAGTCTGTGGTACATCTCGGCCTCCTTTACCTCTTGGTTTATCCAGTATGAGATAAGTTCCTTATGGTTGAGCTGGGAAAGTGTCTGGATGATTTTTTCAAATTGAGCTTTTTTATTAGTTTTGTAACGGGAGGTAGTCATTTGAGTGGTCATGTTTATCCCAATTCTGTGCTACGGCGTCGAACCGTTTATACTTTTCGGTATCGATTGATTTTTAAGAGGCCCAGTTGATTCATCCAACATGATAGTTGCCATCATCGACGGTTACACAGACGAACCTGCCGGGCTGGGTGTTCCGCCTTATCTTGGCATATATCCAAGGTATGCCTACGGGGCAATTAAAAAGGCTAGAAATGATGCTGAAGTATTCTACCTAACCATAGATGACCTCAGAGCTACGTTCATCGGGGAAAACGGCATAGCAACCAAGAACAAAACTCCAAACTTCCAGAAGACTAGGCAAATCCTTGAAAAGGCTCAAGTTATGATATACCTCGGTGGCTTGCACACTCCTGGCAAATATCTTTCGGCAGTTCCATCCCGGGTTGAGGAAGTTGCAAAGTTTCTGAAGCCTTTCCAAGGGGTTAAAATCCTCGGTGGGCCTGCGTTCATGGGCTCCGCCCATCAAGGTGGGACGAAGATAACCTCGCGAGAACTGATGTTGGCCCAGGAGGTTTTTGACCACATCGTTTACGGTGACCTGGAAGCGTTCCTCCATGATTTTTTTAGAGACCCGAGAGAAGCTGACCTATTCAGGTTCAGAACCTATGACGAGCTTCGGGATTACGCGCTCCTTGGGGCTGAAGTTGTCAAACAGTTTCCTGACTTTCCGGATTTTGTAATAGTGGAAATCGAAACGCAGCGCGGCTGTCCAAAGGCTATGGGCATTGGGGGATGCTCCTTCTGCACGGAACCCGTTAGGTACAAAACCGTTGAGGACAGGCCAGTTAATGATATAGTAAAAGAAGTCGAGATTCTCTACAACTTTGGGGTAAGACACTTCCGCGTCGGCAGGCAGAGCTGTATCTTCTCCTATATGGCGAAACCGAACGGCCGCGTTCCCATACCAAACCCCGAGGCGGTAGAGAAGCTCTTCCGCGGAATCCGCTCGGTCGCTCCTGACCTGAAAACCCTCCATGTGGACAACGCCAACCCAGCTGTAATAGCCAACTATCCAGAAGAGAGCACGCGTATAGCGAAGGCCCTTGTTGAATACGGCACTCCGGGGAACGTTGTGGCCTTTGGGCTGGAGAACGCAGATCCCAGGGTGGCCAAGCTCAACAACCTGAACGCCACTCCCGAGGAAACCTATGAAGCTGTAAAGCTGCTCAACGAAATCGGTGGGAAGAGAGGATACAATGGGATGCCCTGGCTCCTGCCGGGTATAAATGTTATCTTCGGCCTTCCAGGAGAGACAAAGAAGAGCTACGAGCTGACGTTCCAATTCCTAAAGAGGCTTCTCGACGACGGTTTGATGGTTAGGAGGATAAACATCCGACAGGTGGTTGTCTTCCCCGGGACTCCGCTATGGCACATGAGAAACAAAGTCAAGACAGAGAAGCACAAGAAGCTCATCCAGCACTACAAGTATAAAATCCGTCATGAGATAGACCTGCCTATGCTGAAGCGGGTTGTGCCCGTTGGAACGGTTCTCAGGGACGTTAGGGCTGAGGTTTATGATAACGGCCTTACCTACGGCAGGCAGATAGGGAGCTATCCCCTTATAGTCGGCATTCCAAAGGAGGTTGAGCTGAACCGCTTCTACGATGTGATGATAGTCGGACACGGCTTCAGGAGTATAACGGGAATTCCAGTACCGATAAACGTCAACACTGAGAGTCCCAAGGTTCTTCAGCAGATTCCAGGGATAGGGAAAAAGAAGGTTGTGAAACTTCTTTCAATGAGACCATTCAGAAGTAAGGATGAATTCTTTGAAGTGGTTGGAAAAGAAGAGAGAAACCTCCTGGATGATTTGATCACCCTGTAGTATTCCCTTCCCCGCTTAGCCATGTGAACCCTATCAGCTTTTCTATCAGCGTGATTTCTGCCCTGAGGGTGTCGTCGGTCACTCCCTCTATCACAAGCACACCTCTGCGTGGGGCAAAGATTCGGTTCTCCTTTGCGCCCTCAGCCGGTCCAATGATGAGTATCACCAGGTGGTCTGGGTTTCCGATCTTACCACGGCCAATATCGAACTTGGTCATGAACGTTAGGTAGACCTTTCTGTACCTTAGCCAGGTCTGGTTGTAGGCGTACTGCTTGGCGGTGGTGTTGTCATAGCCCATCTCTAAGCCCTTAATATAGTAGTTTATTGTGAAGATGTTGGACACTACCCCAGATATCTCAGAGACTGTGAGTGTTCTGTATCTGCAGTCCCCGACATACATCTGGGGGTTATCTTTACAGTTCTCTACGGAGGGGTCGCCGATAACTATCGTGAAGTACTCATAAAAGCTTCTAATCGTCAGATTCAGGTCAACTTCTGGACTGCCTGTAATGTAACTGTCCACTGTGATGTTGTATATCCTCGAACCCGTAGGTGGCCTGGTTCCTTCTTTGAGGAGCTTCCTGTACTGCTCCTCAGTGAGGACATAGAACTGGGCTGAGGGAGTGTATATCACGATGTACTGACTCGATGCCTTTGGTGGTCCTGGATTGAGGACGTTAGAAAACTCATGATATGCATACATGAAGTAGCTTATTGGAGCAACGATTATGAGGAGAACTATGAAAATGACTGCAAGCTTCTTTTGATTCAAGGTTAAAACCCCCAGAAGAGAGAATTAAAAGAGAAGGAAAGGCTTTCAGAGGCCAGCGAGGTACTGCATGAGGGCCTCGGCGGCAGCCTTGGTCTCTGTCCTGGTGGCACCGGCGACGATGACGACGTCGTAGCCTCCAAGGGCGTCCTGGATGTACTCGATGCCGCCTGTGCTGTTGTACCAGTCGACCTGGCTGATGCCCTCATCGACGAGGTACTGGGTGACACTGTTGGCAACCGGGCCGCCAACGAGGATGAGGTTGCTTCCTGGGTCCTCAAGGTTGACCTCGTAGTCCATGACGGTTATCGGGCTGGCGACTGGCTTGGGGATGATGTTGTCGGCGGTAGCGTGGATCTCGCTGACGACGTAGTCGGTGCCAAGGACGCTGTCGCCGACCTTGAGCTCCTTCTCGATGATGGTGCCCTCCTTCTCCTTGAGGCAGATGTAGGCGTAAGCAACGACGAGGGTATCGTCCTTGTCGCCATCGCCGTTGATGTCGTAGTCAACGTCCGCCTCATTCTTGGTCTTCATCTCAAATTTGTACACGAGGTTGTAGGTGCCGAAGATGTCAACCGGGTTGCCCTCGAGGGTGTCGAGGTTGGTAAGGGTTATGTTGGTGATGTAGGTGCCGTCGGTCTTTATGGTCATCTCCCAGTTCTTGCCATCGTAGGTGATGGTGCGACCGCTGGTGTAAGTATCGACGCCAACCTGGGCTGCGATGCTGGCTATAAGGTGACCGTCGATACCGACGAAAGTGTCCTTGAGGGTAAGCACCACCCTACCATCGCCGAAGATGTTAACTGGGGTGTCTTTCTCGAGGATAATCTGGTCGCTCTCCTCGCCGGTGACGGCGTTCTTGACGACAACAAGAGCCCTCTGGTCGATGATGCTTATGTCGAGGACGGTAACAATCCAGTCAGTGCCCTCGATAGCCTGCGGCTGGCCGACCTGGTACCAGGAGGTACCCTTATCGAGACCGGCAGTGAAGGTGTCGTTTCCGACGCTGAGGACGTAGTAAGTCTCGCCGAAGACGGTGAAGGTGTCACCGGCAGCAACACCTGGGCTGTAGACGCCAACTTCGGTTCCACCGGCAGCAGCCATGTTCTCGGCGTCGCCGATGTACCAGTCAGTAACAGTTGCACTCTCAGCCGGGACGCCCCACTCTGGGTAAGCTGGCCTGACCTCAGTGGTGTGTGAGACGGTGTAGTTGTAGAGGACGTAGTCAACGAAGACGGTGACGTTGCCTGGAGTGACTATAAGGTCAGCGTCCTTGGGTGGCATGGTACCGTTCCACTCAGCGGGGTCCTTGGAGCTGAGCTGGACGTTCTTGAGGGTGATGTGCCAGTCGATAAGCTGCTCGTCGCCGATCTTGTCCTTGTCGGCAATGGTGGTAGGGACCATGAAGTTGCCCACCCAGTCAGTGTAGTTACCAGTGTAGGCGCTGCCATTGTACCAGTAGTCTCCCGGAAGCTCGTCGTAGCTGGTGGCCCAACCAGTGAGGTTCGTAAGGTTGTGGTCGTTGGTCATGGTAGTGTAGTTGTAGGCGTAGATCAGCTCTGAGAGGACAGTCTCTGGTGGGTACTCAGCCTTGATCTTGACGTAGTCGCCCTGGACGTCAACCTGCTCGGTGGTGTAGAGCAGGCTTCCAAGGGCAACGGCTATGTCAGCGGCACTGGCAACGTCCATTGCAGCAGCGTTACTTCCAACGACGATTTTAACGTTCGGGGTTCCATCGGCGTTAACGAAGAAGTCCTTCGGTATGTTCGGGACGGTCGGCTGGGCGCTGGCGAAGCCGACGGTTGCTCCAACCATTGCGGCACCAAGTGCAAGGGCCGCGATTTTCTTCACTTTCATTTCCCAACACCTCCATAAGTTTGGGGTTAACACCCTAAGGTGGTCTAATATGTGTTGTCAATGACTTTCTATCAGATACGGGTATATATACTTTTCGCTTTCAGACCCTTTCTCTGTTCAAAAAGAGCACGCTGATTGCCGTAAAAATGAAAGGGAGCTTAATTAAATGCCTATAGAGTATTCGCCTTTTGCCGATAATCTCACGGGCTGAGCTTGAACTCGGTGTTCTTTTTCTCCATAATCTGCCTCTTTATGGGTCTGGTAACCAGTTCGTTCACGAATCCGGCCAGATCTGTGAGGACGTTTTGGAGCTCATTGGCAGTAATGTCGATGATTTCGGGCTCCAGCACAGAAATCGCCACAGGAGCATATTTTGCCGTGAGCTGCATGAGGGACTCGAAAGACGAGAGGAGCTCAGCCGCTAAAAGTCCCTTAAATTGACTGTCCTCTTCTTGCCCCTGAACAGCGAGTTTGTTTATCCTGCACCCTTCGATGGTCAGGGCCTTTGCCATAGTCGTTTTTATGGCCTCCTCGCTTTCACCAAAGACCTCTATGACAAAACGATAAAGAATGTTCCTGTCCTCGACGATTAACTCCTCGATTTCCTCTCGGGAATAGTCTATTCTCGGTTCTGGCAAATCGTCGAGTTTGGGGTAAACCGCCAGACCGCCGAACTTCTGCATGAGCTTACCCATGAAGAGAGAAACCTCTCCCAGGATCTTCATGAGCGTTTTGGACTCGACCTCGACCTTTCCGGGCCCAAGCACCTCTACAACTGCCGGTGAGTATTTGAGGGTTAACCGTACTATGTTTCCCAGATCACCGGAGAACTGGGCTTCTATGACTCCGGAATACTTTAGAAAATCCTCATCTTCGTTTTTCAGCACGTCTTCAACGTTTATGTATTTGATCTTGACCCCCTTTTCATCTTTGAGGTTCTTGGCAGTCTCCTCTAAAGCCCTTTCTAAAACTTTCTTGTCGTTGCCTAAGGCTTCTATGTAAAAAATAACCTCGATCTCGGACAATTTCATCACCACATCCAGCTATATTGCTTTTTTAAGTACGTCCCAACTATTGGAATGGGTTCTCCACAATACTTGCACTTCCCGTCCTTCACGTGGTACTCGGTGATTTTGAATCCCCAGCGGACTATTAAAGGTTTGCTGCAACTTGGGCAGTAGGTATGCTCCCCTGTGTGCCCAGGCACGTTGCCGATGTACACGAACTTCAGGCCCTCTTCCTTGGCAATGCGGTATGCCATCTCGATAGTCTCAAGCGGTGTCGGCGGAAGGCTGGCGAGCTTGTAGTGTGGGAAGAAACGCGAGAAGTGGACGGGTGTGTCGTCCCCTAAATGCTCGACTACCCAGCGGGCGAAGGCTCTTATCTCCTCTTCTCTGTCATTGAGTGTTGGACTGATAAGATAAGTCAGCTCAACGTGAATTCCGAGCTCATTCTTAGCTATCTCCGCGATTCTCTTGCTCGGCTCTCCGGAGGGGACGCCCGCTATCTTCATATAGAAGACATCATCGAAGGCCTTGATGTCGATGTTCATGGCATCTATGTGTTTAGCCAGCTCTCTGAACGGCTCCTCGTTAATATATCCGTTTGTGACGAGGATGTTGTTCAAACCTTCTCTCCGCGCTATCTTTGCAGTATCCAGCACAAACTCGTACCAGATTACGGGATCATTGTATGTGTACGCTATGCTCTCACAGCCGTAGCGCTTGGCCAATTCAACTACCTCAGGAGGAGAAACATCCCGTATATATGGGAGGCTCTCATCTGCCTGGCTTATCTCCCAGTTCTGGCAGTGCTTGCAGTGCATGTTGCAGCCGACGGTTCCGATCGAGAATGCGCAGGAACCGGGCCAGAAATGAAAGAGCGGTTTTTTCTCCACTGGATCCATAGCCATCGAAGAAACCTTGCCGTAGTTTAAGGTGTAGAGTTTCCCACCGATGTTCTTCCTTACCCTACACGAGCCGCGCTGCCCCTCATCGATGATGCAGTTGACTGGACAGAGCCTACAGCGAACGCGGTTACCGTCGAGCTTCTCCCAGAACATTGCCTCTCTCATAACTATCACCTCCATCTCACTTAGATATAATTGGAAAGGAAAGTTAATTAGGCTTTCATATACCTCTCGTAGTAGTCTCTCACAAGGAGGAACTCTGCGTTCTGGCTTTTGTAGTAGTCTATAAGCCGGGCGAGGAGCTCAAGGGCTCTATCTCCAGTGTTGAACCTGCAGTCGAACCTTATGGGCTCCTTCTGCATCGGAACGAACTCCCAGGGGTGGGCGAAGTAAACGCGTGGCTCGCTCAGTCTTGGGTGAATGAGCTTCTGGATTCTCCATGGGAGCCTTATAACAGAAGATGTTGTTGACGCGGGAACCTCAAGCACATTCCCAAAGAATCTAACTCCTTCGCGGTAACCCTTGTAAGTTGCCTTGGACGAGTCAACCAGTATACCATTCCTTTCCAGTATCTCATAATAGTAGTTAGGGAACTGCAGGTTGGGGGCCCTGAACGAGACGACATCACCAAACTCCCTTAGGATTTTGAGGGATTTCTCTATCGCGTACCTTCCTTCGCCCTTTGAGAACTTGTCCAGTCTCTCGTGGTTGTAGTTGTGACTTCCAAGCTCATGGCCTTCGTCTATAACGCGCCGCACAAGGTGCGGAAAGCGCCTGGCCATTTCCGCGGTAAAGAAGAAGGTCGCCTTAACGTTCTTCTCGCTTAGAAGGTCGAGAAGCTTCGGCAGGCCTTCCTCCATTCCTTTTGTGGTCGTTAGATAGGGCGGACAATCGTGTTCAACATCAAAGGTTATTGAAACTATCATCCCCTGCTCCCCCGTAATATCCTGTAGAGTATATATCTCCTGTCGGCCCCATCTACAGCATCTAATGTGGTTTTGTAAACATCGAGGAGCTTTTCAAGGACTACCTTCCAGGAGAACTCTTTCTCTACACGTTTTCTGGCTTCTCTGCCTATTCTTTCTATGATATCTCCGTTGGAAATCACTTCAGCGAGCTTCTGGCTGAGCTCCTCCTCACTGTTGCCAAGGAACCCGGTGAGGCCATCTACTATCAGGTCAGAGAGTCCGCTTTCGTTCCGACCAACTATCGCCCGTCCCGTGGCCGAGGCCTCAAGACCCACTATTGGAAATGCCTCCAGCATTCCTGGCATTAAAACAACATCCGCCGCCCAGTATAGTTCTCTAGCCTTCTCCCTTGGCAGGAAATCAAAGAGAACCGTGCGTTCGGCCAAACCGGTTATGTGGAGGTTCTCCTCAAGTTTAGGACGCATAGCTCCGTTCCCAACAGCAATCAGTCGTATCTTGTCCTTACTGAGGCCCGAAAGCTTCAGAGCAGAAGAGATAACGAAAGGAAGCCTGTGGGCCTGTTTCCTCTCGGTCATCCTCCCTATGTAGAGGAGTGCTATCTCATCGGAAAGTCCCAGCATTTCCCTGGTTTTCTCTCTTTCCTCCGGCTCTGGGGGCCGCCACTTTTCGACATCGATGCCATTGGGAACGACCACCACAGGACGCCCGTTCATACTTTTTCCGAGCAGTTTCCTGGTGTCCTCTGCCACGGGTGTGCTCACGGCGATAAAGGAGTCTACCCTCCTAAGGTAGTGCCTCAGCATGGGGCCGAGGATAAAGTCGACCTTGGGGTTTCCGTAGAATGAGTGGTTAGTCGCAACAACTGGAACACCGCGGATGCCCCGCGAGAGGTTGGCGACGGCAATTGAAAGGGGCGAATACATGCTGTGAACATGGGTAATGTCAAAGCCCACCTCTTTATAGAGCTCATTTATCTTCCAAAGCTGGTTTGGGCCGAAGCTGACGTGGTAGTTTTTCAGATACATGGACGCAGAAAACCTCCTGACTGTATAGGGAAAGTTGTCCTTGTAGGGTTTCAGATATCTGTAATCGTGGGTGATCACATAGGGCTCGTGCCCAATTTCGAGGAGATTCCGGGCGAGATCGTCAATGTGAGTCTCGATTCCACCGATTTTAGGAAAAAACCAGTCGGACACTATCGCGATTTTAAGGCTCTCCATACCTCTTTCCCCCCCGACGTTAGAAGAACCACTAGTCCCACGAGGGTGCTGAGCACGTAGGAGACAAAGCGCTCCAGCAGGGTTATGGAAACGGCAAATCCCAGTGGGATCCCGAAGTGAGTAAGAGTTCCAACGAGACCCCCCTCAATGATACCGATGCCTCCCGGAGTGAATGCCACCAGGCCGAGGAGCAGGTTTGCTATGGAAATGACTGCGATCAGGCTCAGACTTAAGTGGAGTCCAAAAGCGAGAGTTATCAGCTTGAGCCTTGCAACATCGAGTATCCAGACGGCCGAGCTCAGAAGAATGCCCATGAGGTTTATATTGTGCCTATTCCTAAGGGAGCGAATGTTTTCCAGCTCTTCCCCGCTTACAGAGGTCCTGAACAGCCTCAGGGAGAGCCTCACAAAGGCTTCCCATTTAATCCATATCGCCGCCACGCCCGCGATCCCTATAATGAACAGCAGTTCGGGTGTTGAGGAGAAATAAAGCATCCCCACCAGGAACAGAACGAAAACTGGGATTGTCTCAAGGATACGCTCGTATACTATGCTCACCATGGATATGCCTGTGGGGATATTGTTCTTTTTACTTATCCACGCGATTCTCAGGAGTTCGCCGCCGCGGCTCATCGGGGTCACGTTGTTCATGAAGATGGAGGCCAAAATTGCCTTCACCAGCTCGAAGAGGGGAGCATCACGCCCCATGCCTCTGAGAACGAGCTTCCAACGGATGGCGTACAGCACGACGCTCACGTAGTAGGTGAGGAGCGCTAGGGTTAAGTAGTGTAGGGGAACTTTTTCTATGAGAGTCACGTACTGTTCTGTTGATACCCCGACATTCTCGAACATACTCCCAACCAGCCTTTACTCACGATGATCGTTTATAAACCTTATCCGAGTTTGAAGGGTAAGGAAGGCGGACGTGGCAGAAGGCTGGTGTTCAGGGCCTCCTGAAGTGTTCCCACCCTAACAGGGGCATTTTCAGTCGTTTTCCGGAGGCAGTAATGAATACCCCAGCCCCTTTGTGTACCGTGCCTATAACCGTAAAATCAGAGCTCAGTTCTTCCAGATTTTGGGGAGGAATAGTGAAGAGCAGCTCGAACTCTTCCCCAGAGGCCAGTGCAATTTCAATGGGATTGGCATTTATAATTGAGGCGACTTCATGAACTTCTTTCCATATCGGCAGGTTTTCCCCGTCGATCTCGATTCTTACGCCGCTCATCTCTGCAAGGAGATGCAACCCCTTGCTCAGTCCGTCGCTGATGTCTATCGCCGAGTTTGCGTACTTACTCAGCTCGATTCCTTCTTTTACCCTCGCTTTTGGTTCGAGCAGCTTTTCGTAGAGGATTTCTCTTGTTTTCCTGTCAATGTCGAGATCGTTCAAATAAATCATGAGGCCCGACAGTGCCCTTCCTATGTCTCCGGTAACGCATACTAAATCGCCTGGCTTTGCTCCACTCCTCCTAAGGAGGCGCTTTGTCGTTCCGAGGGCGATGCCGTCGATTATCAAATCGTCTACCTCGTTGGTGTCTGCGCTCAACACCGGAACGCCGTAGAACTCAAGCGCTTCACCAATTCCTCTCGCAACACCTTCGATGTAGCCCCAATCAATGCCCATTGGCACTCCTAGAGAGAACAAGAATCCGATGGGCCTAGCTCCCATAGCTGCCACGTCGCTCACGTTCATAGTTACGGCTTTGAAGCCGACCTGTTCAGGGGTCATTATATTGGGAACGTCGGTATTTTTCACGAGCATGTCGTTGGTTGCAACCAGCCACTCATCACCGAGCCTTAGTGCTCCTGCATCATCACCGAGTGGCAAATCGCCCTGCTTTCTGAGGTGTTTCATGAAGAGTTCGATGATTTCGCGCTCCATGGGCATCGCACCAAGGTTCGGAAGGGTGGTTATTAGGGTTGCCTTCGGCACCCGCCGAAAGTTGGCTAGACAAAACGAGAAACTTATAAATGAAACCGTGATAATTTGATTAATTTACCCAACTTAGAAGGGAGAATAAGATGTTAAAATATCTGCTGCTTGCGGTGTTTTTTCCAGTGCTGGCGATAGCGCTGACGAAGAAGCTGGGAGAAGACTATGTGTGGATAAACAGGAAGATAATCCACTTCAGCAGTGTTCCTGCAATCCTTATGTTCAGAGAAGGCCTTGTTTCTGGCGTTGAACTTGCTGGTGCCGTCATGGTCTTTGCTATCGCCCAGCTTATAACTCATATAATGAAAAAGGAGCTTAGCTGGTACCAGATAAGGGACAACTACGGCGAGGTCTTTTACTGCATCATGTTCAGCGCCATGGCGGTCTTTATGGATGTCAACTACGCCTCCGCGATAATGCTTGTGATGGCCATCAGCGATGGTATCACTGGTGTGTTCAGGTTCTACTATTTCAAAAAGAACGGCTTCAACGTCAAGCTCAGGAAGCACTGGATCGGCAGCGTGGGGTACATCCTCAGCGCTCTCATCATAGCCTTTGTAATGCTGCCTGATCTGAACGTTGTTATGAAGTTTGCTTGGTCCGGCATACTGATGCTCGCCGAGTATCAGAAAGTCATCGATGATAACATTGCCGTTCCAGTAGTTGCGGTTCTGATAAAGCCCCTCTTTGTGCTTTGATTTCTTATTTATTCAAAAATTTCATCAGCGAAGTCTGCTTCGGCTTGTATTCTTCCTTCGGCACTTTCACCTCAACGCTCTCCAACTCGTCTATTCTAGCCTTTTTTATTTCCTCGGGCAGGTTTATCTCTCCGTACTTTCCGCCTCCGCCTGGAATCACTATCAGCTTGCCCTTCCTGTAGGCCCAGACCGCTTTTGCCACCTCCTCGTGAACCTCCGCGAGACTCTCGATAGGCACGTCAACAAGGACTTCAATCTCGCTTCCAAACTCCTTCAAAAAGCGCTCCCAGATGGCCTTCACGGCCTTTGTCTCAACACCTTTGCCGATTACCATCGCTATTATCTCAGCCAGAGGGGCAAGTCTCAGGTAGGGCGGCCTGTCTTTGGGCCTTTCTTTTGTATCTGCCAGCTCGAGAATTCTGTCGTGGACACCCTTCTTTATCCTCCCTCCGCACTTGGGGCACTTCCATTTGAAGGCCTTGGCTTCCTCTGGTGAATACTTAGCGTAGCAGCGGGAACAGGCGGTTAGATGGTACTTTCCGAGCCTCGGGTCAAGCCCTGCGTTGAGGACTATCCTCCTTCCTCCGCGCTTCAGAAGGGCTTTCCTGACCTCGTCAAAGGTCGCCTCGTTGATATCGAAGCGGTTGAACTCCCTTCCAAGGCGGTGGGGCATCGGCGAGTGGGCATCCGAATTGCTAAGGTAGGTGAGCCTGTGATGGGCTTTTATTCTATCTGCCATCTCAGAATCAGCGGAAAGGCCGAGCTCGAGGAAGTGGATTTTGGCCCCCTGATAAGCCTCCTTCAGGCTGTTGTACTCCTTGTAGAGTGCTGTCCAGGGTGTGAAGGCGTGGGCAGGACCGATCAGGACACCAAGATCGTTGGCAAGGTCCGCTATCTCCGCCGCCGAAAGGCTTACGTGGGGGCGACCTTCCGTATCTATATCGTTGGAATAAGGTTTAAGCAGCTCCCTCATCTCGTGGACGGCTCCAATGTTTGGAAAGATAAGAGCGTGGTGGACTCTCTTATTGTCCTCGACCTCCGTCGTGAGCAGGAAACGTATCCCGTTCCTTTCGTAGGTTCCTTCATCAGCTTTCTCTGCGTATCTGAGTAGCTCTTCCTCCCATTTCGGGTTGAGTATGTCGCCGGTTCCGACAATTCCAAGCCCCTTGAACTTCGCGTTCTCCGCGAGCATTGGAATCGTCATAAGCTTTGAAACCGCCTTCGAGTAGCGGGAGTGGATGTGGAGGTCAGCGTCAACCAGCATGAAACCACCTCAGTCTATGTACATACCCTCCAGTCCGCGGTAGTAGGCGCGGTATATGTCCCTTTTGGTGACGACTCCGACGAGCTTCCGGTTCTGAGGACTCTCAACCACCGGCAAAAGGTTCCGATCGTGGGCCATCAGCTTCTCAAAGGCATCTTCCGCTGTTTCCGTTGGATATGTAACACCGTAGGCCCTGTTCGTGAAGCGCTTCACGCGCATTCTCTTGAGGGAAATCGGCTTCTTCAGAATGTCCTTTATCCCAATGACACCAACAACCTCGAGATTGTCATTAACGACGGGGAAGCAGTCGTGGCCGGTTTCACCTATCAGGTGCTCGACGTAGAGGAGTGTCTGGTTCTCGTGGACGTAAACGGGCTCGCGCGTCATTATCTCGCTGACCGAGATGGTTTCGAGGATTATCGGCCTTCCTGTTCTGACGCGGTACCCTTTCCTGCGGAGCTTAAGTGTGTATATGGACTCTCCCCTGAGGAAGAACCTCGCGGTCAGGAAGCCTATCGTCGCGGAGGTCATTACAGGGGGCAGGACGGCGTAGCTCCTCGTTAGCTCGGTCACCATGAGTATCTGCGTCAGTGGCGCCTGCGTCATCCCACTGAAGAAGGCAGCCATTCCAGCGAGGGCGTAAACGGTGGGATTTGGCTCCAGCGCTGGCAGGATTAGTTTTACCAGCTGGCCGAAGGCGGCGCCGAACATCGTCCCAATGTAGAGACTCGGCGCGAAAACACCGCCGCTCTGGCCAGAGCCTATGGTCAGTGCAGTTGCAAGCATCTTTGTGAGCCCGAGGACTATGAGGAGCCATGTCGCCAGCTCGCCGTAGAAGGCCATCCTCATGCCCCCGTAGCCTATGCCGAATATCCCGTGAGCTGGAAAGAGCATTCCAAGGAAGCCAACGCCAATGCCGCCGATGAGGGGCTTTGAGAGTTCGGGGAGCTTCGACTCACTGAACCTGTCAACAGCGGAGTAGAGGAAGCGGGCGTAGAATGCTGCAAGGAGGCCGAGGAGGAGCCCTAGGAAGAAGAAGAGCGGCAGTTCTGGGAGTGTGTAACCTATCTTGTCGGGAATGTCTATTTCAACCGCCCTGTTGAGCACCGCCAGAGTGACCGCGTTGCCTGTTACGGCCGCTATAAAGATTGGCACTAGGTTTATCGAGAACGCCCCCATGTAAACAACCTCAATGGCGAACATAGCTCCCGCAAGAGGCGTATTGAAGGCCCCTGCTATTCCCGCGGCTAAGCCGCAGGTGATGAGGAGCTTCCTCATTTCCTTTGAGAGATGGAATCTGCGAGCGAGGACAGAGGTAAGCGAGGCCCCAATGAATCCTATTGGGCCTTCCCTTCCTACGCTTCCGCCTGAGCCAATTGTTATCGCCGTTGCGACGGTCTTGATGACTGCAAAGGCTCCATGGATGTTGCCGCCCTTGAAGATCACAGCCTCTATGACTTCGGGAATACCGTTGCCTTTTATGTCGGGGTATTTAACGATGAAGAAGCTAACTACGAGGGCTCCCAGGGTTGGTAGGAGGATGTAGCCCAGGTTGAAGTCTCCCACCTGGTATGACACCTTCGGCAGCAACCAGACAAAGAAAAACTTGTGAACGAGCCCGATTAGAATCCTGAATGTAATCGCTCCGATACCCCCAGCTAAGCCAGCGAGTATCGAGAATGTTATTATACCTCCCCACTTCTTGATGTAGCGCCCGTTTTCCGAGGCCATCAATGATAGTAAGTATCTCCAATAAAAAGCTTAAGCTTTTATACCTCCTCGAGAACTCTCTTCGGTGGAAACTATGAAAGTTGAAGGATTTGTCGCTTCCCTCAGAAACGCGGAAACCATATGTGAGCTGTTCAAGATACTCCAGGAGAAGGGAGCGCCAATAGTTGAGCTCGACGGCCAGAGATTTCTGATAGTCGTCGAAGGGGACTTCGAGGGGAGAAAGTTCTGGACCGAGATAAACGGCGAAAAAGCTAATCAGGCTCTAGGAGATGCCATGCTCAACTCCTCGAGCTTCCCCTTCAAGTGCAAGCGCCCGTACACGGGCGGAAACGTCATCTTCGTGAACTTTGACGACATCGAGGTCGATGACTTCCTCGTCGCCTACCGTGAGGAGGAATACGGCGTCTTCTACCTCGTGAAAGGTGGAAAGGCCGAGGAGATAACCGCTGAGGAATATGGGAAGCTCAAGACCGAGACGCCTGAGTTCAAGATAAAGTCTATGAGCAAAGAGCAGATGGATATGATGGGAGCCTTCTTCGGCTGAAAAATTTGAAGGCTCAAGAAGAGCCTTTAATTTCCTTTATCTTTCTATGCGTCGTTTGTACCCTCTCGGCCTTTTGGGCTGCCTTGATGTTTCTGGCCTCTTCTATCTCTCTCTTGAAGGCCCACTTTAGGAGAGGCGGTGTTATGAGTACTGAGACGGTTATGAATATCAGCGTGGCCGCTATGAACTCTGGTGCATGCTGCTGGCTTATTGCCCCTCCATGTATCGCCACCATCAGGTCAACAAGCGCCACTTCGGTTCTGGGGACGGAGCCAATTCCCATCTGGAGGGACATCCAGAAGTTCTCTCTGGTAAGGAGGAACTTCCTTCCGCGGCCCCAGGCGGTAATCCATGCTCCGATGCCCCTACCGAAGATCTTTCCGAAGACTGCAACGGTAGTGAGAACAGCGGCGAGAACGAGGGCCCGGGTGTTTTCGAAGACTGTAAGATTTAGCATTGCTCCCGTGTGAACGAAGAAGAACGGTATGAGAAGGCCGTAGCCTATGGCCCTAACGTCCTCCATCAGGCGCTTTCCTTCTGGGAGCTTTGAGAGGACGAGTCCCATCATAAAAGCTCCTTCGATTGCAGCTGCGAACCAGCCTTCTGCCAAAGCCGCGAAGAGGAACATCACGCCAAGAACCATTCCGAGAATGCCCTTCTCGACGTGCAGCTTTTCCGCGAACTTGATGTAGTAGTCAACGAGGAACCACCAGATAACGCCTGTTATTATGAAGAAGGCCACAATCTTAGCGCTCAACTCAATAAGACCGCCCGTTCCGACTGCGAAGATTATCAGCGCTATGCCAAGGAAGTCGTCCATCACGCTCGCGCTCAGCGATGCCGCTCCGACTTCACTCTTCAGCACG
The DNA here is from genome assembly GCF_001647085.1 of Thermococcus piezophilus. Classification (NCBI taxonomy): domain Archaea; kingdom Methanobacteriati; phylum Methanobacteriota; class Thermococci; order Thermococcales; family Thermococcaceae; genus Thermococcus; species Thermococcus piezophilus. The sequence goes on from NZ_CP015520.1 coordinate 1,490,321, forward strand.
CCCAAGTCCATCATTACACGGACGGTGAGACCTACGCTCGTGGCCGTGAGCAGAACGCCGCCTGCGAAGGCCTCCCTGCTGTCGTAGCCCATCCCCATGAGGGCAAACCAGCCAAGGACGAGCGGGATGAAGACGCCAAGAAGAGTCGAAACCGTGGCGGTGAGGCCCGTCTTCTTCAGCTGCTCGAGGTCTGCATCGAGGGCGCCGAGGAAGAGCAAAAATATTATACCCAGCTTGGCGAGGAAGTTGGAGACGACTGTCAGGTCTGTGGTGAATCCCTCGCCGCTGACTATTGGGATGTACTGGGGGGCAACTATGCCGAAGTAGACGAGGTTTCCGAGAATCATTCCCATGAGCAGCTCTCCGAGGACTCCTGGTAGTTCATAACGCTCGATTATGCTGTCTCCTATCTTCGCCAAGATGAGCGAGAGACCTACCGCGAACAGCAGCCATGTCACTGTTTCCATTGGGCACCACCTACCCTGAGCAGTCTAAGTAGCTCGTCAATCAGTATGCGAATGCTCACTTCCCCGACCAGCTTTCCGTCCTTTACTACAGCCAGCACCTGAATCCTGTACTTGCGCATCTTCATGAGAGCTTCAAGTACCGTCGTGTCTTCCTCTATAGTGAGCACGTGCCTCTCGGCTATATCCTCTGCCTTCGCCGCCCCGCCCAGCATAGAGCGCATCGTCCTGCTGGTCATTCCGAGCTTGAACTTATGGGCTTCTGGCGGCAGGAGTACATCTATCACATCGATGTAGCGGATGACACCTACTAGTTTCATGCTCTCCTTGTTCTCGACGACCCAGACGTGGTGCCTTGTCCTCAGTATCTTGAGTACGCTTATCAGATCAGCATCAGCGGTAACGACTGGCATGGTTTCAGACGTGGGCATTATATCGGTCAGCTTGAGTGAGTGAAACTTCTCGAGGGCTGACTCTACGCTCATGACCACCACCCATTCTGAAAGATGAAAAAGTTCTATTTAAGGCTTTGTGAGTCTGGGAGGGCATTGGAGAAACGTTTAGGACATTGTACCAAAAACAACTAAAGTTTCACCGCTTCCTCAACCAGCAGGAACTGGCAGGAGAGCCTTTTGGCACCATATTCGACATGCTTATTAATTTCAACGGTAAACAAACAGGCTGGAGGAATCAAAATGACAGTAACAGATGCCGAGACCGTTAATCGTAACTGAGTCCATTTTCAACGATTCGCTTGGCATAATCTTCACTTCCGTCGACGGGGCTCTGTTCGTTCCTGAGGCATCGCTACGTTGGCATTTTACCCCGCCGCGGTGCTTTTCTTCCTATGGGATGTTCATAGTCATTGGCGTGGCACTTAGAATAGTCTGCTACAAAATCCTCAAACGGGCGAGGGTAATGAACTTCCCGGAGGTCGTTATATTCTCCCTCGCGCTGGCCTTCGGGGGTTTCCTTCTTAGCGAGTTTGTCCAGGCCGTGGGCTATCTCGTGGCGACTGTTACAGGTATATCCCGGGGCACTGTTGGCAGCTTGGCTTGTTCTCAAAAAAAGAAATCAAATGTCTCTCCCCATTGCCCCGATGAAGTAAAAAAGCAGCTTTGCTGCGGTGAGGGCAGTCACATCTCCCAGTTCCGTTCCTGCAACCTCTGTTATGTCGAAGCCGGTTATCTTCTTGTTCTCGACGAGCCATTCGAGGGCCTCGATAACCTCCCAGAACCTCAGGCCACCAGCCTCGGGCGTGCCAGTGCTCGGAACCATCGAGAGGTCAAATACATCGATGTCCACCGAGAGATAAACCGGCTCCGGGAGGGGTTTAACCAGCTCCACGAAGGCATCGAAGGAGTAATCCCTCGCGTGAACCCAGGTGATGCTTTTCTCCTCGGCGTATTCCACCTCTTCTCTTGTTCCGCTCCTCACTCCGAAGATGGCCTCTCTAATCCCGAGCTCGGAAATCCTTCTCGCCACACACGCGTGGTTGTAGAGGTTGTCTTCATACTGGTCACGGAGGTCGAGATGTGCATCGAACACGACGTAGCTGGCAGGCTTGAGGGCCTCGACAGGACCGAGGGTTATCGAGTGCTCGCCGCCAAGGGTTATTGGTATTGCGTCGGGGTTAGTCCTCTTTAGCTCTTCGATGATTTCTCTCACCCTTTTCGCTGTGCCCTTGGCATCGCCGGCAATGACTGCTATGTCTCCAATATCCGCTATGGGGAGCTCGGCTATGTCTATGCCGTAGTCTAGAATGTAGCTCTCGAGGTTGAGCGTTGCCTGCCTGATGAGCGTTGGGCCGAATCTGGTTCCAGGCTTGTAGGAGGTTGTTCCATCGAAGGGGACTCCAAGAATTACGAACTTGGCATTTTCCGGCCCGACGAGGGGAAACTCGAGTTTGAGGGTGTCGTAGGTGTGGAGGAATTCCACGGTCTCACCTCTGGAGAAAATTGAGCGACCCGTTTAAAAGGTTGTGCAGAAGGGAAGTAGAGGCGAAAGAAAAATCACTCGCCCTTTAGCTTCATTATCTTGATCCTGCCTAGGGTCTCCCAGTACTCGACGTTGATGCCCTCCTTGAGATGGTCCTTGACCTCGTCAGCGACGCCGGTCTCTATTGGGACATCGTAGAGCGCGTAGGTCTCCATATCCATGATCTGGACGGTGTCTGGGGTCATGGCGATGATCTGGGCGGTCCTCTTGTCGATTATCGGAACGTCAACCTCTGCGCTGGTGGGCTTGACGATGCTCCTGACCTTGCCGTCGAAGATGCCAACAGCTTCAATCCTCGCCTTGGCGGAGCCGTGCTTACCTGGGGAGGAAACGGTTATGTTCGCTATTCTGCAGGGCTCACCGTCGAGGAGGATGTACCTTCCAGGCTTGAGCTTGCTAACCTGAACCTTAGTCTTGTCTCCCATTTTTCAGACCTCCATAAGCGTTCTAAAGGGGATTAGGAAGGGACTTTAAAAAATTTTTGAATAGGAAAGAAAACGGAGAAACATCAACGCCTGCCTTTTATCAGCATGCCATTCATAAGCATCGGCACAAAGAGAACGAGGCTGAGCAGTGCGCCTATCTTCACCGTAGTCAAAGATGTCCTGAAGGTGTAGTAGAGGGTCACCAGACCACCTAATAAGAGCAGGAGTATCACTGCCGCCACGGCTCCTTTGTTGTGGGCCAACTCGGAGGACAGGAGTGGATAAGCCTCTGCTGCAGCTATGAGGGCACCAACACTGAAGGGCACAACTACGAACATCATTCTGATATCACTGACCATCATGAGGCTGGCTATTATCATGCCAATTAATGAAACAATGGCAAGGCTCCTGCTCCTGTCGAGCTGTATGACCTCTGAAAGTATCTGGCTGCCCATCTCGATAAGGAGTATGATGGTTGTTAGGCCTGCGAAGTACAGTGAAAGCATGAGCAGGTAGATTAACCTGTCAGCATTTGCTATGTTGCCCTTGAGGACCTCGGGGATCGAGTAGAAGACCTCAATCGAGTCTATCGGGCTCCTGGTGCTGTCGGTGGCATACTCCTTGAGGTCTGTGAACTTGAGGAAGAGATTCATGGACTCCTCTGATGGGATATTGGGATTGTGGAAACTCCTATCGAATCCCTGATAGGCTGCACCGAGGGAGTAAGCAACGGTGAATGCTGCGGCAAAACTGAGTACTATTTGGAGTATGAACACTATGCCCAGAACCTTCCTCAGGTCAAGCTCCTCGGGAGTAAAGCTGCCCACCACGTAGTAGACTCCCGCGCCAAGGCCGAAGGAGATGAGCACTGAAACAAGCATGTAAAGAACTCCTTTGAACGTCAGGGGTTGGTCAAAGGAAGTTATTGATGAAACTGCTCTCTCCATGTACTGAACAGCATGTGGGGTGGTAACAGTGCTCAGGGCCTGGTTCCTAATAAGAACCGCTGAGATTATGGCGAAGAGCAAGAAGATTATGGATATAACAGAAATGAACTCAAGGGTCCTGCCCTTGGCCATGAGTAAAAGTACTGCGGAGATTAGAACCGTTACAACCCCCAAGATGGGAACGTAGCTCGCGTCAAGTCCGAAGATGTATATGAGGCTGTAGGAGGTGTAGTATGTTGTTAAACCGAGCATTATCAGCAGGAACATTATCAGGGTGAATATCAGAGCGGGTGTCCTCGCTATCTTAAAGAACAGCTCATAGATTAGATACCTTGTCCTTTTAGTGCTCTCGGCTTCACTGTAGATCAGGAACAGGGCTATCAGCATTGGAATCAGCGAAACCAAAAAGCCCTTCAGTCCGAAGGTTATGTAATACTTCGGCAGAACCAGGAAGTTCCAGATTCCAAGAATGTACCCGGTTATTAAGAACGCCATAAGGACGCTTATTTTTCTCATTGAGATACACCTCCACAAAGGCTGTTTCTAAGAATGAGCTAAGAGGAAAGAAATATAAAAACATTGTGCTGTTTTCTTATCTGAATTTAGAAAACCCAATGTTCAAAGTTGGTAATTACCTCGTTTACAACCGTCCATGCCATCAGTGGGGCTTTGTAAATGCTTATTTTTTTCCCTAAGATTTCACTTCTGAAGTCCCCGTGAGAGAATCCACCGACAACCACAAGGGGTTCATGGATTTCGGCAAGGGTTTTCCCGAATTCCTGGGGCTTCAGGAGCTCCCCGTTTTCGTGCATGATAAAAACGCCGTCTGGTTTAATCTCGTCGATGAGCTCTTTGAGGCCCTTCTTTTCCATCCTGAGGAGCTCCAAGTCTCTCGGCACGACACGGTTCTTAAAAAGGCTCTCCATCAGGCCAACGAAGCGGTTGTAATTCCTTGGAATCCTAGTCTCAGGTTTTATGTAAATCACTTCGTCGTTCCTCGTGTGAACGTAAACCCTCAGCAGGCCCTTCTTGTCTGCTATGCTTTCGAGGGCATTGAGAAGGCAGATGTGTACTATGTCCGGCCTTCCCCGTCTCTCACCGTCTTCAAGTTTTTTCAGTGCCGTATGGTGGTAAGTGCTGTCCAGGAGCACTTCCTCTGGCCTCTTGCCTTTTCTCCTGGCGTAGTTCACCACCACTGGATGGTTCCTTATGCTCTTCGGAACAAGCTCTAGCTCCGAGTCAGCTATCACCAGGTGGAGCATCCTCCCACCTCTCAATAGTTATTCCCCTATCTATGAGCTCCTCGGTTATCCTTGTGAAAGTGTCTATCCTCATTCCGAGTATCTCGGGGGGTATGATTCCGAAAATGCAGCCCTTCTCGGCAACAAGACGCGCTATTATCGCCGCTGTGAAGCCAGTAACTCTAGCCATCGATGTGAAGCCGCCCCTTTCCTCGTCGTAGAGGAAGTAGCCGATCTCTTTATCCTCTTCATCAAGTGTGCCCTGCCCAACAACCTCCATTATCGAGAAATCCGAGCTCTTGTAGATCATGAGAGGCGTGATGACCTCAAGCGTCTTATCGACGTGCTCGGGTTTAAAGAATCCCAGCTCCCTAAGAACGCGCATCTTTTCGAGGTGTCCGGGCCAGCGCAGTGTCCACTCCTCAAGCTTTTCTGCCTTGACGCTTTCAAGCAATGAGCGGAGGCCATCACTCACGAATGACTCGAACTCAAAATCCCCAACCTGAACGTGCTCGAGCCTCTCAAATGGATCAACTGAGATGACCTTGCCGTTCCTGATGACTCGTGCGGGCCTCGTGTATTCCTCTATCAGATCATAGGGTGACCAGGTGATGAGATAGTAGAGCGGTGGCCTCGGCTCTTTCGGCAGGCCTCCGACGTAGATGCGGCCTTCTCTGAGCTCGTCAATTTCTTGCCATATCCTCCCCATGAAGATGTGGCTCAGTCCCGGTGCAAAGCCGGCATCAAAGATAATTGTTAACTGAGCTTTTTCAGCCTCGTCGCGGAGTTTCAGCGGGTTCTCCGGCATGAAGGAGACATCCACCATGTCAACGCCCGCCTTTATTGCCGCCTTTATCGAGCGGTATCCGAACCTTCCCGGCAGGCACCGATGACAAGTTCAAACTCCCTCATAGTCTCAACGAGAGAATCAAAGTCTGAAGCATCGACTTTTATCGTCTCGGCAAAATCCCTGACGGAGTTTAGCCTATCCTGACTTCTGTCTCCGACCCATACCTCGAATTCATCCTTTAAGTCCCAAGCTATTGCCTTTCCAACGTTTCCGGCTCCCAGAATGAGCACCTTCACGATAACACCCATAAGAAACTTGAGAGCAAGATATATAAGGTCTGCTCCTACTTCATTCAATGCAGATTAAACTGCCCCTGTTCAGAAAGAGAGTCCTGGAACTATTGGCCTCCTCTGACGAGACAAAAGTCATGCACATAAGCGATACTCCAGAGAGCTCCTACCGCTTCATAGAGGGACTCATTGAGAAGGTTAGACTTGACTATGTAATCCATACTGGGGATTTGGCCGACAATATAAAACTCGAGAGGAAGCCGCATCTTAGGCGTCGCTACAAGGGGGCCCTGAGAAAGCTCGCGAGGATGTTCGGCGGGTTCAATGCGCGAATATACATTGTTCCTGGTAACGAGGACGACTTGGAGATGTTGCGGGAGTTCTTTGGTGAGAACCTCGTCGAACCCGGGAGCGTTGTGGATATAGAGGGTACCCGCTTTGCTCTCGGGCACACGTGGAAGGACGTTGTCGATCTCGATGCGGACTTCAAGCTCTACGGCCACAACTTCAAGCTCATTGAGAGGGGCCTGAACGGTGTTCTTGGGGTAAACTTCGTCCTCCTTCCGAGCAGGAGAACCTATAGGGTCAAGTATCCTCCCGGGACCGACTTTGAGAGGGGATACAAGATGTGGAGGGGTATGTAATGCGCGTTCTGAGGTTTGGGCCATCTATAGTGTTCTTGAGAACTAAAGAGGTGGAAACCGTCAAGGCCAAGCTGATGGAGATTTTTGGCGTTCATGAGATACCTGCCAACGATGCCATACGCGAAAGTAATGAGTTTGAGACGATAGTCTTCGTCACTGATGAGTGGGAGAAAGAAACTATTCCACTGGAGATGGCCTTCTTGATCAACAAACACGCTCCCATAGTACTGAGCGAAATTATCAACGAGAGGATGCCGATTGAGAAGGTCCATATCAAGGGCACCATGATAATGATACGAATCCCTACAAGGGTCGATGAGGGGATTAAGCTTCTCGCCGAGAAGTATAGTGGGGAAGTGATGGACATAAGGACGGCTCTCGATGAGAGCGAGGCAGCTGATACTATAATAGCAATTACCGAGAAGAAGCTCAACTGTCCCATCGGGCCAGAGGACATAAAAGGGGCTGTGCTTCTCCACAGGGACTTTCTCGACGTTTACAGAGAACTCAGTACAGACGCCCCCATACTCCTCACAAAGCTGATGCCGGAGTGGAAGGAGCTGACCATAAAGGTATACGACACCGATAAGCGCTACGACGAAAACATAGAGAGGCTCATGATGGTTATAGAAGACCTGGATCTCGGTTTCATAGTTGGTGAGGGCTGGGACTGGGACTATCCGAGGCCATTTATGCGCGTTCCGGTTTACAAGCTGAAGCTTCTGACGTGGGAAGACCCAATGAGGGTCAAGTTCTTCCTTAAGGGTCTCGAGTACGTGGGCTACAAGAGGCTGTGCGACATAGACGTCTTCGTTGAAGGCAAAAGGATAAGCTGGGTAAGTGTTTCAAAGGGCTTGGAGAAGTTCGAACTCGCAAAAAAAGCAAGGGAAGAACTTGAATCTTTGCTTAGCGAGGAATCCAGAGAGAGACTTAAGAACCTTGATGAGATGCTGTCTCGGTAACGTAGTCCGGGGGCACAAGTATCTCGGCTCCCTGTTCTTCTGGATTTATGCTCTTCTTGATTCTTATCAGTAAGCCCCTGGAACACTCCACCGGGACAATCCTTATGGATAGCTCCCATAGCTGAGCCCTAGCACGCTCGCTGATTAGACTGGGGTTGATGAAGTAAATCGCAATTCTTTGTGGGATGTTGAGGAAGGATCTAAGCAGATCCATAAAAACATCTCATCCCTGCTCCCTGTGCTACTCTTCACGATGAGTTTCTCCAAGCCAAGGACAAGCAGCACAGTTTCCGGATGAGAGTTAAGGTATCTGTAGAATGTGTCCTGGTACTTTCTAATATAAAACCCTCTCGTCGTGAGACACGTCAATGTGTGCTATCAGATTCCCTATCCGTATCATCCCCCACCCTTTATGACGTCTAACTTGTCTAGGTCAAGGTCAATGCCGACACTCTTGAGATCCTGGACAACGATGGCCAGTCTGTCAAAGCCGTCCAGAACCAGGACGTTCATACCCCTCTCTCGCGCTGACTTGAGGGCCCCATAAAAGACAGGATAAAGGGGAGAACGCGATGATATCTCGACGGTTACTGTTTCCCCAGTCTGAACGACTTCACGAAGTCGTTGAAATCTTTCATGGAACTACTCCAAACCAACGAACCTTGGGTGGACATGCTTGAGAATCTCGGCCTTATTTCCTCCATCCTTGAGCTCAACGATGATTGGAATATAGAACTCCAACTTCTCGAAAGTCTCAGGCTTCAGTACTCCGGCGTTGGCGAAGACAACGCTGCGGAATTCCTTTGTAATGCGGTTTTTCATAATAATCTCAATGAAGAACCTGCTCAGGTAATAGGGATTGCTCTCCTAGATTGAGAGGAATTTTCCAGCTCCAAGGAAGAAAATCATGGTTCTTGGCGTTGCGATATCTTTTATTTTCCTGGACAACTCTTGAGTAAGGATGGACACATCATTAAATGGGCTGATAGTTGCTACGACCTTTCCTTCTTGGGCGAGCCTCCGATCCATACAGTTGGTAAATTCTTCAGGAAAGTGACGTCTCTGCCGCTGAATTTGAGCATTGTCGTGAAAACGTGAAACGTGCTGAACGCGTCTACAATAATCCCGTTCACTCCCTCGTCAAGGACATGCTTGACGGCACTGTAAAACAAGAGCTCGGATGGTCGGTTAGGAAATACCTGATTTAGAACCATGTCTCCCATAGTAAAGGTTTCCAGAAACTGGTCCATTCCCAATTCCATGGGTAACCCTTCCCCGACTTTATCTTAGGATCTGCAGATAAAAACTTTCCTTAGAGTTTTCTAATTTTGGCCACAAAGAAGCCGCTCGTTCTGTGTCTATCAGGATAGAAACGCCTCGCGTTTCTTATCTCATCGCTCAGCTCGACGCCGAAGGGAGCGGTTAAAGCCGGCTCCCCGTATCTAAGGGGTAGAAGCTCGACGTCAAAGTTGTCGAGAACCCACTGGATTACGAACTCGTTCTCCTCGGGCTCAAGGGAGCAGGTAGAATAGACCAGAATTCCCCCAGGCTTTAGGTTCTCCAAGGCCACCTTCAGCATCTTTATTTGCAGTCCTTGGCAGAACTTCACATCCTCCATCGTGCGGCTGGTCTTCCGCTCTGGGTTCTTGTGTATCGTCCCCGAGCCAGTGCAGGGAGCATCGAGGAGGATTTTGTTGAACTCTATCCCAAGCTCCCCCATGTGGAGCGAGGACTTATGGATTAAAACCGTGTTGATAACGCCCAAACGTGAGAGGTTCAGGCGAGTCTCCTTCAGGCGTTCCTCGCCGACGTCAAAGGCGTAGATGATGCCTTCGTTTTTCATGAGCTGGGTCATGTAGGAGGTTTTTCCTCCGGGAGCGGCGGCCATGTCAGCTATGACATCCCCTGGCTGTGGCTCCAGAGCAACGGGAGGATACATTGACGAGGCCTCTTGGATGTAGAGCAGCCCGCTCAGGTATTCGGGTGTTGAAGTCATCGAGAATGGTTCTCTGGTTAGGCAGAAGCCTTCCCTCGCCCAGGGCACTCGCCTGAATTGGAAGCCCTTCTTGTTGAGCAGCTTTGTGAGCTGGGACACTTCAATGCGAAGCGTGTTAATCCTAAAGCACCTCGGCAGGGGCTTTTCCATAGCCTCAGCTATTGCCAGAGCTCTCTTGCCCCAGAGCTCGTAATAGCGCTCCGCGAAGGTCTTCGAGTAGCCGAGGCTGAAGAGTTTCTGGAGCATAACTAAAGTTGGAATGGGGATTTTAAACCTTAACCCCTAGAAACAAAGGAAGAAACGGTCAAAAATAGGGGTCACACCTTAATCCCGCCCATAACCAGGGCCATCGCGGACTTCTGGGCGTGTAAGCGGTTCTCGGCCTGGTCGAAGACGACGCTGTTGGGGCTGTCGATGACGTCGTCGGTGACTTCCTCTCCCCTGTGGGCTGGGAGGCAGTGCATGAATATGTAATCCGGCTTGGCGTGCTTGACAAGGTCCTTGTTGACCTGGAATGGCTTGAATCTCCTTCTTCTCTCCTCTGCCTCAGCCTCCTGGCCCATACTGGCCCAGACATCTGTGTAGATGACGTCAGCATCCTTGACGGCCTTGACCGGGTCGTGGAGGAGCTCAAAGGAGCCACCGCTCTCAGCCGCGTTCTGTTCGGCCCACTTGATGACCCTCTCGTCTGGCTCGTAGCCCTCTGGAGTTGCAACGACGACGTGAGCGCCAAGCTTGGTTCCGGCAATCATGAGGGAGTGGGCCACGTTGTTACCATCGCCGACGTAGACAATCTTGAGGCCCGCTATGCGGCCTTTCTTCTCGAGAATGGTCTGGTAATCGGCCAGAGCCTGGCAGGGGTGGGAAAAGTCGCTCAGGCCGTTGATGACCGGAACATCCGCGTACTTGGCGAGGTCGACGACGTCCTGGTGGTCAAAAACACGGGCCATTATTCCGTCGACGTACTTGCTCAGAACGCGGGCGGTATCGGCTATCGTCTCACCGCGCCTGAGTTGCAAATCATTGGCGTTAAGGTAGAGACCGTAACCGCCGAGCTGGTAGATTCCAACCTCAAAGCTTATCCTCGTCCTGGTCGAGGGCTTCTGGAATATCATAGCGAGAGTTTTGCCCTCGAGAACGCGGTGCGGCTTGCCGATCTTGTTCCATATCTTCATCATTTCGGCCGTTTTGAGAATGGTCTCAATCTCCTCCCTCGTAAAGTCCTGGAGGCAGAGAAGGTCTCTTCCGGCTAGGCTAACCACCATGTGCATCACCGCTTAAAGCTGGCGCTCGGTTTTAATAACCCTTTCGTCGAATAAATCTGCTTCCAGCTGAAATCTTTTGAGCATTAACGCTTGGGAGCTTTCTAAACGTAATGGACATCAATGGATTACTTATGCCATCAATGTCTTTCTGATGGAAGTGTATCCAAAAATTTTCGGGGCCATCCTTACCCTGATACCGGGTATCGCCATTGTGGGGTTCGTCTTGAAGATTTTCGCCGTTAAGAACATCTCCGAGGTGACCGGAAGGAAGAAAATCTTCACTAAGTACCTCTGGGGCCATACTCGCGATACTTGACATCATTGTTGCAATGTGGAGCTTCTGGGGAAACACGTTCAGAGCCGGCGGGATGGGTATTCTATGATGAGTTTCGGTGCGATTAGCATAGGCACCATTCTAGCAGCAGGTCTAATGATACTAGGCGTCTGGTTCATGAAGCAGAGCCACGACATGATAGCAGAGGAAACCGGTGTTGGCATGTTCCACACGGTTGCGTTGCTTTACTTCGTTGGCGCCATACTAATGATAGTCATGATTGGGATGCTGCTTATACTGATAGCCGCAATCCTCGAGATAGTGGCCTTCTTCTCCCTCCCGGACGAAGTTCCAGGAAGGGGCGAGGCTTCCCTGGCCATTTAAATTTCCCTTTTATTTTGATATGCAGAGTATTTGGTTCTCTGTTCCCATCGGGTAAACCTAATAAACCTGAAACGGTTTTACCTTCGGTGGCGCTGATGGGGGATGGAATCAAAGTCAAGCTTGTCAATTATACGAAAAAACCTCTGGAAACCGTCACTTGGGCAGCTCTTATAAGCTACTGGGATGAATGGGAGACAGAAGCCTTCGAGCGAATGGGCGAACAGGACGTCACGATGCACCTTCCGAAGATTCTCGGCTATGGCCATGAGTCCATTCTGGAGCATGCGGTTCTAACGTTTTCCATTGAGGGTATATCCAGGATTACCTCGCACCAGCTCGTTCGTCACAGAATAGCAAGCTATACGCAGCAGTCACAGCGCTACATAAAGCTCAACCCCGAGGACGTCGAGGAGACCTTCGTAATCCCCGAGAGCGTTAAGGAAAGGCCAGAGCTCTATGAAAAGTGGAAGGAATTCATGAAAAGGGCGATTGAGCTATACGAGGAGAGTTACAGCGAAGGTGTCCACCAAGAAAATGCTCGCTTCATCCTTCCCCAGGCAGTGAGGACCAAAATCGTCGTAACCATGAACCTTCGCGAGCTAAAGCACTTCCTTGGCCTTAGAGCCTGTGAGCGGGCCCAGTGGGAGATAAGGGATGTCGCCTGGAAGATGCTGGGAGAAATCGCCAAGAACGAAGAGCTGAGGCCGATAATCAGGTGGGCCAAGCTCGGGCCGAGGTGCGTTCAGCTTGGTTACTGTCCTGAAGGAGAGCTCATGCCGCCAGGCTGCTGGAAGAGGACGAGGGAGAAGTGGAAAGAAGTGGCTCTGGGGTGAAATCCCCGTTAAATTTCTTTTACAAGGTCAGCTCTTGGTGGGGGAGCTTATGAGTGATGGGAGGAGGAGTATAACCGACGTTATACGGGAAGAGATAATGAGGGAGCCCTTTGTGGGGAATGCATGAGCTTGGGAATTGTTAACTATAGCGCCCTTGCGAGACTTCTTGCTGAGGAGCTTGATCTGGACTCTTCGATTCCTGCCATTAAAATGGCACTGATAAGGCTCGGCGAAGAGCTCAAAAAAGAAAAATCCCTCCTAGAAGGCAGGGTTAGGGAGGTTATCGGGAACAGCATTATAGAGTTGCAGTCCGATGTGAGCGTGATAACGGTTTCAAAGGAGCGCATTACTGGAGTTATAAAAGATATCTCCGAGATAATGAGTGAGTCACGATTCCTCTAACTGACCCAATGGAGAGAAACATTTACAATCGTTATTGCAAGTGAAGATGAGGAAAAAGTGTGTCAATTGGTAGGAGAAACCGTCAGCATACTGAGGGATCAAACGGCACTCACCATAATAAGCCCAGGGAGAATAATTGAAACTCCTGGTGTAGTGGCCTTCATGACATCGGCACTCTCATCAAACGGGATAAATATAACTCAAGTGATTTCCTGCTACAAAGACACGATCTTTGTAATTGACCGAAAAGACACCCCAAAGGCATACCAAATTCTAGAAGAGCTGATAAGAAGGATGCAGTAAATCGTTCTAAATAAACTGTTTCAAATATAACAAAACTTGACTATTTTAAAATATTTGTTACAGAAAACATAAAAACGTTTCGATTATTCCTCGAGTGCTCCAGTTTCGGGACTTGCAGGATAGCGGACGGTTGCTGGAACTGTAAGGAGGGATGACCATGTCAGACTTTGGAGTGCTTTCACTCTTGCTGCCTCTGGTGGCTATAGGCTTGGCAATACTCACCAAAAGGGTCTTATTCGCTTTGTTTTTTAGAGTGTGGGTTGGTGGATTTCTGGTTGCAGGTGGAGATCAAGTAGGTGCAACCACTGAGACATTGAAGTGGATAATCTTTAACATAGCTTCAGCATGGGAAGAAGACGGCCAGATCATGACAGATCTGTGGAACACTAGAAGAATACTATTGTTCGACGCACTCATTGGTGCCGGTGTTGCACGTATATACAAAGCGGGTGGAATGAACGCCATCGCCAAAGCCGTAACTCGGAAGGTCAAGACCAGCAGGGCCGCTTCATTGATGGCGGCTATCTTTGGTACCATAATATTCTTCGACGACTACACGAACACAATCATTGTCGGAAACACCATGAGGCCCATCACCGACAGGGGCAAGAGTTTCGAGGGAGTTTCTGGCTTACGCTGACGATTCCACCGCCGCCCCGGTGGCAGTTCTGGCCGTGGTTTCAACGTGAATAGGCTACGAGCTTGGACTCCTAAAGGACGCCATAGCAAGTGTGGGCGAAAACATAAGCGCTTACTCGGCTTGGTTTGCGAGCTGGCCTTACAGGTTTTATCCAATCCTCGCGGTCATCCTTGTCTACCTCGTAGCAGCTACTCACAGGCACTACGGTCTGATGTTGAAGGCCGAGTACAGGACCAGAAAGGAGGGTAAAGTGCTCCGCGACGGCGCCCAGCCGATGATGACCACCGAGGTCGATGTTGGAATGTCTATAAGGGGCAAGGAAAGCGTCTGGGTATTCATACTACCCGTCCTGGCACTGGTTCTTATGACTTCCTCGGCCTGTGGATCACTGGAAGTGGAAGTGCTGCCTATGCAGAGGGAGGATTCCAGGAGTTTCTGTCGAATGCAGACTCGACGTGGGCCCTCGTATGGGGGTTCGCTCTCAATGGTCATAGTTGCAATGGCGCTCGTCTTGGCCATGAAGAGAATGACCCTTGAGGATGTCGAGCACACCTTGGTCACGGGAATGAAGCAGATGCATTTTGCCATGATGATACTCATCCTCTCGTGGAGCATCAAGAGCGCCTGCGACGCCGTTGGAACTGCTGACTACATAGTCGGGGTGGCCTCAAACGTGCTCTCCCCTGGACTGATTCCCTTAGTCGTCTTTGTGGTGGTGGCGTTCATATCGTTCACGACAGGAACGAGCTGGGGAACCTTCTCGATAATGATGCCTATAGCGGTTCCGCTCTCCTACCAGCTCAGCGGAAGCTTTGGCCGATTGTTTACGCCAGCATTGCCTCAGTCTTTGCAGGGGGAGTATTTGGCGACCACGGCTCCCCCATCAGTGACACAACCATCATGAGCTCGATGTTCTCTGGCTGCGACCATATCGACCATGTGAACACTCAGATACCCTACGCCTTCACTTTGGGTGTTGTTGGTGCAGTGATGCTTCTGCTCTTCGCCGCCGGACTAAGGAACGGCTGGGTGCTACTGGCGATAGCGGTGCTCCTTCTTGGGGTGCTTCACCTTGTCCTCAGCGAGTGGTACGGCAGACAGGCGGGTATCCCACACGGCAAAGTTCCCATCTACATCGTAGAGGAAAGCTGATTTTCCATTTCTTTTTGTGTATGCAGTTGTTGACGGGTTCTAAACCGACGGTTTAAGAAATCCTTTTTTTGGGCCTTAATCAATAAAATGGTGGGTGAGTCATCGTGAAAACAAAGAGCTGGGAAGTTGAACTCATCCATCCATGGGAGAGCCTTGAAGTAATCTTGAGTGAGCCGGAGAAAACACTTCCGTTCTTCCCTTACTTTGAAAGCATTGAGGGAGACACCGTTCGGTTCAAGGTGCCGCGCTTCATCTTTGACTTTGGCTATGAGTTTAAGCTCGCGGTCGGCTTCCAGAAGAGAAAAGCGATATACACTTTCACTGGGGACAGGGGCATACTCACCGTCACGTTCGAGATGACAGGGAGCAGGCTTAGGGTGACGGCCAGCTGGTCCGGATTTGGAGAGGTGTTTATGGGTAAGCCCCTCGAAACTTTTGCCAAAGGCATAGCCAAGGCAATACAGGACTTTTGCAGTGCCCAGGCGGCCTGTCCAGTGATGACGATAACCGAGGAAAAAGGAATCGTGGAACACGTAACCCCTGAGACAGCCCCGGCTCTTATAAAAAGGATTTCATGGGAGCTGAAAGGGAAGGACTTCATCTTGGAGGGTATCTCAGGGGATGGGACGGTCCTATCGGCCATGGTGAGGGATGAACACCTCGTTGAACTCAAGGTTAAAGAGAAGGAAGGAAGGGAGACGATCATACAGGCGGAAGTGCCGGTTTTGGAGCTTACACCTGAGCTCTTTGAGGGCTTACCACTGAAAGAAAAGTTTGAGATAAAAGTAAAGCGGATTTAAACTTTCTCTTCTTTTAGGACTTCTTCAAGTGCCCTCTTCAGCTCGTCGTAGGCCTCTTCCAGTGATTCAGGGATGACCTTCGTATTGGCTATAACCGGCATGAAATTTGTGTCGCCGTTCCACCTCGGCACGATGTGGAAGTGCACGTGGTCATCTATGCCTGCCCCTGCAACGCGGCCAATGTTCACGCCCATGTTGAACCCATCGGGGCTCATAGCCTTCCTCAGGGCTCTTATCATGAGCTGGGAGAGCTTCATGATCTCAAGGAGTTCTTCGTCCGTTAGTTCCTCCCACTTTCCGACGTGACGGTAGGGGGCTATCATAACGTGACCGGGGTTGTAAGGGTAGTTGTTCATTATTATGAAGCTGTGCTTTCCGCGGTAGAGTATGAGCCTCTCCCTGTCGCGTTTCTCCTTCGGGAAGTCGCAGAATATGCATCCGTCGTATTTAGATGAGCGTATGTACTCTATCCTCCAAGGTGCCCAGAGCACTTTCATTCTCTCACCCCCAGTGGGAGAAACGGGGCGGAGTTAAAAGCTTTTTTGAACAATCTGAAATACCTTTCGAGGTTCAGAAACATCTGACAAAGCTTTTAACGGTTGGCCACCAACCACCTCTGGTGATAGACGTGAAGAGGAAGGGACTTCTGATAATCCTCGATGGCCTCGGAGACAGGCCGATCAAAGAGTTCGGCGGAAAGACCCCGCTTGAGTACGCTGATACACCGAACATGGACAGGCTCGCCAAGATGGGAATCCTTGGCCAGCAGGACCCGATAAAGCCGGGCCAGCCAGCCGGCAGCGACACCGCTCACCTCTCGATATTCGGCTACGATCCATACAAGGTCTACCGCGGCAGGGGCTTCCTCGAGGCGCTGGGAGTCGGCCTCGACCTTGATGAGGACGACCTCGCCTTCAGGGTTAACTTCGCCACTATCGAGAACGGCATCATCACCGACAGGAGGGCCGGAAGAATAAGCACGGAGGAAGCCCACGAGCTCGCCAAGGCCATTCAGGAGAACGTCAAACTGCCTGTTGAATTCATCTTCGTTGGGGCGACCGGCCACAGGGCCGTTCTGGTGCTCAGGGGCATGGCCGCCGGCTATAGAGTCGGCGAGAACGACCCCCACGAGGCCGGAAAGCCGCCTCATGAGTTCACCTACGAGGACGATGCGAGCAAGAAGGTGGCAGAAATCCTCGAGGAGTTCGTGAGGCAGGCCCACGAGGTTCTCGAAAAGCACCCGATAAACGAGAAGAGGAAGAAGGAGGGCAAGCCGGTAGCGAACTACCTCCTTGTCAGGGGCGCGGGAACTTATCCGGACATACCGATGAAGTTCACCGAGCAGTGGAAGGTTAAGGCTGCTGCAGTCGTCGCCGTTTCCCTCGTCAAGGGCGTCGCAAGGGCGATAGGCTTTGACATATACACGCCCGAAGGGGCGACCGGGGAATACAATACCGATGCGATGGCCAAAGCCAAGAAGGTCGTTGAACTCCTCAAGGACTACGACTTCGTGTTCCTCCACTTCAAACCTACCGATGCTGCCGGCCACGATAACAACCCGAAGCTCAAGGCTCAAATGGTAGAGAAGGCCGACGAGATGATAGGATACATTATTGACAACATCGACTTCGAGGAGGTTGTTATAGCAATAACCGGCGACCACTCAACTCCATGCGAGGTTATGAATCATAGCGGCGACCCGGTTCCGCTCCTCATCGCCGGCGGTGGCGTCAGGGCCGACCATACTGAGGCCTTCGGTGAGCGCGAGTGCATGCGCGGTGGAATAGGCAGGGTGAAGGGTCACGACATAGTGTCTATGATGATGGATCTCATGAACCGCTCCGAGAAGTTCGGAGCCTGAACTCTTCTCCCCTTTTTCTTCCGTATCGCTTGAAATGAATTTCATTTTAACGTTCAAATGAAAAACTTAATAAGATTCCAGGACGAATACCCAAAATAGGTGATGGTGTGAAGAGAGTTCCGGTTTTTAACGACCTCAAAAGGATCGGAAGTGACAGGGTCACTGCTATAGGCATAGGTACGTGGGGCATCGGCGGCTACGAGAGCCCTGATTACTCGCGAGATAAGGAGAGCATCGAAGCCCTCAAGCATGGTCTCGAGCTGGGTATCAATCTCATTGACACGGCGGAGTTCTACGGTGCCGGCCACAGCGAGGAGCTAGTGAGAGAAGCGATAAGGGAGTTTGAGCGGGACGATATGTTTATCATCAGCAAAGTATGGCCGACGCACTTCGGATACGAAAGCGCGAAGAAGGCCGCCAGAGCGAGCGCCAAGAGACTCGGCACCCACATAGACCTCTACCTCCTCCACTGGCCAAGCAGCAGCTTTGAGAAAATCAGGGAGACGCTTCACGCCTTGGAGGAGCTCGTTGATGAAGGATTAATTTGCTACATAGGAGTGAGCAACTTCGACCTTGAACTTCTCAAGCACTCCCAGGAAGTCATGAAAAAGTACGAGATAGTTGCTAACGAGGTGAAGTACTCCCTCAGAGACCGCTGGCCAGAGACAAGCGGCCTTCTCGACTATATGAAGAAAGAAACGATTGCCCTGATAGCATATACGCCACTCGAGAAGGGTTCCCTCGCGAGGAACGAGTGCCTGGCAAAAATCGGTGAGAGATACGGCAAAACCGCCGCTCAGGTCGCACTGAACTACCTCGTCGGGGAGGATAACGTCGTAGCCATCCCGAAGGCCGGGAGTAAAGACCACCTTGAAGAGAACTTTGGAGCCATGGGCTGGAGGCTCTCGAAAGAAGACCGTGAAAAGGTCCGGAGGTGCGTCTGATGTATGGCTACCACAACAGGATAGCACGGGTGAACCTGAGCAGAGGTAAGGTAACCTACGAGAAGCTTGACGACGAGACGATCAGGAGGTTCATAGGAGGAAAGGGGCTTGGCTACTACATCATCTACCGTGAGGTTCCGCCGGGAACCGATCCGCTCAGCCCGGCGAACAAGCTTGTCTTCGCTCCAGGAGGAATGACGGGCTTAGTTCCGGGCTCGAGTAAGGTCATAGCCATGAGCAAGAGCCCAGAGACTGGGTTAATAAGCGACTCCAGCGGTGGAGACGCCTTCGGGCCCAAGCTCAAGGGCCACTTCGACGCCCTGATAATCGAGGGGAAGGCAGAGAAGCCAGTATATCTCTATATCCATGATGGTGAGGTCGAGATAATAGACGCCGAAGACCTGTGGGGCAGAGGGACTTACGAAGTTGCTAAGGAAATCTGGAAGGAGCACCCAAAGGCCAGCATGGCCATGATAGGGCCCGCTGGAGAAAAAACTGCCAGGATAGCGAACATAATCTATGACACCGAGAGGGCCAGTGGAAGGGGCGGTCTTGGCGCGGTTCTTGGAAGCAAGAAGGTTAAGGCAGTCGTTGTGGAGCCGGGCCAGAAACCGAATGTTGCTCATCCGGAAGAGTTTCAGCGGCTCTGGAAGGAGTTCTACAGTGAGTTCGCCACTAATCCGAAGTACGGGCACACGAGGAACTACGGAACCACCGATGCCCTCAGGAGCTCGGCGAGCCTCGGCATGAGTCCTGCCTACAACTTCTCGAGGCCTTACATCCCGGACGAGCTGGCGAGCAAATTAGCGGGCGACGAGGTCAAGAAGTATGAGATAGAGCCGGAATGGTTCGTGCACGGCAAGAGTTGTCCGATAAAGTGCGCTCGCTACGTCGAGGTAGAATACAAAGGAAGGAAGATACGCGTCAAGCCCGAATACGAGAGCATAGCCATGCTCGGAGCAGCAACGGGAGTCTTCAACTTCCAGGCTGTTGCGTACTTCAACTGGCTTGCCAACAATCTCGGGCTGGACAGTATAGCGGCCGGAGCTACAATAGCGTGGCTTTTCGAGATGGTCGAGAGGGGCCTAATCGGCGAGAACGAGATAGGCTTCCCCGTTAAAGGCTGGGGTGACGAAGAGGCCGAAGAGAAGATCCTCAAGCTCATGGCCGAGAGGAAGGGCATCGGTGCGATCCTTGCCGATGGAGTAAAGCGTGCCTGCGAAAGGCTCGGAAGGGGCTGCGAGTTTGCAGTCCACGTCAAGGGCATGGAGTCACCGGCCTGGGACCCGCGTGGAAGGAGGACCTACGCCCTGAGCTACGCTACAGCCGACGTCGGAGCGAGCCACCTGAGGGGCTGGCCGAGGCCGCATCAGCTGCCCAACCAGGGGCCAGCTAAGGAGCTCGTGCCGTCCCTTATCGAGGGCAGGGATGAGAGCTACATCACCGACATGCTCGGCGTCTGTAAGTTCATACCCTACAAGATGGAAGACCTAGCGAGGCTCTACAGCATCGTCACTGGCGAGGAGTGGACGGTCGAGAGGCTGAGGAAAGTTGCCCAAGCGGTGGAGAGCATCGCCAGAATCCACGACGCCCTTGACTGGATCACGCCGCCGTACGACGATACCATACCGCCGCGCTGGTGGGAGCCCGAGCCTGAGGGGCCAGCGGAAGGCAACGCGGCGTTTATAGACTACAGCGACTTCCTTGAGGCGAGGAGAGAGTTCTATAGGCTCCGGGGCTGGCATGAAGAGCTTGGGGTTCCACTGCCGGAGACCATGAAGGAACTAGGCTATCCTGAGTTCAATGACGATGCTGGGAGGGCTTTGGAGGTCGTAAAGAAGAGAATGGGGCTTTGACGCCCCTCACTTTTCCGTTGTATTCCACACCCTCCCGCATTCCGATATTACTCTCTGGACGATGCCCTCTTCTGCCGGCTCAAACTTAACGACGCTCCAGTCGGTCGTGTTTATGACGACGCGGTAGTAGGTTCCATTGACGGAGTAACACGTTGAGCCGATGCATTTAATCGTGTAATTGGCGTAGACTATGGCCGTTGCCGTTCCGTTGGGCCAGGCGCAAAGAGTGATCCCTCTACACCGCCAATCTGGGTTCTGTTGGTAGCAGTGGTCAAGGGCCATGGAGGCTATCTTATTTTGGAAAATCACGTAAGCGGGAAGGGAGGTTTCTTGAGTACTATCTGTGGTTGGGTGTCTCCAGAACAGCCCTATGACTGTTACTAGTAGCATCAAGAAAAAAATGAAGAGAGCAAATGCATAATGTCGTTTTGAGTGTCTCATCCAACCTTCACCTGGACATTATTTGGATTTTTAATTAGGTATAATGGCTTATCCATCTTTGTGAAATGCTCTATCAGGTCATTCGGGATCCCAAGCAATTTTCCGTATTTTGCTAGTCCTTCTGGGGTAATTACATACAATTCAACGGATTGGCCTTTATATGACATTTTCTCTATGATTACCTTTCCGTGATACTTTGTGGGCACTTGCACCTTTACCCAGTCTATCCCCTCTGGAAGCATGCCCTTTTGGGACAATCTGCTGGTTGTCAGGCTCACCGGGTACTTAGGGATTGATGCTATGCTAATTGGCCTAGGATAGTCTGGATAGTCACCCATTATGTCCCACATTATAGTACTGTCTGGATTGTCATTTACTTTGCTTATCAGCTTTATCTCAAAGAGCGGATCGCTTTTCGGTACTTCAACTTCAAATTTGAAATAGGTATGGGTCTCAGTTGGACCGCCACCAAAAAATGAACAAAAATCCCATCTAACATCCCAATAAGTAGTGTCGGGATGGCTCGTCGAACTTACTCCTCTAGCAAGATCATACATTAGTTGACCAATGTCTTTTGCAGTTGTCACATATGAATTGAGGAGGTCTAATGCTACACTTAGTGAATCATATGCAACCTGTTTAACCAAAGTGTAGTTATGATCTCCATTCCAAGGATCTGCGCCAGCATAGCTTAGACTTTTAGGGTCAGAAAGAATGGCCATATACTTACTGCCACCAATTTTTTGGATTATATACTCTCCGTTACATATCGGTAATGGTTCTCCATAAGTGGCAGTGGATTTGGCTGAAGTTGATGCAACAAAGATATATCTGGGATTTATACCTTCCTGTGGGGGTATATACCACTGAAGTTGGAGATTTCCGGAGTTATATATTTTGTACGTGATAGTATGACCCCAATTAGTTGCTGTGGCATACTTTATATATACCCAATTTTCATTGACATATACTGCTGCATTTACATTTTTTGATATTGTTCCAATCATTAGCAGTCCTAAAAGGACTGCCAACATATGCTTCCATCTCATGCAGTTCTCCTCCAAGGGGTTTTCATGACACCTATGCATGTTTTGATATATAAGCTTTTTCTTTTACCATTAGTAAAGCTTCTTTCTTTTTTTTCGGGTATAAATTTATTTAGAGTTGGGTTTTGCGATGGAGCTGGGTCAAAAGAAAGAAGAGTAATCGAGTAAGCTAGTGAATACATCGGAACAAAAATCGAAAGGTTATCCCTTCAAAAACACCTCTACAAGGTTCCTCGTCTCTTTGAATGCCTCGAGCGGGATTCCCTTCGGCAGGCCGCCGATCTCTCCCTTGACGTCCTTGAGGACGCCTTCACCGGCGCCGAGGAACATCCCCTCGCTGACTATTCCGCGGAAGTTCGCCGGCGGGAGCAGGGCAACGGCAACGCGGTTACCCTCCTTAACGGTGAGGTCGTTGGTGACCACAGTTATTGCCCTCTCTCCGATGTTGACGTTCGTAACCAAAAGCCTGTCCGCGTTGGGGTGCTTCCCGACGCTCATGACCTCTCCGACCTTTATGTCCACCGCTATGACCGGATCGTTTATTTTGCCGAGAGCCAAGCGCCCTTCGAGGCCCAGTATAGTGTTCAGGAAGAACCTTATCTTCGCGATGGCCTCCTCAACCTTCTCGCGCTCGCTCTTGTCGGCCAGACTGAGGAACTTGTGGTGCCAGTCGTCTCCACCAAGAGCCTCGATTATGCCGTTGGCCTTCTCCTTCAGAGCCTGCATCTGCGGAGTCTCTATGAGTTCCTTCGGCTCGACGTAGGAGTATCTCATCGCCTGTATCTCGGGAATCATCTCCTTTGCCAGCTGAATGGCCCTCTTCTTGTCCCACTTCCCCTTGAACTTGGCTCCTTCAATCGTCTTCAGAAAGAGCTCCACCGATTTCTCCGCCACAAGCAGGCGATAGTCCTTGCTCGTATCCCACATCTTCTTCACCCTCCAGAGCTTTCAGAACGCGGTTCTTAACGCTTTCGTCCATTATACCCTCGGCTATCGAGCGGGCCTTAGCTTTGTCGTCCCAGCGCGCGTAGGCCATTGCTATCTTCCCAAGGAGCTCCGAAGCACGCTTGTTGTCTCCAATAATCCCTGCGAGAACCAGCGGCTCCTCAAGGAGCCCTATGCGGAGGAGCCTATAAGCAACGCGCTCAAGCTCCACATCAGTTGGTCTGAACTTGCCCACAAAGATTATCTCGAGAGCATCTTCAAAGACCCTTTTTCCAAGTCTTGGCTGCTCGTGAAGGAAAAGCCAGTAGGAGAGCTCCAGCATTGAGATCGCCCTGCTCTCAAGGGGCAGGAAGCGCATGGTTTCTATCGCCAGTTCGACCTCTCCCCTCTCGAGGAGCTCCTCAACGGCGACCTTGCCGCGCTTGAGGACGTCCCTTACGAGCTCTATTTTTTCCTCGAGATGTTTCGCCTGGAGCCTGAACCAGATGGACGAGTAAACATCTCTCGCCAGCTCGTAGAACTCGATGGCCATCGGATTAGGAATCTCATTCGCGCTCTTCTCCATGAGCCTTGCTATCCTTATCAACGATGAGATCGCGGCAGAGGACAGTCCCCTCGAGGTCTGAAGGAGCTCGACGGCTCTTTTAAAAAGCTCCAAGGCGTCTTTGTATCTATCGGAAAGGACGAGGTTCCTCGCTATCCCTGCGAAGACTTCCCCCCTTATCCTCGGGGAGCCTATGGAGTTTGTCAGTGTGAGGGCCCGTTCGAAGTAAGCTTCGGCGCCTCTGTCCTTGTTGAGGGTGTAGAGGGCCCTACCGAGGAGCGAGTAGGCCAGTGCCCTCTCTGGAGTAGCGCTTATGGATTCCAGGGTGTCAAGCATGTTGGCAAGGACTTCGTCCCTTGGAAAAGCTGTCAGAACCTCCGTGAGAGCAATGAGTCTCTTTATTGGAGTATCTATCCTCAACGCGCTCTTGAGGGCACCTTTGTAATCCTCCTTCGATATGCGAAGCTCCACCACCTCCGCCACAAGAACCACCGACCGCTAAAAGATGTGGAACCAAAGTAAAAAAGAGTATCGCTAACCCTTTACTTTTTTGTCCCACTGCTCCAGCATCATGTCAAGAGCCAGAAGACTGTTTAGCCTGAGCCTTACCCTCCTTTTCTCCCAGTCTATCGAGCCGTTGAACTCGTTGAGAAGGTCGAAGACCTTTTCAGCTTCCTTCCGTGGAAGGTTTCCCCCGTAGAATTCATCCCCGCAGGTTGGACACTTGAAGACGAAGCTCTCAAAGGCCCCCATAAAGCGCTCCTTGTCCTTGAAAATGGCCTGAGCGTCATCTATAGGGAGCATCTGCTCGATGAGCTCGGCCCAGTTTAAGGTTGTCCCACAGAGTGGACATTTAGCCAATTTAATCACCTTAGATTCACTGATAAAATGACTATTTTAAATGTTTCCTAGCACATTTTACCACTTGGAATATCACGAGGTATATTTGGACACTACAAGGACATCTCTAAAATTAATAAATATAAAGAGAATAAAAGAGAACTAGAAAATACTCATCTTCTGATGTACCAGACGCTCTTGGGATTTGGTTTTATATAGACTACTATATCCACTCTTGGGGCTGATTTTACAGTTATATGTTGTCCATTAAAGTAGAATGACCCACTAAGTTTCTGCCTCAGTACTCCATACTTGATATTTTTGTAACTTGCACTCATAGTAACTGCTAGGTACATGTAAAAGGACTCACCCCATGCGGGAGGGTCTGGGAAGAACCTTATGTTACGCTTGAAGTCATAGAAGTGAAAGTCCACGTAATCATTGGGGTTTAATGTGTGGGTATCTCCCCTAAAGTATATCCCATCGTTGGTATCTTTTGTGTATTCTCCATGGGCTGGTATCCTTAGAGTTTTTCCGGAGTCGACTTCAATCATGAGTGACTCAGAGTAGCTCGTTGTGGGCCCTATATGACCATCAGGCAAGAAATCGCCAAGAGTTTCATGGGTATATCCATTCCTATCAACGTGAAGGTTTAGTTCTTTGAGTGCCACATCCTTAGAGTTCATGTCCCCACGGATTTTAATCTTTGCATAATATTCTACTCTGTAATTGTCTACAAAGTAATAGTAGTACCATCCAGTCTGTTGTATTGTGCCAGTCCTTCCATTTCTTGTGACATGAGATGTCACATAATCTATTCTCCCAGCATATTCCCAATTAACTTTAGGTTCCACATTTAGAACATCCCCCGGCATTATGAGAGGCTCCTTGGCCAAGGTTGCAGTGATCTCATTGAACCTCTTTTGGAACTCTTGCCTGCTCATAGGAGTGCTCTTGTCCACAATATAATATGCGGGAAGGTAATATCCATTTTTGGTGGGTCTTAGTGATATACCTATGAAAGTAATGTTTTCAAGATTTCTGAGATCTACTTCAAGAGTGAGCCGTCCACGATATCTGGCAAGGAAGTTCATTGCCTCCAGTGACGCATCTTTTCCGGAAAAACTTTTGTCAAAACGATATTCTTAAAGTTCGTTGGGGGTTCTATTGATTCCATTGTCTTAGGAGATGCGGGCTCCTCTAAGGAGGCCGTAGCCATGCTGGATATTACTAACAGTCCTAACAGGATCCCCAACAATGGTTTCCACTTCAAGTTGACACCTCCTATAAAGGTTCTGCATTCTCACTTGGACAACTAACTCTTATAAACTTCTCCATTTACTATAAGTAAGTTTTCTTTGTTTTTTTCTGAGTATAAATTTTTTCAGAGTTTAGTTTTACAGGGAGAACAAACCAAAAGAAGCCCAAGTAAAAGAGTGGACACCTAGGTACATGTGCCCAATAGGGAAAACACATCCAATAAGCACTAAATGGAGTTACTCTCTTTTCCTCAAAAACTTCTCAATCTCCTTCAAAATCAGCTTTATGGCCTCGTCAAGGTTGGCCTTCCCGTTCGCTCCGGCGGCACCAGCGTGGCCGCCACCAGAGCCTTCTATAATCGGCCCGACCTTCTCCATGATTTTACCGAGGTGAAGGCCTTTCTTTACCAGGTTTTCTTTGGCCCTCGCAGAGATTCTGACGTCCTTCTTCTCACTTCCGACTATTGCTATATCGGCTCCAAGCTGGATGAATGTCTTGCAGGCGAGGGATTCATATGCTGAAACCTTTGACACCGCTATGATGTACTTTCTGAACTTCCTCAGCTCGAGTCTCTGGCAGGCCTTCAGCACGGCCATCCTCTTCGCTTGGTCAATGTTCTCGTCGCTGACGGGGGCAACCAGGTTGTATATCTCTCCCATCTGGATGGGAAACCTCTCCAGAATCTCGTTCATGGTCTTGAAGGTTTTGGCATTGGAGTAGCGGAATGTCGCGGTGTCGGTGACTATTCCCGCCAAGAGGGCCTTAGCTGAGGTCTCGTCATAAAAGCCGAGATATTTAAACAGCTCCCAGACGATTTCAGCGGTCGAAGTTCTTGAGGAATCAACAATCATTATATCAGCCCTTATTGGATTCTCCTTCTCGGCGTGGTGGTCTATCATGATTATGAACTTGTCCTTGGGAATTTCAATAGGTTCGAGCTGCTCAATTGAGGACGTGTCAAATATCACAACGACGTCCTCGCGAACCTGTGGATCCTTCTCGATGGGAACCGGGGAAAAGGTGAGTAGCCTTTTTGTGTAGGAGGAAACACTCTGAGCCACGCCGATTCTGACCTTCTCTATTCCAATTGATTTAAGGTAGAGGGCAAAGGCTATAGCGGAGCCAAGAGAATCCGGGTCTGCATTGTGATGACAGAGCAGGAGGAAGGATTTGTCCCCTGCATTCTCCATGAAACGCTTAAGCTTTATCTTTCCCCTCATCGGCTATCGCCCTCAGCCTCGTCTCCACTCTCTCGTAGGCTCTCTCCACGGCCTCATCTATGAGCTTATCAACGTCCACCTTCACAAAGATGGGAACCTCGAGATAGACTTCAATCTCCAGATCGAGGGTCTCCCCGCGGTTTATTCTCATCGTCACCTCTATGTCCTTGACCTCGCTCCGCGTGAGGTGGTCAAAGACGTAGTCTATTATCTTCTCCTGGGCAAGCTCGCCTATCTCTATGAGTTGCTCCTCGCTCAGCTCCGGAAGCCCAATGTGGATAACCCTTTTCCCACTGCTTCTCTCGTCCATCGCTATCACCTCAAAGGAAAGAGAAGAGGAATCAGCCAGCGGTCGGCCTGAGAGCGGCCTGAATCTTCTGGGTGAGCTCCTTGAGCTTCTCGTTGAGCTTCTTTTCCTGCCTCTCGAGGGCGTTGAGACGGACTTCGAGGGTTTCGACCTTCTCCTTCAGCTCCTCGAGGGCCTTGGCCTTGTCGGTCTCGACTATAAGCGTTCCCACGGTCTTGTAGATGACGGTTCCATCCTCAACCTTCTCGATTTCCTCCAGAGCCTTCTTTGCCTCGGTGAGCTCGAGCTGAACCTTCTGCTTCTGCTGGATGACAAGCTGGAGCTGCCCCTGGTAGCTCTCGAGCTGGCCCAACATAGCCTGAACCTGCGGCGGAATGTTCTGCATGACAAACACCTCCGTAATCGTAATGCCGGGTTAGAATAAGGGCGGGAGTTTAAGAATGTTGTGTCAGACTTCGAGAGAATCGATGGCCACCTTAATCCAGCGGAGGTAGGAGTTTAGGGTCCCCCTCAGGGCGGAGTTGTCCTTTGCCAGAAACCTGATTATCAGCCTGTTTCCTTCGAGGAGGAAATCGATCCTGCTCCTTCTGTAGGGAACGCTCTCGTGCTCGTAAAGGACACTCTCATAAACTACTCTGGCCGTCTCCTCGTTGGGGAGTTCCAGTTCAATCACTCCCTCGATTGGCCAGGCCTCTTCCTTATTCCCAGCGCCTCCTTGTAGTCCCATCTCCTGCCGTCCTCCATTATCCATATCTTGACGCTTATGAGCGGGCCGACGGCCCTCTCCTTCGTCACGTCGAGGCGGTAGAAGTTGACGGCCATTCCGCGCGGATGGCGTTCTATAACACCCAGAACGTCGGTGTTGTACCTGTCAGCGATTCCGAGGAGGCTCCTCTCCCTCCTTGGAACGAACTTGCCGCCCGTGAGCTCGGCAAATGCCTGGGCAAAGGCGACGTGATCAAGACCAACGCGCTTGGCTGTGGTTACTATGAAGGGCATTTCCTCGCGGATGGGCCTGACGTCCCTGAAACCAATCTCGCGCTGTAGCTTGATGCCGTGGAGGTAGAGGTAGCCGAGGTAGCCCCAGTCCTCCGGGTCGACCTTGATGAATGTCATCTTCAAGGGATTACCCTTCCAGACGTTGACTATCAAGAGCCTCTCGTAGTTCCTGTCATAGGCCTCCATCAGCAAGTCCTGGATAGTCTTCTTTCCCCGGGTCAAGTAAAGAGAGTTGGGGAACACCTTCTCCAGGTCGTGTCCGAAGCTCCTCGTCCTTCTCGTTGGTCTGTGTGAGGTCGTTATCAGCATCATGGCCCTCACTCAAAACTCTGTTGATTAAATAAAAGCCTTTCGAAATTCAAAAGAATCAGATCGCCTTGACACGCCTGGCCACTTTCGGCCTGGGCTTGTAAAGTATCTTGCTGCTGCAGTAGGGGCAGCGGACTTCCCTTGTGTTCTCGAGGTCAAGCTCGACCTCCTTTCCGCATTTCGCACAGCGGTAAACGGCCATCACCATAGCTACCACCTTAAACTAAGCAAAGGAAAGGGAATCAGGCCTTCGAAGAGGTAACCCTCTTCGCGACCTTTCCTGCTGGAGTAACTGGCAGGTAAGCGCCGCCAGCGAACGTTGCTCCGCACTTCTGGCACTGCCATATGCCGGTGCTTATCCTCCTGACGGCCTTCCTTCCGCAGACCGGGCAGACGTGCTTCTGCTTCATCTTGGCCTCAACGGCCGCGACCCTTCTCCTTATCTTGAGACCATACCTGGAACCGAACCTTCCAGCTGAGCCGACCTTAGTAGTCCTTCCCATGAGCATCACCCCTAAAGGCTACAATTTTCACGACTGAAGGGTTTTCCAGAGGACGTTTTATAAACCTTTGCATATACCTGGACACTCGGAGCGGGCTTGTCCCTAATAAACCTTTCGTGGGAAACTTTGCCCAGCAAAGTTTCATCAAAGATTGTGACCCCTATTATCCCTACAATGCTGAGTATGAGCGCAAATTAATTCTGAACACGGAGGTTGATTCCCTCGACACTTGTACGCCGTGGGATGTTCACAATTTTCTTTGACGCCCGTTGGGCGTCGGTCTTTTAGTGAACACCTAAAACTCCTGTGTGACCGAATTCAACTGGAAACCGGCTGTTTACGAGGCGCTTCTTTCGAGCTTCCCCTTTTCGAGAGAGTCACGAACTTTGATCAAACTTCAGCGTAGGACGAAGTTCTCCGTGTGTTGGAGCGAAGCTCCAACATTGCTTGGCAAAAGTTTGTATAGGGGGCCTTTGGGATTGTCGGCCCCCTGGGGGCTCCGAGGTCATCGCAACCCAATACTCCTCGGGCAGGAGGAAATGCGATAATAGTGATAAAAAGGTTGCTGAACAATAGAGCGTAGTCTTTTACTCTGATTTCTTTTCGTTCATTCTAAGAGTAAAACTTAACTATAAAAAAATTTATACTTTAAAAAAGAAAAAAAAGAAACTTACTTATAGTAAAAAGAAAAATTTATAAATGTAAGTTGTTTAAGTGATAGTACAGAAACTTATAGGAGGTGAGCAACTTGCGATGGAAGCCGCTGCTAGCAGTCCTGATAGGACTGCTTATGATTGGAGTGACGGCCAGAATTGGAATTGCTGGAGATTCCTACCTCCAGCAGAGGGATACGCCAAAGGAAACCATCTCGTTAGGTATTATACATACTATTTCTCCGGAACAGGCTGAGAAGTTGCTCAAGGAAGGACAGCTTATTTTAGTGGACTCCCATGGCCTTGAGGTGCTTAAAGATGCGAAACTTCTTCCATATATCATTAGATTTGGTAACGACACGGTATACGCAGTCAAGATTCTCCCTGGAGGAAGATTTTTTATATATGCTGCTCCAGAAGAATCTGTTGAAAATGACATAAAAAAGTTCAAAGAAGAGGCACTAACGGAGTTCAGGAAGGCTTATTTTGTTGAATATACGGTTCCAATAGAAATTCCCGTTGACTATTCCTGGAGGACAATGGCAAATGGAAAAGTTATCTCAAATTTTTCAGCAGAATCCGTTTCCACTTCAACGGATGCATATCTTGAGAGCAAGATAACCTGGACATCTGGTGATGAGTGGTATCCACGTGGTAGGTTACAGTTAATCTACTTGGTTTACAAGTTGGCGGACATGAATCCTGACTATGACTGGCGTGTCGTTGATATGCAGACGTATGTTTATGCCGGCCGTTATCTTTGGGGTTCAAAGCAGAACTCAAACAGGGTTCAAAAAATACAGCCTAACTCAGCGAGCATACTACCAATACGCAATTGGGAGTTCGAGAAG
The DNA here is from genome assembly GCF_001647085.1 of Thermococcus piezophilus. Classification (NCBI taxonomy): domain Archaea; kingdom Methanobacteriati; phylum Methanobacteriota; class Thermococci; order Thermococcales; family Thermococcaceae; genus Thermococcus; species Thermococcus piezophilus. The sequence goes on from NZ_CP015520.1 coordinate 1,520,710, forward strand.
ATCACAATCCAAGTCGACACAAGACCTGATGGGAATAGCGTCTTTTCGCTAGATTCATTTAAACCATCATATAATAATGTTGATTATTATAACGAAGAACATTCTCAGACACTTCAGTATACCCTGGGCAATGGGGGAGCAAGTGTCACGATTACCAACATACTTAAAGCCGTCAAAATCACCGTTGATAATATCGGGGAAAATTGGGTTCGCTGGACTTACAAATTTAACAGAGATCTCGGAGTTGGGGATGAATGGGTCAATGTAGAGCCAGGATACATGTTTTCGCTGAGAATTCCAAACAAACACGTCGAGGCTAGTCAGAAATTTACAATAACCGTCAATTGGGTCGATAACATACCTCTCTCTCCAGACATCCATGCATCAAATACCTTAGTCTATTATTGGGACTGGAGCATAAATTAGCATCCCTTTGGATTCATATTTTTGTTACAAGAGGATACTAGTGAATCGGTTGATTAGATGCATCCTATTTATCTTTTATCTTTATGATGCCAAAGCCTTATAACTCCACTCCCAACTTCAATTAGGTGTGAGGTATGCCCGGAACGATAAGCAAGATAATCCATTTCCAGGATGAAGAGGAGTTCCTTGAGGACATGATGGAGATAGTGGAGAGGTTCACGTATCTGGCGAGCCGCTACGGCCACAACGTCATAGAGGGTGTTCTTCTCTGGGACTACATAGGTATCCATGATGAGGGGGGAGTTAAGATATTCCGTGTTGGCGAGTTTCCCTACTTCGAGGGCACGCTGAAGCTCGACCTCGAGACGCTCAGGATAATGGAGCGCTACTTCGATGAAATGGAGAGCAAGTGGGACGAGCTCCGCGTGGAGGACATCGCCTACTTCGTGGAGATGCTGAACGAGGCTATTGGGAGGGAGATAGTCTTCTATGAGGCCTACGACCTTGGTCTCGACAGGAACACGGCCTATATAATACTCAACCTCCTGAACCTCCAGTACCTCGAGAGCGTCGTTGAAGGCACGGACAGGGAGATATTCGAAGAAGCTGTGGGGATGCTCATGGAGTACGTTTAATTCGTTAATTGTGCAAATATTGAATTATGTAATTATGTACTTGTAGAAAACAGGGGGGAGTTGCATGCTCTTCAAGAAGAGGGGCCTCTTCACTGAGGAGGATGCCCGGAAGGTCATAGAGATTGTCAGCAGGGAGAACGCGGGGGAAATCATAGTCATGTGCGAGGCCATTGAAGAGGCCGCCAAGAGGCGCCTCTGGGACTACGCGAGAGGAGTCCAGCTCATGGCCGACATGACGGGCGAAGATAGAAGCGTCCGCATTGAGATTCTCGAGGGCTATGTTAGCGAGCATGTGAAGGGAATCGACCTCGATGAGGTGTGAGCATGAAGCTCATAATGGCCGAGGTGTTCAACAGCTGGCAGGGGGAAGGGGGGAGCGTTGAGGGTTCTGCATTTGGACGGAGGCAGATATTTGTACGATTCGCAGGCTGTGACCTGAACTGCATTTGGTGTGACTCGAGGGAGTTCATAGATGCCTACAAGGTCTTGCATTGGCGCTACGAGGTCGAGCCTTTCACCGGAAAGTTCAAATACAAACCTAACCCGGCGAGCTTGGATGAGATAGTCGATGCCATCCTGTGGCTTGACACAGGGGATATACATTCCATAAGCTACACCGGCGGCGAGCCAACGCTTCAGGTCAGGCCGCTCAAGGCTCTCATGGAGGGGATGAACGAGCTCGGCTTTTCAAACTTCCTTGAGACCCACGGCGGCCTTCCAGAGCTGATTAAGGAAGTAGCTCATCTCACGGACTACGCCAGCGTGGACATAAAGGACGAAACGGCTAAGGCAACTGAAGACTGGAAATCTCTCGTTCTCCATGAGATAGAGAGCATAAGGATTCTGAAGGATGCTGGGGCAAAGACATACGCCAAGCTAGTGGTGACGAAGGACACAAAGATAGAGAACGTTCGCTGGTATGCCTCGCTCCTGAAAGGCCTAGCACCACTTGTGATCCAGCCGCGAGAACCCATTGACATCTCCCAGCCAAAACTGATGGAGTTCTACCGCGAGGCGGCTCTGATAATGGGTCGCAAGAACGTCGGGCTGAGCTTCCAGGTGCACAAGTATCTCAACGTCTTGTGAGGTGGTGGCATGAGAAAGGCCCTCGCGCTCGTGGGTTTTTCGGCGGTTTTTGTGCTTCTCTCCGCGTACACTCAGAACCCCAATCCAACAGCTCCTAGGTAAGCACTGTTCTATCTCTCGTCATTCTCATCATAGGCTCCTTCTACATCAACCGCGACGAGAGGGGAGATAAGATAGCCCCATGGGCAGGCTTGGCGCTGTCCCTTCTCCTCTTTCTGAACTACGGGAACCCGCTCTACCTGCTCGCCGGTCTTTTCCTCGGAATCGGTTTCCTCTGGAAATCGAAGCTCTCCGTAATTTCACTCGTTTTGGCAGGCTTTCTCCTCGGCTGGCTCGCCCTTCAGGAGGATGCATATCTCGCAAGAACCATCGGTACCTTTATCCTCGCAGCGAGTATAATCACGGGCGTCGCTTCGCTGTACTTTGTCCTCAAACCTAGGTGAGTTTTTAAGTCCGCTCGCGAACTTCAACTGGCGATGATGACATTGGCCTTTAGGGTGAGTGATGCCCGGGATCGACGGCCTGAGCCACAAAAACTTTTGACCTTCAGCCAGCTAGCACAGACGTTTGAGCGAGTCACGGAGGATTTCGCTCCGGAGGAAGAGGCCTTTGGTGCGATAAGGCGATTCCTGAAGGCCATTTCTGAGCCGTCAAATTTTTAAAGCTCCCTTATTTTAGTAACTAGCGGAAAGATTAAGGGGGTGGTGCCATGCCGGTCATCGAGGAGGTCGCCAAGGTATCCTTCGAGAGGGTCGGCATGCACTCCCACATAAGGGGTCTTGGCCTCGACGAGAACGGAAAGGCGAAGTTCATGGCCGACGGCATGGTGGGGCAGGTTAAAGCGAGAGAAGCGGCTGGAATTGCCGTCGAGCTCATCAAGCGCGGAAAGCTTGCCGGGAAGGGAATCCTCCTCGTTGGCCCAACCGGAAGCGGTAAGACGGCAATAGCCATGGGAATAGCGAGGGAACTCGGCGAGGATGTCCCCTTCGTCCAGATGGCCGGCAGCGAGATTTACTCCGCCGAGGTCAAGAAGACCGAGTTCCTGAAGCAGGCCCTCAGGAGAGCGATAGGCGTTAGAATCAGCGAGGAGAGGAAAGTTTACGAAGGTGAAGTCAAGGAAATTGAGGTCAGAAAGACAAGGCACCCGTTCAACCCCTACGTGGAGATTCCCGAGAGCGTGATAATAACCCTCCGCACGAAGGACGATGAGAAGACCATAAGGGCCGGCAGGGAGATAGCCTACCAGCTCCTGGAACTGGGCGTTGAAGAGGGCGACGTCATACAGATAGACGCTGAGACGGGCAGGATTTCAAAGCTCGGAACAGTTAAGGAAGAGGAAGGCCTCTTCTTCAAGAGGAGGGTCAACCTGCCGAGCGGCCCGGTGCTCAAGATAAAGGAGTTCACTTACACCATCACTCTCCATGACCTCGATGTTGCGAACGCGAGGGGCAACATCTTCGGACTGCTCTTTAGCTCTGGGGCAGAGATAAGCGACGAGATAAGGGAAAAGGTCGACGAGATGGTCAAGAAGTGGATAGAGGACGGAAAGGCCACCCTCGTCCCGGGAGTGCTCTTCATAGACGAGGTTCACATGCTCGACATAGAGGCCTTCTCCTTCCTGGCCAGGGCTATGGAGAGCGAGCTGGCACCGATTCTCATCTTGGCAACTAACCGCGGAAGGACGAAGATTAGAGGAACGGACATCGAGGCTCCGCATGGCATACCGATAGACATGCTCGACAGACTGCTCATCATCAACACCGAGCCCTACAAGAGGGACGAAATCCGGGAGATAGTCAAGATTCGTGCGAGGGAAGAAAAGATTGATATAAGCGAAGAGGCTATAGAATACCTCGCTGAGCTCGGCGAGGAGACCAGCCTGCGCTATGCCGTCCAGCTCCTGGCTCCAGCGAGCGTCATAGCGAAGGGCGGAAAGGTCGAGAGAGAGCACGTGGAAAAGGCTAAAGAGTACTTCGCGGACTTAAGGAGGAGCATAGAGTTCGTGGAAACGCTTGAGGGAATGCTGAAGTGATTCGCGCCTTTTTACCCCCTGCTCCTTTTCTCCCCCATTATCTCCATGAGCCTCCTGCACAGCTTGAGGTGGAACATAAACTCGTGGTAAATCCTGTTCTCCTCTGGGAAGAGCACCTTGAGCTCGTTCAGTCCGCGCTTGCCGCCGAACTCTCCGAAAACAATTACCCCGTTCACTTCAATGACCCCGAAAACGGCCGCCAAGTTGAATATCAGCGTCCTGAGTTGATATGCGGTTACCTCGTGTTTTCCGAGTTTGGCAGTTGGGTAATCGAAGAGGAAGTATTCCAGCCCCTCTATCTCTGCAACGTCAGTTATTGCTATGTCTGCAGTCAGAAAGACTAAGAGAGTTGGGGTCATCTCGTCGTAGCGCTTGAGGGACTTAATGATTATCTCGTCGTTGTTGTGGGCTTCATCCTTGATGCTCTCCGCGATGATTATGCGCTCTTTTAGGCGCTCGAACTCCTTTAGGGCTATGTAGGCTGCTTTCCTCGACTTCTTCATGCGTCGGTTGCTGAACTCCTTCAGCAGGTGGGCGTTTCTGACGGCCTTTCCTATCTCGCTCAGCTGGCTGCGGTGGTACTTGTAGTTCATGGCGTTCTCTATTTCCTTCTTTACTTCCTCCGCCACGACTATCTGATAACCGTCGAGCGGTCGGAAGCCCGAAATGAAGCGGTGGTAGAAGAGATTAGTGTCGGGAGCGAAGGTAACTCCCTTGCGAAGGTACTTGTAGAGCTCGAGGCTTTTCATGAACTCCTCTATGTTGTCGTAGCGGAGTATTCCGGCGGAGATAAATGCCTCGTAGAAGTCGACGTAGGTGGGCAGCTCATAGGACAGGTACTCCGGAACGGCTTCGCTGAACTCGTGGCGGCCGACTAGGACGTTCACTTCATAGCCAGCCTCTGATGGCCAAGCACGGAAGAGGGGCAGTTCGTAGAGGGGATAGCTAACCACTATTTCAGGAAGGACATTTATGAGTATCTGGAGCTCGGGCTTCTCGATTATCTCATATCTCACTGACATTTTCATCACCGAGGAAGTTCTTGAGCCTCTGCATGTGCCTCGGAATCATCATGTACGGCCTGTCCGGAAAGTCCATATCGAGGAGTGCCATGTAAATTATCCTGTCTACCGGGAAGTCCCTTATCTGGACCACCGCCGCCGTTGCCAGTGCCTTCCTGCCCGAAGTTACGTCGAGTCCAATGGTATATCCCTCCTTCTCAAGCCTCTGAAAGAGCTCCTTGAACTTCTTATCCGCCTCTAAAAAGCTGTTGTCTGGGATTACTACGCTCTCTATCTCGGGCATGAAGTTGTAAGCCTCCGAGATTGCCCGTATAGCCTCAACCACCCGTGGAAGTTTGTCTCTGTAAGTCTTTTCTGTGAACACAAACACTCTCTTTGGCTTTCTTCCCTTGGAAGCTACCGCGTAGTAGGTGTTGACGAGTGCCCATTCTGAGCGGCCGAGCAGCGTTACGTATGCTATCTTCCTCGGGTTCACCATGTGAGATTCCCCCATGCGAATGCAATGATTCCATATAGCAATGCCAGCAGGATTGGTTTAACAGTTACTTTTCCCTCCACGGTCCTGTAGGCAAGCGTGAATGGTATTACCGGCATGAGGAAGTACTCGAGGCCATAGCTCTCGTAGATTCCCAAACCAGTAAGGGTAAAGAGAATGGGCAGGGTAGCGAGAACGCCGGCCGGTATGATCATCACCGTTATGAGAACCATGTCTGCGGCGGTGCTCTTTTTGGCATGTGGACTGGCAACTATCCACAGCAGAAAGACGAGGAAGGAGAAGTTGAGGAGGAGCGTCCCGAAGGAGACCTCCAGAAAAGGCTCACCCTTCGCGGTTATGTAGTAGAACCACGCTGCAGCAAGAGAATAAACGAAGGATATCACGAGGGCTATCCCAAACTTCATGCGAAACGCTCTACTCCCCACGCTCCCACCTCATTCTATTAGCACCATCCCATACAAAACGCTTTCGGAGAAGTCTATCCTCACCAGCTGTCCTATCTCTATCCCGATGGCATCTATGGACGGTCTTACCTTTGTTGGCATCCTGCAGGGTTCGCCCTGTTCAAAGGGGCAGTCATCGCATAGGTTGCAACTTCCTGGGAAGAGAGCCATCGCATACATCTTGCCCTCTTTGAATAACTCCTCTTCGCGCTTAAGAAGGTAGAGGATGGCTTTCCTTTTCTCGGCTTCGAAGTTGTTGTAGTCAATCTCAAACTTGATGAGGAGCGCCCGTTTGAATGAGCTGACCCAGTCCCTAGCTTCCCTCCAGTCCGGGACGTGGGGCGGACAGCTTGGCCTTTTACCGTACATTGGACATGCCCTACACTTCCAGATGGGCCTCGGCGAGACGACTATATCATCCGTGCTAACTTCTTTCTCCCACAGCACCCTCATGGTTCATCGTTGAACTTGAGGAATCCACCATTAAAATCTTTGCTAAGAAATGTTTTTACTGATGAGAACGTATATCTTTACCATGAAGTAGGTAGCTTGCTGGTGACCCTTACGGTGCTCGCGGCGGGTGCCTGTCTTCGAAAGGAGGTGCAGATATGTCATTTGAGAAGACCTTTGAGATATGATTCATATTCCACGACGGAGAATTCATTCCCGTTGAGTTTACTTGCGATGGGGAGAACATTAATCCGCCGATTTTCATTGGTTATATTGACCCGAAAGCCGAGATTGTGGCCATAATAGTTGATGACCTAGATGCTCCTAGGGGGAACTTTTATCCACTGGAGGGCCTGGAACATTTCACCGCTCGGGGAGATACCTAGGGGAATCACTCCCAGGGCAAATGTTGAGCAGCCGGTTCACGTGATGCAGGGTATGAACGACTTTGGAAGGATAGGTTATGACGGCCCCTGTCCACCGAAGGGGCATGGCGTTCACTACTATCACTTCAAGGTCTACATCCTTGACAGGAAGCTGAATCTCAACCCCGGAGCCAGCAGGGAAGAACTGGAAAAAGCCATAAAAGGGCATGTCATCCAGTGCGGGAGCTTGTGGGGCTCTACGAGAGAAAATAAAGGTCATGGGTAGAGCAGTTTCACCGCGAGGTTTATGGCACTCTGGAGTGCAGACAGGAAGTTCAGGGTAAAGAATATCCTGTCCCCTATTATGTGGGAGTATATCGTCAGCAGTGTTGCCGCTACAACGTAGATTATGATAAACTTCATGTTCAGCGGGCAGTGCTTTTTCTTCACGGTCTCGATGGTTTGAGGTAGCCACGAGCTGACCAGCAGTAGCATTCCTATGAGTCCTATTATCTCTCCACCGTTCATTTTTCTCACCCGAACGGGAAACGGGCGAGCCTAAAAAAGCCTTGTGGATGCATACATGTTAAAACCTGGGAATAGAATGCCTGAAATAGGCAAGTCTAAGCTAAAGCTGGCTCGCGAGCCGAGACATCGCCCATGTTTTAACGTCTTCATCAAGGATACTGTTGATAATCTCCATTGCATCGGAGATCTTACCTGCTTTGGCGAGGGCTAATGCAACTTCAGCCTGTATCTTCGAGCGGTTTGAGAGGTCGGTTATGTAGTTGGCTATCTTCATGGCCTCCTCGGGTTTGTCAAGGTTCAGGAACTCAAAGGCGAGGCTCATTAAAGCCTTGGTGCTTTCGTCATGGTTGTCTATATCGAGGGCGGATTTTATGGCCCTTTCCAGGACTTCCCTATAATCGGCCCCCCTCTTTGCCAGCGCGACAGCGATGCGTGAGAGGGCCTTCGCTCTAATGCCTTTGTCGGGTATATCTTCCGTCATTTTGACGGCTTCGTCGAAGTTTCCAGAATCAACAAGCTTGAGGACTGCCTCATAGAGCGCCCGAGAGCGATACCACTCCTGCATGATTATCCCCACAAGTCTTGGGCTTTGAAGGATTTAAGCTTTCCGCGGCCAAGGTTTATAACCTCCCGCGAGAATTATCTGCAGGTGAGAAAATGAAGAGGATTGCTTTACTGCTGCTTTTCCTCCTGACGGTTTCGACGCTCTCCTACGCAGCGGCTGAAACCCAGATAGACCCAAACAAAATTCACTTCTACATGTATGGCATGGCCACATGTCCCCATTGCCAGAATATGAAAAAGCTCATCCCGGAAATCTATGGCCCCGAAAGTCTGACCTATTACGAGCTGGTGAACAACGAGGAGAATCAGAAGCTTTTCGGTGAACAGTACAAATACACCGGCATTATGGGGGTTCCAGCAATAGGTGTAGCGTACGACGGGAAGCTCTACGCCATTATAGAGGGTGAGTTCAACGTTTCGGCAACGCCCAAGATAATCGAGGCTGCCATGCAGGAAGGAGGTCTCATACTGGTTGTTGGGGGACAGGCATACCTGATAAAAAACCAGACCGTCATTGAGGAACTTCAGGCGATCTACGTTGAGCACAGGCTTCCAGGGGCCGAATCCACTGAAGCGTCCAGCACTACCGCAGCTACAGATACCTATGGACAAGAGTCAGGGGATGATGGCAAGACCTGCGGCCCGGGAATAGTCGTGGTACTTGTTCTCCTGCCCCTCCTCGCCTTGAGAAGGCGCTAACCTTTTGTTCTCAACTTTTTGTTTTAGAAAGCAACAAAAAAGTTTATGGCGGAAGTGGCTACCATGAGGAGTGAAGTCAAGGCACTGGCTATCATCCTCATGGCTTCCTTTGGAATAAGCTCCTTGGCGCTCTGGGCACTCGATTTGACTCACTTCATCCCGCAGTTCTTCACACTTGCAATGAGCGACTCCATAAACCCGTGCACCTTCGTCATCTACACCATGCTCCTCATAGCACTCTCCGTTAGAGAGATTTCACGGAGGAGGCTCTATATCATTGGGGCCTCATTCATAGCGGCCGTCTATATCTCGTACTATCTCCTGGGCGTTGGCCTGCTCTACTTCGCTGGCTGCCTGCCCCTTTGGGTCGCGGGCGTTGCCGCGATAATATTCGGCTTGTATACCATCGTTACAGGATTGATGGAGAAGTCAAGGGTCTTTGGGAAGAGTGACCTGAGGAAAAAGATATTCAGGAGCGACGCGACGCTCCTTGGAGCTTTCACCCTTGGCATCATAGTCTCGACGACTCTCCTTCCCTGCTCTGCCGGCAGCTATCTCGTCTACGCGATAATAATATCAAAGAGCGGAAAAACGCTTGCCTTTCTTCTGCTCGCCCTGTACAACCTCGTCTTTGTCCTGCCACTGGTAGTCATCCTCCTTGCCATGGGTAGTGTAACGGAGAGCAAGCACTTCTCCCAGGCGATGGTGAGGCACAGCAGGGAGCTGTCCGTGATAGCGGGGATATTGCTCATAGCGATAGGGATCTGGGTTCTCACGGGGGCCTCACTGTAGGCCTAACAGCGCTCTTACTTTTCTCTCGAACTCCCCAAAGTTTGGCACGCCTATAAACTCCACTCTGTTGTTTATCAGTATGGTGGGAGTTCCGAGGATGTTGTGCTCCATAGCCTTTCTCTGTCCCTCTGGCGTTGCGACGCTTAGCTCTTTAGCTACCACACCCTCGTACTTCCTCTCTAGCTCCTTTGCCATCTGGACTGCTATGGGACAGTAGGGACAGCCTGGGGCGGTGATGACCTCAATGAGGACTTTAGGTCTCTTTGGCTTGACCTCTATCATCCCAGCCCTCTTCATCAGCTCAAGCATCTTTTTTCTCCTAATTATCTCCAGCTCGTTCATGGCTCACCCCCAATAGAAGAGAAAAAACGGAGGCTTAAAAAGAAATTCTTGAAAAAAGCTTCAATCAACGGCGTTGAGGTGAATGATGAGCAGTATCGCGAATATTATCGCCAGTGCAATGTGCACCTTCTTCCAGTGCCCCAGTATCCTAACGAACTTCTTGGCCATGGTGCTGTCGTGCTTCTTTGCGGCTAGGGTTACTTTGCCGTGAATGTAGCGTCCAGCAAAGCCACTGACGTTCAGCAGAACCAGTGTTATGGCCATGCTGAGACCGGTTCCTCCAGCGAGGCCTGAGTAATTATCGCACGAGAAGAAGTGAACGAACACCAAAAGGGTACCTGTTATCGTGAGGACATGGTGGATGGTGAGGGGATGAACCGGCCCAAACACCGTCACGTAGGGCTGTTCAGGCTTTATCTCGAAGCCCCACTCGCTCGATTTCTTGTGGATTATTAGAAGCTTTCTTTTGGTGAGCGAGTAATAGATCACTCCCACTGCTATCATGGCAACTCCAGCCACTGCAAAGGCCGTGTAGCCAGCCTCGTATTCGTCTTCTTCTCCCGCGTATTCGTCAGCGAGAACGAGTGGAGCCAAAAGAAGAATTAAAAGAACCAAAGCGAGGGCCCGTTTCATCAAGCTTCACCTCAGAAGGCTCCGCTTCCTAGCCCACATATCTTCGCGAAGGGACAGACGGCACAGTCCTCTGTGTACGGCTTGAGGTAGGGCTCACCCTTTACAGCCTTCGTTATCTCCTTGGCCTTTTCCATGGCGTCGTCCTCTCCTTCAAGAACGAGCGTTACACTTCCCTCGGCCCCACCGGCGCCTCCTGCAGCTATTGGTATCGCTTCAACGTCGGAGAGTATCCTGTAGACTTCAACCTCCGTCACAGGGTGAGCATGGGGGATTGGAACGAGAGCCGCGTAGAGGCCCGTACCCCAGTCGAAGGAATATATACCAGTGAGCTTGGCGCTCTCCTCCACGGGCGTGGGAACGAACTTCTCCAGGCTTATGGGCGTTATCGTAAAGACCCCCTTGGCTATCGTCCAGCCGAAGGTCTTGCCTATCGTTCCTCCGTCTGGGGCGGCGGCAAAGACGGCCACGTTCCAGTTTACGTCTATCGCGTTTCCGCCCTTGATGAAGACGTCCTTCGGTCCCATCTCTCTCAGGGCTTCTATCGGCTCGCCCTCAAAGGGCTTCCCCTTGTATAGGACGAGGTGCTTCGGCCAGGTATCCTTGGGGGTAACGCACGTTCTGCCTTTGCTTATTACTCCAACGGTCCACTTCTCCTTTTCGATTTTCTCCCCGAGGAGCTCCTCGGCTATGTAGGCTGCGGTCGTTCCAGTCGCGATGTAGACAAAGCCGTGCTTAAGGGCGTGCTGGACCTCTTCCATGGCCACTACCGCTTTGGCTATCAACCTCTTGCTCTCGGGGGGAGTAAGGGTTACAAGTGCCCTTTTCATGAGAATCACCAGGTTAAGATACACGTCGAAACATATTAAATGTTGTGTTAGTCTCGGCTGTAAACTTTCGGCTAACCGAACAGCTCTAGGCAGACCCTGCACTGGACAGGGTTCAACTCGGGGTCAATCTGGGAGTGGAAAGAACAGACGTAGCCTTTGCCCAGCATCTCCAGCGAGATTTGAACTAGCATCGAGTGGATTTCGTACTCGGCAGGTCTCTTCCTGATTATCTCCTCGGCGAGCTTTTTGAGGTCATCATCTATGTCTGGGAACTGGGCGACGTCTATTAAAGCTCCCCTGTCCATCCTCAGATATCGAGAAACGGCGGACTGAGTAATGTGCAAAAGCTCCGCTATCTGTGTCTGCTTGAGTCCCTTCTCCCTGAGTATCTCTACAAGTCTGCGCCTCAGCGAGGGGTAGACATAGCGTGAAGCAACTTCGAAAGCATTAGTTTTCATGTAACCTTATATGACGCACGGAATATTTAAGACTTTTGGTCGAACTTTGGCCAAGCTTCAGGTTGAATTAAATGAACATTTTCTTTGTTATGACTCGTGGTTTTCTGGAAATTACAGTGTAATGATACGTATCATATACACCTTGAGAGAATGGGAAAGTTGAAAACATTCAATTCAAAAATTAGAACATAATATAACAGTTAATGAGACTGTATGTCTCAAATATTTTCTTTTCGGCTATGTAAATGTGGTCGTTTATGTTAAGAAACCACAAACTTTTTATGAAGGTATCTTCATCTATAGCTCGAGGTATATGACACGTGTCATAGAGGGAATCGTGATGAAGTTGCCTGGAGGTGTTGGGATGCTCTGCAACCAGTGTTCGATGAGCCTGAGTGGTGGCTGTACCGTTAGGGGCGTGTGCGGAAAAGACCCGGACTTGAACTCCCTTCAGGAAGCGCTGCTCTATGGAATAAAGGGCACCGCCGCCTACTACTACCATGCGCTCGAGGTTGGCTATGACAATCCAGAGATTGGCCACTTCCTTGCCGAGGCCCTATACTCTACCCTGACTAACGTCAACTTCGACAAAAACCGCTTCCTTGGGCTCATCCTTGAGAACGGAAGAATCCATCTCGAGGCCATGAAGCTTCTGGATAGGGCGTATGTTGAGACCTTCGGAAGGCCGGAGCCCGTGAAAGTGCCCACTGGCACCGAGGAAGGTCACGGCATCCTCGTCACGGGTCACAGCTATAAGGCGTTGTACGAGCTTCTCAAGCAGATTGAAGAGATGGGACTCGATGATGACATCAGGGTCTACACCCACGCAGAAATGTTCCCCGCCCACGCCTATCCCAAACTGAGGAAGTTCAAATCGCTCTACGGCAACTGGGGCGGGAGCTGGCTGTACCAGAGAAAGGAGTTTGCAGAATTCCCCGGTGTTATACTAGGAACGAGCAACTGCGTCCAGCAGCCGACAAAGGCCTACGCGGACAGAATATTCACAGTTGGAATAGCTGGCCTTGAGGGAGTCCCACACATTAGGGACTACGACTTCGAGCCTTTGATAAAGAGGGCTCTGGAAACCCCGAGGATGGAAAAAATTGAGGGGGGACAGCTTCTCACGGGCTTCCATCACACCAATGTGCTGGCCATGAAAGATAAGCTCATAGAGCTCATCCAAGAGGGCAAGATACGGCACATCTTCGTCGTCGGTGGCTGTGATACGCCCCACAAGGGCATGGGCTACTACGAGAGGCTCACAGAGCTCATTCCTGACGATGCCATAATACTCTCGGCCGCCTGTGGAAAGTTCCGCTACAACGCGAGGGACTACGGGACGATCGAGGGCATTCCAAGGTTCCTGGACTTCGGCCAGTGCAACAACGTCTACTCGATAATAGAGATAGCACTAGCTCTGGCAAGCGAGCTCGGAACCGACGTTAACTCACTCCCCGTCAGCATAGTACTGTCGTGGATGGAGCAGAAGGCCATCGGCATACTTTACACCCTTCTGTACTTGGGAGTGAAGGGTATTTACATAGGTCCAAAAGCGCCAGAATTCCTAACGCCAAACGTTTTCGAAATCCTAAGGAAGCAGTTTGACCTTAGATTAACTGGTGACCCAGAGAAGGATCTGAAAGACATGCTCAGCAAGGGAATAAGGGTGGAAGATTGGGCCATCTCAGTGGAGGAGGTGGATTAATTCCTCGCCTCCAGTTTTTCAATTCTTCTATCATGGCCTTGAACTTCTCGTCGCTCATACCGAGAAGCTTTTTGGCCTGCCTAAGGGCCACTGTTCTGACCAGGTTTTCCTCATCACAGGGTTATGGGGCGGAGAGAAGCCATACTTGACGAGTATCTCAAGGGACTGAGGATAGGCCTTGAGAAGCTTGGCCACGTTGGTGTCTTCTGTTATCTCATCCAGCCTATCGTCGCACTCTTTAACTTTCATCTTAAATTCCTTCGAGCTTTCGGTCTTCGTAACTTTGAGGACGAAGAAACCGCCGACTTCCCTAACTTCAATGTCATATCCTGCCTCCTCCAACTTAGGAATCAAGTCAACGAAAGGTCTGCCGCCTATAACCTCAAGTGTATCCCCGACCTTGAGCTTCCCGAGGCTCTCGAGGATCATAACAGCTGGTTGGGGAGGTTTCAAGCCCCTAACATCAAGCATCATTTTCGCTCACCGTTCGAATGTATGACACGCGGCATATAATCTTTACTGGTCAGGATTGTTTAGTTTTCTATGTTCAGATATGTCCAGAAATACTTATAAGCGCCATCTATGACATATGTCATGAAGGTGACTAAGATGACCGAGTTACTGAACAACAGGGAGTATAAGAAGGAGCAGCTCAAGAATCTGCTCAAAAAGATACACGAGGGAGAAGAGGTAAACAAGCTGAAGACTGAGTTTAAGGCAGTCTTAAGTAGCATCTCCCCCCTTGAAATCCCGCTCATCGAGCAGGAGCTGGTGAAGGAAGGCATCTCCGCTAAGGAGATAGCCAAGATGTGCGACATCCATGTCGAGCTCTTCCGCGAGGCAGTTTCGGGTACTGACGAGCTCGAAGAGAAGGATCTTCCAGAGGGACATCCGCTCAGGACTCTCTACGAGGAGAACCATGAGATAATGAAGGACGCCGAAATGCTTAATCTTTACGCCTCGACACTGGTCAACACCAAGGACGATCTCATGAGGAAAGAAATCCTCGGCGTTCTTGAGGAGATAGTGGGCAACCTCAGGAAGGTCGGCTTCACCCACTACAACCGCGAAGAGATGCTCATTTTCCCATACATCGAGCGCCGCGGCCTGACGGCAATAGCAACCGTCCTCTGGATGAAGCATGACGAGATAAGGTTCATGATAAAGCACCTCACCGAGCTTTTAAGGAAGAGGGAGGAGATGCCCTGGGAAGAGTTCGTCACGAAGTTCAAGGAAAAGGCAAACGAGGCGGCTTTTGCCCTAACTGACATGGTCTTCAGGGAAAACAACATATTCTATCCCACCGTTAAGGCCCTGCTGAGCGAGGGTGAGTGGAAGGCTATAAGATTTCAGGAAGACGAGTTTGGCTACTACAAAGTCCAGCCAAAGGAGTGGAACCCCGACGTTGAGCCCCTTCACCCCTGGCAGATTGACCCGACGCTGAATGCAGAGCAGCTCCTCGGCCTTCCAAAGGAGGTTCAGCAGGCCCTTAAGGGACAGCCGCTGGAGTTTGACAAAGCTGAGCTCAAACGTGAGGACGACATAGACCTTGGAACCGGCTACGTTAACGTCGAGGAACTCAAGGCAATATTCGAGGCCCTTCCGGTTGATGTGACCTTTATAGACAAGGACGACCGCGTGAGGTTCTTTTCGCCAGGCGAGAGGATATTCACGCGCTCGTTGAGCGTCCTTGGAAGGCCCGTCCATCTCTGCCATCCACCTAAGAGCGTCCACATAGTGAACAAAATCCTCGAGGCCTTCAAAGAGGGCAGGGAGAAAGAGTCCACCTTCTGGATACGCATGGGGCCGAAGTACGTTTACATCAAATACGTGCCGCTCTTCGATGATAACGGTGAATACCTCGGGACCCTTGAGATTACGATGGACATCGCCCCGTATAAGAAAATTGAAGGCGAAAAGAGGCTTCTCGACTGGAGGAATTGAGATGATTGTTGTTAACGTCGAAAACGCCGAAGGGGTCGAAAACCCTCACGGAGTGGACGTTAGAAAGCTCCTCGCGATGGAGAAAGTCAGCGTGCTCCACGTGAGCCTAAAACCCGGTGAAGAGCTCAAGAAGCACTCCACTTCAGTGGATGCCTTTCTCTACGTGCTCAAGGGAAGGGGTGTGGTAGAAGTCGGTGAGGAGAGAGCAGAGGTTAAGAAGGGATACCTCGTATACTTACCTAAGAACATCCCCCACAGCGTCTCGAACGCTGGAAGCATGGAGATGTCCTTTCTCGTCGTTAAGGTGGTGTGAAAAATGAGGGGAAATCCCGAGATATTTCGGAAAAGGGTCGAGCGCTTCCAGGAGCTTTTAAGGGATAATGAGATAGACGGGGCAGTCATCAGAACTCTGTCGAGCTTTATCTACTTCACCGGCACCAAGTGGCTCCGTCCAAGCATCCTTATTCCGGCCGAAGGGGAACCGATCGTTTACGTCGTCAAGGGCGAGGCCGAGGAGTTCAAGCGGAGGAGCTGGATTGAGAATGTCGTCGAGTTCCGGAAGGTCGAGGACTTGATGGCCGGTGTGGTGAGCTGGATACACGGTAATGGCATGGAGCGTGTCGGTTTAGAGTTCGGCGTAGAGAGGGACGCCTACTTAATCTTCCTCAAGATATTCCAGCGGCTGAATCCAACGGTTGAGATAGTGGATATCCTTGATCTCACGATGGGCCTCAGGATTATAAAGGATGAATGGGAGCTCGACAATATCAGGAAAGCTGGAAAGATAGCCCAGAAGGGTATGAAGGTTTCAGAGGATGTTATAAAGCCTGGCATGAGCGAGCTCGAGATAGCGGCCGAGGTTATGCGCGAGCTCATGCTCAACGGCAGTGAAGATCCCAAGGTTTATGTCTCAACAACACCAAGGGCCCACGCAGAGCCCTTCAGGGACTTGAAAGTAAAGGAGAACGGTGTCGTTACGGTCGTCATAGGGGCAGACTGGAACCATTATTATGCGAACATGGCGAGGACTTTCGTGGTCGGCGATCCCGGTGAGAGTGTCAGAAAAGCCATTGAGGTCAAGGAAGAGGCTTACAGACTTGCGCTGGAGGAAACCAGAATCGGCGTTCCCCTTTCGGCAGTGGAGAAGAAGCTTACGAATTTCTTCAAGGAGAGGGGCTTTGGTGATGCCTACATAGCTGGCTACACCCACGGAGTCGGTCTGTTAATCGAGGAACCGCCGATAACGACCATCGTCGTTCCACAGAGGGCCGCGAAGGTACAAGAGAATATGGTTCTCACAATAATCCACCCGCCGCTCATGATTACCGAAGGGGCCATAAAGAAGGAGGACACCTACATCGTAAAGGAAAACGGCATTGAGAGGGTCACCTAAAACACCCTTGCGTAGCCCCACTTCCGGACGCTCGTCAGGATTGATGTTTCCGTGCTCCTTATTCCCTCGATCTTTCCCAGCTTTTCTATTAGAAAGCTCTCCAGCTCCTGCAAATCCTTCACCGTTACCTGCATGAGTATGTCGTGCGCTCCTGTGGCTATGCCGAGAACATCAACTTCAGGCAGCTTGCTTAGCTCTTCCGCTGCTTGCTTTATTTTGTTTGGCTCGATGTCAACGGCTATGAATGCCACTATGTTATAGCCCGCCTTGAATGGGTTTATCAGTGCCGCGAACTTTCTTATGATTCCCCTTTCCAAGAGCTTCTTCACGCGGAGCCTTACCGTCGATTCAGGTATTCTGAGCCTCCTCGCTATCTCCGAGTAACTCGCCCTCCCGTCCTCCTGGAGGATGTAGAGTATCATCCTATCGAGTTCGTTAAGGTGTTCATTCTCCCGCATTATGCAGCCACCTATTCTGTTAATTCGACATTAAGGTCTTAAGCTTTTCTGCGAATTCACCAAAATTTGGGCGAAATTACTATTAAGTCTACAACGTGTATAGCATTGGAGGTGAGATTATGGAGATGAAATAATCAGGAGGTATTCAATGGTATTTCCCAAGGCAGCGCGCGTTACCTATGCCCCTATAGTCGGAGTGAGGGCTGAAAACGCCAAAGTGTGGGACATCGAGGGGAGGGAATACATAGACTTCCTGAGCAACGCTGCTGTCCAGAACGTCGGCCACAACAACCCGCGCGTCGTGAATGCCGTTAAAGAGCAGGCCGATAGGCTGATTCATTTCACCTTCATCTACGGCTTTCCAGTCGAGCCCCTGCTCTTGGCAGAAAAGCTCGCCGAGATTTCCCCCATAGAGAATCCTAAAATCTCCTTTGGTCTCAGCGGAAGCGATGCCAAAGATGGGGCAATAAAGTTCGCGAGGGCCTACACTGGGAGACGTTACATCCTCAGCTACCTAAGGAGCTATTATGGGGCGATGAGTGTCATCGGTTTGGAACTTGAGGTCCGCTCCATCGCAGGAGAGCTAAGTGAAGTTCACTACATTCCTTACCCACACTGCTACCGCTGTCCCTTGGCAAGGAGCCGAGGACCTGCCACATGGAGTGTGTTGAGTATCTGAAAGAGAAGTTTGAGGGAGAGGTTTACGCAGAGGGAACGGCTGCACTCTTTGCCGAGCCCATACAAGGCGACGCCGGGATGGTAGTGCCGCCAGAGGGCTACTTCAAAAAAATCAAGCGCATCCTCGATGAGCACGGCATTCTCCTCGTGGTGGACGAGATGCAGAGCGGACTGGGTAGGACTGGAAAGTGGTTCGCGATAGAGCATTTCGGCATTACGCCGGATATAATAACCTCGCTAAGCCCCTCGGTGGCGGACTGCCCATAAGCGCGATAATAGGTAGGGCCGAGATAATGGACTCCCTGCTACCTCTCGGCCACACCTTCACGCTGAGCGACAATTCCGTGACGAGCAGGGCTGCTTTGGCAGTCATCGAGGAGATAGAGGAAAAAGAACTCCTCAAGAGGGTGGAAAAGCTTGGAGAGTACACCTAAAGGCGGCTCGAGAAAATGAAGGAAGAGCACGAGCTAATCGGAGATGTCCGCGGTCTCGGTCTGATGCTTGGGGTTGATCTCGTGAAAGACAGGGAGACAAAGGAGAGGGCCTACGATGAGGCGAAGAAGGTCGTCTGGCGTGCCTACGAGCTCGGACTCATCCTCGCGTTCCTTCAGGGCAATGTGCTGAGAATCCAGCCGCCGCTAACGATAGAGGAGGAGCTTTTGGAGGATGGTCTTAACAGGCTGGAACAGGCTATAGCAGAATGTTGAGAACGGTAAGGTCTCCGACAACGTGCTATCAAAGATGCAGGGCTGGTAAACTTTGACAAATTTTTGTTAATCTTGCGCTTTTCCGAAAACTTTTTAAACAAATTCTGACACAGCTCGAGCGGGCTTCAATGGAGGCTGCGGAGTTTGAAAAGAAAGGTGCTTTGAAGTTTGGAATTGATGACAGGGTTGAGCCTTTGAAGGCTTTGGTTTTTGGTCTTCAGCATGTTCTGGCGATGTTTGGAGCAACTGTCACTGTCCCGCTGGTCGTGGGCGGTGCAATAGGTCTCAGCGGCGACCAGGTTGCCCTCATGATACAGGCGGTTCTTCTGGCCATGGGCATCGCGACACTTCTGCAGACGACGATAGGCTCGCGCTACCCGATAGTCCAGGGTTCGAGCTTCGCCTTCATCCCAGGGTTGATAGCGATAGGCTCAACTAATGGCATGGCTGCCATACAGGGTGCACTTATCGTGGGGGGCTTGATTGAAGCGACTATAGGCTGGCTCGGTATAATCGGCAAGGTCAGAAAACTCTTCACACCTCTCGTCACAGGAGTTACAATAATGCTCATAGGCTTCAGCCTGGCGGACGTTGCCGTCAAGAACTTCTTCAACTTCTACGCCGACCCAAGCGGGAGCACTATTGTAAGCTCCGTCATCGTCGCGGGGGTTACCTTCCTCACCACGGTGTTCGTCGCGCTGAAGGTGAAGGGAAGCCTCAGGGCCATGCCAGTGGTGATAGGTGCGCTCGTTGGCTACGCCGCCAGCATCCCGCTCGGCTTAGCCAACTTCGACCTTGCGAAGAGCCTTCCGGCGTTCAGTCTGCCCAAGATTCTTCCCTGGGATGAGCCTATCTTTGACACGACGGTAATCGTCATCCTGCTCTTCGCCTTCATGGTGAGCATAATCGAGAGCGTCGGCGACTACCATGCCATAGCGACCGTTACCGGCTCGGAGATAACGGAGAAGCACATAGCCCGCGGTATAGGCAGCGAAGGGCTAGCCTGCTCGATAGCCGGCTTTTTGGGTGCCTGCGGAACAACGAGCTACTCGGAGAATATCGGACTTGTGGCGCTCACCAAAGTGGCGAGCAGGCACGTTGTGCAGGTGGGGGCAGCTATACTGATACTCCTATCGCTGATTCCCAAGTTCGCAGGAGTCTTGGCCTCCATGCCCGCTCCAGTGCTCGGCGGCCTCACACTGGCGCTCTACGGCATGATAAGTGTCACTGGGCTTAGATTGATAACCGAAAAAGTGGAGCTCAACGACAGGAACACCCTCATACTGGCAGCCGCACTTATAGCGGGCCTCGGTGCACCCCAGCTTCCTGCTGAGTTCTTGGCGCACTTTCCGAAGGTTATAGCCAACATACTTGAGTCAGGCATGGCCGTTGGAGCGTTGACGGCAATAATCCTTGACAGGCTCCTCTAAGCCTCTATTATTTTTTCAAAAAAAGATTGGGGAAGGAAACCCTCACCACGTGATGACCTCTTCGGCGCTCGGTGCAGGTTCCTCACCTATTTCTTCGGGCATCTTGCTGAAGCCGATGATTATGTATATCTGGGCGATCAGGAGCAAAAAAAGCCGATGAGGACTATGGAGGTTAAAGCCCCCCACCATACCCAGTTGGCAGCGTCTTTGGGTTCTTTTCACTCCGGACATTTATCCCCAGGAGAGTCCACCATAAAGAATAATACCTAATGATCTAAAAAAAGTCCACGATTGGGAAGGAAAAAGGGAAAGGCTCTCACTCCTTCTTTTCCTCGGTCTTTTCAGCTGGTTTTGCGGCTACCTTCTGAGCAGGCTTTGTCGGTGGCTTCGGCGGCCTGATGCCGTAGCCGAGTATCTTGAACTTCATGACCTCTCCGTCTCTCAGGTAGTAGGTGACCTCCTTCGTTTCATTGTTGAACTTTATCTTCTCCACCGGGAACCTGTAGTCGGGGAACTTCTCGCTTATCTCCCTGAACTTGTCTGGATGGATTGGAACCCAGTCAAAGAGCTCCAGCTCCTCGTCCTTCCACTCGGTGGTGAGGATATAGTTCTCGATGAAGTCCAGCGCTCCAGTTGGACAGACGTCGACACAGAACTCACAGAAGGTACACCTGCCGTAGTCTATCTTTGGATGTGGCCTTTTCTCCATCTTGCCATCCACTTCTATCCAGGTCATCTCTATTGCCCTCGCCGGACATATCTGGCCGCAGAAGTTACAGCCGACACACTTCTTCCAGTCGAGGGTGTGGAACCCCCTGTAGTCCTTAGCTATCTGTACCCTCTCGTAGGGTATCTTGATGGTAACGGGCTTCTTGAAGAGGTACTTGAGGCCCATCCAGGGCTTGATGAATGATGGCTTCTTCCTGATTTTCTCCTCTGGGGCGACCTTAAAATCAACCTCCATCTTCATCACCTGTCGATGTCTGGTGGACAGTTGTCAAGGCTCATCAATATCACGGGGACGTCGGCTATTCTTGCTCCAACCAAGAGCTGCTCGAGAATCCTGACTCCGTGGGCTATACTTGGACCCCTTATCTGCACTCGGTACGGCTTGTGCTTTCCATCGCTGACGACGTAGGCACCAAAGTCGCCCTTCGTTGATTCCACGTGGGCGAACGCATCTCCTGCCGGAACCTTGAACCTCGGGAGGTTCTTGAGCCTGGGGTCTTCAACCTTGTACGGTCCGCTCGGCGGCCCCATCTCGAGGAGCTGGTCGAGGATGTAGAGATCTTGCTCGAGCTCGAAGCGCCTTATCAAAGCCCTCGCGAGGGCATCGCCCTCCTTCAGGACGGGGACCTCGAAGTCGAGCTCTGGATAAAGCAGGTATGGATCTGCCATCCTCACGTCGTAGGGAACGCCGGTGGCTCTGAGGTTTGGTCCAGTGACGCCTTCGGCGAGGGCGAACTTCTTGTCCATCACTCCAATTCCCTCAAGCCTCCTGTGGGCGACGTAGTTCTCGAAGACGAGGTTGTCGAAGTCTGGTAACTTGCTCCTGATGTACTCGACGGTGTCTTTGAGCTGGCGGAGCCACTTGTCGCCCGGGATGTCCCTCCTGACACCGCCGGGGATGGTGTATATGTGGTAGACCCTGGCACCGGTCAGCTGCTCGAAGAGGGCCATCAGCCTCTCCCTGTAGGCAGCAGCCCACTGGCCGGCAGTGTAGACACCGAGCTTAAAGCTGAGACCCATTATCCAGAACAGATATGCGGAAACCCTCGCCATTTCGAGGACAGTTGTTCTAATCCACTGGGCCCTCTCTGGAACCTCCCAGCCGATTATCTCATCAACGGCCATTGAGTATATTGCCTCTGGGACGTCTGGCTCTGGAACACAGATTCTAAGGAGGAGCGCTATGTTCGTGTGCCACGGCCTGTACTCGGCAAGCTTCTCAAAGCCCCTGTGGAGGAAGCCGGGGTTGGCTATGGCCTTCACAACCCTGTGGCCATCCATCTTGAGGATTATGCTGAAGTTCTCAGTGGCCATGTGCTGTGGACCGAAGAACAACTCGTAAGTGTCCTTATCGAGCGGGAACAGGTCCATCCCGTTTTCTCTCGCTTCCCGAATGAGCTCATTCTGCGAAACCATAACTCTCACCTCAAATCACGTAGTTGTCCTTATCCTCATCGAACCTGTCGAGCAGTTTGTACTTCTTCTTCACGTAGGTCAGCATGTCGAAGTCTTTTCTGTGCGGGAAGAGCCCCTGCTCGGTGTCGTCGAGGATCCACGGCATCTCCATCTTCTCGTTGCCCTCGAAGTAGACTCCAAAGAAGTCGTGGGAGTCCCTCTCATAAGTCTCAGCCACAGGGTAGATGTCCTTGACGGTTGGTATCCTTGCCTTATCGAGATCCCTCGGAATCCGTGTTCTGACCATGGCGTGGGTTCTGTGGGTCACGCTCCACATCTGATAGATGAGCTCAAGCTCGCCGTCGTTGGGCCAGTCGACGGTCGTTATCTGGAGCATGAGCTCGAAGTCGTTCTCCTTGAGAAGCATGAGGAAGTCCCTTATCCTGTCTGCCGGAATGCTGAACTCAATCCTCCGTTCGCGCCGCACCTTGCCCTCGGCGTAGGGGGCTTTTTCAAGGATTTTGTCAACGAGCATCTGCTCTCTCTCCCACTTGACTTCCCCCATCTCGTTCACTCCTCCTTTTTCTTGTCCATCAGCCATGGGATCCACCTCCTGGCTTCCCTCTCACGCCATCCTTCGCCGAAGAGTTCGTCCTGGTTCTTCTTGTACCACTCATAGTTCTCCTTGTACCTCTTCCATCCGTCTGCTGTTCCGTTCTCAATCATCTCCATTATCTTCTGGATTCCATCCATGACTGCCTCTGGCCTCGGCATACATCCGGCTATGACGACATCGACCGGGATGTACTTGTCGAGGTGCTTGATGGCGTTGTAGGCGTCCCAGTAGATTCCACCGTTGAGCGGGCAGGAGCCGTGGGCCAGGACGTACTTTGGATCAGGTGCCATCTCGTAGGTGATTATGATTCTCTTGAGGGTCTTCGGCGTAACGTAGCCCGTGATGAGAAAGAGGTCGTACTGCCTTGGGCTCGGGTCTGGCATCATGCCGAATCGCTCTAGGTCATACCTTGACGTCATGAGGGGCGGCATCTCTATACCGCCGCATCCGGTACAGAACGACACAATCCAAAGGCTCTTCTTTCTCGCATAATTAAAGAGAGGTTCAAAGAGTCTCCAGTCCACCATTTTCATCACCTCACAGGCTTGCAAGTATCGCTCCGAGTGCGGCTATGATGGTCGGCCACTTCCAGTAGAACTTGGCCGCCTGGTCAATCGTGAACCTCGGGAATATCGTGCTGACGAATACCGCTATGAGAAGCACCGCTATCTGCTTGACGAGGAGTATTGCAAGGCTGGCGATGGTGTTCAGTATCGGGCTTGCAAAGGCAGTAATAACTGCTCCACCAAGGAATATGTTGCTGAAGAACAGCGTCTCTGCGAAGAGGCCTATGGCGTGCTGTATTTGGAGTATTCCCATGTGTTTTCCGCCGAACTCGACCATCGGACCGAGGGAGATTTCACCTGGTGCAATCATGATGTCGAAGGGCTCCTTGCCGAACATTGCCTGAAGGACGATGTCGTAGGCTATGGCGGCTAAGAGGAGCGGCAGGTGTATTATACTCCATCCGCTGATCTGCTGGGCCATGACTATCTCGTAGGTACTGAAGGTTCCGTAAAACTCTGCGAGGGCTATTATTGCGAAGCCGAGAGGCACCTGAATGGCGAGCATAGTAAGCAGGGCCCTCTGGGCACCTATTCCTGCATAGGGGTTCCCTGAGCTCATTGCAGCGAACATTATCCCCAGCATAGGTATCTCGAGGAGGAAGGTGATGAGGATGAGGTCACCGTAGGCCCTGAGTATGCTGACGCTTCCCAGCGGGATGAAGAACAAAGCCAGTATTGTGGCTCCAAGGGCGTAGATGATGCCGAAGTCGTAGATTAATCCGTGGGTAATGTTCTCCTTCTTGCCGAAGAACTTAATGGTGTCAAGTATGGGCTGATAGATTGGCGGTCCTACTCTTCTGTGTATCCTTGCGCTCACTTTCCTGATTATTCCCATGAACATGAACCCGACGAAGGTCGCATAAATTAGGATGAATAAAGCCTTCAGCGCTACCTCGATCATTTTTCACACCCCCCACATCGCGAGGATTAGCAGGATTATGACGAGATACCAGGCGTAGTTCTGGACGTTTCCGTTGTAGACGTAGTTCCTCATGGTCTCGGCGAAGTCCTCAACGGTCTTTCCAACGTCCTTGTAGAACCTGTCGAAGCTCATCCTGAGCCAGAAGGACAGGGCCTCCTTGAGCGGAAGGAAGAAGTTCCTCCTGATGGTGAGGTTGTACTCCATCGTTACTGGGTTTCCTGACTGATATGTGTCAGTTATCGGAACCTTTCTGACCTTGGCACCCATGAAGTAGACTATGGCCGCGATGAGCATGCCGACCACGAACCAGACGGTGAGGAGGAGGCCGTTGTACTTACCGAAGCCGAGGTTCAGCTCCCAGATAGTTCCACCGATGACCTCTCTGCCGAATATTTTGTTCAGCTCTTGGGCCACAAGACCTGGAGCGACACCGAA
Organism: Thermococcus piezophilus; assembly: GCF_001647085.1. Lineage (NCBI taxonomy): Archaea > Methanobacteriati > Methanobacteriota > Thermococci > Thermococcales > Thermococcaceae > Thermococcus > Thermococcus piezophilus. Next base: position 1,545,486 of record NZ_CP015520.1, read on the forward strand.
GACGACATTGAGCACCGCAAGTATGCCCATGCCTATGGCGAGTGGCAATGGAGCGTCCTTGGTGTCGTCAAGGTCGGTTGGCCTCTGACCGAACCAGACTGCGTAGGTGAATCTGATGAGGTAAACGAAACCTACGGCGCTTCCAAAGAACACCATCGCACCGAGTATTGGCATGTTCTGGCTTATGACCGACTCGAAGATTAGCCACTTGCTGGCGAAGCCGACCATCGGCGGAATTCCTGCGAGGCTGAGTATTGCTACGAAGGCCATCGCAAATGTTACTGGCATCTTCTCTGCCAGGCCGCCCATGTCCTTGAACTCCGTCTTTCCGGTGCGGTAGATTATGGTGGCCACTATGAGGAAGAACAGTCCCTTGAAGAGGGCGTGGCTGATGGCGTGGTAGATGGAGGCTTCAATGCTCAATGCCGTCCCAACGCCTATGCCCACGAGGATGTAGCCGAGCTGGCTTATACTGGAGTAGGCGAAGAGCTTTCTGATGTCCTCCTGGAGCGCCGCGAGGATGCCGCCGACGATAATGGTTAGACCGCCGAGGAATGCTATGATGTAGCCGAACTTGGGGACGGTTCTAATCGTTCCGAATTCGTAGAGCAGGCGGTAGCCTATGAGCATGTAGATGAGGATAAATCCGTAAACGCCTGTCTTGCTGAGGACGCCGCTGAACATCGCGGTGTAGCTCTGGTTGGTCTCGCTGTAGGCATCGGGTGCCCAGACGTGAAGCGGGAACATCCCGGCTTTAACGCCGAAGGCGACCAGGAAGAGACCGAAGATTAATGCAATTTCACCTCTACTGAAGAGGGGAGATGAGCCGACAGTCGCTAGTGCTGCGTCCTGTGAGAAAGCTCTGTAAACTTCTATAAAGCTGAAGGAGCCTACTTTGGCGTATATTATACTTATCGCTATGAGCATTGCGTAGGCTCCGATGACGCTGAGCACGAAGTATTTGAGTGATGCCGCTTTGTTGTACTTGAGCACCATCATGAAGCTTCCGAAGGTCATGATTTCCCAGAAGATGAAGAAGCCCAGCAGGTCGTAGGCTATGAATACTCCGTAGACTCCCGTGAGGCTCATGAGAGCGAAGAGCCACTCATAGCCCTTCTTGGCCGTTGAGACAATGCCGAGGACCGCAGCCAGTCCGACGACGCCGGCTATCATGGCGAATACCCAGCTCAGGTGGGTAAGCATAAACTCAAAGCTGAACCCTGCAAAGTTGAGGGTGTAGTTTACCATTCCATCTGACTCGATGGTTGGGTATAGCTTGATGAGGTAAGCCAATGGAACCGCAGCTCCAGCGACGCCGAGCAGCTCTCTGATTCCCTTTATGTCGAGCGCCCAGGCGATGACTCCCGCAACGAGCGGCGCGAAAATGATTATGAAAAGTTCGTTAATCATGCTCCCACCCCCATCAGTGGAACGTTCTTAACGTACTGTGTCACGTTGAAGATGTCCTCTCCAGCCTTCCTGGCGAGCTCCCAGACGTAGTCTGGATAGACGCCTATTGCCACCACAAGGGCCGCGAGGAAGAGCATCATGAGGCCGATGACAAAGCTCTCGTTGATCTTTTCTCCTTCTCCTTCGAACCATATCACGTGAAGTAGCCTGAAGTAATAGACTGCCTCCACGACGCTCGCTGAAAGAACGAGCACGGCCGCCCAGGTGTAGCCGACGTCTATGGTGGCCAGGATTATTCTGACCTTGCTCCAGAAGACGTTGAAGAGCGGTATTCCGACCGTGGCTATGGCACCGATTGAAATTGCGAAGGCCGTCCACGGCATCTTCTTTCCAAGCCCCTTAAAGTTCTCCATCTCTGCACCGCCGATAGTTATCGCCACGTAGCCGACGGCGAGGAACAGGAGGGCCTTGACTACCGCGTGGTTGATCATGTGAAACACTCCTGCATCAACGCCGGCCTGAGTTCCGAGGGCAAATGCAAGGGCTATTAAGCCGACCTGAGCAATGCTCGAGTAGGATATCATCCTCTTGACGTTCTTCTGCCTGAGCGCGGCAAGCTCGGCAACGACGACGGTGAGGGTGGCCATTATTATGAGCATCCTGAGCACGGAGTTCCAGCTTCCGACGTCGCTCATGAGATAGATTAGCCTCGCCATCGCGTAGAGGGCAGCCTTGACGACGAAGGCTGAGAACATGACGGTGATTGGGTGCGGTGCTGCCTGATAGGCGTCGGGTGCCCAGGTGTTGAGCGGAAATATCTCTGCCTCAACGGCCAAGCCGAAGATTATCAGCGCGAGGCCGACTTGGGCAACGGTCGGGTTCATAGTCGCAGCGAGCTGGGCTATCTGAGCCATGTTGAGGGTTCCAAGGGAGCCGTAGATTAAAGCGACACCGATGAGGAAGAAGCTTGAACCGATTCCACCGAGGATGATGTACTTCATTGAAGCCTCGGCCGCTTCGCCGGTCTTGTTGTAGGCGGTAAGTGCGTAGGCGCTTATTGCAGTTATCTCCATGAAGACGAAGAGGTTGAAGATGTCACCGGTCGCTATCATTCCAGTGGCACCGAGCATCAGCAGGAGGAATAGCATGGCGTATTTGTCTATTGGCTCAGTTTTAACGGCGCTGATGCTGAAGACTGCCATGACGAGGCTGACGACCGCTATTATGAGCACGAAAAGTGCCGCAAAGTGACCGATGTAGAGGTTTATTCCCACGGGTGGCTTCCAGCCGCCGGCGATGACTATAATGGGCTGACCTGTGGTGTAGACCTCCTTAAAAACCCACGCCGCTATTCCAGTCTGGAGGGCCGTGACGAGGAGGAGGAAGTACCTGACGGCGTTCTTTCCAATTCCCTTAAACACGGGGACGAAGAACGCGCTGATGAGGGGTAACGCTATGAGCAGAGCAGCGTACTGCTCGTTCATCCTCTCAACCTCCTTATCTCTTCAACGTTAAGGGTTCCGTACTTTTCGTAAATCAGTATGGCAACGCTAAGAGCCATGGCGGTGGTAGCAACTCCAATAACTATAGCCGTGAGAACCAATGCCTGCGGAATCGGGTCAACTGCCTGGCTCGGACCTATTCCTTCGCTCAGTATCGGGGCGCTCTTACCGCTCACGTAGCCAATGCTGATGAGGAGCAGGTTGACGCCGGTTTCCATTATGCTTAGCCCAACGAGGATTTTGAGCAGGTTCCTCTTGATGAGTATGGCGTAGAGGCCTATCAGGATAAGCGCTATGGCTCCAAAGTAGTAGACGCTTATCATTCGCTCACCTCCTCTTTGACCATGTTGTCAATGATTCCGCTGAGTTCGGTTCCGACCTTGATGCCGATTATGGTGTAGATTATCGGTATGAAGCCGCCGCTGAGGAGCCTGCCGATGTTGTCGGTTCCAAACTGCCAGGTCTGCCATATCCAGTCGAAGAGGAAGTAGCCGCCTATCGCGAGGCCGATGAGACCAACGGTAACGTAGCCCATGCCGGCCAGTCCTTCTGTAACCTCAAAGCCCCTGTGCGGTATCTCGTAGGCGGTGTAGGCCAGGTAGAGCAGCAGGAAGGCAGTAGCCACCGTTGCTCCGCCCGGGAATCCTCCGCCCGGGGTGAGGTGTCCGTGGATGAAGATGTAGGCACCGAAGAGCATCACGAATGGGAAGAGCAGCCTCGTACCTGTTGTGAGGACGATGCTTCCCTCTGTCTTGGCGGTTCTCTTCCTCTTTCTCTTCCAGAGCAGGGCACCGACACCGGTTGAGGCTATGAACAGGACGGTGACTTCACCGAGGGTATCGAAGCCACGGTAGTTGACAACTACCGCGGTAACGGCATTGACCGCTCCAGTCTGATCCTTCACGTTGTTGAGGTAGTACTGGCCGATGAGCATCTTGTCCTCGCCGAAGGGAACCTGAGACAGCCCAACGGCCAGCCAGTAACCGATGACTAGGAGGGTAATTATTGCCAAGGCCCGCTTGACTACCATCTCACCCACCACCCGGGCTTTTCTTCATCCTCGGTCTCATACCTCTGGGTTCTCTTAATTGCGAATATGAAGATTGCACCGCTCAGCGCTGCACCTATGGCAGCCTCGGTCATGGCAACGTCTGGCGCCTGCAGGAAGAAGAACAGCAGTGAGGCGAACAGACTAACCGCTGCCATTCCGACGACCGCAGCTAGTAGGTCCTTCCACTCAACTGCTAGGATTGCGGAGACTACCATAATTGCAACTATTAAGTGGGGGATGTAATATGCGAGGTTCATTCCTCACCACCCTCCTCCGTCTTTGCCTCAGCTTCGAGGTGTTCTTTGTACTTATCAACGACGCTACCCTCCCACAGCGGGATTCCGCTCTTGTACGCTGCCCTTATGAGCGCGTGGGCGCTTATTGGGTTGGTGAGCAGCAGGAAGACCGCTATCACTACCGTCTTGGTGAGCCATGCAATGCTTCCGTAGTCGGTTCCAAGGGCCCATATTCCAACGCCGACGAAGACACCAAGGGAGCCGAGGGTGGCGCTCTTGGTTGAGGTCTGCATCCTGTTGTAGACGTCTGGCATCCTGATTAGGCCCAACGCCGACAGGAAGTAAAAGAACGTCCCCAACAGGACGAGAACTTCGCCGATTATTGTAAGGGCGCTCATACTCCTCCCTCCAGGTAGCGCGCGAAGGCTATGACTCCTCCAAAGGCGAGGATCGCATACACGAGGGCAACGTCGAGGAATATCATCCTCTTGTAGTAGAGCGCGAAGAGCACCATGAGTCCGGTGGTTATGGTAGTCATGATGTCCACTGCAACGAGCCTATCGACGGTCGTGGGCCCTCTGAAGACCCTGTACATGCTCAGGAGCGTTGCTATGGTTATAAGGGTGAGGTATATGTTAATCCCTATCATCCGAAGATCACCTTCAGGAACTTTTCAAAGGGCTCGGTTATGTTCTTAGAAGCGCCTTCAATCGAGTCGTCCTTAACGTCTATCCAGTGAATAAAGTACCTGTCGCCCTTTACGTCGAGGGTGATGGTTCCCGGCGTAAGGGTTATTGAGTTCGCAAGGCTGAGCTTTCCAACGTCGCTCTTGAGAACGGTTCTGCACTCAACGATTCCCGGGTTTATGGGCCTCTTTGGGTGAAGAACCCGGTAGGCCACGTCGAGGTTGGCCATGATCATGGCCCAGAGGAAGTAGGGTATGTAGGCTATTGCGTAGGCGATTCTCTTTGGATGCAGGTTTGCGAGGCCATTGGTTGTGAATATCTCGTAAGTGAAGGCCCCAACGATTAGAGACAGTAGCAGGCCGAATCCGAGTTCTTGTGGGTCTAAACTGGCCGTTAGAAACAGCCATATTGCAAACAACACGATAACCGTATACAGATAGCGGCTTATCCTGCTTGCTTCTCCCATTCAGCAACCCTCCAGTGGTTGATGGACGTGTTCCGAACAGAGATAAATGCAGCTACTTTTTAGTTTTAAACAATTATTTATAAACCTTATCTGCGAAGAACAAAGGTTCAGAACTTTTGGTTAAAATGGGGACAGCAGATTTGTTCTATGGTGCAAAGAAAAGTCCCTCAGGGCGCATGACTTTATAGAAGCCACGAATTTCCAAAATTTGTTTACCAAAAGTTGGGAAAGTTGAAGAAAACTTCAGCCAACAAATTAGTAAGAGAGAAGATTCAATAAATCGAAATCCTCTTGACTCCCTCAAGCTTGGAGAGCTCGTTTATCAGGTCACCAGGGATGGGTTTCTCGGTGATTATCGTGAGTGTTGCCTCTGGGTAGAGCTCCGGATCTTCGGCAACCACCTGAACGATGTTGATGTCTCTCTCGGCTATCTTCTGGGCTATCTTGGCAAGTATTCCTATGGCCCTTGGCTCGGGTTCGATTTCGATAACGCCGTAGCCGACGTGCCTTCCGACGTACTTCATGTGAACCGTGGGCTCTAGGTTGGTGTAAATCTCCTTCAGCTCGGGTATCTTGAGTATCATCCCGACAGTCTCTTTCACAACACGCCTGTCGACGTCGAGGGCCTTGGCTATCTTTGTGTAGGGAACCTCGATGTCCCCGGCTTTAATCTTCATGTCGTCCGACACACGAAGGCCGTACTTGAGAAGGGTCTTGGCAATCTGCTTTCTGACGGGATATTCATCAAAGTAATGCTCAATCTTTCCCCACATGTGCACTCCCCCACAGTAGTCCATCATTAGACTGTTTAATTCAATAATATTAAAATGTTTCCATGCCCGCATGATGGCAAAGGGTCTCCCTTTAAAAAATTTGGCAGAATGGCCTTAAAGCTTCATTCCTGGCCGGATTTTTTATCCATCGGCGGATTTTTAAAAGAGTTTGGGAACTCGAGACTATGATTGAGGTGAGGCTCCCACATACTATCTTTGAAGACCTCGGTGAGAGTGTGAGGTTAATCTGGAGGAGGACGCTCTACGCTGACTTCGAAAAAGATGAACTCAAGAGGGTTCTGGGGCGAAAGTATAGGGTTTTCCCGGACATAAGCGTGAGAGACGGGGCGCTCATCATTGATACTGATTATCCCGAAATAGAGAAGTACATCGTGATATACATCCAGAACAACCTCGGTGCACTCCTCAGGAACCGCTACACCAAGAGAAAAGTCCTCTACGTTCACGAGGGGATGGACGTTCCCCTCCTTGGCTATAACGCCTTTGGTTTAATAGACAGGGGCACAAACCTTATTCAGGTAAGGGGAGTCAGCGGCTGCAACATGAGCTGCATCTTCTGCTCCGTTGATGAGGGGCCCTACTCTAGGACGAGGAAGCTCGACTACGTGGTGGACGTTGACTATCTGATGAAATGGTTTGACTATGTAGCCAGAATCAAGGGTAAGGGCTTAGAAGCTCACATCGACGGCCAAGGAGAGCCACTTCTCTATCCTTTTAGCGTGGAGCTAGTTCAGGCCCTAAGGGAGCACCCGAATGTTAGGGTAATCTCGATGCAGAGCAACGGGACTCTGCTGAATGATAAACTCGTGGAAGAACTTGCCGAGGCAGGTCTCGATAGGGTGAACCTCTCACTCCATTCCTTAGACCCGGAGAAGGCCAAGATGCTTATGGGGCGGAAGGACTACGACCTCCAGCACGTCCTGGACATGGCCGAGGCTTTGGTGAATGCGGGCATCGACGTCCTCCTCGCCCCGGTCATAATCTTTGGCATCAACGACAACGAGGCAGAGGCCTTTATTGAGTTCGCGAGGATGATTGGAGCTGGTAAGAGATGGCCCGCCCTTGGCTTCCAGAACTACATACCATATAAGTTCGGCAGGAATCCAACTATAACCAAGCTCGTTCCGTTTAAGAAGTTCTACGAGTGGCTCCGCGAGCTGGAGATGAAAACTGGAATGAAGCCCCTCGTCCTGAAGCCTCACCACTTTGGCATGGAGAAGCGTGAGTTCATCCCCCTTGCCTTCAGGCCCGGGGAGATTGTAAAGGCTGAGGTTGTTCTGCCAGGCAGAATCCAGGGCGAGATGCTGGCTAAGGCCAGAAACAGGCTTATCGAGGTTATCAGCACGGATGCTGAGGTCGGTGACAGGATAAAGGTAAGGATAGTCAGGACGAGGCACGGGATTTACATAGGGACGCCAGTTTGAGTCCTCTTTTTTCATAAAGTTATTTAAATTTATTTTCCATGCCCTACCTTTGCGGGTAGTTATGAGAAGACACTAATGATAGTTTCTATCGTGCTCGTGCTCACTATACCCACACTGCTCATTGCATCCCAAAACACCCTTATTGCAGATTATTCAGGGAAAGAGGTGTTCTCTAACGACCCGATACTCATTAACAGTACTTTAAACGCCACAGAAATACATGTCAACCCAGATACGGTCTATATCGTCGTGATGGCCGGTGATCCGCTGTACACCGAGCTGACGAACATGCTTGGGGAGACTGTCGGGAAATATGGACTAAAGCCCGTTGTCGTTTCGATGCCTTCGGAGAGGGATGAGCTGACGAAATTCCAGTTCCAGTTTAGAGGTAGGGTGATTGCGGTATACGTGCGTTCAAAGGGAAAGAGTCTGGCCTGTTATCAAAAACCTATCGGATCGACGTCGTGGTCTATTACTCCTCCATCGGTGATATACAAAGCCTTCTAACAATATACTACCTTGATCATACCAGAGACCCAGAGATATTCGCTGAGAGACTTTTAGAGAACTCCAAGAGATATCTCGTTGAGAACCTGTTGGGGGGCACCGTTGGAATTTCCTAGTGGAAGAATCTGAAAGTATACAAGGGATACCTCGCGAAGAGGGATTCGTATCGGGAAAGTTTCCAACGGAACCGTCGTGGTCAGTATGCCCCTCAGCGTTGTGTGTCCCTCACTGTTCGGCGACGTGGACACCTGTAACCTTGAGAAAACCCTGAAGAACTCGATATCATTAACCCTTCAGGAGAGGGGCCTCAACGTGACCTTTACGAACCTTGAAAGCTCAGTTGAAATTCCCTTGGCATTCGTTCACCCAACGAGGTGGATTCTCCAGTAATTATTATTTTAATTCCCTTTTACAGGCAGGGCAGCTACATTGTGTATCAAAAATGCTTCGCGAGCGTTCTGCTCTACATGAACTCCAATGGCGACGTCCTCAGCTTTAGAGCGACTGAGATAAAGTTTCGGGGAAGTTCTGATGAACTCCAACGGCTGGAACCCTTTGCCAGGGAACTGTACAACACAGCCATGCTCAGAAACGACCTGATGGGCGGAAACACCTCAACCGCCGTTGTTTACTGGGACGTGCTGACCGTTCGAACCGGTGCACTGAGTGGGGAGGACTGCTGGGCGCTGCTCTCAAAGGAAGTTGCAAAAGCGGTTGGGAGATGGGCTGAAACGCTAAATAAACCTTGAGTTTCTGACCCTTAGCTCTCCTTTTTTGTAAAGCTCAAGCAGAATTTCGGCTATTCTCTGTCCTGATTTTCCATTGCCGAAGGGATTTGGGGCATTTGCCATCTTCTTGTAGAACTCCTCATCGTTCAGAAGTCTCTCGAGGGAGCTCAGGGCTCTCTCCTTCTCGAGGCCAACGAGGACGTTGCCGCCGGCTTTCACAGTTTCCGGTCTCTCGGTGTTGTAGCGGAGGGTCAGGCAGGGCACGTTCAGGATTATGCTCTCCTCCTGAATCCCGCCAGAGTCTGTCATAACTATTTTCGCGTTCCTCTGGAGCTTTAAGAAGTCGAGATATCCAAGCGGCTTCGTGACAATAAGGTTCTCTATCGCCTCAACACGTCCCCATAGGCCAAAACTCTCGAGCCTCTTCCTCGTTCTGGGATGCATGGGATAGACAGCCTTAATCGGCAGCGCCTCAAGGATTTCCAAGAGCCTTCTCAGATTCTCCTTGCTGTCCGTGTTCTCAGCTCTGTGGGCTGTGATGAGGATGTATTCCCTGCTTTTGAGGCCAAGCCTCTCCAAAATATCGCTCTTCCTCTCGGCTATCTTGGCGTTCTGGAGGACTGCGTCAACAACGGTGTTGCCCACGACGTAAACGTTCTCGGTTATGCCCTCACGCTCGAGGTTTTCCCTTGCCTCTTCCGTCGGGGCAAAGAGAACCTCACTTGCGTGATCCGCTAAAATTCTGTTTACCTCCTCCGGCATTGTTCTGTCGAAGCTCCTCAATCCAGCTTCAACGTGGGCAACGGGGATTTTCAGCTTGACGCTTGCCAGTGCACCGGCGAGGGCTGTGTTTGTATCGCCTTGAACGAGCGTGACGTCGGGCTTTTCTTTCATCAGAACCTTCTCGATCTTAATCATTGCCGTTCCCGTCTGTTCGGCCTGCGTTCCAGAACCAACTTCAAGGTGGTAGTCTATCTTCCTGAGCTCTAACTCCTCGAGGAATACACTGCTCATCTCGTAGTCGTAGTGCTGACCGGTGTGAACCAGTAGAGGTTCGATGCCCATCTCTTCAAACGCCCTGATAACGGGAGCGAGCTTGATTATCTCCGGCCTGGTTCCGAAGACGAAGGCTGGCTTCAATACTCTCCCCTCCCGATGCCCTTAAAGATGAATCCCTTGGGGGGTTCCTTGACCACGTGCCGGCCATCGATGAGGATCTTATTCCGCATGATCTTTCCAAGCTCCTCCCAGTTTATGGCTTTGAAGGACGTGTGATCGGTGGCTATTACGATGGCGTCGGCACCACTGACGGCGGCTTCGAGGCTCTCGTGCGTTCCGCCCACGTAGGGGTCGTATGTTCTTACCTCCCCAACGTCCTCCCGTATAGCCTCTATGAGGGCAGATGCCGGGGAGTTTCTTGTGTCGTCTGAGTTTCCTTTGTAGGCGAGCCCTAAGATAGTTACAACGGTCTCTTCTGGGGGTAGGTTTATCTCTCTGAAGGCTTTGAAGAGCAAGTCCTTCGTGAAGAGAGGCATGCTGTCGTTTATCTCCCTTGCTAACCTTATCAAGCCGAAGTCCTCCTCGGCTGGCCAGATGAGTAAATGTGGGTCTTTGGGCAGGCAGTGGCCGCCGACACCTATGCCGGGGATGTGGATTCTGACCCTTGGATGGGTGTTCGCAAGCTCTATTGCCTCGAAGACGTTTATCCCATACTGGTAGGCAAGGAAGGCGAACTCGTTGGCTAGGGCGATGTTGACGTCTCTGAACGTGTTCTCCATAAGCTTAACGACTTCACTAACGGTTGAGCTCGTTTTGAACGTCTGTCCCTTTACGAAGGAGCGGTAGAGGAGTTCTGCAAGCTCGGCACTCTCGGGAGTTATGCCCCCAAAGATCCTTGAATTGTACACCAGCTCTTTGAAAATTCTGCCCGGCATTACTCTCTCTGGGGCGTGAACCATGTAGAAGTCCTCACCAGCTTTTAGACCGGTTAGCTCCTCTATCAGTGTGGCCATCTTGGCTGTTGTTAGAGGAGGAACGGTGCTCTCTATTATGACGAGTGAGCCTTTTTTCATGGCCCCAGCTACAGTTCTCACCGCGCTCTCGAGATAGCTCAGATTGGGAGTTTTGTCATCCTTGAGCGGGGTCTGGACGCAGATTATGTAAACATCCTTCTCCTTTATATCCTCAGTATTTGAGGTCGCCCTCAGGTTGCCATTTTTGAGGGCACTCTGTAGAAGCTCGTCGATTTCAGGCTCAATTATATGGGCGTGACCGGAGTTTATTTTTTCAACAACGTCCTCCCGAATCTCTAGCCCTGTTACCCTGAAACCAGCGTTGGCTAGCATTATGGCAGTTGGGAGTCCTATGTATCCTAGCCCTATCACGGCGAGTTCGGCGGTTCGATTCTCTATCTTTTCTCGCATTTCTCTCACCTATCGACGGTGGTACTCTTGGGAATAAAAGTCTTTTCCAAAAAACGATTTCTGGCCGGATTTCGGCCCTATGCAGGACGTCTGTAGTATTTTTGACCTCTCACCATCTTTTGGTCCGTTCTAGGTTTTTCACAACTTCAATTTCATCGAAAGAAAGCGTTTTAAACGTTTTTTTGGCTCAAAACACCATACAAAAACTTCAAAAAGAAGGCCCCACAACCGTTTTTGGGAAAGCCTTATAATTGAACAGGAATGTCCAATAGATAGGTGGGTGGGATGAAGATATGGATAGACATTACCAATGCTCCTCACGTTCACTTTTTCAAGGGTGTAATCTGGGAGCTGGAGAAATCTGGGCACGAGGTTCTTATAACAACCAGGGAGTTTGACGGGCTGACGGATATCCTTGACATGTTTGGATTCGATTACTACATCATTGGTCGCCATGGGGGTTCTACTCTCGAGGGCAAGCTTCTCATGAGCGTAGAGAGAATGTACAAACTCTCCAAGCTTATAATCGAGGAAAAGCCCGATCTGGCCCTATACAAACATTCCGCAGAGGCACCACGGGTTGCGTTCGGACTTAGGATACCCTCCATCGGCTTCGTTGACAACGAGACTGCCGTGGCTCAGAACAAGCTCATCCTGCCATACACGAGCCTCTTGATTTACCCCATGGCCATAGACGCCTACGAGCTGCTCAGGTGCGGTGCAGATCCAAACGACATGCGCCCTGTGAAAGGCTTTTCAGAACTTGCACATCTCTACGGCTTTATTCCCGATAAAAAAGTCCTTAAGGAGCTGGGTTTAAAGAAAAACGGCTACATCGTGATGCGCACGGAGCCGATAAAGGCCAACTACTTCAACGGAGATTCTGAAAAGAGCATTCTCGAGGGCCTGATTCCCCTCCTGCCAGAAGTCCCGATAGTTCTCTTCCCGAGGACCGAGAGCCAGAGAAAAAGGTTCGAAAGATTTTCCAACGTTATAATTCCAGGACATGCCGTTGACAGCCTTAGCCTTCTTTATTATGCCAAGCTCATGATAGGCGCTGGCGGAACGATGAACAGGGAAGCTATCGCCCTAGGAACTCCCACAATATCCACATATCCCGGCAGGCTCTTGGCCGTCACAAAGTGGCTCGTGGAGAAGGGGCTTAAGTTCCACTCAACTGATCCGGTGGAAGTGGCAAGAATGGCTGAGCGCATGATGGAGCTCAACGGCAGTTACAGGGCCTACATAAGGAGCATTGTTAGCGGCTTTGAAAACCCGATGGACGTTATCCTAAGGGAGATAGAGACCTACGAAGAGCTTGGAACATTCAAGACGATAAAAATTGGGGAATCAACCAATGCCAGCGATGCTAGGGGTTACATAGGCCTCGATGAACGCCGCAACGATGAGAAGTAGTACTGAGATTCCAAAAAGCTTAAGCGCCTTTAAAGCACCTATTTTAAATCTCCTTCCTATTTCACCTTCTCCGTGGACTATTTCCTGATACCACATTATTCCAGCCGTTCCGGCAATGGCGAGCGCTGGAATTTCGACGATTCCGTGGGGTATCAGCCCGAGGAGTATCTGCGTCGCTGAAATGTTTCCCGTGAGCTGGACTGCCCTCACTACAACACCAACGATAAAGCCGTTGAAGGCCATTATGAACCATGGGCCGAGACCAAAGAGTAAGCCGGAGAGCACCATGAAGGCCACAACCATGGAGTTGTTGGTGAATATCATGACGAAGTTCTTGAAATCTGAGTCCGAAACGGGTCCTATCTCCTCCCCGATTTTTTGGGTTATGTTCACAGCCGCGTTGGGATTGCCTACAGCGAAGACGTATCCTATGAACGCCAGTCCCAGAAAAACGGAGAGAAGCATGATAAAAATACGGCGCGAAGATTTCTTTCCCAGTTTGAGGGTCAAAGGCATCACCCTCAATCCTTAAGGGCGTTTTTGATGGCTATCTTGAAGTCCTCAACGTTCACGTAGGGCATCTCTATGTCCATCCTCATCGCGAAGAACTCGTCTATAACGTGCTCAAGCTCCTCCAGTTTGTGCCCTTTGAGCTCCTTTTCAAGCTCGCCTATGGTTTCCTCTGGGTGGATGAAGAAGTCCCCCGTAATCTTCACGTTCTCCGCGATTCCGTTTTCCTCATCAATCTCAACCCTTATCAGGCCCTTTCTGGCCTTGTGCTCGCCGACATGGTGTTTCATACCCATCCCCAGGAGTAAACTCCGCGGAGAACTTTTTAAAGGTTGGGTCGAAGTGGTTGCGGTGATAGTAATGGGATACACGGAGGTTAAGGAGAAAGCCAAGCTCATCTTAATGGAAGAACTCGAGAAGATGCTCAAGGAGAGCGGGAAGGAGTGGGAAGGCGAGACTACGTTTGACGAAACCCCAAGCGTAGAGTTCGGCGACTTTGCCACAACTGTTTCATTTCAGCTGGCGCGCGTCTTCAGGAAGGCCCCCAAGCTCATAGCTGAGGAAATCGTGAAGCGCATAGACAGGAAGCTCCCTGAAGAGATAGCTAAAGTCGAGGCCGTAAATGGGTATGTCAACTTTTTCCTCGACTACGAGCGCTTTGGGAGGAACTTGATCAACGAGATTCTTAGCATGGGCGAGCGCTACGGCGAGAGCAAGCTCGGAAAGGGAAAGAAAGTCATCGTAGAGCACACCTCCGTCAACCCAACCAAACCGCTCCACATGGGTCACGCGAGGAATGCAGTTCTCGGTGATACTATGGCGAGAATCATGAGGGCCATAGGTTACAACGTTGAGGTTCAGAACTACATCGATGACCTTGGCGTCCAGTTCGCCCAGGTTCTCTGGGGATATCTCAACCTGAAAGAAGAGTTTGAACGGCTCGAGGCCGAGCTTAGGGAGAAAGGAGTCAAGGAAGACGTTATAGACCACGTTATGGGCCTCCTCTACGTCGAAGTTAACAATCGCATAGAGGGGAATCCTGAGGTGGATAAAGAAGTCCGCGAACTTATGAAGAAGCTTGAAGAGGGCGACAACGAGATAGCCAAAATCGGAAGGAAGCTTGCCGAAAGGGTCGTTAAGGCCCAGATGATGACGACCTACAGGATGAACATCATCTACGACCTCCTCAGCTGGGAGAGCGACATAATGAGGAGCGGCATTTTTGAAGAGGCCTACAGCCTCATCGAGAGCAATCCCAACTTCTTCTGGGCTAAGAAAGGTAAGTACAAAGGAGCCTTCGTGATGGACCTCAGGAAGCTCTTCCCTGACATGAAGAACCCCTTCCTCGTCCTTAAGAGAAGCGATGGAACGGCAACTTACACCGGCAAGGACATAGCCTATCACCTCTGGAAGTTTGGCAAGGTCAGCTCAGACATGCTTTACAAACCGTGGGACAGACTGGAAGACCACAGGACCTGGACGACGGCTTCCGACGGCGAGAAGATGCCTGGGAAGTTTGGTAAAGCTGATATAGTCATTAACGTCATCGGCATCGAACAGAAGCACCCGCAGATGGCCATAAAGTACGCCCTCCGGCTCCTCGGCTTTGAGGACTCGGCTGAGAACTTCCACCACCTCGCTTACGAGCATGTTGTGAGGCCAGAGGGCAAGTTTAGCGGAAGGAAAGGGACCTGGGTTGGCTTCACCGTTGATGAGGTTCTCAACGAGGCGGTTAAGAGGGCAAAGGAGCTCGTCGAGGAGAAGAACCCCAACTTAAGCGAGGAGGAGAAGGAGAAAATAGCGGAAGCCGTTGGTGTTGGTGCAGTTCGCTTTAACCTTATCAAGTATAGCCCGGACAAGATAATCACCTTCCGCTGGGAGGACGTACTCAACTTCGAGGGAGAGAGCGCCCCCTACGTGCAGTACGCTCACGCACGCTGTGCCTCAATACTGAGGAAGGCAGAAAGCTCGGGAATCTCCACAGACTGGAAGGACCTGATCGAGAAGGCAGACTTCTCAAAGCTCACCCGCAGGGAAAAGGAACTGATAAAGCTCCTTGCAAAGTTCCCGGAGATTGTCGAGCAGGCTGGAAGGGACATCAAGCCTCACCTCATCCCCTGGTTTGCCAATGAATTGGCCTCGCTCTTCAACAGGTTTTACATGGATCATCCAGTTCTCAAGGCCGAGGATGGGGTAAGGGAAGAGCGCCTGCTCCTCGTGCTGGCCACGAAAGGAGTGCTCAGAAACGCACTCGCGCTGCTCGGCATAGAAGCTCCCGAGAAGATGTGAAAAAAGCTAAAATACCCCCTCTTTCTAACTTTTCTGGTGATGTCATGCGCGGTGTTATAGTACCCCTTGTGACGCCCTTCAACGAAGATTACTCCATTGGTGTCCCCGCCCTTGAGGAGCACATAGACTTCCTCCAGAAGGTAGGCGTCCACGGGATATTCATCAACGAAACCGCCGGTGAATTCACAAGTTTAAGCCTTGAAGAAAGAAAATTCTTGGCTGAAAAGGGACGTGAGCTTGTTAATTCCGCTTTCTACCTTGTGGGAGCAGCCTCTACGAACACCTTTGGGGTTATAGAACTAACTAACCACGCCCGAGACATCGGCGCGGACTACGTTGTAATAGCTCCACCCTACTACTGTCCACTAAAGGAAGAGGCCCTGTTCAGGCACTACTCGATGGTGGCCGAGAGTACCGATATTCCGATAATTCTTTACAACATCCCGAGTTGTGCGAACCCTCTGAGCGTTCAGCTTATCAAGCGGCTTGCCCTCGAGTATCCGAATATAGCTGGCGTTAAGGAGACGATAGACAGCGTAAACCACGTCAGGGGCGTAATCCTGGAGGTTAAAGGCGAACGGGAGGACTTTGTGGTATTCACCGGCCTCGATCAGCACTTCTTGAACACCCTCATCATAGATGGAGATGGCAGGATAATGGCCTGCGCCAACTTTGCCCCGGAGCTGCACCTGGAACTCTATAAAACGTTCCAGGAAAAGCGTTTTGAGGATGCATTCCTTTACGCCCGAAAGCTAACAGAGCTTTCGAAGGTTTACGATTTGGCCTCTTTCTTCGGTTTGGCGATAAAGCTCGCGATGAACATCAGGGGATTCTCCATAAAGCCAGTTTTGAGGCCGCCATATGTGATTGACGGAGACAATATGAAAGAAGAGATAAGGAAACTCCTCAAGAAAGTGCTCTACTGAATCTTGTACCTCAGGAAAGCTCCGAGTCCTCCAAAGGCCTTGTAAAACTGCTGGCCTTCCTCAGTGTCGAGGGAGATTATCTCCACATCGGAGCCGCTCTCCTCTGCCATCTTTATGAGCTCCTCTGCGACGTCCCACTTCTCGAAGCTTAGGTTCTGGCTGCCACACTTAGGGCAGTGGGTGAGCTTTTTCTTGTAAACGTGGAACTCGCTCTCACTCATAGTTTTGAGCTCCTCCCAACCGCAGGCATTGCACTTTGCCCTAACTCTGACCTTGTCGTAGCCCTCGCTGATGAGGAGAGTATCCACGGCTCCGAGCTCGAGGGCTTTCCTGATTTCCCTCTCACCGTAGGTTATTAGGCCAGTGTCCTTGACGAGATGCCTAAAGAACTCCTGAATGAGCTTTCTTTCTTTGACAGCCTCGTGCTCGCTCAGCATGTCGCTGGCCTTCTCAACGAGCTCCCTTAGGCCGTACTCGCCGTGGTAGCTAATGTCAACGACACCTATCACCTTCTTCCTCAGCTCGTGGTGCAAGTAGTCCCCATCAACGAACTCCTCCTTGGTCGGTCCAGGGCCACCGACAATGATGCCCCTCAGCTCTCCCTTCTCAAGGAGAGGCAAGAAAGCCTTGGTGGCGTGTTCGGCGATCCTCTTCATGAACTCATGGGTCTCCTGCTCCCTAATCCTCTCGTAACGCCTTGCTGACTGACCACCGGCACGGGTCTTTCCTGGAACGTTCGAGGTGAGCTCGTCAATAACTTCAATACGTTTGCCTCTGAGCAGACCAATGGTGGCCTCGTTCTTCTCGACAGTGATGAGGCCGTAGGCGTCTTTGACACGGAGCATCTCCTCGAGGGGTTCAGTTACAAACGTCTGGTCGCAGCGGTAGAGCCTAACCTTGAGCGGTTCTGGGGGAACTATTGCCCAGAGCTTGATGTCGCTGACTCCCTCTTGTTCGCTGACGTTTCCGACGAAGAGCGCGAGTCCCGTCTCCGGGGTCTTGCGGTAGAGTTTGAGGTGCTGCATGGCCCTTTCTAAGGCACCGAGAACGTTTTTCCTAGTTGACTTTGACTTGATGTTCTGAGCCGTTCCGTACTCTTCCCTAAGCTGCTGCATGACCTTGTTTATATCATAGCCTGATGGTATGTAGAGGGAGACGAGCTCGGTCGCTCGACCTCGATACCTCTTCAGTTCCTCGACCTTCTTCTTGAGTTCGTACATTTCGGCTGATTTGTGAGACATGAGCATCACCTTCCAAAGCCTTCTCTCACTCCAAGAAGGGCACGAAAAGGGTACTTATAAAGATTTAGATGTGGCTAGAGCCACGAGAGTATCATGAGAAGGATCACCCCGAAGACCCCTCCAACGGCTACTATCAGGATATTTATGAAGGTGAACGGAACGTTCGCTATTCCGACCGCGTTCAGTATCCACAGGAGTATCAGGCCGATAACTGCGTTGGTAATCAGGTACTTCAGGATGGCTATTGTCAGTTTAAAAACTAAGTACAGAACAAACGCAAGCAGGAACAAAAACAACAGCGTTTCAATCATACGATCACCTCTCATGAGATTTTTTCAAGGGTTTCGCGGGCAATTTGTCTGAGGGTAACCCACTTCTTGCCCTCAAATGGTAGTATGACTTTGTCTTCAACGTTGACGAACTCCTCAACATACTCTATGGCCTCTTTAGCCCCAAGCTCACCGAGCAACATCAATGCAAAGCCCCGGATGTTTTTATCTCCCTCTTCGAGTTCTTCGATTAGATCACTGACAACTGTCCCTTTGAGCATCGATATTCTAGTTCGAAATCTGCGGGCAAGTTCATAGGACAGCACCATCGCATTTTCCTTTACGTAAGGGTTTCTGTTCTTTGTGAGCTCAATGGCTTTGGGAAAGACTTTCTCAAGGTAAGACTCAAGCACATCACTTTGCTGTTCTGCAATCATCCCCAGAATGAGAAGGGCATCCCCTCGAATCCCGGGCACACTGTCGTCAAGGAGCTCAATAAGACCGTCAAGTGCCTTCTTATCTTTTAGAACCATTGTGATGATGTCATTAAAGCGCTCCTGCTCTATTAGTTTTTTTATTTTCTCTTTTTTTGAGCCGAATGAGAGGAAACCCATAGTATCACCTCTGGATGGGATTTATTGGGTTTTAGTGTATAAAGTTTTTTCGTGGGGAGGATACATGCTCATAAAGGATAAGTTCAGAAAGGGACACACGAGATACATTTCCAAGTGGAAGAGGCATTGATAAAGCGGTGGGATAGACTTAAGTAGTGTCGCGTTATGGGAACCTCTATATTCCTGTGTGGGTTATGAAACTGCAATAACAGGTAGTGAATAAATTTATAAGCTACTTGGAAACTAATGTTAAGCTGATGAGACGAGATGTAGCTTTGAATATCACAATTGGTGCAGCAATTTCAATCATTCTGCTGTTGCTAGGTAGAGTAAATCCCTATTTTTCAGTATTGCTGCCGGTGTTTCTAGGCTTAAATCTAAGTTCGTATATTTTGATAGTTTCCCATACAGGATTGGAATTGCGGGAGCTATTGGATTCTCTGTCCTGATACTCGTGGCATACATACTTAGCATTCTTGGGACTGGCTTGTCGCCTCTAATCCATGTAATGCTAATAATAACTGCTCTAACATTTGATTTTCATAAATATGCAAAGATATCTAAGGACGAAGCTCTCACGTTGGGAAAACTAATGCTCATTGTGGGATTAATAGCGATTATAAAAGTTCTCATCCTAAAAATGCCAACAGATACAGTGGACAGTGTATTCCACGCCTATAAAGTCCAGTATATATTGAAATATCAGTCACTATTTCCTCCAAAAGTCCCAGTTTTTAATGTGCTTTCATATCCTGCTGGATATCATACTATTGTAACGTGGGTAGTTTTATTGTCTGGGGACTTGATACCACATGCAATGCTCGTTGTCAGAGTATGGAGCTGGATTTTGATAGCACTTGGAACTTATTTGTTTGCCTCGGTTTGGTTTGATGGCAAAGTGGGCATATACTCCGCGATGGTGATCTTGGTAGCTAACATCTACAACTATTATCTCATAATCTACATTCATCCAAACTTCTTAGGCTTCTATTTCTTTATGGCTACGTTGGCAATGTTTTACTTGGTTCTCAACAAAAAGGATACTTCTCACTACAGTGATTGGACAATTATCACCATATTCTTCATTCTCATAGCAGCGGGTACTCTCTTTGTCCATCCCTACGAATTTCAAGCGTACGTTTTTATTGCCGCAGTTTATCTCTTGATAAGCATTTACTACAAAGAACTCACGCTAAAACATGCTATATTAAATGGATTGCTTTATTTTGTACTGCCTCTTGCTATTTACGCGGTTTTAAATCCATACTTTTGGTGGCCAGAACTTGCATCAAAAGTGGCTATTGAATATCCCTGGGCTTCATACATTGAAGTCGCAGTGAATAACCTAGCTGTTTTCACTGGCAGAAATATCATGGATACCTGGGACAGGTTTAAGTTCATGGTTAATTGGGCAACTCTGAGAAATTACAGTTACTTTGCATCCCTTCTTTTAGTAGCAAGTGTTGGGATTCCCCTTTCTAAAAAGTATAAGCTTAAGGAGTTGGCATCCCTATGGGGTTTTGTTCTGTTTGTTTTGCTCTTGATATTGAACCGACTTACCTACAACATTCCAATTCCCTTTTATGGAACCGCAGCCATGGAGCGCATGTTTTTGTGGTTGACTCCACTCTTTCCAGTCTTTATCGCAGTTGGATTAAGGACATTACTTGACACTTTTAATGAAGTGGTAGGTTCCAAGAAGCTTAAGGCAATTAAACTAATTTTCCTCGTGTTTCTGTTTATAGTTCCCGCGCAAGGGATAGCATATGACATGATTTCTAATGAGGCGAATTATTATGTTAACGCTCATAATTTGGAAGATTTTGAATGGATTAACGAGAGGTTCTCAGGTATCACTGTGCTAAACTCCTGTGATGCGGATTCTGGGCAGTGGATTCCGTTTTTTACCTCGAACACTGTTCTTTTCTCTTACGTAAACTATTGTAGGGTGTACAACTATACTCCAAAAGCTGTGGAAGCCTTGATTCAGGAAGGTATAGTTCCCCTAAATGCGACGTTGGCGTATATAGATACAAATTATCCAAGTTTAAATCCTTTGATTTTTTACACTCGCTTTAAGCTTCTTAGATACAATAATGGAAATTGGATATTTGACATTACATCCAAAAACATATCTGAAAACTATGATATCCTGAAGTCTCAAATTATGCTGTGTAAAAACACGATATCCGGCGACACATATGAAGATGGGCGGTACTACGTATATGGATTCATGAAAAAATATGTCATGGTTGAATATTTCCATTTACACGGTCTCAATTATGCATGGCTCTCCGGCCAAAATGGCACCATCATCTTTGTGCCATGCAAAAATTATAACAGGATTGCAATATCATTTATTTCCTTATCCCCGGATCCAATCAACACAACAATATTGATAAATGGTGTATCTCATACGATAATTGCGAATCCAGGCGACAATATCTATGAATTACCAGCAGAAATCCAATCGGGAACCTTAAACATAATAGAAATAAAGAAAGAGAGAAATGGAGGATTGTTCCTAATAAAGTCCATTGAATTTAGTGACTATAATTGGAGGATGGGATAGTATAATGGGGAGAGCACGTCAGTGGGTGGGCATGTTATCAGTATTGTTTGTCTATCTCCTGATGCGGATTTACTGTATCTCCACATTTATGAACGAATACTACGACTATGACGAGGGTACGTATCTCCTAATCGCCCGGCTGATTAACCATGGTTATCTTCCTTACAGGGATATTTTTGCGGTTCATCCTCCCCTCTATTATTATCTCCTTGCTGTCTGGCTAAGGGTATTTGGCGACAATTATATAACCGGACGAGCGCTATCAGTTTTCTTTGGTCTGCTATCACTGATCATAGCTTACTACATCGGCAAGGAGATTAAAGATTGGAAACTGGGCATTATCCTTTCGGGATTGCTGGCCCTCGATCCTCTTTTAATTCAAGTAAACTCCTTGGTTCTCCATGAATCTTCAATTGAATTTTTCACTCTGCTGTCTGTTTACTATTTTATCAGGTACTTAAAAACAGAAGATGAAAAATATGCGTATATTGCGTTATTTTGGGGAGGTCTCGGAAGCACATCCAAATTCACAATTCTTCCGTATGCACTTGCACTCTACGTCCTAATACTATTCAACAAAAGTGAACGCATTATTTCACACTTACATGGTGCAATAGGAGTCATTTTTAACAAACGACAGGCCTTTATACTAGCGACAACATACCTCATCATGATTCTCTTGGTTATGGCAACTGTTATCCTATGGCCAAGCTGGTATGTTAGGGCTGTTGTTGTGGTGCCGGGTATTCATAGGATCGTTTACTGGGATCAGATAATCCCCATAGTGGTTCTCCTTGTCCTCTGGGGCAGTCTGACATTGAAAATATTCAACTGCTCATATTTTCCTCAAGTAAAAGACATTATTAGCTTTTCACTTCACCATCTAAGACGCGTTTTGATTCTGGCTTCAGCATTCTTTTTGCCTAAAATAATTGTGGAAGGATTGCTGGGAATTGCAATTAGTACTGATTATCTCTCCCAGACATACTTGATACAGAGTGGGAGAAGCTTCCCGATAATAAACTTCTTCATATTCGTTAGCGATCTCTTCGAGGACATTTACAAGAACACTCTGGAGTTCTGGATGTTTATTCTTCCGGTTGTTCTATTAGCACTCCTAGTACTGGCTATCTGGGCATTTTCCAAGAAAGTTCCAATGTCTTCGTCGGGCAGATCCTTCCTTGTCTTGTCAACAATAACAGCGTTTATGTACTTTGCAGTGTCTCCATCTATTATCACAGGCAGGTTTATCCTACCCTTTCTATTGTTGATATATATTCTGCTTGCGGATGTTCTTTACAATCTTCCCTCCATCATTCAAAAAGGACATGTACGCACTCTGGGCTTTTTCCTCGTTCTATTGTTGTTGGTGGTTGATTTTGGAATTGTTTACCAGTATCCTCACGGCAATCTAAAGGTTATCTACGCGGTTCATACAAAAACGATGAGGGATGATCTTAAGGACTACCTCTCATCCGCCAACATAGCTCTGGGGACAACTTATTCCTTAAATCCCATGAATACTTACTATTTGGAGGCCAGTACGGTTCCATATTACATTGACGCATTTGGTTTACTTTTACTTGAAGACCTCAACGTTAGTACTATGCTTAATATCTTGGAAGAGGAGGAAGTTGAATATTTCGTCATTAGCACCTGGGCATATTATAGCTGGGCTAACAAAGAACTCAGAGATCAACTTCAGAGCTTTGCATCGACAGTGAGGATGAGTTCAACTTTACTTTATGGAGAGTCTTACGATAACAAGGATATCTTAGAAATGTATTCACGGTTGCTTACTCATAATCCCGCAGGGCCACTTTATATAAGCACTTACGATGGTAGGGTCGTTGTTTGGGTAAACTCAATGGAAATTGCAAATTTCTACGCGGTTAATAACAACACCACTTTTAATTTCCGCACTCAGCTGAGCTATGATTTAGATAAGAATGACTATCTTGCGGTTCAGTACGCAAACGCTTCCAGCTCGGTTGCATTTAGATTGTTATTAAATGGGAGCCAATTAATATTTTTAGACGTGCCTACCCCTCTGGTATTCAATTTTACAGGGGATATAACAGTATTTGGCGAAGACAAATTCCTAAAACTTGGCGATGAATCTAACTCCCCAGTTGATGTCTATTGTGGAGACTTCCAATTGCTGATTGCTGGGAGGGACATCAAAGTTAGAAAAGTGTCCAATAACCAGATTGAAATAATCGGTGATAAAATAATCCTTGAGCTCAGAGATCCTTAATCACCCATTTTGCAACTCTGTCAGAACCGAAACTAGACTGTCCCCCAACTCGACAAACTGCACGGCTGTATGATGCGGACGGTCCCTCAGTACCACGAGAACTATCAACACTAGGAGTAAACCAACGGAGAACATAAATACATACTCTAAGGAACTTTGTGCACGTTTTTTCATGACTCTTCCCTCGTAAATTCCGACAATTAAATGTAGATTGATAATAGAAAAAAGGGCCAAGGCTTCAACCGCTGGCACTCATCGAGCTAAGAACGTTGCTTATCTCTCCCTCAGCGCCTTCGATGGTCGTAGAGGCAGTCTTGCCCCTGTTCTGGAGCTGCCTGACAACAATCAGGATTATTATCAGAGCAGCTGCAATCATAAACAGGTACTCAATTGCACCCTGAGCCTTCCTCTTCATTCTCCTCACCTCCAGGGAATTACTCCATATATCAGCGCGCAGAAAAAGCTTATATAGCTTTCTACTCAAATTTAGGCTAGTTATACTTAATATTGCGGAAAGCATAGGGGTGATTGCGTGGAGTTAATGAATATACAATGTGAATCCTCAAATATTGGGGATTGTGTAAATAGCATAGTGCTTAAGTCAAGGAATCTACTATCTCCAAAGCCTGGCTTCATATCGTCCTCAAAGATAACCCTGACTTTCGGTGCGTTTATGACCCTGACAGTAACTGTTCTTCTGGATACTGGTGTCAATATGAAAAAAGGCATCCTTGCGGAATATGCCGTCGGAAGAAACAAAGAGGAAGCAGTAGATAGAGTCCTAGAAAAAATCAACAGAGCCCTGCCAAGTGAGACACGGGTCGTGGACTTTGAGGTCGGGACCTATACCACTCCCATCACAAGGAGAACCTACGCTGTGGGCGTCGTCGTTTACAATGTCCCCCTGAAGAAGAGGCCTTTTAGAGAGTTCACGATAAAGGAGCGCAGAGAGCTTTTGGCCAACGTCCTAGAAATGTTCAACTACAACCAGAGGGTTCTCAACATATCTGAGATAGCAAGAATATTCGGCGTCTCAAGGGACTCCATATACTACGACATAGAACAGATACTAAAAGAGAAGAAGGTCAGCCAGTGACCCATAGGGGTCTTGGTGTCGCCGACACCAGGAAGATTATCACCGCTATGGCTACTAAGACAAGTCTTTTCTTTGATATTGGAGCAATTTCATCAAGTGCCCCGGGGTTCCCAATCGAGCCCATCAGGAGTATGAGCATGCCCCAAATAAGCCAGCCAACCCAGAAGTAGCTCATAGCTATAAGCATGATCCCTGTGCACATGGTAAGATAGCGGTGGGTTCTTTCGCTCAAGAAAGCCCGCGCTATGTGTCCACCGTCTAGCTGGGCGGCTGGTATGAGGTTTAGAAATGTTACAAGAATACCAACCCATCCTGCTATGGCAACGGGATGGAGGAAAACCACAGTGTTGTCGGGGAACGTGACCACATACTTTTCAAGGAGAGTAAAAATGAGGTTTTCCCCGAATGCTATACCGCCTTCCATTGATTGTATCTGGTCGGCGGGTATTGGAATGGAGAGCCTTAACCCGATTATACTCACCGGTATGGCAACTAAGAATCCTGTGATGGGACCGCTGACACCAAGGTCTATGGCGGCGTCCCTCGTGGGAAGAGGTGACTTTACCCGGATAACGGCCCCAAGGGTACCTAACATACTCGGAAATGGGATGAAGTACGGCATGGTTGCCTTGACACCATGACAGGCCGCCGCTATTTTGTGCCCCAGCTCGTGAGTTCCAAGGATGGTCATAACGCTTATCGAAAACGCAACGGCGTGAATGTATGGATTCCGGATGCCTGGTAGGTTATAGTAGTTCAGTATTGCGATGTAACCTGTTGAGAGATAATATCCCGCCAGCAGAGTTGTGAATATGGTTGCGATGAGGAATATCCAAGGGAGCCACTTATTATTTTTCTTTACCTCTTGGGCGGGGAAAACAAACAGTATCACCTTACCCTCACGCTTTTTGAGCGCCCCCCAGTAGCCAAATTCTTCCAGTTCCCTCAGCACTCGCTCAAAGTTGTCCTCATGTATCTCACGAACCTCAAAAACGAAGACACTTCCCTCTACCCCCTTTAGTTCGAGCTCGTAGAAGGTTTTCAGCTTTGCTTCGAGGTCTTCTGGAAGGATTGGCCTCTCGATCTGAACTCCAAAAGGTGCACCCTCTTTGTCCTCTTGAAATCCAACGTGGAGCATGTCTCCGCCGCACTTCGGGCAGGCATTTTCAATGAAGGGCTTAGACGAGTCAAGAGCCTCCCTGTGGCCACAGTCAATACATTCGTAGATACCCTTCGGCATTTTCTGCACTCCCTAAAAATGGATTGAGGAGCACCTTAAAAAGGCTACTCCTCAACTTCGATCAGTCCCTCCTCGGCTTTGACCCTGACCCTCTGTCCGCTCTTGAGCTTGGAGACGTCTATGCCATCAACCATAGGAATACCCGCTATTATAGCTCCTGTTGCCACTATTGTCTCGGCCTCACCGACGATTATTGCCTTTGGCGCCTTTCCGTTCTTTTTAAGGGCATAGATAACGTAAGAGCCAACGGTTGAGCCCTTACCACGTGGAAATGCCAGGATTTTTCCTGCTATGCTCTGGCCCCTTATATCGCTCTCGGCGTCGGTAACTATTCCTGTCTCGGGATCAACGCCGCCGAGGAAGGAAAGGGGCTTCTGAGAGACTATCAGTTCCCCCTTAGCCTCGCCACCGACTATCTTCCTGCCCTTGAGTTTCATTTTCTCACCTCAAGGTGCCTCATTTATGAGGTTCTCCTCATCGTCGAGCCTAACCTTGAAGCCGAAGGACCGGAAGTAGAAGGCTGATTTTCCGCTGTTGGTGGCCACTCCTTTGTACCAGCCCTTTATCGGTGAGACTACGAAGCATATGTCTGGAATAATCCTACCGTTGTAGCGCTCTATGATCTCAGTGTAGCCTAGAGAATCTGCCAATGCCTTGACCGCTCTGCTCGCCGTGATGAAGAGCGGTATCTTCAGCGGCCTCCCGCGCATGCTCAGTAGCTCGGCGATTTCCTTAACTTCCGCTAGGGAAGTATGGGGGCAGCCAATCAAAATCATGTCGATCTCGCTCCAGTCATCGGCGAACTGCTCCTTAACGGCTCTGATATCAGAATTTTCGATGGTTATCGTTTCGAGCTTCTCAGTTATAGCACCTCTATATTCAGGGGTCTCACCTTCCACATGATACAGAGCTATAGAGCCGCTCGCGGCTATAGCGGCACCCATCTCTTTGAGATACTCAGTCATCTCGGGCTTCAGGCCTTTGATGTATGGCACATCGTTGCCGAGGGTTTTTCCAAGGTGATAACCCAAGGCCGCGTAGTCCACGAAAGTCCTGACATTTGCCTCAACGCTGATTATGACGGTTGCTTTCCTGTTTTCGTCTAGATGCAGGCCGTAGTTAGGAGTTTTACCGACTATGGCAGCTGCCAGACTCGAAGGCCCTCCTTCGCGGTTTGTCCTCGCACCTAAAATCGAGTTGGCGAAGCTTACCGCTGAGCTTTCGCTCCAGGCCAAGTGATCGCCGAACTTTGGAAGATTTGCCCCGTAGTATGGGGTGCATGTGGAGGTGGCTTCTATACCCATCTTCCTGTAAAGCTCCAGAACTTTCATCTGCTTTTCCATGAACTCGTCGTCGCCTATTCCCGCTGGGTTAAGGGTTGTGTAGACGCTTACCTTTGCCCCAGCGTTGGCAAAATCTCTTAGAAACTCAATTCCAGCGTCACCGATGTTTTTGTATGAAACACCAGCAATCTGGGCACTTTTAATGGGGATGAGTCTGTCGGCGCCATAGATCTCACCGAGGGCAACGAGTATCTCCATGGCCTTCTGAAGGGCGTAGCCGTATTCGCCGGCCAGGATGAGCTCTTCCTCCTTCGTCAGGTACATTCTACCACCGGAGAAATTAGAGAGGGGAAGGTTATAAACCCTTCTCGGTTCGTCGATTATCAACACTTGATAACCGTAAGGATTTTATACTTTAAAATTATAGATTGTTGTGACAACTACTTGAGAGTATCTGTCTTGACATCCCTGGCAAGAAAAGTCGAGGTTGGTTCTCGACTAATTGCTTCGTGGCATTATGTAAATGTCGGTGATTGGTAAGGGGGAGAGTCATGAAAAAGTTGCTTTTGTTTGTTATTACGATATTCCTTGGAGGTATCATCGGAACGGCATATGCCCTTGTTGAGCCTCCCTCTAAGGATATTCTAGTCGCCTCTGCAAGAACTCTGACCACTTACAATTTCACCAGGGAGGTTGAGTTCAACCAGTATTATGTGCATGTTACTGAACAAAATAGGGCCAGAGAAGTCAGAAAAGATTTCGCTTATGTTGGTAAAGTCATTACAAGAGGTCACGTTGATATGGGGATAAGGATAGTGAAAGCAGTTGAGGAGTTTTACGTCAATAGAACTCTCTTGACACGTGCTTATGTGACAGTGGACTTAAACACAGGGGAAATTACAGGAAAGTAGCGTTAAACAATAGGAATGGATTTAACAGAATTCTGGAGAGAATATTATGGCATTGAAAAATATGAGGCTCTCACTATGTTCAAGAACAATCTTCCGATGTTAGCATTTAGGCTTCTTGTGCTTAACTCGACGGAGATTTCAAGTGTTCAGTTGCAACTCTCTACAACAGACAGGATTCTAATGGGCCTAGGGCTGAAAGAGAAACTCTTTGCCTACAGGTTTACATCTCGGTCAGGAAAAGAATTGATAGTGTTGGTAAATTCGAAAGGCATTCCTGTACAGTTTGAATCTCAAGATAAAGACTTGAAAGTGAGGGTTGCTATACAACCTTCTGGCTGACCTTGTTGTCTCACACTTTTCTTTTTGGTTACCTTGATACCGCTCCCGTAAAATTTATAAACCCTCCCTGGTTCAGTAACTACGAGGTTGAGCAGCGGGGTGGGGCAGCTAGGAGTGCCCGCCGGGCTCATAACCCGGAGGTCGGAGGTTCAAATCCTCCCCCCGCTACCACATTCTGGGCTGTGGTGGTATTTTTGAGTTGTATAATATGCTTGAAGAAGCGTTCAAGCTTTTCCTGTTCCCGCTTGATTGTGAATCCTATCTCCTTGGCAAACTTTGCAACACGGACTTACCGGTGGGAGATGTTGGAGGCAGGATACAGTTCTCGTGAGAACCGTTATAACAAAAGCAACCAATAGAGGAGACGGTTTCAATGGTATCCTTTTAAAGCAGGAATTTGAATCCGGCTTTGGACTGTTCCATAGTAGAGGTCTAGAGCCCAACATAGCCCCCCTATGAAGTGAGAAAACATCACCGCCTTGCTGTGGAGAGCATCATAGTTTGAAATAGATGCCGCTGAAACGATGATATCCTACTAAACTTTTATTTGCTTTCGTTAATAAGCAACGGGACGTCTGAAAAAGACGAAGACCTAAGCGGATGGAAGCTGGTAGATGAAAAAAGCACACATATTCTTTCCCAGACGGCTTCATCTTGAAGGCCGGAAAAACGGTGACTGTACATACTGGCTCGGGAACTGATACTGACACAGACTTATACTGGGGCAGAAAGTGGGCTGTCTGGAACAATGACGGCGATACTGCCTACCTCTACGACGCAAGTGGGAATCTCGTGGACAGTTGCAGCTGGACCGGAGAAGAATGGGGAGCCGTCAGCTGTCACTGACGGCAAACTTTTTAAACTCCTTCTTTTAGGCTGATGCGAAGGGGCGGCTGGCGTGAGCTGGTCGTCACCGGGAGGTGTATGATATGGCAAGGATACACGCGAGAAAGAGGGGTAAGTCTGGTTCTAAGAGGCCACCGAGGACCGCTCCGCCGACCTGGGTTGAGTACACGGCGGAGGAAGTCGAGGGGCTCGTTATCAAGCTCAGGAAGGAAGGCTACAGCGCTGCCATGATAGGAACCATCCTCAGGGACCAGTACGGCATTCCGAGCGTCAAGCTCATCACCGGTAAGAAGATAACCAAGATCCTCGAGGAGAACGGCCTCGCCCCTGAGATTCCAGAGGACCTCATGGCCCTCATCAGGAAGGCCGTCAAGCTCAGGAAGCACCTCGAGCAGCACCCCAAGGACAAGCACTCCAGGCGCGGTCTCCAGCTCACCGAGAGCAAGATAAGGAGGCTCGTCAAGTACTACCGCAGGACTGGCAAGCTGCCGGCCAAGTGGAGGTACGACCCAGAACAGGCCAAGCTCTTAGTCCGCTGATTTCCCTTTCCTTCTTATAAGGTGATATGATGGACAAGGGCGCTTTCTTGGAGAAGGCTCGCGAAGGGGCAGAGCTAATTAAGATGCACATCGAGCTAGGGCACACCATAAGGATAATCTCCCACCGCGATGCAGATGGCATAACTGCCGGTGCAATTCTCGCCAAGGCAATAGCAAGGGAAGGCGGAAGCTTCCAGCTCAGTATAGTCAAGCAGCTCAGTGGGGAATTGATTCAAGAGCTGGCCAAGGAGAAGCACCATATCTACGTCTTCAGCGACCTGGGAAGCGGTTCGATGGAGCTAATTGAAAGATATCTCACGAACGCGACGGTGGTGGTGTCTGACCACCACCCGTCCGAGAAGGACGAGTTCTCCACCGATTCCCACCTCCTGGTGAATCCCGTCTCCTTAGGTGCTAACAGCGTTAGAGACCTGAGTGGCTCTGGCGTTGCTTACTTCGTCGCTAGGGAGATGAACGATAAGAACAGAGACTTGAGCTATATCGCGCTCGTTGGGTCAGTTGGGGACATGCAGGAAATAGACGGAACCTTCCATGGGATGAACCTGGACATCATCGAGGACGGGAAAAAGCTCGGCATTCTCGAGATAAGGAAGGAGCTCCGTCTCTTCGGCAGAGAGAGCAGGACTCTCGCCCAGATGCTCACCTACGCGACCAACCCTGAGATTCCAGAAATAACTGGTGACGAAAGGAAGGCCATAGAGTGGCTTAGAGCTAAAGGCTTTGATCCAGACATGAAATACTGGCAGCTTCGCGAAGAGGAGAAGAGGAAGCTTCACGATGCTTTGATAATCCACATGATAAAGCACGATGTCCCCAAGGAAACCATAGACAGACTTATCGGTGACGTGGTCATAAGCCCGCTCTACCCTGAAGGCGATCCGCGGCACGAGGCGAGGGAATTCGCGACACTCTTAAACGCCACCGGCAGGCTCAACGCTGGAACTCTTGGTGCCGCGATATGCTTGGGAGACGAGGAAGCCTACAAAAGGGCAAGGAAAATGCTCGACGACTACAAAAGGGAGCAGATAGAGGCGAGGAAGTTTATAATCCAGAACTGGAACATGGCCGACGAGGGCGAGCATGCCTATGTCTTCTACGTGGGCAGAAACATCAGGGATACTCTGGTCGGCATAGCGGCCAACATAGCCATCAACGCCGGCTTGGTGGACCCAGAAAAGCCCGTCGTTGTACTCGCGGACAGCGATGAGGATCCAAACCTCGTGAAGGGCTCGGCAAGGACGACGGAGAAGGCCCTGGCGAAGGGCTACCACCTCGGCAAGGCCCTCAAGGAAGTTGCAGAGAAGCTTGGTGGAGAGGGTGGTGGGCACGCCATAGCCGCTGGAATACGCTTCCCAAAAAGCAGGATAGACGAGTTCATCAAGTACTTCAACGAGGCACTGGCAAAGCAGGTTACAGGAGGTAGCGGCAGTGGAGATTAAAGCAAAGGTCGAAATCGTCTGGCGCTACGAAAACGAAGAGAGGGCCAAAGCTATAGCCCAGGCGCTCGAGGTGGACAACACGGGCCTTCCGGCGAGCCTAAAGAAAAGTTTAAATGTGAAAACCCGATGGGATGATGGGAACGTCATAACAAAGGTTAAATACTCGGGTGAGATTGAAACACTCATCAAAGCGCTGGACGATTTGGTGTTTTCAATCAAAATCGCCGAAGATGTCACGTGAAAGGTTGGAGGTGTTAAGATGGCAAAGGCTAACCCAAGGAAGAGGGCTGCTGCAACCAAGGATAAGTGGAAGATGAAAGAGTGGTTCGTGGTTTACGCTCCAGACTTTTTCGGCAACAAGGAGATAGGCTTAACTCCAGCCGACGACCCCGAGAAGGTCATCGGAAGGGTCATCGAGACCACCCTCAAGGACCTCACCGGCGACTTCACCAAGGGCCAGGTCAAGCTCTACTTCCAGGTTTACGACGTCAAGGGCCAGAACGCCTACACTAAGTTCAAGGGCCACACCCTCGCGAGGAGCTACATCAGGAGCCTTGTTAGGAGGAGAACCACGAGAATTGACGGCATATTCAACATCACCACCAAGGACGGCTACAAGCTCCGCGTTATGGGTATGGTCATCGCCTACAGGCGCATACAGACCAGTCAGGAGAGGGCCATCAGGGAGATAATGAGGGACATAATCTACAAGAAGGCCGAGGAGCTCAACTACAAGGATTTTATCCTTGAGGCCGTCACTGGAAAGATGGCCACCGAGATAGCCAAGGAAGCCAGGAGGATCTACCCGATCAAGAGGGCCGAGATTAGGAAGATAAAGGTTCTCGCAGAGCCGGAGGCCTGAAGGCCTCTCAACCCTCTTCTCTATACCTTCCAGTTCTCTTCTCGGCAGGCTTTTAAACACCCAAGCGTTCTCCCTCTGGAGGTGGGAGGGTGAAGTTTCTAGTCAAGACTCAGCGCGGAATGGAGAGTGTTACCGCTAACTACATCAGAGAGGCTCTTCCAGATGCAGAGGTGTGGGCATCTCCGATGGGCTACTCTGGCCTCGTCATAGTGGAGACTGACGATAGAAGTGCCGAGGAAAAGATATTGGAGATACCTGAGGTCGAGAGGGCTATAAAGGTCCTCTTCGAGGTTCCCGCCGAGCTTGAGGCTATCCTGAGCGTGGCTGAGGATGTTGCAAAGCTTATTAGGGAAAACGAGACTTTTGCCGTTAAGACCAAGCGCCGCGGGAAGCACGACTTCTCGAGCCTCGACGTTAACGCCCAGCTCGGTGCGAAAATCAAGGAACTCACCAACGCCGATGTTAACCTAAGCTGGCCTGACAAGGTGGTTCAGGTCGAGATAATAGGCGATAAAGCTTATATCTCCCTCCTTCCTGGGGAGGAGTACAGGAAGTTTACCCCCGATAAAATCAACGCGAGGAAGCTCTTCCGCAAGGTTACGCTCGTCCAGATGCCCTACTGGGGCGACTACAAGGCCTGTAGGAGCTTTGGTGAGAAGATTGGAAGGGCTGCCCAGGCCTTTGAGGTGAGGGAGCTTATAATAGCCCCCAAGGAGAAGATGGATGCCTTCGAGCTAATGGAGTTTATTAAGGGGGTGAGGGTCGGCCAGGAAAGCAGATACCAGATACAGCGCGAGGCTTATCCCTGGAAAGTCGAGAAAGTTCCAGTCAGCGTATGGGATCTCTACCAGGTCGTTCGCGATAAGCGGAGGAACAAGAGGCTCCTTATAATCACTGATCCCAAGGGGCCATCACTGGCTGAGGTGAAGGATAAGCTCGCTAGGGATATGTACTACGCGAAGGAAGTCGTTATCTTCGTCGGCTCCCGTGAGGGCATACCACGCGGCCTCTTCCGCTTCGCCGACTATGTCGTGGATCTGGCTCCATACATGACCTTCGCAACTGAACACGGTATCCCTGCAGCCCTTGTGTCCATGTGGGAGATTTACGAAGAATACTCTAGAACGAGGGAAGGGGAAGAGTGAGCTTTTACTTTTTTTATCTAATTCCAGAATTCAATAATTATTGGCGAGTAAACGGCGTCAGACCCTAAGGTCTTCCTCACCGCTCAGGAATCCGCCGTAGTCATCATCCGCCAAATCGGGCTTTTTCGCAGTCTCTTTTAAACTTCACGCAAGGACGTAGAAAAGGAGCGCACCGGCGAAGCCGCCGAGAAGTGAAGCCAGGAAGTTGGTAGAGTTGTTGTTTGTTATTCCCTCGTTCTCAAGGGTTGCCCCGATGAGGCTGTCGAGGTTAACCCCTATGAACCCCCCGAGGGTAACCGCCAGAAGCATGAGGGCTTTTTGAGTCGTGAGCGGAAGGGCGAAGAGCGCTATGATAAACGAGCCGATAAGCGCAAAGAGCTCTCCAGGCAGTGAAACGGCCCCGTTGACGCCAGGTTTAGCTGGCTTGAGACTGGTTATAAGCCGGGGTCGTTTTCCGAAAACTTTTCCCAGCTCACTTGCGAGGGTGTCGCCATTAGCGGTCGCTATGGATGCAAAAGTGGCGGCCCAGAAAACGTCCATGTTGGAGAAGTATTCAAAGGCTAAGAAAATCACCGCTGCGAGTCCGTTGCCAAGAACATTGCCCCAGCTTCTTACCCCGTTCCTGCTCTGAGCGAGGCCTAGTTTTGCTTTCTCTCTGAACTTGTACTTTGTTGCCAGAACACCAAGGATTACAAAGGTTATCATAGCCAAAAGTGGATATGTTCCACCGAGCTCAACAACAGCCAGACCTATAGCCGCGGCTGCAAGAGCACCTTTGGTATCGAGCGCCTTTATCTTGTAGGAGCCTACGCTCAATCCTGCCATCACTGCAACGTCTACTGCTAGTCTTTCGAGCATCACTGTCACCTTGGAGAACTCGCTTATCGATGCTTTATTATTCTTTCTCTCGTTCATTGACGAAGGAAGTAAATGAAATCAAAGGACCTCGAACTTCACAATCTCCGTAACGAAAGTTATATCGAGCTTGTCGATGCCAGGTATTTTCCTGGAGACATTAGAAATTATCTTTTCCATTTCCTTCATGTCCTTAGGGCCAACAATGTGCACCACCAGATTGTGGGAGCCCAATGCCCTTTCGATTACTTTGACGTTCTCATCTTCTTTGAGAAGTTCAATAACTTTATCTATGTCAACAGATGGCCTGATGGTTATCCCCAGAATGACATGGATGTAACCGAGAGCATCGTAGTCCGGAATTATTGTGTACTTCTTGATTATGCCGTTCCTCTCGAGACGGTCCATTCTCCTGGAAATCCTCTGCCTGGTGGTTCCCAAAATCTCTGCAAGCTCTTTGTATGTCAAACGGGCGTTCTTGGCGAGAAGTTTTAGAATCTTCACATCAATTCCAGTTATTTTATCCGCCATTGCATTCACCCCACCTAACTATGGCAGAAATTGTGTAAACTCTTATAAAAATCTTTCGATAATTTGGAATGTTTCCAACCAGTAGGTTATCTTAAATGCTACTACTTTCTCAAAACAGGATTATATGATGGGACACTATGTTACATCCAAAAATTGATAAAAGAAAGTTCATTTTTAGGGGTTTTTCCAACGTTCCGCGTCGCGCTCTCCGTACTTCCGTATGCTCTCATCGAGTGCCTCCAGAAGGTCCACTTGATAGTAATTGGCAATACACGAGAGGGCAAACATCACATCCCCTAGCTCTTCTCTCAATTTCTTTTGGCTCCCTGCTCCCTTAACTCCCTCCAGTTTTAGGAGTTCATCGGAGAGCTCTCCAATCTCCTCCACTAAAGCTGCCAGCATCTCAAATGGCTTCCAGTAACCCCCGAATTCCCTGACGAGTTTATCAACTCTTTGTTGATATTCATTCATAGAGACACCTACACTAGTTCAGTTCTAACCTGTGATAAGTATCTCTCCAGGGTCTCCGTATTTGTTTTATAGAAGTGCATTTTGCCCTCCTTCCTCTCGAGTATTAGACCGAGGGCTCTTAGAGTACGAAGGTGGTGGCTGATTAGGGTCTGATCCTGCCCGAGTATTTTGGATATCAGGCACACACACAGCCAATTGTCTTTCAGAATTTTGAGTATCTGAAGCCTCAGTGGGTTTGATATTGCCTTAAGGAATTTTACAATGTCCTTATTCACAGAGGACTCAATGTCCTTTTCGAGATTTGGAATTCCGCAGGTTTCTGCACATTGAATGACAGTCTTCCGCTGCTTCTCGTCCAGTTCTCCTAGTACATCTTTAACCCTCATAGTGCAACACCAGTTAGTAAATTGGACAGTCCCCTTTTAAGAATTTTCACATGAAAATTAGTCAACAACCTCAAGTCTCAATCGGGTTCCATCGTTTTTGTAAGCCCTCACGCTCTCCTCTGTAAATGGGTAGGCGATTATTAGATGAATCCCTCCAAACTTGGAGAAAAATTCTAAATCTGCCTGGGAGGGCCACGGATTGGGGCTCGGATGGGAATGAACCGTCCCCTTTATGGTCTCGTCATATGGTAGCATCCAAGTGTTGAAAAACGCCGAATTGCGACCGAAGTGTCCTGCTGGGGCGATGAGAACCTCCTCAAAAATCCCCTCTCTCTCCCTCAAAAAGCCGGCGAATTCGTTGGGATAGAACTCCCTAGCCAATTCGAGGAGATATTCGAGTAGTTCTCTGCGGATTTTGACTGTTTCCATTATCAACCACCAAAAAATGAAAGTCAAAGGGCGACGATGGCATCAATCTCAACCTTGACTCCTTTTGGCAGGTTTGAAACCTCGACGACTGCCCTAGCCGGTTTGGACCCAGAGAAATACTTGGCATAGACCTCGTTGAACTTGGCATATTCCGCCATGTCTGTTATGTAGACGGTAACTTTGACGACGTTGTCAGCGCTTCCGCCGGTGGCCCTCACAACTGCTAAGAGGTTCTCAAGGGCTTGCTTTGCCTGCTCTTCGATTGGGCCATCTATCAGTTCCCCTGTCTCTGGATTTATCGGTATCTGGCCGGAAACGAAAAGCCACCTCTTGGCTTCCACAATTACCCCTTGGCTGTAGGGCCCGATTGGCTTTGGGGCATCTTCCGTGAAAACCACTTCCTTCTTCATTCTTTCACCTCCAAACAGGGAAGACATCAGCGAAGCGAAGATTCCTCATTGCTCCAGCTCGGGTGTCCTCGGCTTCATCATTTCTTCTCCAGGTACTTCTCTAGGTTCTTTGCCGGGACGTCGAGCGGGAGGCTTATCTTCTCCAGGGCCTTCCTAAGGGCATAAACCTCTGCGTGTTTCTCAAAGCCACTCGGTGCGTAATTCTCGGCCGGGAAGTGCTTGTACTTCTCAACTACAGCGGGAATCTCGGCCTTTTTAACTTTCTTGAATTCCCCGAACCAAGCATCTATACCATCCAGGTCTATCCCAGCGTAGATTGGAAGTTTGAGCGTTATCGTCTCGTTTATGCTCGCCAGGATTCTGGCGACATCCGCCATAGGAGTCTTATCGTCTATCATGAGCCTCTTCACGACTATCCACCTGCCGTGCTTGGCCGTGAAGTTGATGTGGTCTTCGTTGAAGGGGAGGACGATTTTGACTTCCTTCAGGGGCTCTTCGGGGTAGTCGATGGAAACCTTCTTGGCCAGAGCCGCTCTAACGAGAATTGCCTTGGCTACCTCAACTAGGTGCTTCTTCAGCTTCTTATCTTCCTCGAAGACAAGGGTGCCAAGCTTTCTTGCCGTTCCTGAGGACTTAAGGGCCATTATAGTATCATTCAGGTCCTTTTTGGCTATCTCCTCGGCGAGGCTCATTATTCCCGCGATGTTCATGACTTCCGTTAGATACTCGGCTATCTTGAAGTTCACGGTGTTGGCAATGCTCGCGAGAAAGTGGGCAATACTCTCGTTGTCCATATCGAGGAGTCGGTCTCCTACCTTCCAGCTTCCGTGACGAGCCGTAAAGATAATCTGATCCTCAACTTTCATTGCTCTCACCAATCTCTATGGGTGCCAAGGCCTATTTTAGCTTTTTCTTTACATCCTCAAAAAAGTTATAAATCGCTCTGAGCATTCGAGTTTGAGAGGGTGCAAGAGGGAAGGAAAATGGGGGACGACGAGAACGTTAAGAAGGAAGTCCTGACCCCCAAAGAGTACGGGGAGCGCTTAGAACTTGGCATTGAGTTCAATACCACTGAGGAACTCAAGGTTCCGGAAAGGCTCATCGATCAGGTTATTGGTCAGGAACATGCAGTAGAGGTCATTAAAACTGCAGCCACTCAGAAGAGGCACGTCCTTCTCATAGGCGAGCCTGGAACTGGAAAGTCCATGCTCGGCCAGGCGATGGCTGAGCTCCTCCCAACCGAGAGCCTTGAGGATATCCTAGTTTTCCCCAACCCCGAAGACGAGAACATGCCTAAAATTAAAACCGTCCCTGCCTGTCAGGGCAGGCGCATCGTTGAGAGGTACCGTGAGAAGGCCAAGAGTCAGGAGAATATAAAGTCCTACCTTCTACTACTTGTCATATTCACCGTTATGATGGCGTTATTTATTCAGTTTAGCGCCACCACTCTCCTCATGGGCCTGTTCGTCATAGTAATCACCATAATGGCCCTCTCCAACATGCGCCTCAAAAGCTCGGTTCTTGTTCCAAAGCTCCTTGTGGATAACTGTGGAAGAACCAAGGCACCGTTCATCGACGCAACGGGTGCACACGCCGGAGCGCTACTTGGTGATGTTCGTCACGACCCCTTCCAGAGCGGTGGTCTCGGAACGCCGGCTCACGAGCGCGTTGAGCCGGGAATGATACACCGCGCCCACAAGGGAGTGCTCTTCATAGACGAGATCGCCACCCTGAGCCTCAAGATGCAGCAGAGCCTGCTCACAGCAATGCAGGAAAAGAAGTTCCCCATTACCGGCCAGAGTGAGATGTCGAGCGGTGCAATGGTCAGAACCGAGCCAGTTCCATGTGACTTTGTTCTTGTGGCCGCTGGAAACCTCGATACTGTGGACAAGATGCACCCAGCGCTCCGCTCGAGGATCAGGGGTTACGGTTACGAGGTCTACATGAGGACAACTATGCCGGACACTCTGGAGAACAGGAAGAAGCTTGTCCAGTTCGTGGCCCAGGAGGTAATTAGGGACGGTAAGATCCCGCACTTCATGAGGGATGCCGTCGAAGAGATAGTAAGGGAGGCCCAGAAGAGGGCCGGAAGGAAGGGCCACTTAACGCTCCGCCTCAGAGACCTCGGCGGTATTGTCAGGGCCGCTGGTGACATAGCGGTCAAGAAGGGTAAGAAGTACGTCGAGAAGGAGGACGTTTTAGAGGCCATAAAGATGGCGAAGCCCCTCGAGAAGCAGCTGGCAGACTGGTACATCGAGCGCAAGAAGGAGTATCAGGTCATCAAGACTGAGGGCAGCGAGATAGGAAGGGTGAACGGATTAGCAGTCATAGGTGAGCAGAGCGGTATCGTCCTACCGATTGAAGCTGTTGTTGCCCCAGCAGCGAGCAAGGAGGAGGGTAAGATTATTGTCACTGGAAAACTTGGCGAGATAGCGAAAGAAGCAGTCCAGAACGTCTCGGCGATAATCAAGCGCTACAAGGGTGAGGATATTAGCCGCTACGATATCCACGTCCAGTTTCTCCAGACCTACGAAGGGGTTGAGGGTGACTCCGCCAGCATAAGCGTTGCTACTGCGGTCATCTCGGCCCTTGAGGAGATTCCTATAAGGCAGGACGTGGCAATGACTGGCTCGCTCAGCGTTCGCGGCGAGGTGCTCCCGATAGGCGGTGCAACGCCGAAGATCGAAGCCGCTATCGAGGCGGGTATAAAGACCGTGATAATCCCCAAGAGCAACGAGAAGGATGTATTTCTCAGCAAGGACAAAGCCGAGACGATAAACATCATTCCAGTGGAGACAATCGACGAGGTTCTCGAGATAGCACTTGAGGGAAGCGAGAAGAAGAGGGAGCTTCTCAGGAGGATTAGGGAGACCCTACCGCTCTCCCGCTGAGTTTACCTTGTTTTTAATCTATTTTGCGGAAGGACGTTCTTTCCATGATCTTCTACATCTTTGGCCAGAAATACTTAAAAAATGGCCAATCGAGGTAACCTAGGAGGTGGGAGAGTGCTCAAAGTAGAGAACCTCAGAGTCACTGTCGGAGATAGGGAGATTCTCAAGGGTGTGAACATTTCCGTGGATAATGAGGGCTTTCATGTCATCATGGGCCCCAACGGTTCTGGAAAATCCACCCTCGCGCTGACCATTGCTGGTCATCCGAGGTATGAGGTCAGGGAGGGTAGGATACTCTTCAATGGCAAGGACATAACCGATATGCCTCCCTATAAAAGGGCCAGAATGGGCATAATGCTCGCATTCCAGCATCCGGAAGAGATTGAAGGAGTCAAAATAATAGATTTCCTTCAGCAGGTTCTCGCGGAAGTCAAGGGAATTGACCTTGCTGAAGCTTATGATATGATAGTGGAAACCGCCAGGGAACTGTGGTTCAAAGAAGATGACCTCATGAGATACGTTAATGCCGGCTTCTCTGGTGGTGAGAGAAAGCGGTTTGAAATCCTCCAGGCACTGCTTCTCGAGCCGAAGCTCCTAATTCTCGACGAGCCTGACAGTGGCGTTGATGTGGATTCGCTCAGTGTGATAAGCAGAAAGATCGAGGAGCTCCACAAAAAAGGGACGGCGATACTACTGATAACCCACTATGGAAGAATCCTCCAGCACCTCGACCCAAGCACGTTCAGTGTTCACGTAATGAAGGACGGCAGGGTAGTGCTAGAAAAGGGAGGCGAGTTCGTGAAGGAGATTGAAGAGAAAGGCTTCCAGAGACTTTTCGAGGAGTGTGGTTGCGATGAGTGAGGTAACCCTTCATGAAGCCAAGGAGATCATAGCGCAGGAGATAGAGAACCTCGCTAGGAGGAACAAAGAGCCGGAATGGATGACGCGCATAAGGTACAAAGGCTTGGAAGCCTTCGAGAAGGCCCCTCACAATGACCCTGTCATTAGCAAGGACGAACTGCTGAGGTTCATAGCCAAGCCAGAGATAGAGGGCTTCCCCGAGCACATAGAGAGCCTCGATGACCTCCCTCCAGAGATGAAGGCCCTGCTCGACAGGCTAGGCATAAGCGAGGTCGAGCAGAAGTATATTGCCGGTTTAGCCGTTCAGACAGACACTGGAATAATTTACAACCAGTTCCTCCAGGAGTGGGCGAAGAAGGGCCTCATAGTTCTTCCAATGGAGGAGGCAGTGAAGAAGTACCCAGATGTCATGAAGAGGCACTTCCTCCAGATGTTCAGCCCCAACGAGAGCAAGCTGGCAGCCTATCACACGGCAGTGTGGAACGGTGGTATCTTCCTCTACGTCAAGGAAGGCTTAAAGGTTCCCTTCCCGCTCCACCTGTTCTTCCTCATACAGGAGAGCGCATTAGCCCAGGCCCCGCACATAATAATCATCGCCGAACCCAACACGGAGTTCCACCTCATTGAGGGCTGTACAGCACCCGTTTTAGTTAAGCACTCCCTTCACCTCGACATGACGGAGGCGTATATACGCGACGGCGCAAGGGTCCAGCTCACGGTTCTCCAGAACTGGCCTGAGTACGTTCACACTAGGCCAATGACGAGAGCTAGAATAGGAAAGAACGCCCGTTTCATCAACACCACCGTCGGTCTCGGAACGGGGAGGAGCAACATAGCCAATCCCAAGTACTGGGTTGAGGAGAACGGCTACGTTGAATTGAACGGAATCATCCTCGGCCAGAAGGACTGGTACGTTGACCTTGGCGGCGAGATGTACCTCCAGGGAAGGGAAGCCGCGGGTATAAACGCCAGCAAGGCCGTGATAATGGACGAGAGCACTGTCATAACTAGGGGCAAGATAGTGGCCGAAGCGCCAAGAACCAAGGGACACATAAGCTGCGATGCCCTGGTGATGAGCGACAAAGCAGTGATGGAGACATATCCAGGTCTGGTTAGCAGGGTTGACGATGCCGAGCTGAGCCACGAAGCCGCTATAGGCAAAATCCACGAAGAGGAGCTCTTCTACCTTATGAGCCGCGGCCTGAGCGAGGAGAAGGCGACTCAGTTGATAGTCAAGGGCTTCCTCGAGCCGATGCTCAAGGACATCCCAATGGAATTCCTCATCGAGATAAGGAAAATAATCGAGATGGCAGTGAGCGGTGGAATGTGACTGAAGATTTTTCTCTTTGTTTCTTATATCCACTAATTTTAGTCGTTTTTTTCCCTGTGAATCCGAACTAAGAATTTTAAATGGCTCTTCGTCTCTTTTGTGGGTGATAATATGGATCTAATGGCTAAAGCGTTTGAAGAGGCAAAGAACAACCCAAAAATTAGGAAGAAGCTGAAGATAAAGGCCGCCTTCTCGCTGCTTCTGTTCGTAATGTTCCTTGGTGTGATATTCATAACCGTCGGGACAATAATCGCCAGCAAAGCCGGGAGCTTCTTAGGAATGACCCAGCTGGATTTTCTCAAGCTCAGGTCCCAGTACGGCATAATAATGATGTTCCTAATTATAATCCACCTCGCGATGAACAGAAGCATAATGAAGAAGGAGCTTGAGCTCCTCTTCGGCTGACTTCATTTTTAACTGTGGAATTCATTTTTGGCCAGTTCTTCAACAAGCTCAGCAGCCTTCGGAAGGGCCTTCTTTACTTCCTCGCTCAGCTCCATGCCAAGGTCAATTTCCTTCGCAACGACCCCAATGAAGTGGATTTCAACGTTGGCGAGCCTCTCGTCGAGTGCCATGAGGAGTTTGAGCCCTTCTATTGCCCCCATGAAGTGCGCGCTCCTGATTTCAGCTTTCAGCTTCTCGAAGACCTCATCGCCGCTCACGTGGATTATTTCTCCCGCCTTAAACCTTTCACTAAGTATGGCGTCGATGATTATGAGCCTCTCCTCTCCATTGTAATGGCTCTGGAGCCTGAATATGTCAGTGCCAACTTCGATAACGTTGTAACCTTTTTCCGCCAGAAGCCTGCCGACCTTTAAGCCCACTCCATCATCCTTCATCAGCTCGTTTCCTAGAGCTAAGATGAGCGTGCTCATAGATTTCCCTCCTTGTCTACTTTTTAGATGATAACGCTTCCAGCGTCTTTTGGTGGCCTTTCAGTGTTATGTTTTTTCGAACCCGGTTATAATAATCACGCTTCGAGTGCCAAGACAAAAAAGAGGAAAAGCTCAAAGCCTCGCCACGTGCACTGAACAGGAGATGCACGGGTCGTAGGCCCTGACAACCATCTCCGCGAGGAGCTTGAGCTGCTCCGGCTCATCGTTAGAGTGCTTCTCAGCCATCATCCTGACGTGGTGCTCCATCATGGCCAGGTTCATCGCTGTTGGGGTTATTATATCAGCGTAAGCCACCCTACCGTCCTTGATCTCGAGCGTGTAGACGAGCAGTCCCCTCGGTGCCTCGGTGAAGCTTACTCCCCTTCCGTCCCTTATCCCCACCTCGTCTTTCGGCCGTATCGGCCACTTAGCGAGAGTTTCATCGATTAGGTCTATGGCCCTTTCTATGAAGTAGACGAGCTCAAGTGCCTGGGCGAGGTTGTTGGTGAAGGGGTTGGTTGGCTGTAGAAGATCTCTATACTGCGAGTAGAGCTCTTTGGCCCTGCCGTAGAGCAGCTCTGCGTTATTGGCTATCCTTGAAATTGCACTGACCATGAAT
This sequence comes from Thermococcus piezophilus, assembly GCF_001647085.1. Classification (NCBI taxonomy): domain Archaea; kingdom Methanobacteriati; phylum Methanobacteriota; class Thermococci; order Thermococcales; family Thermococcaceae; genus Thermococcus; species Thermococcus piezophilus. The sequence goes on from NZ_CP015520.1 coordinate 1,588,186, forward strand.
GGCCTTTCGCCGTTGTAAAAGCTGTGATTGGCGAAGCTGTGCTCCACAACCCTCTCAACTATGTGCTTCTTGTACTCTTCAACTGGGAATTTGAAACCGTCGCTCACCTTGATGTAATCTCCGTAGATGCCGTAGACGTCTCCCCTCGGCTTAACTGCCATGTGGATTATCGGACCCTCCACCTCTTTGTACTGCTTCATCTTTGCAAAGAGCTCGAAGGTGTATTCTGCCAGCGGAAGTGCCTCCTTGAGCTTCTCCTTCATCTCCTCTAGTGTGGTTTTATCGGGGAGCTTTCCGAAGCCACCCAAGATAGCATTTTCTTGGTGGATCGCCCTGCTTCCAAGAACGTCCATCATCCACGAGCCGAGGTTCTTGAGCTTTAGGGCTATCTCGATTTCCTTCTTGTATTCATCTATCATGCTGAGTGGATTGGAGTAGCCGAGATAGTCCGGCAGGACGAGGAGGTAGAGGTGAAGTGCGTGGCTCTCTATCATGTCGCCTATGTAGAGGACCTCCCTCAGGGCCTGAATCTCTTCCCTAGGGGTGAAGCCTACCGCTTTCTCAGCAGCCTCCAGGGCGGTGAGCTTGTGAGCTGCTGAACAGAAGGAGCAAATTCTTGGATAAACGGCCAAGGCTTCTTCAAGCTTCTTGCCTATGGTTATCGCCTCAAAGAACCTTGGACCCTCGATGATATTGAGCTTGACCTCCGTAACGCCTTCGTCGCCCATGACTATCTCGATTCCACCTTTTCCCTCTACACGCGCAATGTGATCAACAGTAATTGGTATGTACATCATTCTCCCTCCTCAAAAATTTTGTTAACCATCTCCTCAAGCTTTGGATTGTGTGCGTTGAAAATCTTCATTCTTTCGAGGATTTCTTCCTTAGTGAGGCCCTTCTCCTTGAATGTCATGGCCAGTGAGTCGAACCATGCAACATCGTAACTTATAGCACCTCTACACCCTATGCACGCTATTCCGTAGCTCGGACACCTTGCGTCGCAACCAGCTACAGTCACTGGTCCAAGGCATGGCTCGCCCTTTTCTATGAGTATGCATGGGTTGCCCTTCAGCCTGCACTCGAGGCAGACGGGATAGTCTATGTCCTCCGGCCACGAGCCGACGAGGAAGGTTCCAAGGGCGTAGAGAAAGTCCTTCTTCTCCGGCGGGCAGCCGTAGATTTTGTAATCAACCTTGATGTACTTCTCAACAGGCTCAGCCATCTTCGGCTGGAACTTTACTTTGGCATCGCCGTAAACAGTCTTCCAAAGCTCTTCGAGCTTCTTGTCATTGGCCCAGCTCTGCACTCCTCCGTGAACAGCGCAGGAGCCAACCGCGATGACTATTTTTGCCTTCTCCCTAACTTTCTTTACAAGCTCGACTTCCTCCTCTGTTGAAACGCTGCCCTCGATGAAGGCTATATCAACGTCTCTATCTTCGTCGCTGTCTCTGTCTATCATAAACCAGCACTCGATATTGGCCTTATTGAGGAGCTGAATTATTTCATCCATCATGGCGAACTGAAGCTGACAGCCGTAGCATGAGGTGAGAGCGTAAAACCCGATCCTAATTTTCCCTGCCATTTCTACCACCTCAATCAAGCAGTCCTGGGGTTGAGACTATGTCAAAGTACGTAAAGACGGGGCCATCTTTACACACGTATTTCCATGAGGTACTCGTTCCGACGTTGCAGTGACCACACTTACCTATTCCGCACTTCATCTTTCTTTCCAGAGTCACGTAGATGTTCTCCGGGCGGTATCCGTAGTTTATGAGCGCTTCAAAGACTGCCTTATACATTCTCGGCGGGCCGCATATGGCTATGGCGGTGTTCTTTGGGTTGGTGTTGGCTTCAACTATGAAGTTCTGAGGCCTCCCATGCAGGCCTGGCCAGTCTGGGTCGCGCGTAACGCTCTGGATTATCTTGACATTTTCGGCTTCGGCAAGGTCTTTCATGGCCTCAAGCTCCTTGTAGAAGAGGAGGTCCTTTCCATAACGGGCTGTGTTGATAAAGGTTATGTTTCCGTACTTCCAGCGGTTGTCCATAGCGTAGAGGAAGACACTCCTGAGCGGGGCAGTTCCGAGGCCAGCAGCGATTAGGAGTAAGTCCATGCCCTTCCACTCGTCCACTGGGAAGCCGTTTCCGTAGGGTCCCCTCACTAAGACGGTGTCGCCAGGCTGGAGCCTGTGGACAACGGTTGTAACTCTTCCTGCTTTCCTTATGCATAGCTCAAAGAATCCCTTCCTCATAGGTGATGAACAGATGCTTATTGGGACCTCTCCAACACCCTGAATGGTGAGCTGGACGAACTGTCCTGGCTTGAAGGTCCAGTTCTCGGCTATCTCTGGATCCTCAAACCTGAACAGGAAAAGCTTCTCCTTCTCAGTCAGTGAGTACACCCTGAGAACTTTGACCTTGTCAAGGGCGTACGGATTGTCATGGCAGAGGCAGACGTTGGACTCGCTCATATGTCCTCACCCTTCACATTGTTGGCGTATGCAAAACCTTTCTTCGGGATTTCTTCGCTTAACTCAGACGGGCAGGCTGGGTCCTCCAATCCAGCTATAATTCTGAGGTTCTTCACGAAATCAATGCCAGCCGGACAGAAGGTGGTACACCTTCCACAGCCGACACAGAAGTTGATTCCAAGCGTCCAGTGAAAGGACATCTTACAGAGATAGCGATTTATGAAGCGGTCCTTTTTGGTAGGCCTGAAGTTGTGACCGCCAGCCACGAGCGCGTGGCTCCTAAACTTACACGAATCCCAGCGCCTTTCCCTGTAGCCTGTGTCGCCATCAATATTCACGACGTCCCTAACCTCATAGCACCTGCAGGTTGGACAGACGGTGTTGCAGTTGCCACAGGCAAAGCATTTATCTGCCTCTTTTTCCCAGAGTGGGTGCTCCATCTCGAGCTCCAGCAGATAGTGGATGTTGTCCCACTCTTCGTGATACTTAAATGCCTTGGCACGCTTCCTTTCAAATTCCCTGAAGGCGCAGATGTCCTCGGATGTGACTTTGGTAAACAGCTTGATGTTCTTGTCAACTATCCTGTGGCCCGTGGGAGTTCCGATCCTCACCAGCCAGCCATCGGGAAGCTCGTGGAAAAACAGGTCAAAGCCGTCATGCTCAAAGTCAGTTCTTAGCAGGTTGCAGAAGCAGTACTCATCTGGCATGCAGCTTATACCGATGATTATTCCTTTTTCACGCCTGACCTTGTAGTACTTGTCAGGGTACTCATCCAGGTATATGCTGTCGAGTATCTTCAGACCGTAGATGTCGCAGGCGTGGAGACCGAAGATGACGAAGGGCTCGATTTCGGGGATTACTTCCCTGTACTCTGCTTTTGAGATGCTGAACTCGAACATCTTCTCCCTTGGTGGGAAGAAGAACTTCTTCGGCGGCATCAGAGTTCTCGTGTAGTTGAATTCAATCTTTCTGACGTCGTCAATTTTTCTAAAATCATAGAACTGATCGGAAATTTTCACTGGGGCGTACAGCTTTCCGAGGTTTTTTAGTCTTTCTAAAAATTCATATGTATTTTCTTTTGGAAGCTTGACGTATCTCATATTACCATCCCCCCAATGGACATAAACTTACGCGTGCTCATGTTTGTCCCCTCAGTCTTGGCTTGGTAGATAGATAAAAAAGCGTTTTTAAACCTGGAAATTGTAAACCAAAGGTTAAAACTCTTTTGTTTAGTTTAGAATTTTAGAGATAACAAAAATTTTAGACGTGATGGTGTCCCTTTTAGCGGTTCCGAGAACAATATAAACCATTATAACTTATTCCACGCCACTATAGTCGTATAAAGTTCCTAATCAACTAATGAAACAGTGTTGAACCTTTAGTTTGGAAAAGGCCGTTAAAAAAACGTTTTTAAGCAAATTCATTTAACACCTAAATGAACATCTTAGGACATTTAATGCAGGGTGGCGGGGATGGCATAGAATAATTCACTCGTGCTGTATGATGTTCATGAGACCGTGGATGTATGCTCAAACGTTGGCTGTGTTAAGACCAAGGCCACTCCATCAAGGCTGCTCTTTGCGGGTTTCATGGCTGGTGCATACATAGCCTTTGGATTCATTTTTGCCATCGTCGCTAGTGCAAGCTTCCATCCAAAGCTGGGCACTTTCCCAAACCTATCTCTCTTCAAGCTGCTTCTGGGTGCAGTTTTCCCAGTCGGTCTCATAGCCGTCCTTCTTGGCGGTGCGGATCTCTGGACGGGCAACGCCCATATAGTAACACTTTCGAAAATGACGGGCAGGGCGAGCATTAAGGATGTGCTCTACAACTGGATCGGCAGCTACACGGGCAATTTCGTAGGCTCGGTCTTCGTGGCATTCTTGGCAGTTTACGGAACGGGGCTCATGGCAGGTGGTTTGTTCAAGGACGTTCTGATAGGCATTGGCAACTACAAAGTGGCGCTCACCCCATGGAAGGCCCTCTGGCTGGGAATAGGTTGTAACTGGCTTGTGAACGTGGTGATATGGCTCTACATTCGCGCCAAAGACACTGCCGGGAAGGTAATCGTAACCTGGTTCCCGATCTTCGCCTTCGTTGCCATAGGTTTTGAGCACAGCATAGCCAATATGTGGGCCATAAGCGCCAGCATATTTGCCTCGGACGGTGCGATAAGCTGGGTCCAGTTCTTCCACAACATAATCCCAGTCACGATAGGAAATGCCATTGGGGGCTTCCTCTTTGTGGGCTTCTACCACTGGTACCTCGCTGACGGTAGAAATGCCATTAAAGAGCTGATTGACTTCGTCGAGGTGCTGGCACTCTTCGTCTTTATCATAGTGCCTATCCCAGCGGGAATAGCCTACGCCCTCAGCGGTCTCGGAAACATTGCCACATGGCTTGTGCCACTCATCATAAGTGTCTATGGAGTTGTGATGACATATTTAGTAAGGAGAGCGCTGTGAAGGTTCAAAATGAAGATGGGGCGGTGGTGCGGATGGAGGAGTTTAAGATTGGCCTGTGCCCATACTGTGGGATGGGGTGCAGGTTTTACATAAAGACTCTTAACGGGCAGCCCATAGGAATAGAGCCGTATCCTGGTGGTGTTAATGAAGGAAAGCTCTGTCCAAAGGGTGTCGCCGCCGTTGACTTCCTCAGACACAAAGATAGGCTGAAAAAGCCGCTCAAGAGAACTGAAAACGGCTTAGTCGAGATAAACTGGGAACAGGCGATAAAGGAGATTGCTGAAAAGCTTCTGGAGATACGCGAGAAGTACGGGCCGGATACGTTAGGCTTCTTCTCAAGTGCCCGTTGTTCCAACGAGGAGAACTACCTCCTGCAGAAAATAGCCCGCCTTCTGGGCACCAACAACGTCGACCACTGCGCGAGGCTCTGTCACGCCTCAACGGTTGTCGGTCTTGCTCAGACGGTTGGCGCTGCCGCTCAGAGCGGCTCCTACACAGACATACCCAAGGCTAAGGTACTCTTGATATGGGGATACAACCCGTCAGAAACCCACCCGGTTCTCATGCGCTACATCCTCCGCGCGAGGGACAACGGAGCCAAGATAATCGTCGTAGATCCGAGGAAGACGGGGACTGTCTGGTTCGCCGATATGCACCTCCAGCTTAAGCCTGGAACGGACATAGTCCTAGCCAACGCTATGATGCACGTCATCATTGAAGAAAGGCTCTATGACAGGGAGTTCATCATGAACCGGACGAAGGGCTTTGAGAAGCTCATAGCAGTTGTCCAGAAGTACACGCCAGAATACGCCGAGGAAATAACCGGTGTCCCCGCCAAGCTTATCAGAGAATCCGCTATAACCTTTGCCACTGCCGGACGGGGCATCGTGATGTGGGCAATGGGACTGACGCAGCACGTCACTGGGGCGGCCAATGTTAAGGTCCTCGCTGATCTGGCTCTGATCTGTGGCTACGTCGGAAGAGAAGGAACAGGTCTCTTCCCGATGCGCGGTCAGAACAATGTTCAGGGAGCATGTGACATGGCAGCCTTGCCAAACGTCTTTCCAGGCTATCAGAAGGTAACTGACGACGAAAAGAGGAAGTACATGGCAGAAATTTGGGGCGTTGAAGATCTCTCATCGAAGCCGGGCCTTACCATTCCAGAGATGATTGATGCGGCTGCTAAAGGCGAGTTGAAGGCACTCTACATAATGGGCGAGAATCCGGTCATGAGCGATCCGAACACAAAGCACGTTATCGAGGCTCTCAAGAACCTCGAACTTCTTGTTGTTCAGGATATATTCCTCACCGAAACGGCCGAGCTGGCTCACTACGTGCTCCCAGCAGCCGCATATGCCGAGAAGGAAGGATCATTTACCGCAAGCGAGAGGCGCGTCCAGTGGAACTTCAAGGCTATTGAGCCGCCGGGAGAAGCCAAACCGGACTGGGAGATACTGACGATGCTTGGAAAGGCTCTCGGCCTGCCAAAGTTCGACTACTCAGACGTTGAAGATATTACGAGGGAGATAACCCTCGTTGCTCCGCAGTACCGTGGGATAACCCCTGATAGGCTCAAGCGAGAGGTTATGGGTGTGCAGTGGCCGTGCCCGAGCGAGGATCATTCTGGAACGCCGAGGCTGCATGTCGAGCGCTTCGCCACCCCCGACGGAAAGGCCAACATAATCCCCGTAGAGTTCAAGCCACCTGCAGAAGAGCCCGATGAGGAGTACCCATTCATACTGACGACATTCCGCATCGTCGGCCAGTACCACACACTTACGATGAGCAACAGGAGTGAGAGCCTGAAGAAGCGCTGGTCCAGCCCGTACGCCCAGATAAGTCCGAAAGATGCAGAGAAGCTGGGTATACAGGATGGTGAAGTGATAAGGATAGTTACGAGACGTGGAAGCTACACCTGCAGGGCGGTCGTTACTGAAGATGTCTCGGAAGGAGTGATCGCAGTTCCATGGCACTGGGGGGCCAATATACTCACGAACGATGTCCTCGATCCAGAGGCGAAGATTCCTGAGCTGAAGGTGGCCGCCTGTAGGGTGGAGAAGATCGGGGGGTGCTGAAGATGGAGAAAAAGCTGTTCATAAACCTCGGGCGTTGCATTGCCTGCCGCGCCTGCGAGGTGGCCTGTGAGAAAGAGCATGGAATTTCATTCATCACGGTCTATGAGTTCAGGGACATAGCGGTTCCCCTCAACTGCCGCCACTGTGAGAAGGCTCCGTGTATCGAAGTCTGCCCGACGAAGGCCATCTATCGCGACGAAGATGGCGCAGTTGTGATAGACAGGTCTAAGTGTATCGGCTGCTACATGTGTTCAGCTGTCTGCCCTTACGCGATTCCTATAGTTGACCCGATAAAAGAGCTGGCTGTGAAGTGCGACCTATGTGCCGAAAGAAGGAAGGAGGGCAAAGGTCCGTTCTGCGCTGCGGTCTGCCCAACTGATGCGATAATCTACGCCGACCTCAACGAGCTGATGGAGGAGAAGAGGAAGCGCAAGGCTGAGCGCATCGTCGAAGCCCAGAGGAAAGCGGTTGAAACGCTCGCCTACTTCGGGTGATGGCGGTGCTGAAAGTGGGGCTCTGTGTGGGGTGCGGGGTCTGTGCAAAGGCCTGCCCCCACTCGGCCATTTCAGTTTTTGAAGATGGTGTGAGGAGGATAGTCTTCGACTCGAAGAAATGCGAAGAATGCTCCTTTGAGTGTAACGAAGCCTGTCCAATGGGGGCGCTGGAAGGGAAGCCGGACAAAGTGGGACTGGTCTTTGAGTTTGCCTACTGTGTCATCTGCGGGAAAAGGCTCAACGTCGTGAAGGAGGAAGCCGAGTATCTTGCAAAAAAGCTGATTGAGCTGGGTGAAAACCCAGAGATTGCCTTTCTCTGTGATAACTGCAAGAGGAAAAGGCTGTTTGGTGTTGCCAACAAATATGAGGCTTACCTGGGGTGATGAGTATGAGCGGGATGAGGTTTGCGTTCCTGTGTAGGGAAAGACCAGAACCAACTGGGAAGAAAATAGCCATTATCGGAGCCGGACCGGCAGGTTTGGCGGCAACTGGCTACCTTGTCTGCCAAGGTCATGAGGTTCATGTTTACGACAAGTTGCCGGAGCCTGGAGGATTAATGCTATTTGGCATACCAGAGTTAAGGATTCCAATATACCGCGTTAGAGAAGGCTATGAAGAATTAGAAAGGGTCTACAATGTCAAGTTCTTCACCAGAACCAAAGTGTACTTTGGGAATCTGGAAGGAGAATCAGGAGACGAGTTCGTTGAGAACAGGGTAGACTTCAAGGAACTCGTGGAGAAGTACGATGCTGTACTAATAGCAACAGGAACATGGAAGTGCTGGATTCCAAACATGGAGGGAGAGGAGCTTGAGGGTGTCTTCCCGGCCCTCGAGTACCTCTTTAGGATAAAGAGCGCCAAGCTCGGCCACATGGATTGGGGCAAGGTCGCACTAGTAGAGGGTAAGAAAGTGCTGGTCGTTGGTGCTGGTCACACAGCCGTCGATGCTGCATTGGAGAGCGTTCTCCTCGGAGCGGATACGGTGTACCTCAGTTACCGCAGGACGATAAGGGAGGCTCCTGCGGGGGCCTATGAGATTAACCTCCTCCAGCAGAGGGGTGTGAAGTGGCTGGAGAGAACGATGCCGGTCAGGATAATAGGTGAGAACGGAAAGGTCAGAGCTGTGGAGCTGGTGAAGACCAAGCTCAGTGAACCCGACGAGAGCGGCAGGAGGAGGCCTGTTCCAGTAGAAGGTTCGAACTTCCAGATAGACGTGGATTATGTCATCTTCGCCGTCGGTCAGAGCCCCACTCCACCCTTCGCAGAAGAGATCGATATAGCCGTCGATAAGAAGGGCAGGATCGTAGTTGATAATAGGCACATGACGAGCAGGGAAGGTGTTTTTGCCGCAGGAGACGTTGTTTTAGGCCCGTCAACGGTTGGTAAGGCTGTTAAGGATGGCTTGTATGCTGCTGAGGCCATGCACATGTGGCTGATGGGGAGGTGATGGGAATGACGAAGAGAATCCTTCACGTTGATTACAGCCTTTGTATTGGCGGTGAGACGTGTGAGGCAGTCTGTGACTTCCTCATGGTGGCAAGCCCAACATAAGGATTTACTACACTGTCACCGGACTTCCGATTCCAATAAACTGCCGCCACTGCGAGAGGGCACCCTGTATAGACGTCTGTCCTGCAGGTGCAATTTACCGCGACAGCGACGGAGCCATCATAATAAACCCTGACAGGTGCATAGGCTGCTACATGTGTCTTGCCGTCTGTCCGTTTGGCGTGCCGAGCTTTGACGTCAAGACTAAGGCAGTCACGAAGTGCGATATGTGTGCCGACAGGAGAAGGCTTGGCATGGAACCTGCCTGTGCCGAGATGTGTCCCGCAGAGGCAATATTCTTTGGAAAGCCCGAAGAGGTCGAGGACAGGATAAGACGCAGGACTGCCGAGAGGATAGCACGCGAGATGATAGCTGCCGTAGACATGGAAGGTGTTGGGAGGATGCTTTAATTACTCATCTGTTTTGACCTTTTTATTGTTTTGTTAGAACCCACAGGTATGACCTGAAAGTCCTGTGTGTTAAATTTAAGCGTTTTAGTTTATTCAAAAAAGAAAACAAGTCTATGTAATATAATTTCCGTAATAGTTTTATGCTTTTGTTTGTCATTTTAGTTAAAAAAACTAGATTTTATTAGATATTTTGTTAAAAACTATTGGTTATGCATTTCTTGTTGTAGAAAGGTTTTTATCCTACCCGAAATAACTACAAATGAACACATTTGGAGGGATGTACAATGTTGTGGGAGTCCCAGATCCCCATAAATCAGGTGTTCGAACTTCGCTGCAGATCCATGACATACTTTGGTGTTGGAGCTATTAACAAGTTTCACGATATAGCTAAGGACCTCAAGGAAAACCGCGGCATAAGCAGGGTCATCCTCGTCACTGGAAAGAGCTCATACAAGAAGTGTGGCGCTTGGGACGTTGTCAAGCCCGCCCTTGAGGAGTACGGCATTGAGTACGTTCACTACGACAAGGTCGGCCCGAACCCGACCGTTGATATGGTCGATGAGGCCACTCAGCTCGGTAAAGAGTTCGGAGCCCAGGCCGTTATTAGCATTGGTGGCGGAAGTCCAATAGACAGCGCCAAGAGCGTTGCGATTCTGCTGGATTACACCGACAAGACTGCCAGGGACCTTTACGAGCTTAAGTTCACCCCAACGAAGGCCAAGCCCATCATAGCCGTGAACACTACCCACGGAACCGGAACTGAGGTTGACAGGTTCGCGGTGGCTTCGATTCCTGAGAAGGAGTATAAGCCGGCCATAGCCTACGACTGTATCTACCCGCTCTACTCGATTGATGACCCCGCCCTCATGACCAAGCTTCCAGCCGACCAGACTCGCTACGTAACCATTGATGCGCTCAACCACATCACCGAGGCCGCCACCACCAAGGTCGCCAGCCCGTACTCGATACTCCTAGCCCAGGAGACCGCCAGGCTGATATTCGACTACCTCCCGGAGGCCCTGTCTCACCCGAACAACCTGCAGGCTAGGTACTACCTGCTCTACGCCTCCGCGATAGCGGGCATATCCTTCGACAACGGCCTGCTCCACTTCACACACGCCCTCGAGCACCCGCTCAGCGCCGTGAAGCCAGACCTTCCACATGGACTCGGCCTCGCCATGCTCCTGCCGGCGGTTATCAAGCACATCTACCCGGCCACCGCCAGGGTACTCGCCGAGGTCTACAGGCCGCTCGTCCCGGAGGCCAAGGGGGTCCCGGGAGAGGCTGAGCTCGTTGCAAAGAGGGTTGAAGAGTGGCTCTTCAACATCGGAATTACTCAGAAGCTCACCGACGTAGGATTCACCGAGGAGACGTTGACAAGCTCACCGAACTCGCCATGACCACCCCGAGCCTCGACCTGTTGCTCTCGCTTGCCCCGATCGAGGCTACCAGGAAGACTGTCGCGGCCATCTACCGCGACTCACTCTATCCGCTTAGCAAGTGAAGTATCTGCTTCACCTCCATCTTTTCAATTTTGAGTTCTCTTGGTCATTGTGGTCTTCCGTGTTCTCACAAAACAATGATGCAGTTTTAGTTATTGGCAAGGTTTCTAAACCCCGAGCCGTGTATGAAAATCGCAAGCGCGAGCAATCATTATTCTTCCTCACGATTTTCTCTCCAGCCTACCAGGCCAAGGGCCCAATTTTGAGGTTACAGGGGGTTAATAGGACTTCTCAACGCGCTTTGCTCGTCAAGCGAAGGGCATCTCAGTCTCCCCTCGCCTTTGCATCAAAGCGGAGATAGATGAAAAGCATCACCATGAACAGGGTTATGTAATAGCTCATCTCGAAGGGAACCACTCCTATAAGTCCCAATGTGTATATGAACGTGAGGACAAGAACGACGGCAAGCAGCAAGCGATAAAACGTCTTTCTCTCCATAGTATCACCGAAAAACGTTGGGGGGATGGTTTTTAACCTTTGCCAAGAGAAAAAGAAGGAAAGGCTCAGCCAGATGCCGAAGAAGTTGCGTTGCAGACAAGTGGCTGTGGCTGGTAGTTGAAGAGCTCCGGGTGCAGGAACTCAGCAATTTCCTCTAATCCGTAGACTATCCTCGGTCCGGGCCTTGAGACGAGGTTGTCGTCGCTGACTGTGAAAACCATGCCGTTCTTGACTGCATTGGTGTTCGCGAGCTCGGTGCTACAGAGCTCTTCCGCGGTGATGCCTGCGTGGGCGGATAGTATTATCACGTCGGGGTCTCTCTCTAGAACCTGCTCGATGCTGACCTGCACCCAGCCACTCACATCAGCGAATATGTTTTCTCCTCCCGCAAGCTCTATGAGGTCGTTCTGGAAGGTGCCGTTGCCTGGAACATAGAGCGGGTTCCACCATGTAATAAAGAGCACCTTGGGCCTGCTCTGGTTGGCCACTATTGAGGTTATGTAGTTCACTTTAGCTTCCATGTCAGCAACGACGAGCTTGGCCTGCTCTTCACGGTTGGTTATCTTGCCAAGGAGCTCTATGCCCCTGTATATGTCTGTGAGATTCTTGGGGTCAATGATGACGACCGGTGCTATCTTTTCTAGGTCGTCCAGTATTACCATGGAGAAGCTGTCCGCGAGGATGAGGTCTGGATTAAGGGACGCTATGACTTCAATGTTGGCGTACTGACCGTAGCCCCCAACACTCGTGATGTTCTTGACCACGGGCGGGAAGTCGTCGTAGTCTGTAACTCCAATCACCTTATCACCGGCTCCGATGTAAAATAGGCTTTCTGTAATGCTCGGTGCGAGGGAGACTATTCTCTGGGGTTCTTTCTCAATGGTAACCGTCCTGTTGGCGAAGTCTGTTATTGTGATTGGATAATACTGTGTCTCGGTTGCAGTGGTAGTGGTTGTTGTCATTGTGCTCGTTGTAGTGGCGGGAGATTCGGTGCTTGGCGAGGTGGTACTTGAAGTTGTGGTGGTCTCAGTGGAGCTTATGCATCCCGATGCCACCACAGCTCCGAGCATCAGAACGAGGAACAAAATCACCGCGGTTCGCCTCATTGGTATCACCTGGATTATTTGTCCATGAGTGGTTGGGGTGGTGGTATATAAGCTTGTTGGATATTTTGGCCAGGTTGAGAAAAATGTGGGGAAGTAAAGAAGAACAGTCACCGCCTCTTCATCATGAGAAACGCAAGGATAACGGCCCCCAGGAGTAGAACAACGACGAGGCCGATGCCCCACGCTGGGATTCCTCCGGAGTCTTCTGTTGTTGTGGTGGATGAAGTTGCACCAACCATCGAAGTTGGAGTGATTGTGGATGTTGTTGTCGTTGTGGTTGTGGTACCTGTGGTCGCCGTGGTGCTTAGTGTAATCGTTTCTTCTTCTGGCTTCAGGTTTGAGGCCTGCAGGGTAGCCCAGCGGAGGAGATTTGTGACGAACTGCTGGCCGTCAAACAGGTAGGGACCATAGCGGTTCACCCAGATAGGCACTGGGCTCCCGTAGGGACTCTCGACGCTGAGGATAAGAAGGCTCTCCCTTCCGTTCGGGAGCTTTACGAACTCCACGGCTAAAAGCGTGAAGAGGCCCTTTTCCCATGTCCTGTATGCCATTGGCTCGGGGGCGGAGTAGTCCTCTATCATGCCGTTGCCGCTCGTGGTGATTATTCTGTATACTCCCTCCGGGATTTCCCCGGCGATAAGGGGATGCCACTTGCCGTTCTCATCAACCCATGCCAGAACACCCGGTTCGTGGAACAGCACCTTGCCGACCTCGGAGTGGTAGCCCTGGTTGAGGATTGAAGCGTCTGGGGTGTGCAGGTCCACTCTGACGTAGCCGGCTACGTAAGTGCTTTTTCCTGCGTTGCTGAATGTGTCGGTGGCTGTCGCGTAGTCAAACCTGAGCCTGGCATTTGGAATTGCCGCGAGGAGCCGGTTTGCGTTGTCCTGGATGTAGGCACCGGTTTTGATGTCCGAATCCCCTGCCACCCATAGGACTTTTCCACCCTCGGAGAACCACTTCACTATCGCGTCTATCTCTTCCTGGGAAAGCCCTTCCCCAAGCTGGCCGATTATCAGCATGTCCACGTCCTTCAGGGCGTCGTAGGTTATGGCATCTCCCAACCTCGTTACGCCTGCGTTTTCCAGTTCTGGCTCGTATCCGAAGTACGACCAGTCGTACCAGGAGAGGGTCGGAATAATCCCCTCCGCCACGATCTTACCCGTCGTTGGGTCAACTATCGAGGCAACCAGTGCAATCGTTCCTTCATCGTGCGATATATCAACGGCTATTGTGGTTGCCCCGACGCACTGGGAGAAGACCCCGATGAGGATTAGAACCATGGGAAATAACACCTTTTTCACAATCCGTCCCCCCATTATGGGGCAACTAATCTTGTAGATGTTTGTGTGTGGACGATAAAAACATTTTCATGCAGACGCCTTCAAAAGTCTAAAAACGTAAAAAGTTGGGAAAGAATATACTCCCATTGAAGAGGCTTTTCAAAAATGTGGTGATATCACGATGCTGGGGGAGCTTTTCCAAAAACTCGGGCAAAAAGAGAGATGAAGACTACTCTTTTTCTTTCCCAATCCTGAATATGTCAACCCTCGCGATTATCCCCGTCATTCTTCCCTCCTTGTCCTGGACGAGAACGGCCGGGTGTTCCTCTAAGAGATACTTCACGACCTCTAGGTCTTCGTCCTCGCTGACTATCGGGAAGGGCTCCTCCATAACCTCCATAACCTTCCTGTCGTAGATGTCCTCGTACTCCAGGCTCTGCCTGATGAGGGTTCGCTCTGTAACCGAGCCAACGACCTTGTTGCCAGCTATCACCGGAATCTGAGAAATGTTGTGCTCGTTCATTATCTTTATGACGTTTTCCACACTCTCATAAGGCTTGACGGAGATGACCGGGGAGGACATAACATCTTTAGCCCTAAGCTGGGCCTTTTTGCACTCGAGAAGGGCCTGAAGAATTCGATTAAACGTGGACAGCCGGGGGTCGACCTTTCCCGCCTCAAGCTTAGCTATGTAAGCCTGTGTCACTCCTGCCCTTTCGGCGAGCTCCTCCTGGGTTATTCCTAATTCCTTTCGAATTCGCCTTATCTCTCGGGGGTCTATGGGGCGGGGTATTATCACCATAAATAACCACCAGTTATTGACTGTAGTCTTCTGGGTTATAAGTTTTGTCCAGAGCACCGTTTTACGGTTTAGAAGAGGGTGGAAAAGCTGTGGGCCGGCGACAGAGGCCCGCGTTCATTCGCTCGCGCGGGTGGATGCACCGGCCTTGTGGGCTCGGCGTGAGCACAGCCCCCTCACCCAACCCGACGCGTTGGGGGTGCGGGTTCGTCCGAGCCCCACGAGGGTACGATTGTACCCTCGCTGTCGGCAGTATTCTCTATATTCAAAAGCCTTAAAAAGGTTAGCGAATCATGCGGTGGAAATCAGGATGACCCCAAGAACGGCCAGAACGAGACCTTCTATTATCCTTTTGTTTGGAGGCTCCTTCAGGAGCAGGATTGCAAGGGCCGAGGCTATGATTGGGTTTATGGCGGAAACTGGCGCCGCTATCTGGGAGCCGACGAGATTGACGGAGTAGACGAAGAGGTACTGCCCGAGCATCAGCCCGCTGATTGCGGCACCTATGAGGAGCGTCGCCTCGCGCTTCGTTATCTCTCTCAGCTCGGAACCGTATCTCGGTAGAAACAGCGAAACTCCGATGGCCGCGAACATCATCCTGATTCCAGCTAAAGTAAGAACGTCCATACTCCCGGTGAGCCAGTCCATAGTGAGTATGGCGAAGCTCCAGGAGAGCGGTGCGAGGAGGGCGAAGACGAAGCCTTTGGGGTTCAGGTGCTCCTCTTCCTCGGCCTTTCTGACGACTATTATTGCCGCAACTACGAATATCGCTCCAAGTAACACCTGGGGGCTGATGTTCCTTCCAAGGAACAGGAACGTCCACAGTATCGTCCAGAGGGGATAGGTCGAGGTTATCGGCACTGTTCTAGAGACACCCATGAGATTGAGGGCGTTGAAGTAGAAGTAGTCCCCTATGACAAAGCCGAACTGGGCGGAAAAGAACGCTACCAGAAGAAGCTTCCAGGAAAGGGATTCTATTTGCGATAACGTGCCGTTGAACAGGAATATGACCGCGAACATTACGGAAACGATGTAGAGGCGGAATATATTGACGGCCACTGGGCTTTTGTTCCTCATGCCTGCCTTTATCAGTATCGTTGAGGCTGCCCAGGAGAACGCCGAGGTAAGCGCCGCGAGAACGCCGAGGATTAAGGTGTTCATGTATCCATCGGGAAACTTTCAGCTTAAAAACTTAACGTTTCGATGACGGACTAAAAGTCAGCGGGGTCAATGTTATAAGGGGGCCCAGCCATGGTAACATAGATGATGACCTCGGCAGAACTGACGTCAGGATGATGACGATCTTGAGTGCTGAAAAAGATTGAAATAATCAGTGGATAATAACGTTGAGCTTCCGAAGGACCATTCCGATTCCATGCTCCCTTGAGACTTCTTTTATAACCCTGTTTATAGTTTCCGCAACGTCCCTGCGTATCCTATCGTCGGAGACCCCAGAGAATGAGCCGAAGAGTCCCCCAACGCTCTCTCTCAGGAAGCTAGCCTCGATGTCAACGTAGACAGTCGAGCCCCTGACCTCGTGGTTCATCTTGAGCCACTTAAAGGTGACCCTCGGAACGAGCTTGAGCTCAGCGTGTATCCTGCTCTTGAGGGTTTCTACAGCAGGTTCTATGCGGCTCTTGAGCATTGCTTCTTCAGCTTCCTTCTTTTTCTCTTCCGTGAGTGCTGAGAGCTCTTCTATCCCCGCCTGCTTGAGGAGCTGTTCAACTTCTTTCTCAAGGAGTGCCTTTTTGGCAAGGATTTCGGCGGTTTTGCTTGAAGTGCCGACTGTGGCAGCGTGGGTAGTGGAAGATGCCGTAACTTCGGGAGTGATAATTTCGATCTCGATGTTGTGAACTGTTATATACCTCTTTATGCTCCTGCTGAGCTCCCTTGCGTGTCTGCTGAGAACATCCTTCACGATTCTCCTGACTTCGTCTTTTGACATTCTCGTTTCCGCCGCCATAGAGAGGTTTATTTCAAATTCCCTACGTCCCTTTACGTCGAAGTGGGCCTTCTTGATCCTTATCTCGGCGCTCTCTATTTCGGTGATGACAGTCCTGGCGTAGGCACTGAAGTACGGCCAGACATCTTCAAGAACTGAGAGGGTTATCCTCCCGTCCTTCGTAACGTTGCCAGTCTTCTTTTTGTCCCTGTCAACTATCTCCTGAGGTTTGAACTCCTCACCGTCAATGACAATACTGACGTCCCTGATTATTGGCTTAATCTCCGCTTCTCTAAGGAGAACTAGAGCATACTTGCTGACCGCGTGGAGCATTCTCTTCTCCGCTATCTCGATATCCCTTGCGCTTCCGTCCGAGGAACCTTGGATGTGAACGTTGAGGTAAACGACACCCTCACCAATGTTGGCATCGAACTCAATCCTGTGGATTCTGAGACCTTTTATTTTCTTGGCCTCCTTTAGGAGGTCCTCTGCATATATCTGGAACGCGTTCTCGGGAATGGTCCCTCCCGTTAAGTTAATGATAACCTCGGGCTTCGTTACTGGGGCGGGTTTTGGCCCTTCCTTTGCAACCTCTCGAAGTTTCTCCTTAACTTTTTTCTCCATAACTTCCTCGATGGGGGTTGGCTTTGGTATCACAGGGGCAGCCTCGGCTGCAGCTATGGCCGCTACTTCCTCCCTCTTTGTTGGTTTCTCAGGGGGAGCTTTCACCTTAAACAGCTCGTCTAGTGGAATCTTCGGGGTCTGGACGTATACATCAACGTTATCCGCTATCGACAGCTTTATTTCCAGATCATCGAGGGCATAAACATCAACGACCAAGGGTTTACCAATGAATGACTTCAACAGTCTAATTACTTCTTCCCCGACCAGATTCTCCTTTTTGTCCACCAGCAGACATTCTGCAGCCAAGATCTTGGATCTGTCAAAGAGAACAGTAACGTAGTACTTTCCGCTCGCGTCCTTGGCGAATATCTTAAGAAACGCTCCGCTTCCCTCAGAGAGAGCTTTTTGTATGGGGCCTCCCAGTTCCCCTACCGAAGTTACTACAACGTTCTCCATGAGTGGTTGCTTGTTTGGCAGCTGCATCCTCATCACCATTAGCTATATATATCCTTCTATCAAAGAAATCCCAAGGGGATTCACCGTCTTAGTATATTAGCGCTTATATTTAAACATTATCGTGCAAAAGGTGAGAAACATGAGGGTGCTGATACTCGGGGGTGGCGCAATCGGCCGCTCAATAGCTGAGTCTCTCAAGGGGGAATTTGAGATTATAATCATTGAAAAAGACGAGCTTCGGGCTAAGGCCCTTGAAGAGAGCGGTTTTCAGGTAATTCAAGGTGATTTCTCATACACAGCTACACTCCTGAAAGCTGGAATTGAGAGAGCCGAGATGGCTATAATCACGACGATGAACGTCGATACAATCAAAAAAACCGTCTACGTCATACATACAAACAACAAAGAAATTCCTATTCTGACTGTCTTACCTGACGAAATAAGCCTTGATGAACTCATCTCTCAGATAAATGAGGAGTTTGAGGCAGAGGTCAAAGTGGACTATGCGATCTCTCCAAGGGCTGCACTCAAAGATGCAATGGTAAGGACAGTTGGGATGCTCGGAGAAAAGAAAAACGCCAACCTTCTCGTCAAGAAGCTCAAGGAGCTTCGGAACGAGGGGGATTCCATTCTCATTGTCATACACGACAACCCTGACCCAGACGCGATAGCAAGCGCCACAGCCCTGAGCGTCATAGCTCGGACACTCGGATTCAAGACCCAGATAGTCTACGGTGGCGAGATAACCCACCACGAGAACAGGGCCTTTGTGAACCTCCTCGGAGTAGAGCTCAGGAAAATATCCCGCGGCTCCTATGAGCTGAGGCGCTACCCCTTCATAGCCCTCGTTGACTGTCAGCCCAATGGAAACCTGACGATACTCGACCAGAGTGACTACGAAAAGATAAAAGTTCTCATCGACCATCATCAAATCCTCCAGCACCTTCAGGAGCTTCTTCCCGAGGATGCCTTCCTTGACATAAGGCCCGAGGTCTATTCCTCCTCCGCAATACTGGCAGAATATCTGAGGATGCTCAACATCTCGGTTAACCACATCCTCGGGACGGCTCTGTTCTATGGCGTATATATCGACACCAAAAAGTTCTCCAAACTCAGTCATGTCGATTTGAAGGCCATTGAGTTCTTAGCCGAGAAGGTGGACTATGAGCTCCTCGATAAGATAGAGCACCCGGACATATCCACTGAGACTGCGAGATACTCGCAAAGGCCATAATGAACAGGCGCATCTACAAGAACGTGGTTATTTCCAACGTTGGGTTCATCACCAACCGCGACGCCATAGCAGAATCGGCGGACTTCCTGCTGAGGCTGGAGGGAATAACGACGGTTCTCGTCTTCGGCATCGTTGACGACAGGATTGAGATTTCAGCCAGAACGCGCGACGTCAGGGTCAATATCGGGGCAGTTCTCAGGGAAGCCTTTGGCGACATCGGAAGTGGCGGTGGCCATGCCCAGTCCGGTGGTGCGAGGATTCCCCTCGGGATTTTCAAGCTAGCCAAGGACAAGAGCTCTCTTCTAAGGCTGGCAGAAGAGGCAATAACGGAAAAGTTCCTTGAGGCATTAAAAGTTAAAGAGGCTTAGCCTCACTCTTCTTTTGACCTTACGAGGATTATGTCGCCTATCGCCGTGACCCTATCGTAGGGAACGCCGACTTTCTCGCCAGGCAGTCCGAGGGCAAGGATTTTCCCGCGTCCTTTGTCTATCTCAATGAGGACCTCGTCGACGTAGCCGACATAGTAGCCCCTGGTGTTGTAAATCTGCTTTCCGTAGAGCCTCGAGAGGCGCATCACCATTCTAACCACCAGAGTAGGTTACTGGCGAACATATTTAAACGTTACCTCAGTGGGATCTTCTTCGCTTTTGTAAAGGCCCACCTCGCGAAGACCGCAAAGAATGCTAAGATCGCCCCCATCACACCAACCACAAAGAGGCTTACAACGGCACCTTCCATCTCCTGGAGCGGCTGGTAGCCCTTAAAGGCCAGCATAGCCACGGTAAAGCCCCCGAAGTATGTTATAGGTACGAGGAACATGTCTAAAAGACCCTCGGATTTTATGAAGAGCATTATAGTCATCACTGCGGCCAGGAACAGGTAGACCTCGGTCGGCTTTACGTCCCTTACCATCCAGATGCCAGCTAGGATAACAGTGACCGCAAAACCAAAGGGAAAGGAATAGGCGGAGGCGTTGACCTTAATCCTGTACCTAATGCCGAGGAGTGCACCGATGAGCATGCCCACGTATATCAAGTATACCGAACCATCGTTGTTGAGGGTGGAGTAAAGTGCCACTGCCACGATGAATCCAAGAAACGACCCGATTCCCGCTCCTGTTAGGATGGACTTCCATTCCTCCATCATCCTTTCACGACCCTTAGAGTTATTCTCGACCCGTCCTTAAGGTTTAGTGCTTCTCTCAAATAGACGGGAGCTATTATTTCAGCTATTCTGGGCGGATGGACGGTTCTCGAGGGTACCACTATCGCACCCTCTATGTCGTTGATCCTAATGCGGTAGGCCTTGACGTCCCCAAAGGTTCTGCCATCCTTGGTGAAGCCCGGGAGTACAACAGGCCTGACACCACAGAGGGCGTCGAAAACTGTCTTCGGGAAGAGAACCCTGATGTTGAGCGTTCCGAGATATGGATCGAAACCGAGGTACTCCCTTATTAAGTGGGCGTACTGCTTAACGTAATAGGCCCCTTCTCCGATTCCTGAGATTACCTCTCCTATTATTACCCCGTTGTAGAGCGCCTCGGAGATGGCATCGCAGAGGCTTTCGAGGAACGCTAGTCCCTCATGGTCTATCTCGACGTAGGTTTTCCTGCCTAGGACCTCTTTGGAGACTAGGCCTTCCTTCTCCATCTCGTCTAGCAGTCTGAGAACCGATTGGGGAGATATTCCTAGCTCATCGGCGAGCTCCCTGAGAGTTATCTTGACTTTTTCACCTATTGCACCCTTTTTTGCGAGCGTGACTAGCAGTTTGAGCCTTTTCATAGGATTCCCCTCTTTGAGAGCCTATCAGCGAGTTTTAGCGGCTTTGGATAGCCTCGCTCTAGTAGAGCTTCAACTATTCTCACAGCAGAGTTCAAATCGATTAGATGTCCGACGCTTACATAAACTTTTCCCACCCTCACGAAGGATTCCTCAGGAACGCCGCGCAGGGGCCTTTTGGCGACGCCTATGGTTGGTTTATGGAGTAGGAGACCTATATGGGAGGCCAGTCCGTAGCCCCTTGGGTGTGCTCTTCCGTGGCCCTCGACGAGCAGGACCTCGAACTCTTCACCGCGAAGGGCCAAGAGAACTGACCTTGTCTCCCTGAGGAAAAAGAACGTCGAAACGTAAGGAAAGCTAACTTCGGTTTCCATAACCTTGGATTTCAGAACTTTGCAGGAAGGAAAAGAGCACAGGATGAAAGCGCTCCTTGCGAGGCTTCCCCTGTAGGAAACATCAACTGCCCCAACTGTTTCGATGTCCTCCAGTTTGAGCGGCCTCTCGACTACCCTGGCGGCGAGCTTCCACTGAACTTCTGCAATCCTCTCGAGTTTTTTGTTTAATTCTATAATAACTTAATCACCTAATTATGTAATTAGCTAATCCTTTAGAGTTTTTTCGAGCTTCTCCTCTAGGCTCTTGCTCAGCTTCGCCCTCGTCAAATCTTCGAGAGTTCTCTCGAGGATGTGTCTTGCCTGATCCTGCTTTTGGCGAATGTTTACAAGACCTTTTGGATATTCGAGCGTCATGAGCTCCTCGTAGGCATCTTCCATGAATCTGTAAACTTCCTCAGCCTTACCCAGTTTGCCCTCAAGGAGCAACCGCAGGAAATGTCTCCTCAGCTCGCCAATGAAGTCTCCTATACCCAGGGCATAGTCCGCCGCTGGAACTCCGAGTTCTCCCGGGGACGGGAAGTCCCTCCCAGCGATGTAGCTGTAGAAGAGCGTCGCCTCAACGAACTCCTGGTGGGCGCTCTGGACATAGCCGCTGAAGTAGAGGTCCGGGTGGTCGGCCAGTCTCTTCCTCAGCTGTGCAACTTTCTCGCGTGCCAGTTTGAGTCTCTCCTCGGCTTTCCCAATTTCTCCCCTGTGGAGGGCCTTTATAGTGTCCCCGCCCAGTCTTACGATCTCTCTCGTGAGTTTCAATGCTTCTTCCCTGAGGGCGTCCTTTTCGTCGAGAACGGCTCTAATCTCAGAGACTATTTTCTTCAGTCCCATGCTTTCACCAGAAAAAGTTGGGGGAAGTCCTTAAAAATGTGGGCTTGGCTGATCCCCCGCCTTCATTGAAAGCCGGAAGGCGGTCTCGAGCGGTCCGGAGGCCAAGCCCTGTTCGCTCGGCCGTCCACCGTGCTCACAGCATCCCCTCGGGAAGCTCCCACGGCCGGGCTGCCGAGCGGCGTCGGATGCTTACTCGTTATGGAGAATTTTCGAGGAGAATTTTAAGGGTTTCGGATTTCATAACTGTGAAGAATATTAGTCTCCCTAATTCATGCCGAAAATTATATAAGCTGATGAACAGACCCGTCCAAGACAACAAAGTTGAGGTGACGCTCATGGCCGGAAAAGTTAGGAACATAGTGGTTGAGGAGCTCGTGAGGACTCCTGTGGAGATGCAGAAGGTCGAGCTCGTCGAAAGAAAGGGGATAGGCCACCCAGACAGTATAGCCGACGGTATAGCCGAGGCCGTTAGCAGGGCTCTCAGCAGAGAGTACCTAAAGAGATATGGAATTATTCTCCACCACAACACCGACCAGGTCGAGGTCGTTGGCGGTAAGGCCTACCCGCGCTTCGGTGGCGGTGAGGTCATCAAGCCAATTTACATTCTCCTCTCCGGTAGGGCTGTCGAGATAGTCGATAGGGAGATGTTCCCCGTTCACGAGGTCGCAATAAAGGCTGCCAGGGAGTACCTGAAGAATGCCGTCAGGCACCTTGATCTCGACTACCACATCGTTATCGACTCCCGCGTAGGCCAGGGAAGCGTTGACCTCGTTGGAGTCTTCAACAAGGCCAAGGAAACTCCGATTCCGCTTGCCAACGACACCTCCTTCGGCGTCGGCTACGCTCCACTTAGCGAAACCGAGAGGATAGTCCTTGAGACCGAAAAGCTGCTCAACAGCGACGAGTTCAAGAAGAAGTGGCCGGCTGTTGGTGAGGACATAAAGGTCATGGGCCTCAGGAGGGGCGATGAAATAGACATAACTATAGCCGCCGCCATAGTCGACAGCGAGGTTCAGAACCCTGGAGAGTACTTTGCCGTCAAGCAGGCTATCTACGAGGCCGCTAAGGGCGTCGCCGAGGCCCACACCGAGAGGAAGGTCAACATCTACGTCAACACCGCCGACGACACGGAGAAGGGCATCTACTACATCACCGTCACCGGAACTTCAGCCGAGGCCGGCGACGACGGTTCCGTTGGTAGAGGCAACCGTGTTAACGGCCTCATCACTCCAAACAGGCACATGAGCATGGAGGCCGCCGCTGGAAAGAACCCGGTCAGCCACGTTGGAAAGATTTACAACCTCCTCTCGATGCTCATCGCCAACGACATAGCGGAGCAGGTCGAGGGCGTCGAGGAGGTCTACGTCAGGATACTCAGCCAGATAGGCAAGCCGATTGACGAGCCGCTTGTTGCCAGCATCCAGGTGATACCTAAGAAGGGCTACAGCATCGATGCCATACAGAAGCCCGCCTACGAGATAGCCGACGCTTGGCTCGCCGACATAACCAAGATTCAGAAGATGATTCTTGAGGACAAGCTCACCGTCTTCTGAGCGTTTCCCCTTTCTTTAAAAGTTTTTAAAGTTGAGGGAGTCAGACGGCCGGGTAGCCGCTCTGCTTAAGGGTTCTTATGAGCCTTGCTTCTTCCATCAAGACCTGGAATTTCTCCTTCCTAACCTTGGAAAGAACCTCCGCAGCTATTTTCTTCTGGCGGGAAAGTCTAACCAGCCTGGCCTCCTCGAGGAGGAGCATCTTTTTCCTTTCCCTTACTAGCTGAAGCCTCTTCTGAAGTAGAGTGGATTTCAGCCGCTTCATACTACTCACCTTGCCATAATTGGAGGCCCCAAACCTTATAAGTCTTTCGTTTTCTACTAAAGTCGAAATCGACAAGTGTCGAAGCGAGACCATAGGTTTAAAAACCTACTTGTGGTTATTAAAACTGGTGAGGGCATGAGGATAGCAATAACAGGAACGCCCGGAGTTGGGAAGACAACAGTCTCAAAACTGCTCGCCGGGAGGCTGGGCTACGAGTACACAAGTGTAAAAGACTTCGCGGTCGAACACGGGATAGGCAAGAGGGTTGGCGATGAAATCGAGATAGACGTTGATGAGCTCGCCGAGATCATGGACGAGACCATTGGGAAGAACGTGGTCATAGACGGTCATCTGAGCCATTACGTTCCGGTGGATTTCGTGATAGTCCTGAGGGCAGACCCCAAAATTGTGGCGCAACGTTTAATTGAGAGGGACTACCTAAAGAAAAAGGTAGGGGAGAATGTGGAGGCCGAGCTCATAGACGAGATACTGGTTGAGGCTCTGGAAGAGAACGAGAACGTGATTGAAGTGGATACAACTGGAAAAACTCCCGAAGAAATCGTGGAGGAAATAGTACACCTCTTGGAGGGGGGAGTTAAAAGGCGCGTTGGAATTGTAGACTGGAGTGACAGGTTTGACGATATAGTAGAATATCTGAGGAGGTGATAGAATGGGACTTGGGCTCTGGTTGAGAACAAGCCTGCTCATGGGTTTCCTCACTGGCCTGTTGATGGCCATCGGCTACGTCATAGGCGGCCAAGACGCGGCCTTCCTGATGTTCCTCTTCGCGCTGGCGATAAACTTCTTCTCCTACTGGTACAGCGACAAAATAGTGCTAGCTTGGTATAGGGCAAGGATAGTGGACGAGAGCGAGGCTCCAGAGCTCTACGCTATAGTCAGAAAGCTCGCCGAAAGGGCGGGCATTCCCACGCCAAGGATTGCGATAATTCCCAGCGAGACGCCAAACGCCTTCGCAACTGGCAGGGATCCTAAGCACGCGGTAGTGGCGGTTACCCAGGGCCTCCTTAGGATTCTCGACAGGGACGAGCTCGAAGGAGTCATAGCTCACGAGCTGGGCCACGTAAAGAACAGGGACATACTCATAAGCACAATAGCGGCAGCCCTGGCTGGGGCCATAATTAACCTCGCCTACTGGGCGAGGTGGATAGCCATCTTCGGCGGCTTTGGCAGGGACGACAGGGACGGAAGCAACGTGATCACTGCTATCCTCATAGCCATCCTCGCCCCGATAGTGGCGATGATGATACAGATGGCAATAAGCCGCTCAAGGGAGTACCTGGCGGACGAAACTGGGGCCAGAATAAGCGGCAAGCCGTGGGCCCTCGCGAGGGCACTCGAAAAGATTGAAGCCGCGGTAAGATACAGGCCTATGAGCGAAGGCAACCCAGCCACCGCTCACATGTTCATAGTGAACCCCTTCAGGGGGATGAGTGTTGCCGAGTTGTTCTCCACCCACCCGCCAACGGAGAAGAGGATAGCGCGCCTCAGGAAGATAGCCGAGGAGATGGGCATGTACTTCTGAGTCTTTCATCATTTTTTGTTCTGGAGTGGTAGCAATGAGGCTTGTCGCTATAACTGACCTCCATGGAAACCTCGAAATGGTCGAGAAGTTCTCCAGAAGGCTCTCTGCGGAGGACTTCGATGCCCTGCTCATTGCAGGGGACGTAACCAACTTCAGCGGTGCTGAAACGGCCAGGAGGATTCTGAGGCATCTCTTGGAGCTCGGCAAGCCAATCATAGCTGTCCACGGCAACTGCGACGGCAGGGACGTGCCAGAGCTTTTGGAAGAACTTGGAATCTCTGTCCACAACAAGCGGGTTGAGCTCAACGGACTGGGCGTCGTTGGAGTCGGTGGCTCAAACATCACCCCTTTCAACACAATATGGGAGCTAACCGAAGAAGAAATCCACGGGATTCTTGAGAGGAACTACCAAAAGGGAGACGTGATACTCTCCCACGCTCCACCCTACAACACAGTAACTGACAAAGTTCGCTCCGGACTTCACGTCGGCAGTAAGGCGTTGAGGAGTTTCATCGAGGAGAGGCAGCCCCCCTTGGTCATCTGCGGCCACATCCACGAGGCGAGGGG
Organism: Thermococcus piezophilus; assembly: GCF_001647085.1. Classification (NCBI taxonomy): domain Archaea; kingdom Methanobacteriati; phylum Methanobacteriota; class Thermococci; order Thermococcales; family Thermococcaceae; genus Thermococcus; species Thermococcus piezophilus. Next base: position 1,613,944 of record NZ_CP015520.1, read on the forward strand.
CGTCGACAGAATTGGAGAAACCCCGGTAATAAACCCCGGGCCGCTCTTCAAAGGCTACTACGCGATCATAGAAATTGGAGAAGAGATAAACGCCAGGTTGGAGCGTCTATGAGGTCAAATGGAAAAAGGAAACCTCAGACCAGCTTTTTCTCTTTTAACACATTCTCCATTCTGTCCATTGCTTCTTCAAGCTGCTCGTAGGCAGTGGCGTAGCTTATCCTGACGTAGCCCTCTCCGGCCTCTCCGAAGGCGCTGCCGGGAACGACCGCGACCTTCGCCTTGAGGAGCATCAGTTCGCTGAACTCTTTGCTCTTCAGCCCAGTGTCCTTTATGCGCGGTAGTATGTAGAACGCTCCCTTGGGTTTTACCGTTGGCAGGCCCATCTCGTTTAGCCTCTTCCAGACGAGGTTTCTCCTCCTTTCGTACTCCCTGCGCATCTCCTCGACGGCCTTCCAGCTCCTCTCGTCCCTCAAAGCTTTTGAAGCCGCGTACTGGACGAAGGTTACGGGACAGGTGGCGTTGTACATCTGGAAGCGGGTCATCTTTTCGATTATCCACTCCGGCGCGGCGACGAAGCCGAGGCGCCAGCCCGTCATGGCGAAAGTCTTGGAGAAGCCGTTTATCGTTATCGTTCTCTCGAACATGCCGTCGAGAGCCGCTATGCTGTGGTTTCTGACGCCGTCGTAAACGAAGTGCTCGTAAACCTCGTCGCTGAAAACTATCAGGTCGTGCTCGACGGCAAAATCGGCTATCTCCTCGAGATCCTTCTTGGTCAAAACGGCTCCCGTTGGGTTGTTCGGACTGTTTATTATGAGGGCTCTCGTCTTCTCGGTGACGTATTTCTCGAGGTCATCAACGCTCAGGCGGAACTCGTTCTCTTCATAGGTCGGGACTTCAACTGGTTTTCCTCCTGCGAGGATTACCGCTGGGGCATAGCTCACGAACATTGGGCTTGGGATCAGAACCTCCTCATTATCCCTGAGAAACGCTGCGAGCCCCATAATGAACGCCTGGTTGGCCCCGACGGTTATCATTACCTGGCTCTTGGGGTCAACCTCAATGCCGTTCTGCTCCTTTAGCTTCCATGCAACGGCCTCGCGGAGCATCATGATTCCGGCGTTGGGGCTATAATGTGTCATCCCCTTGTCTAGGGCCTCTTTCGCGTACTCTTTGATATGCTCTGGGTTGTCAAAGTCAGGTTCTCCGATTCCGAGTGAGATGAGGCCCTCGACACCCTGAGCGAGGTCGAAGAGCTTTCTAATCTCAGAAGGGTTAACGAGGTCTAATCTGTCGCTCAGCGCCATGAGAATCACCAGATGCCCTTCGGTCCAATGTTTATAACTTTATCTCAGAGGAAAGATGGACATCGAAGAATAGTAAAGTTCACTGATGAACGACAAATCCCTCAAGAACCAGCACGTCCAGCCCCGCCTTTCTGAAGCTCTCGAGAGCATCCCTCGGCGAGCAAACTATTGGTTCGCCGTGCATGTTGAAGCTCGTGTTCAGCACAGCGCCAAGGCCAGTTCTCTTCTCGAACTTCTTTATCAGGCGGTAGTAGGCCAGATTGATTTCCTCAACCACGCTCTGCGGTCTCGTTGTTCCGTCCACGTGGACAACCGCTGGGGTTTCCCTTCTAAACTCGTCGCTCGCGGTGTAGCTCATTGTCATGAACCTGTTGGGCTCGCCGTTGAGGTCTACCAGATATTCTTCTGCCCGCTCTTCGAGCATCGAAGGTGCGAAGGGCTGGAAGACGTCTCTCCGCAGGGCCACGTTAAGCCTCTCCTTAACTCCCTCGCCCCGTGGGTCTGCTAAAATAGAGCGGTTGCCCAAGGCTCTCGGCCCAAACTCCATTCTCCCCTGGAAGAAGGCGACGATTTTTCCATCGGTCAGTGCATCCGCAACGAAGGATGGAACGTCGCTTACTTCCTCGTAGGCGATGCCCTCTTCCTTAAGGAACTCCTCAACTTCTCCCCTTGAGTAGCCAGGGCCAAGGTAAACGTGCTCAAGCTTGAAGGGTCTCCACCTTCCGTCGAGCCTTTCCATCTGGGCCTTAACGAAGACCGCTGCTCCAAACGCCAGCCCTCCATCGTCCATCGCGGGGAAGACCCACAAGCTTGGGAAGAGCTTTCTCAAAATGGCATTGGCCTTGACGTTCTGGGCAACTCCGCCGGCGTAGGCGAGCGGAAGATTATATTCCTTCAGCTTAAGCCCTAGCTCGTCAATGAGCTTTTCGAGGTGCGCCTGAGCGCTGGCCGCTATCTCTATTGCCCTTCTCTGGAGTTCGCCGTCGAGCTTCCCGCGCTTCATCTGCCCTGCGATTTCTTTAGCCCTGCTCAAGGGATAGCTGAATAGCTCGGCCAGCTTCCTCGTAGCTTCAACGCCTATGAGTTTGAGGTGGTTGTCAAAGGTTAGGCCGTTGAGCTCTATGATATTGCTCAAATCATAGGTGGGCCTTCCGTATGCTGCCAGGCTCATCACCTTGCCCTCGTGGCGCATTGGCTTAAAGCCAAGGAGCTCCGTAACAGATGCGTAGAAGTCGCCGAGGGAGTCTAGATAGGTGCTCTGGGCGATTTTAATCATCTCTCCATCTCTCGCGATATAGATTGATGAGCTCAACCCATCTCCAGCGGCGTCTATGCTCAGGGCTATAGCATCCTTCCAGCCGCTCGTGTAGTAGGCACTCGCCGAATGGGCGAGGTGGTGCTCGACGAAAAGAACCTTTCGCTTGAAGTCTGGCCCAAAGATGTCCTTGAGATGGGCCTCAAGCTCCAGAAGCCTCTTCTGCTTCCTGAAAATGCCAGCTACCGCTATAACCTCGACGTCTTCTATTGAATCGTCCGCCATCTCAAGGACTTTCCTAACGCTCAGCCTCGGAAAGCCGCGGTACTTCTTAACCCGGTTCAGCCTCTCTTCGTTAACCGCGAAGATACTCTCGCCGTTTATCAACACAGCTCCCGCATCGTGGCCGTCGTGGATTCCCAAAATCATAGTACTTCATTTGATGTTCATTTTTTAAATGTTAGGAGAGAAAAAAATTTAAAGGTACTCACGGATGAATGCATTTGGAGGAGGTGGAACCATGAAGAGGGCCGTTGCACTCCTCGTGGTTTTGACGGTAGCACTTGTCCCATTCGCGGGAGCCGCCGGTGCCACCGCTTGGAGCTATGAGAACTTCATCAAGCAGTCCATCGCTTGGTACTACCTCTACCAGAGCGATGAGGAGAAGTTCAACGAGCTCTACAACCTCAGCGTCCAGGCCAACGTCAGCAACGAGACGCTCCAGCTTGTGATGGAGCTCTACACCAACGCCACCGCCGAATTCGAGAAGGCGCTGATGTACGGCATCCCAGACGAGGGAAGGACCCTGCGCTGGGTTGTCTTCAGCGTCCACATCAGGAAGGCCTACCTCTACATCAATCAGGCCGTCGAGCTCCTTGAAGCCGTCATCGAGAACGAGAGTGCTTGATTTTCCCTATTCCCTTTTCTCGACTGTTTTCTAACTGTGCCCCAAAAGTGGAGTGTGGGAGAATAGAAAGGAAAGCTCAGTATGTTCTGGCAAACCTGGCGATGAACTTGGCTCCCCTTCCGCAGATTGGGCACTTCTTGCCCTCGATGCCCTCCTTGGCCTTCTCCTCGGGATAGGGCGTTCCGAGCATCTTAGCGTCGAGTTCCTCTTCCATTTTCAGACCGCACTCCTCCTCGCCGCACCAGGGAATCTCGACTACTCCGCGCCTGTCCTCAAAGACGGCCTTGGCCTCCTCGATGGTGTCAACGCGTTTTATGTGGCTCCTGAGGAACTCCTCTGCCCTCGTGTAGAGGTTCGCGTGGATTTCGTCGAGGGTCTTCCTGATGACCTCGACTAGTCCCTCCCTCTCAACGGTCTCCTTCATGAGCGTGTCACGTCTCGCCAGAACTGCTTTCCTTCCTTCGACGTCTCTTGGGCCGACCTCTATTCTAAGCGGCACGCCCTTGAGCTCCCAGTCGTAGAACTTCCTGCCCGGCCTTATGTCGCGCTCGTCTACGTGAACCCTGATTCCTGCGGCTTTAAGCTCATCCGCTATCTCCCTCGCGTAGGCAAACACATCAGCCTCGGCGTCTTTCTTCGGAATCGGTACTATGACTACCTGGATCGGCGCTATCGTCGGTGGCAGGACCATTCCCCTGTCGTCGCCGTGAATGGCTATAACAGCAGCCAGAAGCCTCTCGCTCATTCCGAAAGTCGTCTGGTGGACGTACTCATGGTTGCCATCCTCGGTCTCGTAGAGTATCTCGTAGGCCTTGGCAAAGTTCTGCCTGTAGTTGTGCATCGTTCCTATCTGGAGCGTTCTCCCGTCGGGCATCATGACCTCGGCGCCGAGGGAGTAGTATGCACCCGGGAACTTGTCCCATTCGGGCCTCTTGGAGACGATGTATGGAATCGCAAGGAACTTGGCGAGGTTGTTGAATATCTCAAGATCCTCCTTTATCTGCCTCTCGGCGTCTTCAAAGCTGTCATGGGCTGTGTGAGCTTCAAAAAACCTGCTAATCTCCCTGACACGGATGAGCGGCCTCGTGTGCTTGGTCTCGTAGCGGTAAGTGTTAACTATCTGGTAGATCTTGAATGGAAGGTCTGCATGTGAGCGAATCCAGAGAGCGAACATTGAGTACATTGCAGTCTCGCTCGTCGGCCTGAGGATGAGCTTGATGTCGAGGGGATCGTGACCGGCGTGAGTGACCCAGAAAACCTCACCCTCAAAGCCCGCTATGTGTTCTGCCTCCTTCTGGAACTCGGTTTCAGGGATGAGTGCCGGGAAAAGAACCTCACCATGGCCGGTTCTTTCCATCTCGGCATGTATGAACCTCTCAATGTTGCGCATTATTTTAAGCCCGTACGGGAGCCAGATGTTCATTCCCTTGACCGGGTAACGCTTGTCCTGTATCCCGGCAGTTTCAATCAGCTCGTTGTACCACTCGCTGAACTCCTCGCTCCACTTCTTGCGCTCAACCTTCATCGACACCACCTAAAGTGAGAGGCCAGAAAAACTTTTTAAGCTTTCCCGGGAGGCGGAAAACTTATTAGCCCGTTTCGATAATCATCGTAAGGTGGGAAACATGAGACCAAAGGTGGGCGTTCTTTTTAAAATGAAAAGCAATCCTTTAGAGGAACTCAAAAAGCACGCAGACGTTGAGCTGCTCCTATATCCAAGTGTGGAGGAGCTCAAGGAGAAAATTGGGGAATTCGACGGGATAATTGTTTCCCCCTTAAACCCAATCCCGCTTGAAGTCATCGAGAGGGCCGAAAGGCTCAAAGTTATAAGCTGCCACTCCGCCGGCTACGACCACGTCGACGTGAAGGCCGCCACTGAGAGGGGAATATATGTCACAAAGGTTAGCGGTGTTCTAAGCGAGGCAGTCGCCGAGTTCGCCGTCGGGCTTATGATAGCCCTCCTCAGGAAGATAGCCTACACCGACAGGTTCATACGCGCTGGAAAGTGGGAGTCTCACACAGTAATATGGAGTGGCTTCAAGGACATTGAGACCGTTTACGGCAAAACCGTCGGGATACTCGGCATGGGGGCGATAGGGAAGGCCATAGCGAGGCGAGTCAAGGCGCTCGGCACGGAAGTGGTGTACTGGTCGCGCTCGAGGAAGAAAGACATCGAAGAAGAGGTTAACGCGAAGTACCTCCCGCTCGAGGAGGTTCTTAAGAGCGCTGACATCGTTGTTTTGGCCCTCCCTGCAACGCTGGAAACCTACAACATTATCAATGAGGAACGCCTAAAGCTCATGGAAGGGAAATACCTCGTCAACATCGGCCGCGGAAGCCTCGTGGATGAGGAGGCCCTCGTGAAGGTACTGAAAGATGGAAAGCTGAAGGGCTACGCCACGGACGTCTTTGAGAGGGAGCCCGTTACCGAGCACGAGCTCTTCGGTATGGAGTGGGAGACGGTTCTAACGCCGCACCACGCTGGTCTGAGCAGGGAGGCAATGGAGGACATGGGTTTTCGGGCTGTGGAGAACCTTCTCACCGTTCTCCGCGGTGAGATTCCAGGAGACCTAGTTAATCGGGAGATTCTAAAGGTCAGGCCGATTGAGGAGGTAAAGATGCTCTGAGGTGATAAAAATGCTCGTTGAAGAGCTGAGGGAGATCACCGCCATACCCGGTATTTCCGGCTACGAGGAGAAGGTTAGGGAGAAGCTCATGGAATGGCTTGAGCCCTACATGGACTGCACCGTGGACACTATCGGAAACCTCATCGTAGAGCTGGGCGAGGGTGAGCTCAAGGCCATCTTCATGGCCCACATGGACGAGATTGGGCTTCTGATTACGGGCATAACCCCCGATGGAAAGCTCCGCTTTAGAAAAATCGGTGGAATAGACGACCGCCTCCTCTACGGCAGGCACGTGGATGTAATCACCGAGAGCGGGAAGCTCGACGGTGTTATAGGGGATTTACCAGTCCACCTGAACATTGAGAGGAAGTTCGATACGGTCCCATGGAACAGGCTCACCATTGACATCGGAGCGGAGAGCAAGGAGGAAGCCCTCGACATGGAAGTCAAGGTTCTGGACTATGCAGTCTTCAAGAAGCACTTCGCAGTGCTCAACAACCGCTACGTCTCGACCCGCTCCTTGGACGACCGCTTCGGTGTGGTTGCCCTCGTTGAGGCTGTTAAGGACCTGGTCGATCACGACCTGAACGGCCGCTTCATCTTTGCCTTCACCGTCCAGGAGGAGATAGGCCTTAAGGGGGCCAAGTTCCTCGCGGAGCACTACTCTCCAAAGTACGCATTCGCCATCGATTCCTTCGCCTGCTGCTCCGAGCTGACTGGAGATGTGAAGCTCGGTGGCGGAGCACTCATAAGGGCCGTGGACAACTCAGCGATTTACACTCGCAGGCTCGCTAGGAAGGTCTGGGAAATAGCGGAGAAGAACGATATACCTATTCAGATAGGTGTAACGGGCGGAGGAACGGACGCCTCTGTTTTCCAGAGCAAGAGCGAGGTTTTGGCCCTGAGCGTGCCCATAAAGTACCTCCACAGCGAGGTCGAGACGCTCCACTTGGGCGACCTTGAGGCACTGATAAAGCTCATAGAGGCGATAGCCTTCGAGCTGTAACGGAGGTGATTGATTGCTCAAATACCTTAGCTATTTCGTGGTTGGCGTGTTCATTGGAATCCTCGCGGCCCTCTTCGGCCTCGGTGGGGGCTTTCTGATAGTGCCGACGCTTAACCTGCTTGGGGTTGAGATACACCATGCAGTGGGAACTTCCTCCGCCGCGGTTGTTTTTACCTCACTGAGCTCTGCCCTCGCATACTCGAGGCAGAAGAGGATACACTACAAGATTGGCCTTCTGCTCGCTAGCACCGCAGTGATTGGAGCATACATCGGGGCCGGGATGACGAGCTTCATAAGCGCTGGAACGCTTAAGATCATCTTTGGAGCAACGCTCATCATAGTCGCAATCAGGATTTACCGCAAGAAAACGGCGGAGCCAACGGAAATAAGGCTCGAGGATGTTAAAGTTGACTACAGGCTCGTCCCAATCGGCGGCTTTTTCGCTGGAATAGCGAGTGGCCTGCTCGGCGTCGGCGGAGGGATAATCAACGTGCCCTTTCTGACGTGGCTCGGTCTCCCGATACACTACGCGGTGGCCACTTCCAGCTTCGCCATAGTCTTCACCGCCACGGCTGGTGCCATAAAGCACTACACCCTCGGAAACGTTGAGCTCCACTGGCTCGTTCTCCTCATTCCTGGCTTGATAGTCGGCGCCCAGCTCGGGGCAAGGATTGCCAAGAGAACCAAGGCGAAGAACCTGAAGAACGCCTTCGCGGTCGTCATGGCTCTGCTTGCCCTGAGGATGATTCTGAAGGGGCTGGGTTATCCTGTGCCGTGAGGTCTCTCTTCTCTTTCTCCTCTGATTTTCTGTAGAGCAGATAGATAGTCACAGCAATGGCCGTCAGAACGGCCTCTGCTATAATCAGTGGCCTGTCGTGTGAGTAGTAAGCTTTTCCCGTGAGAACCCACGGAAGGCTCGGTAAGAAGAGGTAAAGGACCATCGACGCCATCAGGAAGGAAACCACAATGAAATCAAAGAAGCTGAAATTCGGATTGACCTCATCGAGTGCCAGCACATTTGCCCGATAGCCTACCACTGCGATAGAAATCAGAAGGAGTGCGTGGAGGGTCAAGCTGATGCTCCCTATCTTTTCTCTCCTCAAAAGGCCATACAAGAAAACGAAAACCGAGACTCCAAAGGCTGCTTCCATCTACGCGCCTAAATCCATGTAGAAGCAGTAGAGAGCGTCCCAGTTGGCCACACCTATCGCTCCCGGCTGAGTAACTATCAGAACGAGAACAGCAATGAGCCAGAATCTGAGAACCTCACGTTTCAATGCCCGCCACCAAAAATAATTTGCATATAAATCATTAAAGCGTTTTTCAAGAGACTGGGGCTCAGGTTTATTGGTCAGGCCCTCCATATTAGACTGGTGGGAAAAAGAAAGGGCTCTTCGAGAAGGTAAAGGCTGAATACGGTGTTGAAATCCACGACGAGAGTGATATGACCAATGCTTGGAAGCTCATAGAGACACTTGAGGAGAAGGGCTGGGTGATTTACAGCATAACATGTAGGGGACGGAAGCTGTATTACTGCTCTGTATATAAGAAAGCTCGAGAAGAATGGAACGGTGTGAAAAGCGCTTTTCATAGAGTTCCTAAAATAGGTTGAGCTCGCATTAACGAGTGGTGATGCCCATGGCAGGCACGAAGTGGGGAGCACTTGCCCTCGTCCTGCTGTTGCTTGGAAGCGTCATTCCACTGAGCATGGCCGAAGACAACGCTACTGCAAGCGATGCAACCCTTCTGAACAACGGCACCAGTGAGATGTGATAGCGGAGCAGCTCATCAACCAGCTTGCGGAGGATAGGATGGAACCTATTAAGGACAAGCTGCCTGAGAATTCCAGCATATTGGCCAACTACGAAACCGCAGAGGAATATAAGGACAGGGATATCAGTGAATACGAGGCTGGCGATTACTCCAACTCAATCATGGACAGTCTGATGGCGATGCATTACTACAAGCTCGCCCTCTCGAGGCTTCAGGAAGCGGCAGATAGGGTTCAGGATTTCAGGGAGCGCATCAGGATCGAGACTGAGATGATGGAATACTTCCAGATGGTCGAGAAGACCATCAGGTTCGCCCAGAACCAGGGGGTCGACGTGAGAAACCTAACTCAGCTTTACAACGAGACCAAAGAGGCGTACAAACTCGTTCTCGATGATCTGAAGGCCGGGGACATAGAAAGGGCCAAGGCTGACTACGAAGTTGCGCTGGAGAAGAAGGCCCTACTCAATGAGGAACTGGGGAAGGTTCGCGAGGAGCTCGCCTATGCTAACGCAGATAAGATAGTTCAGGAGTTCCTCATCAAGGGCGAGAAAGGAATAGAAATTGCCCAGCAGGCAATTGAGAAGGCCCAGAAGAACGGCTACGACACCACTGAACTCCAGGAGAGACTCAACGTTTTCCTTGCCGTGTACGACGAAGTGAAGGCCCTTACCGACGAGGGCAGGTGGGAGGAGGCCCTCAAAGTAATGGACGAAAACAAGGAGACCATCAGAGAATTCCAAAAAGCTGCTGAGTTCATCAGAATGAAGGTCTACGAAAGGGAGCTCGAGGAGAAGCTCAAGGACGTGAGAGCGTCCCTTATGGAGATGGAGAACAGGATTGAAAAGGATGCCAAGGCGCTGGCCGAGCTCATGAGGGAGGGCGTGGACACCACCTCTGCGGAGATTCAGCTGAAAGTCGTGGTGCAGGAGCTTAGGATCGGCGTTGAACTCCTTAAGGACAGGAAGCCGCTCCAGGCCAAGGCTCATTTCGCAATAGCCCTGAATATGCTCCACAATGTCGACGAGTGTATCCTTGCCCATTCATATGACCCTTTCCCTTTTCATTTGATTTGGAAGGATGCTTAAATGGAGAGGAAGTCGCTCGTGATATTCATGATAACGGCTCTTATTCTCGTTCCGGTGGTTGGTGGAGAGTATACCGTCTCGTCTCTGGTTCTGACCGTCTACGAGGACGGCTACGTTAAGGTTGAATGCGAGCTCCTTCCCGCTGATTACGCCTCTCAAATTGAGGTTTCCTCTTCGGAGAGCATTATGAGAACCTCTTTGTAGAGAATGAGGACAGGAACCCCCTGAACTTCCGGCTAGATAACGGCAGCCTTTTGATGTACCCAGAGGATGCCCAGGTCGTCAGGGTCTCATATTACACCCCCGACTTAACATCCAAGGATGGCATTGTCTGGACGCTCAAGGTTTCGTCTGAGAGCCCTTTCACCGTGGTTCTCCCGGAGAACTACATAGTGGTTGACCTGAGCGACATCCCCCTCGAGATAAACGGCAACTCAATCGTCATGCCTGCGGGCAATCAGACGGTTTCCTATGTTCTGGAATATCTGCCAGTTGGGACAGAAACGGCCCAGACACAGACTACCCAGTCCATCTCGGAAACATCTGCCTCTGAAAGTTTCGTTAACTCCACCGCACCCTCAACCACTGGCTCGTCAACTGAAACCCCCTCGGGTGGCTCCACCAGCTGGGCAACGATTGGAATACTCGCTCTCTTTGCCCTCTCCATAGGCGGCTTCATATACCTGAAGAGTGGTAAGGAAGAGAGCGGATTGGCACCAAGCATCAGCAGGGAGGACTTTGAAAAGAGGCTCACGGAGTACGACTTGACAAAGGATGAGGAAAAAGCACTGCTTTATCTTTTCGACAGAGGCGGAAAGGCAAGGCAGTCCGAGGTCAGGGAGACGCTCGGAATCCCAAAGACAACTGCCTGGAGAATGTTCCAGAGGCTCGAAAAGCAGGGCCTTGTGCGGGTCTACAAGAAGAAGAGGGAAAACTGGGTGGAGCTCAGGCTCTGAGCTCCCATCACCTTATTCTTGCCCCGAGCTTTACCTCCTTGTCCGGCATAAGCAGGGCAACGTTCTCGCCGTCGTCCGCTGCCAGCAGCATTCCCTGGCTCTCTATTCCCCTGAGCTTCTTGGGCTCGAGGTTGGCTATGATAACGACGTAGCGGTTGAGGAGGTCGTCCTTGCTGTAGTACTTCTTGAGTCCAGCGACGAGCTGCCTGACCTCGTCACCAAGGTCAACCTTTACCACGTAGAGCTTGTCGGCGTTCGGGTGGTCCTGCACATCAACAATCTTTCCAACCCTCAAGTCGAGCTTCACAAAGTCCTCGAACTTGACGTACTCCACTTTTCCACCCTCCTTTTTCTTCTCCTTTTTGGCCTTTTTCTCAAGCCTCTCACCGTATATGTTCTTAAGGATTGCCATGACCTCATCTCTACGCTTCTCACCGAACCTCTCGAGGGCAACCTTGACGACATCGTCCGTCCTGTAGTACTTGTCGAGGAGCAACCTTGCGCTCTCAGGATTGCCCCTGGCTATGTAGTTTACGATGAAGAATATTATGTCCTCATCGGTGACCTTCCTGAAGAGAATCTCGGCCTTTCTAACTCTGTGGCCAGCTGGAATCTCAGTGAACTCCCAGCGCTTGGTCTCCTCGAGGTTGAGAAGGTGCCATATCTTCTCGCTCGCATCCGGAAGGAACGGCTCCAGGAGTATTCCAAGGGTCTTGACGATCTGGAGCGAGACATTAACAGTTGTTGCCGTCCTCTCGCGGTCTTCCTTGGCAGTCTTCCATGGCTTCTGGTAGTCGAAGTAGCGGTTGCCGAAGATTGCCAGCCCCATTACGCGCCTGAGAGCATCTTTGAAGCGGTACTGACTTATCAGCTCACCTGTTTCTCTGAAAGTAGCTTCAATCTCCTCGAAGGCCTGCCTGTCCAAATCATCAAGCTCGCCCCTTTCAGGAACGACCCCGTTGAAGTAGCGGTTGACGAAGGTCAAAGCCCTGTGCACAAAGTTTCCGAGGTTGTTCACCAGCTCCTCGTTAATCTTTGTCTTGAAGTCGGCGAAGCTGAAGTCGCTGTCCCTCGTCTCGGGCATTATGGCGGTGAGGTAATAGCGGAGGTAGTCAGCCGGGAAGGCGTCGAGGAACTCGTGCACCCAGATGGCCCAGTTCCTGCTCGTTGAGAACTTCTTGCCTTCCAGGTTGAGGTACTCATTGGCTGGGATGTCGTACGGAAGGAGCCACTCTGCCTCAGCCTCTTCGTCCTTATACCTGCCGTAGGCCATCAGGAAAGCCGGCCAGAATATCGCGTGGAAGGGTATGTTGTCCTTGCCGATAAAGTGGATGACCTTTGTTTGTCCGTCAAGGTTGAGCCAGAACTTCTTCCACTCATTCTCTCTGCCTTCCCTCTTAAGGTGCTCGACGGTTATGCTGATGTACCCTATCGGTGCTTCAAACCATACGTAGAGAACCTTGCCCTTGACGTCCTCATCGTCGAGCGGCACTGGAATGCCCCAGTTCAAGTCCCTCGTTATGGCCCTCTCCTCAAGGCCCTCCTCAATCCAGCCGAGGACGGTGTTTCTGACGTTCGGCTTCCAGTGCTCCTGGCTCTGCACCCACTCTTTCAGCTTTTCTGAGAAGTTCTGCATTTTTATGTAATAGTGAGCAGAGTCCTTGAAGGTTATTGGATTGCCACAGATGTTGCAGCGCGGGTTTATGAGCTCTTCCGGCGTGAGGGGGTGGCCGCAGACCTCACACTGGTCGCCCCTCTGGTTCTCGGCACCGCAGTGGGGGCACGTGCCGATAACGTACCTGTCCGGGAGAAACATCTTGTCGTGCTCACAGTAGGCCTGCTTGCTCACCTTTTTAACGAGGTGGCCGTTTTCGAGGGCCTTTAGGAAGAACTCCTGGCTTATACTGTAGTGGACTGGCAGTTCAGTTCTGCCAAAGTAGTCGAAGCTTATCTTGGCTCTCTCTAAGGTCGTCTTGATGTGCTCGTGGTAGTAGTCGACTATCTCCATCGGGCTTCTCCCCTCTTTGAGCGCTCGGAAGGTTATTGGTGTCCCGTGTTCATCGGTTCCGCTGATGAAAATCACTTCCTCACCCTTGAGCCTCAGATAGCGGACGAATATGTCCGCAGGCAGATATGCTCCAGCAAGGTGTCCAGCATGAATCGGCCCGTTGGCGTATGGAAGAGCGGAAGTCACCATGTACCTGACCATTTTAACCACCCCCACACCGTCGTTTTAGCTCCTTATAAGACCTGCGGGTTTTAAGCATTACGATAGGTTATTTTTAAAGGCCAGAAATATGTTGAGTTATACATAAATCAATCCCAAAGGTTTTAGAGTATTGGCGCTAATTTGGGTTCCGGATGGTACGAAAGTCAGGGTGAGCAAAATGAAGTCCTGCATCGTCGAGCGTTTCAAATTTGAGGCGGCCCATGCCGTTATCATAGACGAAAAGCCCGAGGAGATACACGGCCACACTTTCTGGCTTGAGGTTGCTGTTGAGGGCCCGCTGAGGAACGGCTACGTCACGGACTTCCTTGAGCTGAGAAGAACAGTCGGTGAAATAATCGAGAGGCTTGACCACAGGAATCTCAATACCCTCTTTGAGAACCCGACGACTGAGAACGTCGCCCTCTGGATAGCGGAAGAGGTTAAAAAGAAGCTCCCCAAGGGCGTCAGGCTCCGGAGGATAGTCCTCTGGGAGGGAGAGGAGAATGGAGTGGAGCTCGAGTTTTAGGCCTTTTTAGTTTTCAGTTTACTAACGCTCTCCGCCATAGTCACTCCGTTTGAACTCTCGAAGGAGAGCTTTTCCGGCAGGGAAATTTTGACTGGAATCGCTTTTTCTTTCTCCTCACTCAGGCTCCAGCTTATCAAGTCCCCTTCCCCAATCTCCAGGGTCCTTATCATCCCCACTGGACCTTCGATTATGTACTTGGCGGCCTTTTTGGGAGCATAGACTCGCCACTTTCTGGCGGTCTTGAAATCCACCACCCGACAAGAAGAGTCGAGCCAGATTACGTCGATGTCGCTCAGCATGAAAAACATATGAATTGAAGCGTTTACCCGGGTTTCAGCGGGCAGGACGAAGACGAGAGCGTAATTGACGTTTCTAACCAGCATCAACCCCTTAAACCGCTTGAAGAACGTATCTGCTAGCTCTACCCTCCCGTGCCAGACCTTTCTTTTACTCTCGTTTACCAGCATAGACTCAACTCTCCGGCCGGATTGATAAGATTTTTGGGAAAATGTGGGAGAAAAGACGGGCTCAAAGCTTGCCTTTTTTAGCCTTCTCGCCGATCTCGACGCCCCTGCGGAATGCTTTGAGGTTGATTTCCTCTGTGCCCTTCGGAACCGCATCGAGAACGGCCTTTTCTATAGCCTCCCTGCTCACGACGTCGGTCAAAGCGACCAGCAGGCCAAGGGTGAGAATGTTCATGGTAAGGCTGAGGCCGGTAGTTTCTTCGGCTATCTTAGTCAGTGGGCAGGCGTAAACCTTCAGCTTTTTCTCGAACTCTTCATCTCTGTGCGGCACGAGCTCGCTCTCGACTATTACAACGGCACCCTCCTTAACGGTTTTCAGGTACTTGTTGTAGGCCTCCTGGGAGAAGAAGACCGCGTAATCGGGGTGAAGCGTCTTTGGATAATCAATCGGCTCATCGCTTATGACTACCTCAGCTTTGCTCGCGCCTCCCCGTGACTCCGGTCCATATGCCTGGGTCTGCACCGCATAGAGGTTCCCGTAAACGGCCGCGGCTCTTCCAAGGATGACGCTGGCCAGTATGACACCCTGACCTCCAAACCCGCTGAAAAGGACTTCTGTCCTCATTCTTCCCACCCCATCATTCTCTTGGCCCTCTTCTTGTACTCCTCGTACTCCCTAATCAGACCAGGCCTATCCCTGTCCACGAACTCGCCGATGACTATCTTGCCTTCAAGCTCCTCTGGCGACATGTTCTTGGCCTTGCTTATTGGCACGGTTATCTTCTGGTACCATCTAAGCAATTCTGGGGCCGTCTTCATCCTGTTCCTCCTTCCGAAGCTTATCGGACACGGTGAGAGGAATTCCACCAGGGTGAAGCCCTCCTTCTTGAGTGCCTTCTTGATGCTGTTGATTCCCTGGAGGTAGTTGAAGACGCTCCACCGGGCCACGTAGTTGGCACCGGCTGAAACGGCGAGATCTGCTATATCAAAGGGGTTCTCAAACTGACCGTATGGCGCGGTGGTTCCGCGGAGGCCCTTCAGAGCAGTTGGAGCCACTTGACCGCCGGTCATCCCGTAGGTGAAGTTGTTGATTAGTATCACGGTGATGTCGAGGTTTCTCCTTATGGCGTGGATGAAGTGGTTTCCTCCGATAGCCGCCGCATCGCCGTCTCCCATGAAGGCGATTATCTTGAGGTCGGGATTTGCGAGCTTTATACCTGTGGCAAAGGCTAAGGCCCTTCCATGGGTCGTGTGCAGGCCGTCGAAGTTGACAAAGCCAGGAACACGCGAAGAACAGCCTATGCCGCTCACCCAGACTATCTCGTCGGGGTTGAGGCCGAGGTCATCTATAGCCCTGAGCGTGTACTGTAAAGCCGAGCCTATTCCACAGCCCGGACAGAAGATGGTCGGCAGCATGTCCTTGCGCAGGTATTTATCGCGAATCTCGTAAGCGGACGTAAGGTACATTCAGCTCACCACCCTCTCAACTATCTCCATCGGCGTGTGAACCTCGCCGCCTATCTTGCTTATGAGCTTGACCTCGGCTTTCCCGTTGGCACCTTCCCTGACGAGGTGGTAAAGCTGTCCAAGGTTCATCTCCGGCACGTATATCTTCTCGACCCTCTCGGCGAGTTCTTCAATCATGTCGAAGTCGAAGGGCCATATTGTGTTGAGCTTGAGCATGCCGGCTTTGATGCCCCTCTCGCGCAGTATCTTGACGGCCCTAATCGCGGAACGGGCGACTATCCCGGTGGACACTATTGCTATCTCGGCGTCTTCCATGCCACGGGTCTCGTAGGAAACGATGTCGGCTTTGTTTCTCTCGAGCTTTTCAACGATCCTCTTGATGAGCCTCTCGTGCACCTTGGCATCAACCGTCTTCGGCCTTCCGCGCTCGTCGTGGGTCAGGCCTGTAACGTAGGTGCGGTAGCCCTTTCCGAATACCGGCATCGGTGGAATGCCATCGCCGTGAATGTCACCAAAAGGATACTTGGCCTCCTCCTCGTTGGCGGGAAGCTTTCTCTCAACGATCTCAATCTCCTCGGGTAGGGGAATGTAAACCCTCTCACGCATGTGGGCAATCTCGGCGTCGGTGAGAAGGACGACGGGCGTGCGGTACTTCTCGGCAAGGTTGAATGCCCTTATTGTCATGTCGAATGCTTCTTGAATCGTCGATGGACTGAGAACGATAAGGCTGTGGTCTCCGTGGGTGCCCCATATGGCCTGCATTATATCCCCCTGTGCAGCTAACGTCGGCTGCCCCGTGCTTGGCCCTCCCCTCTGGACGTCGACAACAACCACTGGGGTTTCAGTCATGATCGCGTATCCTATG
Source organism: Thermococcus piezophilus (assembly GCF_001647085.1). Classification (NCBI taxonomy): domain Archaea; kingdom Methanobacteriati; phylum Methanobacteriota; class Thermococci; order Thermococcales; family Thermococcaceae; genus Thermococcus; species Thermococcus piezophilus. Next base: position 1,630,388 of record NZ_CP015520.1, read on the forward strand.
TTCTCCTGCATGAGGCTGAATCCCGGACCAGAAGTTGCCGTCATGGCCTTGGCACCGGCCCATGAGGCCCCGATTATTGCCGCCATACTAGCCAGCTCGTCCTCCATCTGTATGGAAACGCCGTCAACGAGGGGCATGTATAATGCCATCGCCTCGAAAATCTCGCTCGCGGGAGTTATCGGGTAGCCAGCGTAAAAGCGACAGCCCGCCAAGATAGCCGCCCTTGCTATGGCTTCATCACCCTGGATGAAGTCGCTCTTGCCAACGGGAAAGGGGTATCTCATTTCAATCCCTCCTCATAACCAACATTGAAGGCTCTGAGGTTTATCTCCTCGGTTCCCTTGGGAACGCGCCTTCTAATGGCTTCTTCAACGCTCTCCGTCTTAACCACTCCCGTCTTAGCAACCAGATAGCCCAAGGCCACCATATTGACCGTCAAAGCTAGTCCTGTATTTTCCTCCGCCAGGCGGGTGAAGGGCGCGCCTGTGTACTCTCCATCGGGCTTCACAAGGTCAGTGTCGATTATCAGCAGGCCATCTTCCTTCAGTTCGTCTTTAACAGTGTCGTAGCCAAGCTGATGTAAAGCCACCAAAACATCCGCCTTGGTGACCACCAGGTCGTAAATCGGCTCCTTTGAGACTATGACATCCGCTATACTGTGGCCGCCTCTGCTTGCGGAGCTGTAGTCCTGGGTCTGCAAAACGTTAAGCCCCTCAATCGCCGCGGCCTCGCCGAGGATGACGCCGGCAAGGACCACTCCCTGGCCACCTATACCGGCGAAACGAATCTGCATGGCTCTCACTCCTCCCTAAGGCCGAAATGTTCTTGGACATCATCAATCAGCTTGTTAAGCTCCTCCGTGAACTCTGGTCTCTCCCGATTCACGAGCTCCCCGATGACGAACTTGCCTTCAAGCTCCTCTGGAGACATGTTCCTGGCCTTACTTATCGGCACAGAGTCCTTGAGGAACCAGCGGAGCATGTCGGCCGGTTCCTTCATCCTGTTCCTTCTTCCGAACTGGACTGGACACTGGGAGATGACCTCCACGAGGGAGAAGCCCTTCACGGTCAGGGCCTTCTTGATGCTCTCGATGAGCTGGTAAACATGAGCGGTTGTCCACCTTGCCACATAGCTCGCTCCAGCCGCCGCTACCGTCTCGGAAATCTGGAGCGGGTGCTCTATGTTTCTGTATGGGGAAGTGGTAGTTCTCGCTCCAAAGGGCGTCGTCGGGGCAACTTGGCCGCCGGTCATTCCGTAGATGAAGTTGTTCACGAGGATGACCGTTATGTCGATATTCCTCCTCGCGGCATGGATGAGGTGGTTTCCCCCGATGCTGGCTAGATCACCGTCGCCGCTTATGACGACGACCTTCTTGTCCGGCAGGCCGACCTTAACACCAGTTGCGAAGGCTATGGCCCTTCCGTGGGTGGTGTGAAGCGTGTCGGCCAAGAAATAGGGCGAGGCTATCCACGCAGAGCAGCCGATACCGCTCACAACCACCAAATCCCTGGGGTCTATCTTGAGCTGGTCAACGGCATTGGCAAAAGCATTGAGAACCGTTCCACCACCGCAGCCGGGGCACAGTGCTGTGGGAAGCGCCTCCTTGCGGAGGTATTTAACCCTCGGATACATGGAATAAATCTCCTTCGCCATCAGGCAACACCCCTTATCTCGCGCAGGATTTCCTCAACGGTTAATGGAACGCCGCCAACCTTGTTCACGCCCTTGAGGAGAACGTCGTCGTTGACGAAGCGCTGGACTTCGAGAATGAGCTGTCCTAGGTTCATCTCTGGAACGAGTATTGCACGGGCCTTCTTGGAAAGTTCTCTCACGCGCTCCCCCGGGAACGGGTGAACCGTCTTCGGCACGAAGAGGCCGACCTTTATTCCTTCTTCTCTGGCATTGAGAACCGCCCCGAGCGAGGGCCTGGCCGAGACGCCCCAGCTTATGACCAATATCTCAGCATCGTCGGTAAAGTGCTCATCGTACTTCTCATAAACGTGTTTATTCTGCTCTATCTTCCGGTGAATTCTTCTCACGAGTCTATCGTGAACTTCTGGGGTGTAGACATCCCTGAGGCCGTTCTCCTTGTGGGTTGAACCCGTAACATGGGTGAAGTGACCGTGGCCAAAGAGGGGCATGGGTGAGACGCCGTCGCCGTGCGGGTCTCCGAAGGGGAGCTTTGCTTCCTCCTCATTGGCCGGAAGCTTGCGGTAGGTTACTTCGACCTCTTCCGGATCGGGAATCCTTATCCGCTCCCTCGCGTGGGCACTAATGCCATCGAAGAGAACCACGACCGGTGTTCTTAGCTTCTCAGCTATGTTGAAGGCCCTGACCGTCTCCCAGAATGAATCTTCAACACTCGTCGGTGAGACGGCTATTATAGGATGGTCGCCGTGGGTTCCCCAGCGAGCCTGGAAAAAGTCCCCCTGAGCGCCCTTGGTGGCCTGGCCCGTTGATGGGCCGCTCCTCTGGACATCGACAAGAACGAGCGGAGTTTCTGTCATCACGGCATAGCCGAGGTTTTCCTGCATGAGGCTGAATCCGGGACCGGCTGTGGCGGTCATCACTTTGAATCCGGTCCACGAGGCGCCGACCATGGCGGCAATGCTCGCTATCTCGTCCTCCATCTGGAGGTAATATCCTCCCAGTTTCGGTAGTTCCTTCGCCATCGTTTCGGCTATCTCACTCGAAGGCGTGATTGGATAGCCCGCGTAGAAGCGACAGCCGGCAAAGAGGGCGCCGTAAGCGACAGCCTCATTGCCCTGCATGAAATAGTTGCCTTTTTTGTAAGGCTTTCTCAGGAGCCTGATTTGCTCAGGCTCATCACCGCGAATTATCATAGGTCATCACCTTACTGATATAGCGAAGTCGGGACAGAGCAGCTCGCAGAGCTTGCATCTGACACATTTGTCAGCAGCGGCCGGAACGGGATAGTGCACGCCCTTTTCGCTCAACTCCTTACTCCACTCAAAGACCTTCCTTGGGCACATTTCAACACAGATCCCACAACCCTTGCACAGAAAAGTATCAACATCAATTTCCACGGCGTCGGTCTTCCCGATCACGAGGTAGTTATCCCGGCTAATTTCGACATCCGCCATAATTATCACCTGCGATTTGTTAAATCCGTTTACGTATGTAAACATTTAAAGCTTTCGTGGGTGTGCATTTCTGAACATCAAAGAAGCCCGGTGGATGTTAAAAGGCAGGCGAAAAGAAGGCGTGAAACGAATTTCAAAAACGAAATCTCTTCACCACGTGAGGAGCTGCCAGTCGAGGAGCCCTTCCTCAACTATGTACCTCCACGCCTCCCTGCACACTGGTTCAAGCTTCTCGAGGTGGCCGATGTCCTGCGTTGCCGAGAACTTCTTTATCACCCTGCCAATTTTTCGGTCATGGTCGGTCAGGCAGTTGTGGGGGCCTCTCTTGGAGCCCGCTCCTACCGGGTCGCTGAGGATTCTCTTGTTGGGAAAATGCCTCTTTGCCCACAGAAGAACCTCCACGGCACTCCAGAGCCACGGCGGGCGGTATTCACTCTTCTCCCAGAGCCTCTCGTAGAGCGTGCCCTTCTGGATGTCGGTGATGTTTATCGAAAAGGTATCCGTGTAGGGCTCCGCCCGAATAATGCTCTCCTTCACGTCCTCAATCCCATCGCGCTCGCTCAGGAATATCGGCTTGAGCAGGAGGTAGGTCTTGACCTTGGCGCCAGCCTCGTGGGTTATCTCCGCCGCCCTCACGAAGTCATCGAAGGTGTTGCCCTTGTTTATGCTCACATCGGAGATATCGTCGTTTGCCGTTTCAAGGCCTATCGCTACCTCGAAGTGCTTGTCGGAGACTATGTCGACGAGCTCTTTAACCGCGTCGTAGCGGACAAGCTCGCTCCTGCTTTCGATAACTATCTCCTCAACGTTCTCCATCTGGGCCAGAAGCTCGAAGATTCTCCTCCTTGTCTCGGGTTTTAGCTCTCTGTTGTCGAGGAACGAGCCAGAGGTGAACATTCTTACCGCAAAGGGCCCCTTTTTGCCTTCTATCATCTTCAGCGCTTCCCTCACGTAGTCGACTATAGCCTCTTGGCTCCACTTGATCTTGGGTGCCGCAGTTGGATATGAGCACATGTAGCAGGCTTGGTTGATACTAAACCTGTAACAGCCTATCGTGGGGAGGATTATGAAAAGCGCCGTTCCGGGCTTTCCGGCCACGTTGTCCTCGTTCGTCCAGTAGGTCATGCTCTCACCCAACTCCGCTCGAAGTTAGGGTTTTTAAAGGTGAGGCCTTAGTCCCTAGCATGCCGAGGATACTCATAACGAACGATGATGGGATATATTCGAAGGGCCTCCTGGCCGCAGTCGAGGCAGTCAGAGACATTGGAGAAGTCTACGTCGTTGCTCCCCTCTTTCAGAGGAGCGCCAGCGGAAGGGCTATGACCCTCCACAGGCCGCTGAGGGCCAGACTGGTGGACGTTCCTGGTGCGGAAATTGCTTACGGCCTCGACGGCATGCCGGTTGACTGCGTTGTCTTTGCTCTCGCAAGGTTCACCCATTTCGACCTGGCGATAAGCGGTATCAACCTTGGCGAGAACCTGAGCACAGAGATAACAGTCTCCGGAACGGCTTCTGCTGCCATAGAAACTTCCACCCACGGGATTCCCAGCATAGCGATAAGCCTCGAGGTCGACTGGGGAAAGGCCCTCAGTGAGGGCGAGGGGATAGACTTCTCAGTTGCGTCGCACTTCCTGAGGAGAATAGCCAGGGCCGTCCTTGAGAAGGGCCTTCCAGAGGGCGTTGACATGCTCAACGTGAACATCCCGAACGACGCCACTCCAGAGACGGAGATAAAGGTGACGAGGCTCGCGAGGAGGAGGTACCGGCCAACCATTGAGGAGCGCATCGACCCGAGGGGGTATCCTTACTACTGGATAGTCGGCAGAAAGTGCGAGAAGTTCGAGCCCGGGACGGATGCTTATACCCTAAAAGTGGAGAGGAAGGTCAGTGTAACGCCGATAAACATAGACATGACCGCGGGAGTGGATTTTGAGAAAATTGGAGATATTCTTCTCGATGATACATAACTGTATACCGCATAAATGTGTTCTTTATTTCTGTTGAAATTAGAGTAATCTTTAGTTATGGAATAGGTGATCAAAAAACTTTTTAAACTGTTGTGCCCTACAACTTATTGTGGTTTGTTATGCACCGACTGAGTACCTGCATACTAGCGGTTTTTTGCAGTTTTGGTTTTGAGTAGCTTCGCTGGGGCTTTGAGTTTGGTTTCCCCTCGGTCACGATGGTTCCGTGACGCCAGCTGAGGCTATGCTTGTTGCTCAGAGACACCTTCAGTGGACATCCTCAAACATTCCGAACTTTGAGGACTGGAAGAGCGCGAAACCTTTAGTTGATATCTTCCATCACACTATGGGAACCAGTAATGATGGATGGACATATTAGTGTGGCAGACTCGGTAGCGATGCTTGTGATGGAATTGAGGCATTTGCAGGTGAATATCAAAAACTAAAGAATGAGGGAATAGTCTCGTGGTCTCTTGTCCACAGCTACGATGCACAGCCTACTTGTACATTAGGATTATGCTGGCTAGATGCATACATAAATGCAGGTGATGTTATTAGTGAAGTTGACAACAACCGCCCTATTTTACTTCAACTTGATAATGGCAGAAAAGCAACGGATGGTCAGGGGCCTTATGGAGACCATAGTGTTGTTATAGTGGGCTACATAAAAAACAGTAACGGGCAAATTGAGTACGTGGTGATTCATAGCGGATGGGACATGTATGACCATTACTTGGCATGGGGCAACTGGGGCAGTGATACACATCTCGTGAAAGTGCATCCTCAGGGGGTGAATCCTCATGAAATTCATAAAACTCCTTTACCCCCTTTTTTGTATTGGAGTTTGTGGTTCTGCTGATACTCCCCTCAGAATACTACGTTAAAGCAACCTGCGGATCGTTAAATCCGTCCTCCCGCACCTTCGGCTTCGGTCCCTTCTTGGTTTTCTTCTGGCTGTTACGCTACCCTTCACGCTGGCCGTCGCCGTTTCCTGCTGGAAAAACTGGATGAGAAGGTGGTGATTTTTGCATCATCCTGCGCGACGTTGCTTGTTGGGGTTGCACTCATTTATCTTCTGAAAACCTCCCCACTCGCTCTCTCCGTGTCCGTTTCTCCTGCGCTCCTTCTGGGCAAAAGGGGAAAGAGACAGGGGAGGATTGCGTCATTGGTATCTTTCATGAGCATCCTCTCGGTTTACCTTGCGATAAAGATGGCCATTGCTATGAGTATATGAGAGAATGTGAGCTTCATGCTGATCTCAGATTAGATAGTTCCTATGAAAAAATACGCGGTTCCTTTTACTATTATCCCTTTTCTGTTTAGGGATTTTTTCTTTTCCTCTGCTAGGGATGCGACGGTCGGCGGTGAGCCCTGCTTTTCAAGAGTAATGGTGAACGTCAGTGATGTTAAGCCTCCCCTCGTCAGCGGGGCCGAGGTTCCCGCCGAGCTACAAGTTCAGGGAAATAACCCCGGATGGGGTTATAAACGGAAGCCCTCGACACGTGCTCCTCGGGTTTTTTTGGCTTTGAAAACGTGTCGTGGCTCATTGAAAAGCCCGCCTGCTACTTTAAATCCCTAGAAGGCGTTTCCGAGAAATGGACTGGGATTATAGCACCGGCCTGAACGTTGAAGGAGTTGAGATCTCTGGAACCCTCAATATGGCCGTTTACGTGTATCCGTTTGAGGAAACGACAATAATAGCTAAGGTGAATTACGAAGAAACACCTGAGAAGTCAAAGCTAACCGAAGCATTTCGGCTCAAGTATAAGGAACCTCCAAGTGAGATTGTGGATGCCTACATTTCCAAGCTTAAGCACTCAGGCCATACTTCAGTCAGGGAACTTTCTGACGGTCTCTTCAGGAGTTGGATGTTCAGGAAGGGAAAATAATTACCTGCTTGTGCTTAAGGTTAGGGATAAGGGCAACCTGTACCTAATTCTCGCTGTAGGGGATGAGGGCGACATCAAAAAACTCTCTGACTCAATTTCCCTTATGTGAGGTGATGTGGTGGTGAGGCTCAGAGGATCCCCCACATTTTTGTCCTTGCCTTAGCAACGCCGTGGGAGCTTCTATTAGCGTACAACGCATCCCTGCTGGACGACGACTACTACATCAAAGGCAGAATGATTCATCTGAGCAGTGGAGTCATCAAATGCTGGAGGGGGTACTCACAATCATTAACTTCCTCATTCTCGTTCTCCTCCCCGCTCTTGTCTTGCTCGCCCTGTATCTCCTCTTCAAGAAAGCCACCCTAAAGAGATCGGGTCTCGCGATTGGAGTGCCCGTTCTGTTGGTGGTTCTCGTCTCCCTCATAAACCCCGATAGTTCTCTCGTGGTTCTGCCTGTCATTTCCGTCAGCGTTGGTGCCGTGCTCGGAGAAGGAAAAGGAGAGAAGGTGTTGCTCGCTATTAGGGGCTTTTTGCCGGGCTTTGTCGTGCTTGTGATAATACTCGGCGGGCTTGCTGTCAGTTGCTGATTGTTCACCCCTCCCCAAAAATCCTCTCAACGAACCACTTCTCGTCGAAGGGCTTGAGGTCGTTGTAGCCCTGACCGACGCCGACAAAGAGTATCGGCGCCCCTATGGCGTGGCTTATGCTGAGTGCGGCCCCACCACGGGCGTCGGCATCAAGCTTTGTGAGTATGACGCCGTCTATCCTTACCGCCTCATTAAACTGCTTCGCCTGTTCTACCACGGCATTTCCAGCGAGGCTGTCACCGACAAAGATGACCAAATCAGGTTTTGAAACGCGGACGATTTTCTTCATTTCGTCCATCAGGTTCCTGTTAAGCTCGTTTCTTCCGGCAGTGTCTATGAGAACCACATCAATGCCCCTAGCCTTCGCGTGCTGTATTGCGTCATAGGCAACTGCCGCGGGGTCCGCTCCATAGTCATGCTTAATTACTTTGACACCAACCCTTTTGGCGTGCTCCTCAACTTGCTCTATGGCCCCAGCCCTGAAGGTGTCGCTGGCAGCGATGACAACGCTTAAGCCGTTCTTCTTGAGCCAGTGGGCGAGCTTCGCTATGGTGGTTGTCTTTCCAGAGCCGTTGAAGCCGACGAAGGCTATGATGAAGGGCTTCTCCTCCTTGGAGCGGATCATCCCGAGCAGGTCTATCTTTTTGGGAGGGGTGAGAATCTCCAGGACTGACTCTCTGACGGCGTTTTCGATGAGCTCCTTCTTGTTGGTACCTATCTTGACCTTCTGACCAACAAGCCTTTCCTTTATCTTCTCCTTGAGGGCCTCGACGGTCTCAAGGGCAACGTCGGCCTCGAGGAGCTCGAGTTCCAAGTCCCATAGGGCGTTTTCGACGTCTTTTTCCTTTATCTCGGTTTGAGACACCTTCTCGACGAATGAGCCTAACTTCTCCTTCAGCTTCCTGAACATCTTCACCACCGGATGAGCAAGGGGGTCAAGTGTATATAATTATTATGAAAATGCCCTCGGCGATAGCTGGTGTCATCACACCTCAGACCCGAAACCGTTCGTCATCGGGCGTTGATGGTTCAGCGGAGGGTTTATAAATCAGCGCCTCCTGACGTAGGTCCTGCTCTCCACGATTTTTCCATCCTCAAAGCGCATCACGTCTATCCTCTCAAAGCCAACTGTCTCGCGCTTGTAAGCGATTAAATAATCAATGAGTTCCCTAATTGCATAGCGCGTTATGGAGTCCTTCACGTATTTACCTTCGTAGAGCAGGATAAGTTTATCTCTGTTCCTAGCAAGCCAGCGGTGGAGCTTTTCGCGCTCTGCCTTTGAGCGTGAGAGCGGGTTTACTATACGGTAAGCATCGAAGCTTGTCCCCTCGTAGGGCGAGCCGATGTACACCTCCCCATCGATCTGAAATGGTATGTACTCAATGAGTATGGTCTTTCCCCTGCGACTCCATTCAGTGAGGTACATTCTCACAAGTCTCTTAGCATCACCGGTTATTAAAACCACTCCCGAGTCCAGTTCGGCTATTTCCTTCAGCGCAGGCATCACAAAAAACTTTTACCAATCAGTTAAAATTTTTTCCCATGTTTTCGGCATTCTCTTGACCGCAAAGTATATATCCCGCGCGGAGTTATAACTGTGAAAACTCCAGGGGTGTTAGTATGAGGAAGTTGTTAAGTCTGTTTTTAATCGGCCTCCTGGCTATTAGCGTCGTGGCCAGTGGCTGTATTAGCGATAAAGGAGAGACAACCAGTACTCCCCAGTATAAGGGCAAGATAGCCATCGTTTATGACGTCGGTGGCAGGGGTGACCTGAGCTTCAACGACATGGCCTATCTCGGCGCCTCCAAGGCCGCCAAGGACTTCAACCTGGAGCTGGTTGAGGTCCAGAGCGCCAAGGAGACTGACTATCTTCAGAACCTTGAGACCCTTGCCCAGCGGGGCGAGTATGAGATAATTATTGCTGTCGGTTTCATGATGACCGATGCCGTTAAGCAGGTCGCCGCCAAGTACCCCGACCAGAAGTTCGCCATCATCGACGGATTTGACCCAGAGATGCCAGACAACGTCATGATGATACTCTTCAAGGAGAATGAGGGTTCAGCACTTGTCGGCGCCCTTGCAGGAATGGTCGCCGCCAACGATGACAAGGACAAGGTCGGTATCGTCCTCGGCATGGAGATCCCGGTTCTCTACAAGTTCGAGGCTGGATACAGGTTCGGTGTTTCATGGGGCGTTGACTACTACAACCAGAAGATGGGCACCAACAAGAAGGTCGACGTTATCTACCAGTACACCGGAACCTTCACCGACGCGGCCAAGGGTAAGGCTGCCGCCCAGGCCCAGCTCCAGCAGGGCGCTTGGGTCATCTACCAGGTCGCCGGTGGAACCGGTGTTGGTGTCTTTGATGCCGTCGCTGAGGCTCTGAAGGCCCAGGGTAAGGACATGGGACCGCCGTTCGCTATCGGTGTTGACTCAGCCCAAGACTGGATCAAGCCGGGCATCATCATCGCAAGCATGATGAAGAGAGTTGACGTCGGTGTCTACACCGCAGTTAAAGCGGCCGTCGAGGGCACCTTCAAGGGCGGTGTCGTCGAGCTCGGTCTCAAGGAGGGCGGTGTTGGAATAAGCACCATCGAGGACGTTAAGGAGATGTTCAACTCCCTCCCGGAGGACACCAAGAAGCAGAAACTCCAGGAGCTTGGATTCGACAGCGAGGATCAGCTCTTCGCCAAGCTCGAGGAGACCAGGAAGCAGGTTCCCGACTGGGTCTGGCAGGCCATTGACGAGCTCAAGCAGAAAATAATCAACGGCGAGATCCAGGTTCCAGCGCCAATGGACAAGGACGGCATTGAGAAGATAAGGAACGCCAACGACTGGACCGAGATGATGGGTTGAGAACCTTTTTCTTCTTTTTCCGTTTCTCTTTGCAGGGGGTGTTGCCATGGAAGAAGTGCCGCTGATACAGATGAAGAACATTGTGAAAGTTTACTCTGATGGTACAAAGGCTCTGAAGGGTGTTGACTTTTCCGTTAAAAAGGGCGAGATTCATGGTCTGTTAGGTGAGAACGGAGCAGGTAAGACCACCCTCATGAAGATTCTCTCCGGCATGATAAAGCCCACTGAGGGTAAAATTTACATAAACGGTGAGGAAGTTCATTTTAAGAGCCCTGCAGATGCCTTGGAAAAGGGCATTGGTATCGTCCACCAGCACTTCACGCTTGTTGAGGTGTTTAACGCTCTTGAGAACATAATCCTCGGGATGGAGGGGCACAGTTTATTCTCGAAGATAGATGTGGTAAAAGCCACTGAAAAGCTCCAGAAGCTGATGGACGAGCTGAACTTCCAGGTTCCCCTTGATATTCCAGTTGAGAAGCTGCCCGTCGGTGTCCAGCAGAGGATTGAAATCCTCAAGATGCTCTTCAGGGATGTCGACATACTTATCCTCGACGAGCCGACGGCTGTTCTAACGCCGATAGAGGTCAAAGAGCTGTTCAGGGTTCTCAACCTGCTGAAGAGCCAGGGTAAGACGATAATCTTCATCAGCCACAAGCTTAAGGAGGTCATCGAGATAACTGACCGCGTTACCGTCCTCAGGAAGGGCGAGCTCATAGGAACCATAGACACCAAGAACGCAACGCCCCAGGTACTCGCCAAGATGATGGTTGGAAGGGAGGTCGTTCTCAGGGTGGAGAAGCCCCCCAAAGAGCCGGGAGCGCCTATTCTTAAGGTTGAGAACCTCTGGGTTAAGGGCGACAGAGGTGAGGACGCCGTTAAGGGTCTCTCCTTTGAGGTTCACGCCGGCGAAATATTTGGTATAGCCGGCGTTGAGGGCAACGGTCAGACCGAGCTTATAGATGCTATAACTGGTCTCAGAACGGTTGAGAGAGGAAAGATCATTCTAAACGGTAAGGACATCACAGACAGGCCACCGAGAGAGCTCTACGACCTCGGGCTGGCCCATATTCCAGAGGACAGAATAAACATGGGTCTCATCGTTGACATGAGCGTCGCCGAGAACTCGATCCTCGGCCTTCAGTGGAGGGAGAAATTCAAGGGACCGCTCAACTCGATAAGGTGGAACGCCGTCAGGGAGCACGCTAAAAAACTCGTTGAGCAGTTCGATGTAGTTGTTCCAGGTATAAACGCTCCAGCAAAGAGCCTGAGCGGTGGAAACCAGCAGAAGCTCATCGTTGCCAGAGAGGTAAGCAAGGAGCCTGTCTTGATAGTCGCATCCCAGCCTACAAGGGGTGTTGACGTTGCCTCCACTGAGTACATTAGGAACTACCTCGTCAAGCTCAGGAACGAGAACAAGGCCGTTCTGCTCGTTTCCGCCGACCTTGATGAGGTAACCCAGCTGAGCGACAGGATGGCCGTCATGTATGAGGGAGAGTTCATGGGCATCGTGAAGCCCGAGGAGGTCACAGAGGAAGAGATTGGAATGATGATGGGAGGGATCAGACGTGAATGAAAAAGTGAAGGGCTTCCTCAAACCGCTCGCGGAGAGCCTGCTGGCGGTGTTCATTGGATTCTTCTTAGGTGCAATAATCCTCCTAGCGTTCGGTTACAGCCCCTTTGAGGCCTATTATTGGCTCCTAAGGGGTTCTCTCGGTTCCGCATCAGGAGTAGCTTCCACACTTAGCTATGCCACTCCTATCATGCTTACCGCCCTGACATTCGCAATAAGCGCTAGGACAGGAATCTTTAACATCGGTGCTGAGGGTTCTGTTTACTTCGGAGCAATAGCTGCGATAATATTCACCAACGTCTACGGCAACGTCCTCTTTGGGCTCCTCATGGGCATGCTGGTTGGGGCGATGTGGGGCCTTCCAGCAGCTTTCCTCAAGGTCTTCCGCGGTGTTCACGAAGTTATCTCAACTATCATGCTCAACTGGATAGCCTGGTATGCCGTCCTCTACCTCGTCACTGGCCCATATGCCAATCCCAGCGACCCTAACAAGACCATTCTCGTCCCGGAAAGCGCAAGACTTCCGCTCCTCGGCGGCTCAAATCTGTCAGTGGGGTTTATACTTGCCATCGTAGCTTCCATCATCGTTTACTACATCCTCTGGCACACTGAGCTGGGCTTCGGCATGAGGGCCAGCGGCATGAATCCGAAGGGTGCAGAGTACGGGGGAATCGATCCAAAGAAAGCGATAATATGGTCATTTGTCATAGGCGGATTTGCTAGTGGTCTTGCTGGCGCCGTTGAGGTCATGGGAAGACCTCCAACTTATGCCATAAGCCAGGGAATGGCCAACATCAACGGCTATGGTTTCGACGGAATAGGTGTTGCCCTCGTCGGAAGAAATCACCCACTAGGCATAATCCTCGCGGCAATGTTCTTTGGCATGCTCCGTGCCGGAACAACAATGATGCAGATTGGAGCAGGGGTTCCGCTTGAGATTATCTACGTCATTCAGGGTATAATCGTCGTTGCCGTCGCGATTCCTGGTCTGATTGACATATTCAGGAACTTGAGGAGGGTGAGGGCATGAGCCTCGGATCATCAATCGTCCCAATCCTAGTGACCTCCCTGATGGCCATGGTGCCCATAGTCCTTACGAGCGTTGGTGCGGTTGTCAGCGAGCGCGCTGGAATAGTCAACATCGGCTACGAGGGAATCATAATGATAAGTGCCTTCTTCGGCGCTATTTTGGCAGAAGTCAGTGGAAGCTGGTTCATCGGCCTTCTTGGAGGAGCCTTCGTCGGCGCCCTTCTCGGAATGCTCCACGGCTTCATCACGGTCTACCTCAAGGGAGACCACATCATCCCGGGTATTGGTATAAACCTCCTCGCCATGGGTCTCGTCCCCTTCGGTATCGTGGCATACTGGGGAACGGCAGGTCAGCACCAGGTTCCAGACACCGTCAGGGTTCCCAACTGGAACACCACCTACGGGAACATCAGTCCCATGATACTAGTGACCCTTGTCATAACTTTCGTCACCTACTGGGTGCTCTTCAAAACGCCGCTTGGGCTAAGGATAAGGGCCATGGGTGAGAACCCAGAGGCGGCAGATGCCATAGGCCTGAACGTTGAGAAGTACCGCTTCTGGGCGGCAGTGTACGGTGCCGCACTGGCGGGTCTCGCTGGAGCATACATCAGTATAGACTGGGTCGGAGCGGTCACCAAGAACGTTGCAGCTGGAAGGGGTTTCATAGCGCTCGCCAACATGGTGTTCAGCGGCTGGAACCCGCTAATGGCTCTGGTCGGAGGATTCCTCTTCGGATTCTTTGACACGCTGGCAATATGGGTCCAGTCCAGCCAGGTCGTTCCGTGGCAGTTCGTCCAGATGCTGCCCTACGTGATGACCATCATCATTGTGGCTGGAATAATAGGAAAGGTCCGCCCGCCCAAGTGGGACGGCAGGCCCTACAAGAGGGAGTGATCCTCTTCTCATTTTCTCTTTCCCGACAAATTGGGAGAAAGGAAAGGCTCACTTCTTGAGTATTACTCCAAGAGCGGTTCCTAAGACAAGACCAACAATGATGGAAACGACGACATACCGTGTGACGTCTGTCCTAGCCTCGGCTAGTTTTTCAGGGGGCTTTTCTTCGAGCGCCTTGATCACCGCGGCACTGTTCTCTATAAGCACCTCTGTATAGGGTCTGTCCTTCCAGAAGACCGTTATCTCGGCTGGGGACTTCCTGCTCTTTACAGCTAACTCCTTGGCTGCGTCCGTTAACTGCTCCGGGCTCTCGTGGCCGTAGACGATTAGATCTGCCTCGGCGGCCTTCTCAACTAGCTCATCGACACCCAAGGCTGGAACTTCTTCCTCAGGCTTTATCGAGGCTACCGCCGTTATTCCAAGCCACTCTAAGGCGTACTGGTTGGAGGGCATCTGGATGATTGCGGTAAGGTTTTCCGTCAAAATGGCCCTGTAGGATTCTACGATGGTTATGACTCTCTCATTGAAGCATTCAAAGCCCTTCCTGTAAAGCTCGGCGTTGTGGGGGTCGGCTTTTTCCAGGGCTTTTTCTGTCGCCTGGGCAATCGCTAGGGCATTGTAGGGATCAAGCCATATCCCGTGGGGATTGTCCTTCTCGTTGTACCAGTGCTCTTTTAGATAGCGAAAGCCATTGGCCTTGTAATCGTCTATGAAGAGGGCCTCGCCGGTTATTGTCCCTTCAGCCTTCAGCTCGGCGATTTTCTTTTCCACGGGTAAATGGCCCCCGGTAGTCACTATGATATCTGCCTGGCGCAGGAGCTCGATTTGGCTTGCTGTCAGCTGATACTCGTGCGGATCTGCGCCAAGAGGGATTATGTAAACAACCTCCACGGAATCCCCGAAGGCATCTTGAACTATCGCTGCCAAAGGTGCTATACTCGTCACCACGAGGGGCTTTTCTCCAGCCCCACTGGTGAGTGGAATGAATGATCCGATTAAAAGCAACGCTATGAGTAGAGTTCCCGCCCTCATTTTCGGCCACCCTAACAGAATTCAACGCTTAACTTTAAATGTTGTCGGAAAGTTTTATAAGTTTTCGCCCTCAATACCACTTGGTGTCGTCATGAAGAGATTGGCGGCGTTAATAATCATGCTGTTGTTCCTGAGTAGTGCTGTCTCAGTAAGCGCTTACGATGTCAGCTCCAAGGTTTCGGTAACCATAAGCCCCAACTCGGAGCTTCTTTCAGCTATTATCTGGCTTTTGGAAGAAACGATACCTTCGTCATAGATAGAGAGGACTACCTCAGTGATGTTGATTCTTACTTTGGCCCATATAGAAATCATCCTGTCGTCAAGATGCTCAGGGAGTATTTGGAGAATGCTACGACAATCCCAGACAGGGACATAAGGCTCTACTACCTTGAGGCATATCTTTTGATGTGCACGGGGCCGCCAGAGCTGAAACCTCTGGTTCTTGTGGATGATGAGTGGTTTACAAAACCAGTCAGAAGTATTGTCAGGAAGACCTTAATACCTACATCACTGCTCTAGAACTTTTACCTCCCGATGAGTTTATGGGGCAATACGTTAGCATTTCAAACGTGCGCTTTGAGTTTCTGCATCCATACCTCGTTGCCGTCCATGGCCACAGCTTCAACCCGATAATCAACGGCACACAGATATACGGCGCTGGCGGAATGATTCCCCTAGTGAGGCGCGACCCACAGAGGACTGAGTGGACATACAAGACAGCCCGCGACACAATGTTTGGTCTGCCGCTCAACAGGGACTACATTAAGAACAAGAGACTGGACGAGCTTATCTATCTCGGCTTCGTATACCACGAGCTTGGCCATGACATCACGACCGAGGAACTGAACTGGAACTACGGCCTCACCTACGACCTCAGATACCTCGAGGATACGATAGAGGGGGATATGCCTTACCTTGCGACATATGACATCCACTTCTGGTGGGACACGATGATGGTGTACGAGGGCTTCGCCGATGGGTGGATGGACTTTTCACTGAAGCGTGTTGATCCCGCCTACGTGGAGCTGGCAATGTGGATGCAGAGGGCATGGGGAGAGTTCTGGATAGAAGACATGGTTGAAATCTACGAGAAGTACACTCTGATAAGCGTTCAGGAAGGGAGGTCGCTGGGTGACTACATTGTTGACATGATGAACGAGCTGAAGGACAGGGTTTCGCCCGGAAAAGCGGGAGAGTTATACCAAAAGCGCGTTCCAGTGACACCCTTCAGGGCCCTTGCCAGGGGAGCCGTTGCCAGAAAGGTTATCGTAGTTTACGGCATCCAGAATCCAGACCCGAGTGGAACCGAATATGACAGGGAGACGGCTGAGATTGTTGCGAATTACCTTAAGACCTTCTACTCCCAGTGGCCAGACGGCGTCGAGGTAGTCATTAAGGCCGACGTTAACGTTACCGACGAAGAACTGAAGGAGAACCTTATCCTTATTGGCGGCCCTCTTGCCAACAAGATTGTCGCCGAACTCCAGGACAACTTCCCGTTGCGCTTTGTGAAATACGGAGACGAGTGGGTTTTGGAACGGTCGGAGCACTGGAACTGGGAGATTGCCTCCTTCATACTCCAAGAGAATGATGCCTATCCAGTCCTTGAGGGCTGGAATGCCAACTACCTCAACGCATCGGTGATAATGGCCATCAGGAACCCGCTCAACCCTGAGAACTACATTATATGGATAGCTGGAGCAGATCGCTACGGCACGAGACTTTACAAAAATCCAACCTACTACCTCAGCAGCTATGAACTCTTCAATGGAAAAGAGATAGAGATGGGATTCTACGTTCAGCCGCTCGCGTCTTCCTGAATGGGGATGGTCTCTTCTGCTTTCTGCCTTTCCTTTCCGTTTCCGTTGCTTTTTATGTGCGGCTTGCCGATGGCTATGGTAAATCCCCTGAAGCTGTCATCCTTCCTGTTGAACTCCATGGCTAATGGGAGGCCATGGTCGTCGTTGAAGACTATTCTCACTATCCTCGCCCGCGAGTGATCGTTCAGGTAGTCCTCTTTCAGCCGCTCGTAGTTGTCTATGGCCTCGTTGATGCTCTCACTGTGCATGTCGTAGATTTCCTTGGCATAGACGCTGTGGCTCTTGATTTCCTCGACAGTCCTCTTCCGATCCAAGCTACCACACCCTCAGGCTTTGCGCCAGGCTCCGTCGCGGAACTTAAAAACCTTCCTGCGCTCGGCCATTCTGAGGGCTTCCTCAAGTCTGCCTTTTGGAACCTCAATGCCGTGGAGCTCCTTGAAGAGCTCGACGATTTCATCGGTGGTTAGGGCTTCCTTCTCCTCGAAGATGTTGTTGACGAGATTTATCATGTCCTCCACGAAGTTCCAGGGGAAGACTATCCAGGCCCAGTCAATCTCCTCGCCGTAGTAGTCTGGGTTGAAGCGGGAGCCTCTTATTGTAAGCAGTGTTGCCGCCCTAACCTCCGCCGGATTCTGGCTCTCCACGTAATTCTTTGCCAGGGTTAAGCTCTCTCCAGTGTCACTGATGTCGTCCACGATAAGAACATTCTTTCCGCTCATGTCGTAGTTGCTGCCGTACTTGAGTCTTGCCTTTCCGTCCGGAGTGGCTGTAACGCCCCAGTGCTCCACCTTGAGGCTGACGAGGTCCTTAACACCGAGGTAGTCGCAGTAAAGCCTTGCTGTAATCCAGCCGCCTCTGGCAAGACCGACTATAACGTCCGGTCTCCAGCCGTCTTCAAGAACCTTCCATGCGCACTCCTTTGCCCACTTCTCTATATCGTCCCAAGAAGCAAGATAAGCCGGAAACTTCTTCATTGGATTTCCCTTAACGGAGCAAAGGAAAGGTTATATTTAAGCCTTACGCTCTGCCGTTTGACGGAAAAGTGGCAAAAGAATTGAGGAAAATCAAACGTTAATCCTCTTCCAAACCGTCCCCTGGGGGGTGTCCTCGAGCTGTATGCCCAGCGCTTTAAGCTCGTCTCTGATTTTATCGGCTAAAGTAAAGTTGCGCTGTTTTCTAAGTTCGGCCCTGACTTCTATGAGGAGTTCTATCAGCGTCTCCTCGCTCCCTGCCTTCTCCTCCTTGAAGTAGTCCTCAAAAATGCCGAATATCTCGCTTACCATCCTGAAGAACTCCATGGCCTTCCTGAGGACGCTCTCCTTCGTATTCTCCACTTTGGTGAGGTACCTGTTCACGGCATTTGAAACTTCAAAGATTGGTTTCATGGCTTCGGCTGTGTTAAAGTCGTCGTCCATCGCATTGTAGAACTTCTTCCTCGCTTCCCTGATGGTCTCGTAGAGCTCGAACTCTTCACTGCCCCACCTGAAGGAAATCTCCGCCCTCTCTAGGGCAATCCTAATGTTCTCCAGCGTGTTGTAGAGCCTCTCAAGGTTGTTCTTGGCGTGCTGGATGCCTTCCTCTGTGTAATCCAGTGGTGAGCGATAGTGCTTTTGGAGGACGAAGAAGCGGATGACCTCGGGCGAGTACTTCTCGAGGAGCTCCCTAATCGTTACAAAGTTGCCGAGGCTCTTGCTCATCTTTTCGCCGCTGACCATAACGAAGCCCGTGTGCAGCCAGTACTTGACCCACTCATGACCCGTGCAGGCCTCGCTCTGAGCGATTTCATTTTCGTGGTGCGGGAAGATGAGGTCGTTTCCGCCTCCGTGGATGTCGAAGCTCTCACCGAGGTACTTCGTGCTCATCGTGGAGCACTCGATGTGCCAGCCTGGCCTCCCCTCGTCCCATGGGCTGTCCCACTTAGGCTCTCCGGGCTTGGCCTTCTTCCAGAGGGCGAAGTCCTCGGGGTTCTTCTTGCCTTCGCCGGGCTCGACCCTCGCTCCCTTAACCAGCTCTTCAAGCTTTATTCCGCTCAGCTTACCATAGCCCTTAAACTTCCTGACCTCGAAGTAGACTCCATCGCTCCCCTCGTAGGCGTATCCCTTTTCCTGGAGCTTCTTCACGAAGTCTATAATGTCCTGAATGTGCTCCGTAACGCGCGGATAGATGTCGGCCGGCTTAACATTTAGAGCTTTCATGTCCTCTAGGAAGTAGCGAAGGAACTTCTCAGCGAGCTCCTTAGGGTCTTCGCCGGTCTCGTTGGCGCGCCTGATAATCTTGTCGTCTATGTCGGTGAAGTTCATGACCATGAGAACAGTATAACCTCTGTGCTCGAGGTAGCGCCTGATGACGTCGAAGGCTATGTAGGTTCTGGCGTGACCGAGGTGGGTGTAATCGTAAACCGTTGGACCGCAGACGTACATTCTGACCTCCCCTTCTCTCAGGGGCCTGAACTCCTCCTTCTGCTTCGTCAGGGTGTTGTACACTCTAATGGCCATCTTTCTCACCACCGGGTGAACTTTGCCGAGGCGTTTTATTAGGTTATCGCCCGGTGGGAAAGCTTAAAAACCAACTCCCTTAATCGGGGTAGGAGCACGAAAAGGAGGTAATGCTCATGGTCAAGGTTCAGAAGGGAGACGTCATAAGGCTTCACTACACCGGCAAGGTCAAAGAAACCGGGGAGATTTTTGACACCACCTATGAGGAGGTTGCCAAAAAGGCCGGCATCTACAACGAGAAGGGCATCTACGGCCCTGTCCCGATAGCGGTTGGAGCTGGCCACGTGCTTAAGGGCCTTGACGAGCAGCTTGAGGGGTTAGAAGTCGGCAAGAAGTACGAGATAATTATCCCGCCCGAGAAAGGCTTTGGAAAGCGCGACCCCAAGCTCATCAAGACATTCACCCTCGGCCAGTTCAGGAGGCAGGGCATCTTCCCGTTCCCCGGAATGCCGGTTGAGATAGAGACCGAGAGCGGCAGGAAGCTCAAGGGCAAGGTCCTCACCGTCAGTGGCGGCAGGGTGAGGGTTGACTTCAACCACCCCTATGCCGGCAAGCACCTCGTCTATGAGGTCGAGGTCGTCGAGAAGATAGAGGACCCGATAGATAAGGTCAAGGCCCTCATAGAGCTCCGCATGCCAATGGTCAAGCCGGAGGAGGTCATCATCGAGGTCGGTGAGAAAGACGTCAGCGTTGACTTTAGCAATGTCGGGATAGACAGAAACACCCTCGTTCTCGGCGAGATACTCCTTGAGAGCGACCTCAAGTTCATAGGCTACGAGGAAGTCAAGTTAAAGCCAAGCGTCGACGAGCTTCTCAAGCCACCGGAAAAGGAAGAGCAGGTCACAGAGCTCGAGGAGGAGGTCAGCGAGCCGCTCATCGAGAAGGCCGAGGAAGAGAAGCCTGCTGAAGAGACCACCGAAACTGAGGGAGTGAAGGCCGAGGAAAGCGAGGAGAAGAAGGAAGAGACTTCCGAGGGCGAGGAGGTCAAGGAGGAGCCAGAGACCAGGAAAGAAGAGCAGGCTGAGGAGAAACCGAAGAAGAAGTCCACCAAGAAGTCCAAAACCACCCGAAAGAGGAGCACCTCAGCCAAGAAGAGGAAAACTACCAAAAAGAAGACCGAGAAGCCAGCCGAGAGTGCCGAGGAGAAGACGGAAGAGACTGAGTGAGGCCAAAACTTTTATCTTCTTTTCCTAACTTTTCTCCATGGAACTGAAGCGAAACCCCTGGCTTCTCTATGCGCTCTCCCTTGTGTTCATTCCCCTTGTCTGGGGTAGGGGAGACAATGTTTTCGGGTGGGCGGCTTACAACGCGGCTTTTTACGTCGTTCTGCCGTTGGCCGTTGGTTACCTTCTCGGTTTTAAGCCAAGAGAACTCGGCTTTCAACTTGGAAACCGCAAGGGTTACAGGTGGTTTGTCGTTCTCTTTTTGATCTCGATCCCGATAAGCTTGTATGGGACGGGGGTTCCCGAGATGAAAAACTACTATCCAATATTCGCTTACTCCAACTGGACCGACGTTCTCCTCAAAGAGCTTGCTGTTGGTGCGATAATGTTCGCCCACGAGGCCTTCTATCGGGGGATATTACTCTTCCCGCTGGCGAAGAAAAATGAATGGCTAGCTATACTGGCCCAGGATGTTCCCTACACCTTAGTTCACATCGGAAAGCCTGGTATCGAAATCCCCTACGCATTCTTTGCGGGAATAGTCTTTGCAAAAATGGATTTGAGGGGTAAGAGCTTCCTTCCTAGCTTTCTCCTCCACTGGTTCGGCTCGGTCCTCTTCGACGTCATGTGCATTCTCCTTTGAGCAAGCCTTTTTAAATCCGTCTCGAAGGAATGTTTATGCTCGGAGCCGAGGTGTACTCTCGCGGACGCTTCTGGGAGGTTGACTTCCTCAGGGGGATAGGCATCACTATGGTGGTTCTCTCCAACTTCGTCACGGATTTACAGCTCTTCCTGAACTATTCAGGACATCCCTTCTTCTGGAAGGCTTTCGTCTATGCAACGGCATCGATACTCGTCTTCGTCTCCGGCCTCTCCTTCTGGATAAGTTACTCCCGGACGATCAAAAAGAACCCCCGTCCCTACGCCAAGTACTTTAGGAGATTCCTTAAGCTCTTCGGCCCGGCATGCTGATAACAGTCGTCACGTACCTTTTCCTCGACGGCATGACAATTTACTTTGGGTTCTCCACTTCCTCGGCGTCGCAACGCTTTTAGCGATTCCCTTCTACCGCTTTGGGAAACTTAATCTCTTGTGGGCGGCCTTTCTTCATCCTCGGCTCCCTCTGGGTGAGAAACCTAATCGGCCCTGCATGGCTTCTTCCCCCGGAATAACCTTCAAAGGTTTTTCTTCCCCGGACTACTTCCCGATATTTCCCTGGTTTGGGATTTACTTCCTCAGTCTCACAGCAGGCAGCGCCTTCTATCCTGAGGGAATGAGGAAAAAGGAGCTGAGAATTCCCGCAAACCCTCTCGTTTTAGCCTTCTGCTTGGCCGGCAGGCACACTCTCGTCATATACCTCGTCCATCAGCCCCTGCTGGTTGGTCTTCTCATGCTGATTTACGGCCCTCTTCCAGGGATTTCCCTTTAGCCTCAACCCTTGCCGTCCCGTAGCCGACGAAGAGCACCTTATCCGGGTCCAGAGCCCTCAGCACCTCTGGCCTGTGGGTGATTATGAGGGCGGTGATGCCAGCCTCCCTGATAATCTCGGCCACCTTTTTGGCCACTCTCATGGCCGTAAGCGTGTCGAGATGCGCTGCAAACTCGTCCATGAGGAGGAGATTCGGCTTCTCAGCGAGGAGTGAAGCTATCTTTGCCCTCTCCTTCTGGCCGGTCGAGAGCTCACCAAAGCGGGCTCTGTAAAGCACTGCATCGCTCAGTCCGGTCCGGTTGAGAATTTCGACGGACGCATTTAAATCTCTGATTTTCCTGTAAATGTGCTCCAATATGCTCTCTGAGCCAAATTCTGGCTCGAACTCACTCGGAATCAGCACGGAGACCTTGACGTTGTCGGGCACCTCTATCTCCCCAACTGTCGGCCTGTATTTTTCCTCCCAGTATCCCCTCACCGCGCCGAGGATGAGCCTCAGCAGGGTGGTTTTTCCTGCTCCGCTCGCTCCGACTATGGCCACAATCTCGCCGGGCTTGAGTTCAAAGTCCAGATTTCTCAAAACGGGCCTTTGAATTACGCGGTGCCTGACGCCGAAGGCCTTTAAAAGTTCCTGAATTTCTTCGGGCAATCCCTTAACGTCAAGCTCGCTCTCAAAGACCTTGCTGACGTTCTTAAAGACTATTGGCCCGCTTAGCGGCTCGACTCTTCCGTAACTCGGCCTCCATAAGCGGCCGTCCTTCGGGGCATAGGGGTCTTCCCTCAAAAAGCGCTCTATGTATTCCTTAGCCTCATCACTGAGCGGGTAAAAGAGAACCGGTCTCCCGCTCGCGGTCTCCCAGAGGAACTTAAAGCCGACCTTCTCAAAGAAGGGGTTGTAGCGGGCCATTTGAGCTATGGTCTCGACTATGTGTTTCCTCTTCTTCATCTCAGGGATTCTTCTCCCGGCAATCCACTCTAGTGCTGCCTTGAGGCTTAATTGGCCCAACCCGTCGGAGCGGTAGTCTGGGTGAACAACAACGCGCGCTATCCTTGATCCAGCTGTGTTCGTCTCCCTCATGGCCCTCCACTTTGCCTCCTCCCAGAGCATTGAACGGGCTACTCTCCTGGTGTGCTTCCTCTTCAGCTCCCCGTATAGCTCCCTCATTATTCTCTCGGGCCAGAAAGCAGGCTTAAACCAGTCCTCTGGAAAGACCTTTTCACGAATGTTCCCTTCCACCTCACCGTTCGGCAAACGCCTGTGCATCAGCGGAATCGGAGGGTCAATGCGGACGTATGCCAAAATCCTCGGCTCGTACTCCTCACTGTTCTCCAGCTCGAGAATCAAGAAGCGCGACGCTGGGATTGAGCCTTTGATTTCGAGGATGTGAACATTGTCACTCCCGCAGACTGGGCAGCTCTCCTTCGTGTTGGCCTCGAAGATGTGGCCGTTCTCACAGCGCCATAAGGCCACCTTCTCCTTCTGGCTGGCGTAGTGGTACTGCTCCAGCTCGGCTATAGCCTCGAAGTCGCTCTCGTATTTTGCCTCTCTCGCGCATATGCTGTAGGTGTATAGGAGCTCTCCAGTCAGGGGAGAAAAGCGCTTTGCCTCGAACGTCTTTTCCCACAGCGGCCAGACCTTGACCTTATCACCCGAATAAAATTTGTAGAGCTCGTAGTCGTCGAAGTCGAGGATTTCTTCCTCCGGCTCTTTCTTGAGGTGAATCTCTACCTCATCACCGCTCAGGAACCACTGGGCGGCGTTGCCCGTCATGTAGAGCTTGAACCTTCCCTTCTCGGTCTCGACCGCAAGAATCCCAAACCACCGGTGTTTGAAGCGCGGGATTTCGCTGTCAATTACCCTGCCCCGAAGAATCATCGGACATCACCCCTGATAATTGAACGGATGAAATTAATAACTGTTCTCCCTTTTTACAAGGAATCCAGGCTTCTAAGTACCTGTGCACTTGTTTTCTTAATGATTATCGCGACCCACCATGGGAACTCCCTTGTGAGAAGCGTCCACTCATTGTTTCTCCAGACTTCTTGGGACGTTGCCAGGAGAATAATCGAATTGGTTATCAGGGCATGGTCTTTGAGATTTTAAAAAACTTGAAAACCTGCTGAAAGCCGTTCTCGATAACGAGATACTCTAGACAGTCTATCATAACGACCTTGGGTGTTTCGTTTTCCTTGAAGAACTCGACCACCAGATGTCCCCGAGTACTCAAGACGGGTGGGGGAAACGTGCGATTTCCCGTCTACTCTCGTGATCCATATGACGGGCGTCCGCTCAAGCCCGAGTCTCCTCTTGATTTCCTCCGGGGGTGTTCTTGAAATCATAGGCCAGGATATTTCTTCAAGAGGCTCAGGAAAAACCCTTCCGCCTTTCCTGGGAAAACTATGTGTGTGCCAGGGGTAACATTAACGCCGATTCGTTCTCACCGCCTTTTGGAACCTCTTTAAAGACCTTCACCCGATAGTTGTTTATAAGTGCCCCAAACAGCAATGCAAAGGCATAGAAAAACAGCAGCTGAAACACTATCCATATGTTATCTGCTATCAATTCAGATTTTTCCATGAACTCTTCGCTGAAATAGCCAGAGAAATAGCCTGGGCATAGAAGCATTCTGCGATAAACCATACAATTGTGGCGAGGAGAAGTGCATCGTAGAACTTTCCTACGCCGGGATACGTGCTCCGGAAGAACTTTCTGAATTTAACTGCCAAGGCCACCGTGGCTATGTTGATTATCAAGGTGACAGTTTCATTAAATTCGGCACTTAGGAGTATTTGGATTATACCCCTGTAAATGCTACTACCTAGAACGTTAGTGTTCGTAATTTAAAACTCCCGCTGTATGGGTTATGATTGTAGTTGCATAATTCAGCGGTCTTTAACAAAACTTTAGGTACTTTAGGGTCATTATTTCCCATTTATTTAAGTTATTTATCCACAGTTATCAACGGAAGACCCATTACGTCTGTGTGGGACACCAAGATAGGAGCTCACTTTGAAGCCCGTTGAGAGAAAGCAAACATTTATGGGATTCATAAGGAGAGCCCGAAAGCTATTTGGCCCTTGAGAGGACCGATCTGATTGATACGGCCATATGGACAGCGAGAAAAAATAAGGGGGGAAGACACGTTCTAGATGTCTCTATCGACTGTCGTACCATCGGCCTGAGCCAGTCGAGGAACCACACTGGAACACCTTAGGATTGCCCTCTTGGAACGTCCAAGAGTCCCTTGACTTTTTCAAGAACCTTCAACGGATTCTCTCCAAATATAAGGACCATCGGCTCCTTGCCCCAGTCACCAAGGTGATATATGACGTCGGGCCTGTCCCCGACCCTCCTTATCGCCGTCTCTATGCCCCACGGAATCGTTCCGCCCTCCCTGGCCTTAACATCCCCTGGCTCCTCGCGCCTGTCGTAGAAGGAAACCATAAGGCCCAGCTTTTCTGCCCTCTCGATGAGCTCCCTTGAATAGCGGAGGTTGATAACTGCCCTTACCTCAGGGTAAAACTCACGGAACTTGAGGAGGGCTCGTTTTAGGTGGTCCGACGCGTTTAGCTCGACCGGCCCAACTGGTTTAATCGTTTTTCCGTAGCGCACTATCCTGCCATTCACAGCGAAGACCTCGCCTTGGGGAGTGGCGTAGGCAAAGTTCGTCCCAACCTCCGGAACGAGAGGGTTCAAAAGCTCACCCATCTTCATGAGTCTTTTCACTTCATTTTTGAGCCCTGAATAGGTCCTCCAGCGCTCGACGTCGATTTCAAGCGGTGCAAGGGGGTTAATGCACTTGCCCTCTCTGGAGGAGAACCTTATCGCAGTTTCAACGAAGCGCTTTGCCTCCTCCACGGCCTCTGGAAGCTCCATCCCCTTGGCGAGGAGGGAAGCCAAAGCCGAAGAAAATGCGCAGCCCGTTCCGTGGGTGAAGCCTTCAATCATCTCACCTCGGAACTCGTAGAACTCTCCATTCCAGTAGAGGACGTCGGTGTAGTCGAGGTGTCCTCCATTAACGACGGCCGCTTTGGCTCCGAACTCCTCAACGAGAATCCTGGCGGCCTTCTTCATGCCTTCAACGCTTGAAACCTTCATCCCCGTAAGCTTCTCGGCCTCTGGAACGTTCGGCGTGACTATTGAACCTGGAATCAGGAGGTCCTTTAGCGTCTCGATGCCTTCCAAGTCTATCAGGGGATGACCGATGGAGGAAGCCAAAACAGGGTCAAGAACCCTCAAAAGGCCCCCCGTTTCCTCGGCGACTATTCTTACAGCCTCTCCGTTGCCGAGCATACCTATTTTTACCGCCTCAATCTCGAAGAAATCCTTGACGGCCCTTATCTCCCCGCGGATGAGCTCTGGGGGAAGGACATGGTAGCCTCTGACTCCATCGGGGTTCTGGTAGGTTACCGCAGAAAGGATAGGGAGTGGATGGAGACCGAGGGCTGAGACGGTCTTTATGTCGGCTGCTATTCCAGCCCCGCCGCCGGTGTCGAGGCCCGCTATTATCAAGACGGCCATGGCTCACACCTTGAGCTTCTCGAAGATTTCAATGGCTGCTTTTCTCCCGCTCAGGAACATGCCGCCGAATATCGGCCCCATCCTAGGGGCACCTGCAACTGCGTTTGCCGCCATGCCTGTGACGTACAGTCCCGGGAAGACCTCCCCAGTATGCTCCACCGTGAGCCTCTCACCAATCTCGGCCCACATGGGGCCCTCCCCCGGGAGCTTCTCTATCAGCCCTCTCTTCAGCAGGTGCTGAGTTACCTGAGCTCCATGGCCCGTTGAATCAATCACGAACCTTGCCTCAACAGTTAGGGGATCCACGTGGAGGCCCGTCATCTTCACCGGCGTCCAGTTTATGACCACACCAGCCACGCGGTCGTTTTTAACTACTAAGTCCTCGACCTCAAACATGTTGAATATCTTTACCCCAGCCTTCACCGTCCTGCTGGCTATCGTCGTGGCAACTTCAATCGCGTCGGCTACGTAAAGACCCGGTCTGAACTCCCCATAATTTATCCCAAACTCATCGAGTATCTTCCTGGCTCTCTCCTCCACGACGATCCTGTTGAAGCCCATCGCGCCGCCCCAGATTCCACCGCCCACGCTGAGCTTCTTCTCGAAGATTGCCACCTTTGCTCCGCCCTTGGCGAGATAGTAAGCCGCAACCATGCCCGATGGGCCAGCACCGATGATGGCAACATCAAGCGTGAGGTTGTCGAGCAGGTCTTTCATGTAGGCCTCGATTATCGCCCCACTTATCTCGACGTCTTTCAGCATTCTGACCACCCCAAATCTTATAAGCTACGGTGAAAACTAAGTTTTGAAATTTAAAAACCTTGTTATACATGGTGGTGGCAATGACCAGCTGGAGGAAGCTAGACGGGGGGTAATTACGGAGGAAATGAAGTTCATAGCGGAGCGCGAGGGGATAAGTGCTGAAAAGCTGAGGAGAAGCGTCGCCAAAGGCCACACCGTCATATTCCGCAACGTAAGGCACGATTGGGTCAAGCCCGTTGCAGTTGGTGAAGTCGTCCGCGTTAAGGTCAACGCCAACATAGGCACCTCGCGCGACATAGTAGACGTCGAGGCTGAGATAGAGAAGGCCAAAATCGCGGTCAAATACGGCGCCGATACCATAATGGACCTCTCAACTAGCGGCGACCTCGATGAAATAAGAAAGCGCATAATGAAGTCTGTGGACGTTCCCATTGGCACCGTTCCCATCTACCAGGCCGCCGAGGAGATGCTGGCCAAGGGAAAGGCCATCATCGACATGACTGAGGACGACATGTGGAGGGCTTTGGAGAGGCACTTCAGGGACGGCGTTGACTACACGACGATACACGTTGGAGTTACGAAAGAGGTCGTCGAGAAGATGAAGAGAACCAAGAGGATCGTCGGCATGGTCTCCCGTGGCGGAACGTTTCTGGCAGCGTGGATACTCCACTGGGGCGAGGAGAACCTCTTCTACAAGAACTACGACTACCTCCTTGAGCTCGCCAAGGAGTACGATGTCGTCCTAAGCCTCGGCGACGGGTTGAGGCCTGGTGGACTGCCCGATGCTGGCGATGAACTGCAGATAGCCGAGCTTTATACCCTCGGAAGGCTCGTTAGGAGAGCCAGAGAGGCAGGAGTTCAGACCATGGTTGAAGGGCCCGGCCACGTTCCGATAGACCAGATAGCAGCCCAGGTGAAGCTGGCCAAGATCGCCACGGATAACGCTCCTTTCTATGTGTTAGGTCCGATAGTTACCGATGTCTTCCCAGGCTATGACCACATCACGGCGGCCATAGGCGGAGCAATAGCCGCTCTAAACGGGGCTGACTTCCTCTGCTACGTCACCCCAGCGGAGCACCTCGGCCTCCCGACTGTCGAGCACGTGAGGGAGGGGGTTATAGCTACCAGGATAGCCGCTCACGCAGTCAATCTAACGCGCTTCGAGGCCGATTTTAAGAAGGATTACCTCATGAGCCTCGCGAGGGGAAGGCTGAACTGGGCGAAGCAGTTCGAACTCAGCGAGGACAAGGAGATGTTCGTCGAGATAAGGAAGGATAGACCGACAAAGACCGAGGCATGCTCCATGTGCGGCGATTTATGCGCGATAAAGCTCATCAACGACATGCTGAGGACAGGTGAGGCAGAGTGAGGCTCATCTACTGCGGCAAGACGAAGGACGTTTACGAGGATGGTCCGTATCTGGTCTTTTACTTCAAGGACTCCCTGCTGGGCGAAGACGGCAGAGAAGACACGGGTGGCAACGAGGTGATAGGCGAGAAACCTGGCAAGGGGAGTGCAGTTCTCAAGCAGACGGAGTTCCTCTTCAGCCTGCTGGAAAGGAACGGGATAAGGACCCACTTCGTCGAGCGGATTGACGAGAGAAGGGCGCGCTTTCTGAAGGCAGAGAGGATTCCTCTGGAGACTATATACCGCTTCAAGGCTTACGGAAGCTTTCTCAGGAAATACAGCGGCTGGGTGGAGTCCCTTCAAGAGCTGGGAATAGTCGAGTTCACCCTCAAGGACGACTCGCTCGGTGATCCCCTCATAACCGAAGAAGCAATATTACGGCTTGGTATAGCGAGCGAAGGAGAGCTGGAGGAAATGAAGGAGGTAACGAAAAGGGTCGCCGAAATCCTGGCGGAGTTCTTCTCCGCAAAGGGGCTTGAGCTAATAGACTTCAAGCTGGAGTTCGGCAGGCTGAATGGAGAGCTTCTGGTGATAGACGAGCTCAGCGGCGACACGATGCGCGTTATGAAGGGCGGAAGGCTTTTGAGCCAGGAAGAGCTCCTGGAGGTGGTAGAATGATAATCTCCACCATAGCTTCCCATTCCTCTCTTCAGATACTCATGGGGGTAAAGAGAGAGGGCTTCAGAACGAGGCTCTACGTCAAACCGAATAGAAAGGCCTTCTACTCCTTCATCCCGCTCGTCGATGAAATCGTCGTAACGGAAAACATGAGGGAAGTACTCGGTGATGACGGCATCGTCGTACCCCACGGCTCTTTCGTGGCCTACCTTGGCATAGAGACCATCGAGAAAGCAAACACTAAGTTCTTCGGCAACAAGCGTTTCCTCAAGTGGGAAACCAGCTTTGAACTCCAGGATAGGGCCCTTAAAAAGGCCGGCATCCCGATGGTTGAGGTCATCGAGCCCGAAGAGGCTAAGCCAGACGAGCTTTACTTTGTCCGCCTTGAGGGACCGAGGGGTGGAAGCGGGCACTTTTTGGCTTACGGTTATGAACTGGAGGAGAAGATCAAAGGTCTGAGCGAACCCTACAGGATTGAACGCTTCACAGACGGCGTTTACCTCTACGTCCACTTCTTCTATTCGCCGATTTTAAACCGTTTGGAGCTCTTTGGCATTGATGAGCGCCTGGTCATCGCGGACGCAAACAAGAGGCGGCCCTTCAAGATCCTCCCATACACCATAGCGGGAAACAAGGCCGTAGCGCTGAGGGAGTCGCTCATTCCAATGCTCTATGATTACGGATTGGTTTTCGTCAAGGCCATGGAAGAGCTTGAACCTCCCGGTATTATAGGTCCCTTCGCTCTCCACTTCGCCTACGATGGTGAATTCCGCTGCATAGGCTTCGCCTCGCGCATAGACGGCGGCAGCAATGCCAAACACTGGTACTCGGCCCTCTACTGGGAGAGGCCGATGCTCATGGGCGAGAGGATAGCGCGCGAGATTAAGCTCGCCCTCGAGGAGGACCGTCTCGAGGAGGTGGTAACTTGAGGTACGTCGGGAGAATGCTCGGAGTGGGCCTAAACAACGGGAGGCCCTTCGCCTTCTACCGCCTGAACTCCCGCTCATTCCCTAACAGGAGGGCGGTTATTCGGGGAAACGAAATTTACATAGCCAACCAGACCGAGACTGACAACCCCTACGTGAGCTATCCCGTTGTGAAGCTGCTCGAAAACTACGCGGTCGTGAGCAACGGACTGCAGACTGTCTTTATGGCCCAGGCTCTCGAAGAGGAAAGCCCGAGAAAAGCGTTGATCCATGTCCTCGACGCCCTCGACTACGAGCGTGATGACTACAGCACACCAAGGATAGCTGTCATAGTGGAGTGCGGGAAAGCTAGAGGCTGGCTCGGCTTCGTTGGCAGAGAAGAGCTCTGGGTTAAAGCCATTAAGCTGGAGGAAGGAAAGGCCCTCTTTACCGCGACGTACAACGTCGATGGCATTGAAGAGCTGGAGCTGAGCTTTTCGAATGCCGAAGAACTGGCCGAGAAAGTCTTAAGGCTGGAGTTCTCTCATCCTGTGCTGGCAATTGCGGTGGTTGAAAAAGAGGGTGGTTGGAAAGCGGCAGTTAAGCCTTGAACCTTCTCTTTTAAGCTCCCCCAACTTAACACCACGGAATCTTTTTATTGTCTTCCTCATAACGTTAAAGCGGTGATTTTCATGGAGGACCCATACGTCTGGATGGAGAACCTCCAGGACGAGCGTGTTCTCAAGCTGGTTGAGGAGGAGAACAAACGCTTTAGGGAGTTCGTTGGAGAGCTCAGCGACGAGCTTTTCCCAGAGGTCAAGGAGCTCTACTTTCTGCCCATCGTTAGAATGGCAAAGCTGACCGAACGGGGCACGCTCGTAATGGTCAACGAGGCCGGAAGGCAGGTCGTTAAGTGGCTTGACGGTGATGTGATAGTCGATTCCAAAAAGCTTGAAGAAGAGCTCGGTGATGAAGTGCTTTTGCAGGGCTTCACAGCAGATAGCGAAGGAAAAAGGCTCGCCTACAGCTTCTCCATTGGGGGGGCGGACGAGGGGATAACAAGGATAATCGACCTCGAGAGCGGGAAACTCATCGAAGAGATTAGACCTTCAGTTTGGGGAATCATCTTCCTCGAGGACGGCTACTACTTCGCGCGCTTCTACAGAAAGGAGAAGACCCCCGATGGAATGGAGCCGCCGGCGGTGAGGCTCTTCTTCAAGGACGAGAGCGGTGAAAGGATGGTCTTCGGTGGGGGCCTCGGCTCAGGCTACTTCATCAACATGGGGAAGAGCACCGACGGAAAGTGGGCGATGGTAGTGGTGACCTTTGGCTGGAACAAGGCTGAGATATACCTCGGCCTCATAGAGGAGCCCGAAAAGTGGAAGAAGGTTTACTCAGCTGAGGTTCCGGCACAGCCGATAGACGTTGTCGATGGAAAGATCTACATCCTCACGAAGGAAGGAAAGGGCCTCGGAAAGGTCATCGCAATCGAGGATGGCGAAATCGAGGAGGTTATTCCCGAGGGCGAGTTCCCGCTGGAGTGGGCAGTAATAGTAAGCGACAGAATCCTAGCCGGCAGGCTCGTCCATGCCAGCCACAGGCTCGAGGTCTACTCACTTAATGGCAAGAAGCTCGACGAGATTATCTTTGACCTGCCCGGAAGCCTCTACCCACTCGACACCGATGGCAAGAAGGTTATCCTCCGATACGAGAGCTTCACCGTCCCCTACAGGCTCTACGAGTTTGACGGAGAGCTGAAGCTTCTCGACGAGAGGAAAGTTGAAGGTGACTTTCAGGTGAGCGAGGACTTCGCGATGTCGGGGGACGGCACGAGGATTCATTACTTCCTAGTCAAAGGTGAGGGGGGCGAGAGGAAGGCCTGGGTCTTCGGCTACGGCGGCTTCAACATTTCCCTGACCCCGAGGTTCTTCCCGCAGGCGATTCCGTTCATCCGGCGCGGCGGAACCTTTGTAATGGCCAACCTCAGGGGAGGTAGTGAATACGGCGAAGAGTGGCACCGTGCCGGAATGAGGGAAAACAAGCAGAACGTCTTCGATGATTTCATAGCCGTTCTCGGTAAGCTCAAGGCCAAAGGTTACAAAGTGGCCGCATGGGGCAGGAGCAACGGCGGACTGCTCGTCTCAGCGACGCTCGTTCAGAGGCCGGACGTAATGGACGCGGCACTGATAGGCTATCCCGTCATTGACATGCGTCGCTTCCACAAGCTCTACATCGGCAGTGTTTGGGTCCCTGAGTACGGCAATCCCGACGACCCGAAGGACAGGGAGTTTCTGCTGAAGTACTGCCCCTACCACAACGTCAAAAGGCAGAAATATCCGCCAACGCTCCTCTACACTGGCTTATATGATGACAGGGTTCACCCAGCACATGCCATCAAGTTCTTCATGAAGCTGAGGGAGGTCGGCGCGCCCGTTTATCTGCGCATCGAGACCAAGAGCGGCCACATGGGCGCTTCGCCTGAGACGAGGGCGAGAGAATTAACTGACTTGCTGGCGTTCGTGATTAAGGTACTGGGGGTCTAGGCTTTTTCTTTTTTTCCATCATTGAGCTGATTGGTGCCAAGTTAAGTTTCTCGGCCGAAGTATCTGATAATGAATTTTCTCCTAACTAGTGGATACTTATCAAGATGTAAGTATCTTGAGATTTGCCGAAGCTCGAAAGGTTCTTATATTCCCTTGGGGAGAGTTAGATTAGGGAGCGAGACATGGAGAACACACGGATATCAACTGGTATTCCCGGGCTCGATGCAATGCTAAATGGGGGTCTCATTCCTGGTAGAACATACCTAGTCAAGGGAGCTCCCGGAACTGGAAAAACGACGTTTGCGATGCACTTTGCCATGGCCGGCATTGCCAACGGAGAGAACGTTCTCTACGTGACCTTAGAAGAGCCAGCAGATAACCTCAGAGCGGACATGATCAAGCTGGGATTTAACCTCCGCGATCCCAGGTTCACCCTGATAGACGCGACTCCAACGGCTGAGAGATACGTTCTCGTAGACGACTTCTTTGAGTCCTTCGCTAAGAACATAGAGAGGATGACGGAGGCCATAAAGCAGCAGCTCCGCACAAAGCACTACACCCGGATAATTCTCGATCCCGTAACCATGCTCAAGCTGACAGCGACGAAGGAGATAGAGTACAGGAGGGCCTTCCTGACCTTCATAAAGACGATGATGAGGATGAGGACGACCGTTCTGCTGACATCGGAGCTTCAGAGAACGGACATCGAGGAGTACCTTGTGAGCGGTGTGATAGAGCTGAAGGCCTTCGAAGTCGACGGGAGACTCTCCCGGGGCATCAAGATAACCAAATTTAGAGGGAGCGGCTTCGACGGAACCATCAGGCCGTATGAAATTACTGACAGGGGGATAGTGGTCCATAACGATCGCGTGATTTCTTCACCCTGATGCTTCTATCATCGCCATTATCTTTCTGTGCAGCTGCTTGATGAGCTCCCTTCTGTCTTCCATCAAAACGACGTCGCTCGAGCCAATAGCCTCCAGGTTGAAGGCGAAGGGACTTGGCAGCTCGTTGTGATCGATCACAACCTTAACTTTCCCGTCGCGAACCCAGCTCAGGAAGAGCTCGGCACTTTTCACATCCATCTTGTCCTCCATTATCTCGCGGTACACCTCTTTAAGAAGGGGAAAGTCTGGATAGTTCTCCTTGAGCACCTTGAGGAGCGCAACGGCCATGACCTGCTGCCTGCCGAGCCTCTTGCTCCTCCCGATGTAGCGCCTTAAAATGAGCAGTCCGCGATTGGCAACGTGTCTAAATCTCCTCTTCAACAGCTCCGTGTTGTCGAGGGCTTTCCTCAGCGTCTCCCTCAAGTCTTCAATCTCAAAGAGGGCTTTAATATCCTCCTCACTCAGTCTTTTGTCTGCTGGCAGGAGAAGGGCAAAGCCGTTGTCATTTATCGCTATCCCGACGTTACAGCCCTCCCACTTGCTCACGAGATAGGCAAAGGCCCTGCTTAAAGCGTCGTTTGCTCGCCTGCCGATGAGCGTGTGGAAGAAATAGCGGTTTCTCTTCTCGCCAAGAGCCTCTTCAACTAGCACCGTGCCGTCTTCCGGAATCACCGAATAGCGTGCCTGCTCGCAGAAGTAGGTTAAAATTGCTCTCGAGGCTCTTTCATCTATGCCGTACTTCTTCATGAGGAGGGACTTTGCGTTCCTCTTGTCTAGAAGGTTCTTGACTTCCCTCCTAAATCTCTGGACATCCCGGGCAAGGTCAAAGCTCAGCGGAAGCATCTCCGAGAACCACGCCGGTATCGTTGGCCTCGCGCCCTCGCGCGGAATAACGTAGATCTTGTTGCCCCTGCTCTTGATGAACTCGTAGGTTCTTCCGGCGAGAACGAAGATGTCTCCTGGCATGAGCCTCTCGGCGAACTCCTCCTCTACAGTTCCTATCAGCTTCTTGTCCATCGTGTAAACTCGGATTTTGGCCTCGTCTGGAATGGTGCCGACGTTCATATAGTAGATTGCCTTTGTCATCTTGCCGCGCCTTCCGAACTTACCGTCCTCAAGCCATATCTTTGCGTAGACTTTTCTCTCTGCAAGGCCAGCGTATTCGCCAGCCAAATATCTCAGAACGCTCATGAAGTCCTCGTAAGACAGGTCGTGGAATGGATATGCCCTCCTTACCAGTTTGTATGCCTCATTGACCTCCCAGATCTGATTCAGTGCCATTCCTAGCAAATGCTGAACCAGAACATCGAGAGGATTCTTCGGAATTCTAACCCTGTCAAGCCTCCTGTTGCGGGCGTTGTGCGCCAAAACGGTAACCTCAACCAAATCATCCCTATCGAGGGCCAAAATGACGCCTTTGCTCACGTCGTGCAGCCTGTGACCGGCCCTTCCAATCCTCTGCAATGCTCTATTGACGCTCTTTGGCGAACCGATAAGGACAACCAAATCTATTGTACCGATGTCAATGCCGAGTTCTAAGCTTGTCGAAGTGACGACGGCCTTCAGCTCACCCCTCTTTAGCTTCTCCTCGACGTCCAGACGAACCTCTCGCGAAAGGCTTGAGTGATGAGCTTCGATCAGTCCCTCAAACTCCGGATAGCGCTTCTTCAGGTTGAAGGCCACCCTCTCCGCACCGTTTCTCGTGTTGGTGAAGATTAGCGTCGTTCTATGTTCTCTTATCAGCTCGGCGAGGCGTTTGTAGAGGGCGTCGCTCAGGGTTCCAGCGTCAGTGTAAATCAAATCCTCGACGACGCTCTCGACCCATATTCTGGTCTCTTTGGCGAAGCTGACGTCAACTATTAGGCCCGGCCTCGGTTTGCCCTCATCGTCAAAACCGAAAACGAACTTGGCGACTTCCTCAAGTGGATGAATCGTCGCACTCAAGCCTATCCTGACGAATTCACTCTCGGCGAGATTTGCCAGGCGCTCGATGCTCAATGCCAGATGAGAACCGCGCTTGTTCTCGGCCAAGGCGTGAACCTCATCGATGATGAGGTACTTTACAGTTCTCAGCCTCTCGCGGAACTTTGGCGCGTTGAGCGCTATGGCGAGGCTTTCTGGAGTGGTTATGAGTATGTGGGGTGGTTTTCTCACCATCTTGCTCTTCTCGTAGCTCGAGGTGTCGCTCGTCCTTATGCCGACCCTTATCTCCGGCAGCTCGTAGCCAAGCTCTTTTGCCACTTCCTTTATCTCCGCGAGAGGCCCCTCAAGGTTCCGCTTTATGTCGTTGTTCAGCGCACGGAGGGGTGAAACGTAGAGGACGTAGATTTTGTCCTCCAGCTTTCCTTCCTTGGCGAGGAGGATGAGCTCGTTTATGGCAGCGAGAAAAGCGGAGAGGGTCTTTCCTGAGCCCGTCGGGGAGGATATGAGAACGTTCTCACCCTTGTGTATTTCTATGACCGCATAGCGCTGGGGCGGGGTGAAGGTGCCGAACTTTCTCTTGGACCACTCCCTAACCGGCTCGCTCAGTATCTCGAATATCTCCTCATCATTGTATTCCCTGACGGCGTATCTTATCCTCTCCTCACTCATCGGTCGACCATTTGCTTTTGGATTTTTAAACTATTCGGTTGGCTTAACAAACTTTTTAAGTGCTTATGATGAACCCCAGTTGGGTGAGAAGATGGAAATACTCAAAAAGGTTCTTGAAGAGTTCAACAGGCTCCACGGCAGCGAGGCCCAGGCAAGGATAGTCAAGAGAAAAGATGACGAAGTAATCATAGAGTTTGAAGGTTCATTCTGCGCCACCTGTGGGCTCTATGACTATTTTGACGACATAAAGTGGGAGGCTATGGAATTTGGCCTCAACATTGAGCTCGTGGAGATCATCGCGGCTGAGGAGGATGAGTTCGAGCACGGACGGTACGTTGTGAAGTACAGGCTCGGAAAGGGCGATTGAGTTTTAAGGCCTCGCTTCGATTTTAGGCCATGCTCCTTGAGTTGGTCCTCGCGGTGATATTCCTCTGGGATGGCTACTTCTTCCTTAATTACATAATTAGCCTTTTCCGTAATTACAGAACTAAAGAATGGACGCCGAAGGTAAGCCTCCTCATACCCGCCTACAACGAGGGAGAGCGCGTTTTGAAGTCCATCAAAGCCGCTCTCGGGCAGGACTACCCAGACTTTGAGGTCATAGTTGTCGATGATGGAAGCGAGGACAACACCTTTGAGGTAGCCAATTCCGTTAAAGATCCGATGCTCAGGGTTTACAGAAACGAACACAGCGGAAAGGCCAGAGCATTGAACTTCGGTCTCTCAAAAGCCAGTGGGGAGATAATAGTCACCACAGATGCAGACAGCGAGCTTGATGAAAACGCCCTGAAGGAGCTGGTGAGACGCTTCTACTCCAATGAGGTACTTGGCGTGGGCGGCCAAGTACGGGTTATGGGCTCGTCCTTTCTCGAGAGGGCTCAAGATATTGAACACCTGAGGATTGCCATGTTCCGACGCGCTAAAGAGCTCGAGGATTTAAGCCTCGCCCCCGGGCCTATAGCGGCCTTCAGAAGGGAAGCCCTCGAGAGAATTGGCGGCTTTGTTGAGGACATAGTCGAGGACTACGCGACAACCAAAGCCATCAAAAAGCTCGGAAAGGTCGTCTACGCCCCAAGGGCCAGGGTTTATACTGAGATGCATAATACTCTCTCCAAACTCTGGCGCCAGAGGAAGCGCTGGTTCCTCGGCGACCTGAAGAACCTCGGTGGCGGCTTCACCAAGGACTGGGCTTTTCTGCTCCTCGGCGACTTCGTTGCGTTGCTTGACATTCTCGTCCCGCCGCTACTGCTCGCTCTCGGTCGCTGGGAGCTCTTCCTCCTCTGGTACGGCTTTGAGGTTATCACGATGCTCGTGCCAACGGTCGTTGAAGAGGGCTCACTCCTAAACGCGCTCCTGTTTCCTTTCATCGTGTGGTTCTGGGCGCTGTTCTACCTTATGCTCCACGTTTACGGATACGTTAGGCTACTCCTGAGCAGGCTTTGACTCTCTTTTCCCTGTCTCTTTTGGACGAAACCTTTAAATGCCCATCCCTGTGCTACATAAACTATATAGACTATGTGTTAGCCAATAGACTAAATAGATGTGATGACGATGATCCTCATAACCGCCGCCCTCTTCATGGCCTGGGCGATAGGCGCAAACGACAGTGCAAAGGCCGTTGGAACCGCCGTTGGGTCTGGAGTTATCGGATTCAAGCGGGCCGTGCTGCTCATCGGGATATTTACGACTTTGGGTGTCCTTCTCGGCGGTTCGGGCGTTTCAGGAACGGTGAGCGGGTTAGCCGGAGGTATAGAAGCCCCGACGCTCGGTTTAGTGCTCTTCAGCGCGGCGGTGGCGGTTACAATTGCAAGCCTCTGGGGAAAGCCCATCTCAACCACTCAGTCCCTCCTCGGAGCTTTAACCGGTGCCTCCCTTGCGCTTGGCCTGTCTGTGGACTGGGGAACGCTGGGGAGGATAGCCCTTGCATGGGTTCTCTCCCCCATCCTGGCGGCTCTTGCGGCCATAGTCGTCTATCGTCTCTACTCCCCGGTGTTGAAGAAAGTAAAGTGCCTCAGAAACTTGGAGCTGAGCCAGAGGTGGCTGATATTCACGGCGGCTTCTTTCTCAGCTTTCAACCTCGGTGCAAACGAGCTCTCCAACGTGGCAGGTATACTAGAAAGC
Organism: Thermococcus piezophilus; assembly: GCF_001647085.1. Classification (NCBI taxonomy): domain Archaea; kingdom Methanobacteriati; phylum Methanobacteriota; class Thermococci; order Thermococcales; family Thermococcaceae; genus Thermococcus; species Thermococcus piezophilus. The sequence continues at coordinate 1,668,577 of NZ_CP015520.1, forward strand.
TTGGGCTTTGATGGGCCTTTCAAGGTCGTCCTTGCACTTATGCTTGCTATTGGAGCGCTTACCTTTAGCTACGAGGTCATGATGACGGTTGGAAGAAACCTCTCTCCTCTGGGGCCAACTTCGGCCTTCTCATCACAGTTAGGGGCTTCTTTAGCGGTCAGCGCCGCTAACCTGCTGGGCCTTCCAGTTAGCTCTGGCCAGGCGATAATAGGCGCCATAAGCGGGCTTAGTGCTTATAAGGGCGAGCATGTAAACGTCAGGGTTCTCCTTGGAATAGTCCGGGGGTGGATTCTCGGTCCTCTGGCTGCGGGTGGGCTGGCATACCTGCTCGTCGGCCTCTTAGCTTAGGCTTTTAAACCGACCGCCGAAGGTTCTTGAGGTGTTGCGAGATGGTCGAGTTTAAGTTTGAGGTAAAGGCGAGAGACGCCGCTGGTAGGATTGGAAAGCTTGAAGTTAACGGGAAGAAGATAGAAACGCCTGCCATAATGCCAGTTATCAACCCGAAGCAGCTCATAGTGACGCCGAAGGAACTGAAGGGGATGGGCTTCGGCATAATAATCACAAACTCCTACATAATTTATAATACGCCGGAGCTGAGAGAGAGGGCCCTCGAGGTTGGCATCCACAGGCTCCTCGACTACGACGGCATCATCGAGGTCGACTCCGGCTCCTTCCAGCTCATGCGCTACGGCGGCGTTGACGTTACCAACAGGGAAATAGTCGAGTTCCAGGAGAAGATTGGCGTCGACATCGGGACTTTCCTTGACATCCCCACACCGCCAGATGCTCCGAGGGAGAAGGCGGAGAAAGACCTCATGATAACCCTTGAGCGCGCTAAGGAGGCCGAGGAGATAAAGAGGATAGCGATGAACGCAACGGTTCAGGGCTCAACGTATCCGGACCTGAGGACATATGCCGCCCAGAAGCTCAGCGAGATGAACTTCGAGATTCATCCCATTGGCGCCGTCGTGCCGCTGATGGAGAGCTACCGCTACAGGGATCTGGTTGATGTTGTCATAGCCTCCAAGCAGGGGCTGAGGCCCGACAGGCCGGTCCACATCTTCGGCGCTGGCCACCCGATGATATTCGCCTTAGCTGTGGCGATGGGGATAGACCTCTTCGACTCTGCCAGCTACGCCCTCTACGCCAAGGACGACCGATATCTAACGCCTGAGGGGACAAAGCACCTGAGCGAGCTTGAGTACTTCCCGTGCTCATGCCCCGTCTGTTCCCGCTACACCCCTCAGGAGCTCCGCGAGATGCCGAAGGAAGAGCGCACGAGGCTTCTGGCTTTGCACAATCTCTGGGTAATCCGGGAGGAGCTCAATCGCGTGAAGCAGGCCATCAAGGAGGGCGAACTCTGGAGGTTAGTTGACGAGAGGGCGCGCTCACACCCGAAGCTCTACGCGGCCTACAGGAGACTGCTCAAATACCAAGATTACTTGGAGCAGAACGAGCCGATAACCAAGGCGAGCGCCTTCTTCAAGGTGAGCGGAGAATCCTTGAATTGGCCGATAGTCCAGATGGCCAGAGCGAGGGCGGAGGGCGTTAAGGCCAAGTTCCCTGAAACAATCAACCATCCGATATTCGGGGAGATTCCCAAGTATTTAAGCCTCAGCTACCCCTTCGCTCAGAGTGAGGGCGAGGAGGACTTTACAATAGAGAAGCCAAAGAAGAGTGAGGTCAGGAACTACGTTATGGCTGTAGCCGAGTACCAGTTCGGAGAGGGTGCTGGGGAGGCCTTTAAGGACGCCTTCGTCGAGCTGTCGAGGAAGACGGGGATGCCAAGGCAGATAAAGGCAAAGGGCAAGCACCTTGCAACCTTCAGGGCCGAGGATGGGCTTTTAACGCTCGGTATCGAAGGTGCTAAGAGGCTCCACGAAATCCTGCCGTTCCCGAAGATGCGCGTGGTGGTCGATGAGGACGCCGAACCCTTCGCGAGGAAAGGCAAGAACGTGTTCGCGAAGTTCGTTATTGATGCTGACGAGAACATAAGGCCCTATGACGAAGTTCTGGTTGTGAACAAAAACGATGAGCTCCTGGCAACCGGGCAGACACTGCTGAACGGAAGGGAGCTCAAGCTCTTCCAGAGCGGTCTGGCCGTGAAGGCCAGGAGGGGAGTTGAGAAGTAGCTTCGAAAATTTTATAACCTTCTCCTTTTTCTTTACTCTGGGCGGGCCCGTGGTCTAGACTGGTTATGACGCCACCCTTACAAGGTGGAGGTCCGGGGTTCGAATCCCGCGGGCCCACCATAACAGCCGAAATCTTTTAGGGAGCTTCACCCAAGGATTAATCCCTCTAAGAGCTGTACTCGTTTCCCAATCCTTCTACATACCTTTTCAAACCTTCAAAATCGCTAATGGATTGTAATAATTTTTCGTTATTTCCGCTAAATTGTACAACTCCGGGGTTCTTTTCATCCTCGACGTAAATGACAAGGGCCCGCCTTCCATCAACATCCCTTAACTCAATCTCAACCTCCCTCCCAATTAGCCATTCAAACTGCCTGGGCAACCTTAATACGGGATACCTGAATCCATCTTTACTTCTGCTCTGGCTAACCTTTCTTTTCATACTCACTCTCCCCCAGAGTATCCTTTTTCTGTCTTTACTGAACCACTAAATGTCTTCCTAAACCTTGAATTGGTAATAATCCACTTATTCCCTGCATATCATGTGTAGCTTCCCGAATATACATACTTATCTGACAAAAACGCCATAATCTTCCCACTAGTATTTGTGTCCACAAGGACATTCATGATGATTGCATCATCCTTAGACAGCCTATCTGCTGAAATGAGCATGAACCCATAACAGTTTGGATAATTCTCCCATCCGTCCACTATTACAGTAGCCCATGGATACAGGACATCATATTCCGTGCCCTCTGTTGGAACCTTTGAATGGGAGATTATACAACCCGGAAAGTATATCCTAACTTTGAAATCTTCCACCACATCACTCTTATCCTCTATCACGACAGTGTATACCCTGTAACTCTCTTTCCAGTTACGTTGTTAAGTGTCTTTACCGGAGTTCCGACACCGTAAGCCTTCGTCAAGGATCATTGTACCATACACTGACTGACACCTGTGGTTCCTCAAAAATCCCTATTTTTGTGTAAACGAACGCTACCATAGGATCTACAAGAGGAGTAAGGGCAATTCCAAGGACCAAACCCAATAGTACCCCTTTTCTTCCACTTATTTTTCTCCATGCCTTTTGAATTATGCCTCCATCCTTATTGTCCCTTTTATTTTGGTAGTTACTGGATCCTTCCACGGTGGATAGACATCGTAAACAAGCTCCAGAACGAGCGATAGAGCCCTCAGCGTGCTCGGGCCGAGACCCTTCAGGAGGAGAAGCTTCTCGTAGTTATTCACACTTAGCTCGCGGGCAAACTCAAGGGCTCTCTTGTTAAGCTCCAACCTTCCGAGGCTCTCGTATCTCCTGAGAAGGGAGACCTCATCGACGTCGCGCGGCTTGTAGTAGACAAGCGGTCGGTAGCCCCTCGCTATGGCCTTGAGGCTCTCAAACTCGCGCTCTATCTTCACGGGCTTTTCCTTGATGATATCGAGGAGCGTCTTCTGATATTCCCCGGCCTCTTTCGAGACAGTGTTCAGCGCAAACTCCCTCTTTAAACCTGCAATCCCCTTGTGGGGGTCGAGTGTGAAAACCTCTGCGTCAAACCAGTGGAAACGCCTCGCGAGCCTTTCCCTCTCGTTCATACCCTGATGTATCACTGCTCAGTTGCCCTCTTCGTCCAGGAAGAAGACGTGGTGGTACAACTGATAGCCCGTCTGGAGGGCCACTGTGTCGCCTTTGCCACAAGCCTGGACGTTCTGACGTATGGAGTCGGGTCGAGGTCGTAAATCTTGGCTATGGTTTTCAGTTCCTCCGGCGTTGCCCTGCTCTTCTTGCCCTTTCCGCCGGCCGCTTTAACCCCGAGTTCCTCCCTCCAGAGGGCGTCCTTTATCATCCCTGCCGTTACCGTCGTACTCCCAGAGGAGTCCCAGTCCATGCCGATGACGTTGTTGAAGGCCTGAAACCATATCGGGTCGGATAGCCTCTCCAAGAGACCTTTAGTCCCGTACTCATCCACAGCCAGAAGAAGGACTAAGCGGGTGAGCCTTCTCATCCTCTGGGCCAGCAAGGGCGGAACGTGGCCGCCGTGGAGAGGTAAATCAGCGACGTTCCTCATCAGGGTTATATCATCACTCAATGTTTTAACCGTTGTTCCGGAAAATCATCATGTGAGAGCCAGGTGAGATGCATAATCATCGATTTAACCTGGCAGTAAAACAAGGAAAGCCTTTTTATCTTCTACTTCGATTTTCGTCTGCAGGTCTAATGCTGAAGGAGGTCGCGATAATGGGAGTCGAAAAGGTTCCGAAGTATGACATCCCGACGGTTAAGGTTGATTACGTTTTTATCGAGCTCGACAAGATGAAGCCACACGAGCAGCTCGTCCAGAAGGAGCTCGAGGCATTCATCGAGAGCGTCACCGGCTCCGGCCTCTTCTGGAAGCCGATGCTCCTCGCGAAGGTCCCGGGCGAGGACATGTACCTCATCGTTGACGGCCACCACCGCTGGGCCGGCCTTCAGAAGCTCGGCGCCAAGCGCGCCCCGTCGGTCATCCTCGACTACTTCAGCGATGATGTGAAGGTCTACACCTGGTACCCTGCCTTCAAGGGCAGCCTCGAAGAGTTCTTGAGAGGCTCAAGACCGAGGGTCTCGAAGTCATCGAGGATCCAGAGGCCGAGGAGAAGGCCGAGAGTGGCGAGATAGCATTCGCTCTCGTCGGCGAGAAGCGCTTTGCCATCCCCGGCGGCATTGATGAGCAGAAGAAGGTCAGCAAGGTTCTCGACGAGATGAGCGTTGAGGGTAAGATTGAGCTCATCTACTACGGTCTCAAGGAAGACGCTAGAGAGGACATGGCAAAGGGCGAGATTGACTATGTCTTCCTTAGGAAGGCTCCGAGCAAGGAAGAGGTCATGGAGCTCGTCAAGCGCGGTGAGGTCTACTCCCCGAAGACCACTAGGCATGTCCTTCCGTTCAACCCCGATAAGATAGACGTTAAGATTGAGGAGCTCTTCTGAGCCCTAAGCTTTTAACCCCTTTTTCCTTAACTCCTTTCGCCGATGAAGAAGGATCAACCGGCTGAAACCGCGCTTCGCGGTAAAGTGATGAGCAGTCCAGGAGGCTGAGGCATGCTTAAGGGTTTAATCTTCGACGTGGATGAGACCCTCGTCTACTATGATGGCTACGATCACCGCGAATGGTACGAGAACTGGGTGATGCCCGCTTTAAGAAAGCATAACATCGAACTGGATTATGAGACTTACAAAAAGACCGTAACAGGCGAGTTGCCGAGAAGCTACGTCGAGCGCTTTGGGATCGATTACGTCGAGTTCTGGAAGCTCGTGGACGAGGTGAACCTGGAATACCGCAGGAAAATGGCGGAGATGGGAAGAATAAAGCCTTTCCCTGACGTTGATGCTCTGGGAGAGCTGAAGGAGATGGGCCTGAAGCTCGCCGCGGTGAGCAACGCCTCGCAGGAGTGCACAGAGTTTGTCCTTGACCTCTTCGGCCTGAGGAAGTACTTCGATGTTGTTTACGGCAAGGACTACTCCAATCTGGATGGAGTTAAGCCCAATCCCTACCTCGTGGAGAAGGCCCTCAAGGCGCTGGGCCTCAAGCCGGAAGAGGCCATAGTGGTCGGTGACAGCACTCATGACGTTTTGGCTGCCCACCGTGCAGGAATGAAGGCCGTCAACGTCACCCGCTTCGGAAAGGTGGAAGGTGCCGACTACTACGTAAGCGACCTCTGGGAGCTGGTTGGGCTGATAAAAGAGCTCAAAGGAGAAAATAAAACTCAGTCGCCGTAGAATTCCTTTTCGTAGATGTCTATGCCAGGTGCTAGTTCTGCCCGGTGTGTGGGGCTAAGTTAGAGTGAGGCTTCCTCTCAATTTTCTCTTTTGATGGCGATGTAATGAGTAGCTTCTCGCGAGAAGGAGTCTGATAGTAAGTTCTATGGGTCAGCTTTCAGAAGGATAAAGAAGATGTTCAAACCCCGAACTTCTCCTCGATATACGCTCTGATCAACTCTTTCGTCGCATTAAGCCCCTTGACGTGAGTGCGCTCCATGCCGTGACTGGCATGGACGCCTGGGTCAATGAGCGCAACCCTAAAATCCCAGCCGGCCCTTAGAGCGGCTGAACCATCGGAGCCGTAGTATGAGAAAACATCGATGACGGGGGGATGTCGTGCTTCTCCGCCAGTTCTATCAGCTTTGTCGTCATTCCGTAGTCGTAGGGGTCGCTTGAATCTTTGGCCGCTATTGAAACGGCCGTCTCTTTGCCAGCGACGCAATCGCCGACGATGCCCATGTCCACAACGAGCAGCTCCTTTATCGTTGGTGGATAGCCAGTCGAACCGCCGTGGCCGGCCTCCTCGTAGGGCGAGAAGAAGAACGCTACCGGAAGCTTCTCAAGGGCTTCGGCTCCCAAGTCAAGGATTAAGTCTATCATCACGGCCACGCTCGCTTTGTCGTCAAGGAAGTAGGCCTTGACGAAGCCGTTCACGTACTCAAACTTTGCATCAAAGGCTATGAAATCGCCTGGCCCTATGCCGAGCTTTTCGGTGTCTTCTCTCTTCTCGACCTCTGCATCAACCTTATGTACATGTTCTCCTCCTTGCGCTCCTTCTTTCCGGCATCTCTGTTCACGTGGACGCTTGGGTTCTTGAGGAGGAGCGTTCCGCGATAGCGCTTGCCCGAGCGGGTTATTATGGTGCAGTACTCACCCTCGAATGTGGGCAGAAGAAGACCGCCGATTCTTGTGAATGAGAGATGTCCATCCGGAAGGATTCCCTTCACCATCGCTCCGGGAGTGTCCACGTGAGCCGCTATCACGAGCTCCGGTTCTGGATGGTTGCCCGCTATCAAGGCCCCTTTGTTGGTGTAGTAAGTATTTACTCCGTTCTCACGCAGGAGATTCTCGATGTGCTTAATGACCTCAACGGTGTAGCCGGTCGGGGAGGGTATCTCCAGAATCTCTTTGAGTACCTCGACCACGCGCTCCATGATAACCACCGCAGAATATTCCTCCGTCTGCTTAAAACCTACTCGGAAGGTCGAATCAGACTCCAAGGATTTTGAGCACCATGAACAGGCCAATAACCGCCAGCGTCAGCACGAATGTAACGCTTATTGCCTCCTCAGCCTTTAGTTTGTACTGGGCCAAAATCGCGTTGGCCGCTATGGCCGGAGGCATCGAAGCCTCAACGAGGACGGAGTATAAGATGTCCTGGTTCGCAAAGCGCAGGGTGAGGAACACGAAGAGGAATGGCACCGCTATCCTGAACGCCCCGACCTCGAGAAGCTTTTTGGCCTGGAACCTGCTGAAGCTTATGCGGGAGCCAAAGTATATGACAAGCAGAGGGATGCTCCACCATCCAATGGTCCTTATCGGGTCAAGGAGGGAGGGAGGAAGCTTTATTCCCGCGATAACGATGGCCAAAGCGATGAGGTTAGCGATGGTCGGTGGGAACTTGAGGACCTTTATGAAGCTTCTCTTTATCGATACCCCACCGCTGGAGTAGTGGGCGGCTATGAACGTGACTATGGGAAGCGCTATCATCGAGTTGGTGGTCGAGTATAGTATGGCCGGCGTTATGTCATCAAGGAAGAGGCTCGCTATAGGAAAGCCCAGGGCGGCGGTGTTCGGATAAACCGATAGGACCATCAGGGCGCCAGCCCACTTCTTGTCCTTAAGGAAAACCCTCCCATAGGCATAGGAGAGACCAAGGCTGAGGGCGATTACCAGGAAAACGTAGAGGAAGACGGTCTTGATGCTGAGGAGGTATACCAAATCCTTGCTCGCGACGTTGCCGAAGATGAAAAAGGCCAAGAGGAAGTCGTTTACCAGAATGCGGAGGTAATCAAAGGGCTTGTCGTCTTTAATCATCAGCTTGAGGATGTAACCTAAAGCGATGAGCGCGAGCATCTGGACGATGTTCATGGGGACGATTTAGATTTGAGCGTTAAAACGTTTTTGGCATCACAGACCGATAAACTTTTATATACCTACTGCCCAAGTTAAGTACAGAAAATTGTACTACAAAAGTCTGTACCTGGTGGTAGCATGGAGGATCTAAAGGTTCAGCTCGAGGAGCTGAAAAAGAGGCTGGAGGTGCTTGAAGAGAGCATTGACCCCGTGGACGAGGTGATGCTCTCGATAAAGGCCCGGCTCAGGAAGAAGCTCGAGAGCCTTCCAGAGCTTGACGAAGAGAAGGCAGCGAGGACGCTGAAGGCTTTGGCAAACCCTGATAGGATTAGAATCCTCAAGATGCTCTCCGAGAGGCCAATGGGCTTCAAGGAGATAAAGGAAGCGCTGGGTGTGGAAAGCCCCACCGTTTCACACCATCTCAAGCTTCTCGTCAAAACGAGGATGGTCAGGAAAGGTGACAAGTACGAGATATCGCCCGACGGTCGTTTGTTTTTGCGTTTGCTAGAGATAATTACTGCCCTTGAGGAGGTGGAAGAATGAGTTTTGAGTGGAAGTACCGTGTGGTGGTACACGAGAGTCCAAGGTTTAAGATCTCTGAGTATCTGAAGGGTTTTACAGCCGTTTTGCTGCTTCTCTGGCTGTTCAAGGGGCTATTGAGGCTTGAGGAGTACAACGACTACATGGTCTATGCGATAATAGGTTTGATATTTGCCTTCGAGCTGCTGAGCGTGGGGAAGTGGTTCGGCGTAACGCTGAGCGGAATAATCTTTGCGCTGGCAAAAGGTGCCTTCTGGACAAGCGTCTTCCTGTTCTTCGGGAAGTGGCTCGGCATGTTGAAGGCCCTTAGCGGATATGCTGGAACGGCCTTCGCATACGCAGTTGTGTTGACCATCACGGGTCTGCTGATGGCTAAGTTTGACGAGAAGAGGCTCGATATAAAGGTCGAGAAAAGCGCCTACGAGTTCAACGGTTCAGACTTCAGCGACGTGAAGCTCAGGGGAAGCGGTAAAGCGTATCCCATTAGATTTGGCAGAAAAAAGGTTGGCTGGGTTCTGGATGGGGAATTCACAGTCGAGGCAGAAACCCCACTTGGGACTGTAAGGAAGAAGTTGATTTCCCCAGTTGCCGTCTGGACATCTGAGAACATAACCGGAAAGAAGACCTCCCCCGATTCCTCCTTCGTGGAAAGGGTAAACGAATTGATAAACCCGGACAGGCTCTACAAGAGGGGCAGGAGGGACACGGTGGTTGACCTTGGCTTCATCAAAGTCTATGGGGGAGAGGGTTATGAATATGTTAAGCTTCCGTTCATCGAGGTCATAGAGACCCCAAGCGGCCACGATGTCAAGATAGGCCCCATGAGGTTCCGTGAGGGGCACCCTGAGAGACCGTCAAGCGAGATGCTCACCATCAGGGAGCTTGCCAACGGCTTCCAGCTCACCAAGGTTGGCGACAGGCTGAGGATTCAGACGGACGAATACTCGATAGAGGTTGACGGCGAGAAGGTTCTCTATAAGAGCGGAAGCGAGAGCCTATCCCTTGGGAGAGACCACGTCTCACTCCGCTCCGGAGAGGTTTTGATAACGGTGGGCAGGGGAAGGGCAAAGATACGCATCGAGGAGGTGGTGATCTCGGCCAAGGAAGGAAAGGTCCGCATAAGGGCCGGTGGGAAGAGCTACACGGTAGAGAACAAAGATGCCTACAGGCTCGTCATGGGGAAGGCCAAGGAAATCGTGGAGGAACAGAGCGCGGAGCTAATAGAGGGCCTTGGCATAGACCGGGCCAGACTAAACAGGCGCGTGAAGGAGCTCCTGGACAAGCTAATGGAGTACTTAGGGTGAAAGGAATGGAAACAGTTGCCGTGATAGTGGAGGTAAATACACCTGAGGAACGCGAAAAGAAAAACGGCCACGAAAGGCCGCTTTTTGATTTTATTCCTTGTTCGCTGGAGGGATGTCTGTGAGGTTCGAAGGGGTACGAGAAGTTGAGATAGACATAACCAAGGGACACATCAAGCTTGAATGGTGGGAAGAGGATTACGTGGAGTTGAACCACAGTTCAGAGGGAAAAGCTACTGTCAAAGCTGTTCAAAAGGGAGAAAAGCTCAAAATAGTGGGAGGAGTTAGAAGAAAAGCCTTCAACTTCCTCAGGAAGCTTGATGATGGCAGGGCCGAGCTGGAAATCAGGGGGCCTGGAGATACGCGGGTTCATCTCCAGGGTTTTAGGGGAGATAGCGAGGCCTCAGAAGTGAACTTCGAGAACGTGGTGTGTGGTGGGGGAACCCTTATCCTAAAGAATTGCACGGCTAAAACTCTAACACTGGCCCAATCAACGCTCAAGGCTTTGCTTTCAGTGGTGGGCTCTATGAGCATCAACATTGCGAGGAGGGATGCGGAACTCAGGATTACGGAACTCGAGGGAAACGTCCGCGCGAATGTCGTCATAGGTGCCCTCAGGCTGTATCTTCCTGACACCTGCGACGCCAGGATTAACGTTGCATCCCGGAGAAAGGAAAGGGTATGGTTCGAGGGGGTTGGTCCACTGGATCCCATTATCGGCACAGGGAAGTACAAAGTCACCATAACCTCGGAGATGGACAACGTTACCATCGGACTGCATGAGGAGGATGGTTGGGATGATGTTTGAAAACGTGAGGGAAGTTCAGATAAAGTCCGTGAACGGCCGTATCAATATCGAGGGCTGGGACAACGACTACGTGGAAGTCGATTATACTCTACACGGTGAGGTAGATGTTGAAGTAGAGCAGGAAGGGGATAAGCTTGTCATCAAAGAAAAGCCCCGGACGAAAAAAGTCCTTGGCATCTTCCAGAAGTCTTCAGACGGTTGGGCGGAGATTGAGCTGAAAGTTCCGAGGAAAGTCGTTGTGAAGGCTAAGAACGTCAACGGGGAGCTTCACGCAAAGAACGTCCGCTTCACCGAAGCCATAACCGTTAACGGTGAGCTTGAGCTGGAGAACTGCGAGGCGGAGCTTATAAAGACGGTCAACGGCGAGGCGAAGGCGAGCCTCCCCACAGCCGGCCCGCTGAAGGCGACGACGATGAACGGGGATATTGTGCTTGAGATTGAGGAGCTGGAGGACGACATAGAGGTAAAGAGCGTGAACGGGGACGTGGTGGTTCGTATCACTGACTTCTGCGACGCGCGCATAAAGGTCACTAAAGTCAACGGCGACGTTGAAATTGCTGGAATAGACTCCAACGACCCCGTTATTGGGGCCGGAACTTATGAGGTTAAAGTAAGCACCGTCAACGGTGATGTGAGGGTTGAGCTTATTTAAAAGTCTAATTCTCTACTTACTTAATTACAGAAATGGTGTAATACGGAGGGTAGGGAATGAGCCTCAACAGAAACTTCTGGCTCTTCGCGGTCGGCCGCTTCATCTCGCAGCTCGGCTGGGCGGTGCAGGAAGTCGCTTTGCCGCTTTACGTCCTTGACCAGACCCATAGTGGTGGCATGATGACACTCTTCGTTTTAGCGGACATCATCCCCTCTCTCATTATAATGCCGTTCGCGGGTGTAATAGGTGATCGCTACAACAGGAAAAAGCTTATGGTGGGCTTTGACCTCGCGAGGGGAGTTCTCCTCTTCGCGGTCATAGCGTTCAACTTCCTCGGCATCTACCAGCTACTCACAATTCAGGTCGTCATGGCGGCCATGGGAACGTTCTTCGGAGCCGCCACGAGCGCGATGTTTCCGGACCTAGTTGAGCCTGAAGAGCTGGAGAAGGCAAACTCCACGGTGAGTTCGTTCTCAATAATAGCGAGGCTCGTCGGTCCAGCCTTGGGTGGCCTCATCTACGCCTTTGGGGGGATAAAGCTCGCCCTGCTCATAAACGCGATGAGTTTCTTTGGCTCCGGCCTGTTTGAAGCTCTAATACACTACGAGTGGAAGACGAGGGAGCTTGAGAGCGCCAGACAAGTCATCGAGGACATAAAGGAGGGAATAGCGTTCCTGCGCTCCAGCCACTACCTCATGGTTCTCATGTTCTTTGCCCTCTTCATGAATGCCCTCGGTCAGCCCTTCGGCGCGGTTATAATGCCCTACTCCTTCAGGGAGATCCTTAAGTTTTCCAGCCAGCAGTTTGGACTGCTCGAAAGCGCCTTCATGGGCGGCATGCTCCTCGGCAACCTCCTCATAGCAGTGAAGCTGAAGAGGCCGGGCAGGCTGTTCTTCAAGGCGCTTGCATTCAACGGTGCCATGATGTTAGTCTTCATATGGGTGGTCTCGCCTTATGCAGAGCTTGCCACGACGGTTGCATTCTTTATCCTCGCCGGAGTGTCCATACTGTGGGGCTTTAGCAACGCGCTGATTAACGTTCCCCTCAACGCCAAGATACAGCGTGCTATTCCCACAGAACTCCGCAGTAGGGTTTTCTCCGCCCTTGCCCTGCTCATAAACCTATCCGCGCCTCTCGGCCTTGTGGTTGTGGGGACTCTGATGGACCGCCTCCCTGTCTGGCAGATAAGCGCCGTCCTTTGGATTATGATGGGGGCCGTGATACTCCACTACTACATCAAGCATAGGGAGACCCTACTCAGGGAGCAAAAATATGGAGAGAGCTGAAGCGGAGAGAGCTACTTGACCTCTTTTATCTTTTTCTCCCTCTTTTCTATTGCCCGTGCCATTATGAATAACAGGTCGCTGAGCCTATTAAGGTAGATGAGGGCACTGCTTCCAAAGCCGTAATCAAGAACGAGCCGTGCAACGGCCCTCTCGGACCTCCTTGCAACTGCCCTGCACACATCGAGCTTGGCGCTGGCGATGGTGGAGCCCGGCAGGACGAAAGCCTTCAGCTGAATCTCCTCTTCGTACCTCTGTATGAGCTCTTCCATCCACTTGACTTCCCCTTCCCCGACCTTTTTGTACTTGCCCTTACTGGCTATCTCAGCCATGAGCGAGTAAAGCTCGACCTGGATTTTTTCTAGTACCTCCGCCATCTCTTTGGGCACGTAGTGTTTGGCCTCGCCCAGGAAGCTGCTCAGCTCGTCTATGGTGCCGTTAGCTTCCATTATGGGCGAGTACTTCGCAATTCTGTCGCCTGTAAAGAGGCCTGTTAAACCCTTATCACCGGTTTTGGTCGTTATTGGCATAGGATCACCGAGGTGGGTATTGTGTGACCAAGTTTTATTAATTTCGGAATTTCTGAACACGGTGAGTGATAAATTGTCGGAGTAAGTTATGGAAAAACTTATTTATACATGAACGCCGTTTCTGATTAGGTGGTTCACATGAAACGATGGGGACTCGCTTTAATTGCTCTGGTAGTGTTGAGCCTAGTGCCGAGCGTCGCGTTTCACGCGGTTTCGGCGGCAACAACAACCGTTCAAATAAACCCCACCGACGACGCGTACGTCAAAGACACTACGCCCGATACAAACTACGGCTCCGATGGCAGCCTCTACGTCGGGACTTATTACAAGGACAACGCGAACGAGAGGGCTTACCTCAAATTCGACCTCTCCAGCATTCCGGACAACGCGGTCATCATCAGTGCCACGCTCCACGCTTACACTTACTATGGCGCCTACTCGCAGGACGTCACCATCAGTGCCTACTCGGTTTCCAACGATTCCTGGACCGAGGACTCCATAACTTGGAACAACAGGCCGGAGATTGGAGATTTACTTGACAAGGACATGGTTCCCAATTCAAACAAAAAAACGAATCCTGTAAAGCACTGGTCCGTCTGGAACGTGACGGACTTCGTCAAGGCCGAGCTCTCCGGAGACAAGGTCGTCAGCTTCGTTCTCATATCGGATGTTGAGGGTGAAATTACCGAGAGCATAGGCTACAACTCCAAGGAGAGCTCGTACGGAAACTATCCCTACCTAGAGGTCGTCTACTACGTCCCTGAGGGCCCGCAGTACCAGCCCATCAAGGAGATAAGAGAGAACTGGGAGGCCGGCAAGCAGGTCGTCACCAGCGGAATAGTCATAGGCACCAAGTACAACGGCTTCTTCATTCAGAACGGCACCGAGCCCAACAGCGGCATCTACGTTTACACCGGGAGTACCCCCTCAGTGCAGGTTGGTGACGTCGTCCAGGTGAACGGAACTACCGATGTGTGGAAAGGTCTCTACGAGATATCCAACCCGAGCTACAAAGTGGTTGGAAAGGCTGAGCTTCCAGAGCCCGTGGTTCTCAAGGCAGGGGAAATCAACGATTCCTACCAGAGCATGCTCGTTAGGCTGGAGTGGGTCAGAGTTACCGAGGTCGATGGAAAGCTGATCACCATAGCCGACGACACCGGAAGCCTCGCCCTCTACGATTACTACGGAATTATGGACGTCACGGAGGGCAAGATACTGAAGTACATCGAGGGTATCGGCTACAAGTACAACGTCATGGAGGTCTACCCACTCGATTACGAGCGTTACATTCCCTTGATAGGCATTTCTGATGTCGACAAGTCCGAGTATGCTATCAAAGGCGTCCCAATGAACTTCAAGGTTACTGTCATTAACAACGGCAAGGTCGCCGACAACGTCACGGTTGTCCTCTACGCCAACGGAGTGAAGGTTGAAAACGCCACTCAGAGGATAGCGGTCAATGGAAGCGCCATCTACGAGCTCTCCTACGTCCCAACCGAGCTGGGGGCACTGTCGATAGACATACAGGTCATTACCACCAACTGGGGCCTCATCGACGAGAGGATATACGAGTACAAGGTGGTTCCGAACCCCAACGTCGTTGCCTACGGTCTCACTCCTTACTACGAGAGGCTCTACACCAAAGAGACGAGCAACCTCACAGAACTCTACGAGAACTTCACCTACACCGTTAACAAGCTCAGACAGTACGGTGTCGATTTCGGAGATCTTAAGCCTACGATTCAGTGGATTAACGAAACAATGGCAGAGATACAGAGGGAATACAGCATCTATAACAGCCTCAAGGGCCTGCTTGTCCAGCAGAATCCATACAGGGCATCCTACTACTATCCTGTTATGGTGCACATCAGGAAGGCAGCACTCATGAGCAGAGAAGTTATGCGGGAGATAGAGTTCGTCCTGCCGCACCTCCAGGATGTTCTTGAGAAAGTTGAAGCAACATACCAGCCACCCACTCCAACACCCGGAAACGAGACCAACATGACCCAGCCAAGTAACATAACCATCACCATCACCAAGGTGCTAATCGACGCCTCTCACAGCCAGTACTACGTTGAGGAAGTCGGCGTTAACGGGCTCGCCGAGAAGGTCAAGAGCGATCTAGGCTGGGAGGTAGAGATCAACAAGCTACCGCTCACCTACGACCTGCTTAAGGAGTACGACGTTGTGATAATCCTCAACCCGAAGGAAGACCTAACTCCAAACGAGGTGGCGGCACTTCAGGAGTACGTCGAAAACGGTGGTGGGCTCTTTATAGCTGGAGACTGGTACAAGTACTCCAATGTCGAGAGCCTCAATGCCGTGGTCGAGAAGTATGGCATCAAGTTCAACGCTGATGAGCTTATGGACGATGATGTGAACAGCGGAAGGCCGTACTATCCGTTCGTTGGAATCTACAACACCGCCCATCCGGCGATGAAGTTCGTTCCTGAAGCCTGGAAGACCTACTACAACGGTCAGACCCTTACCATCAGCGGCGAAGTTACATGGTTGATCAAGGCATACGACACCTCATACTCCGTCGATGCCAATGGAAACGTGGTTAGGGGCAAGGGCACAAATCCGATAGTCGCGGCTGCCGTAGAAGCCGGAAACGGTAGAATAGTTGCCTATGGCTCGAGCAAGGCCATTAGTGACTCCTACTACGGCAAGTACATAGACAGCAACTGGCCGTTCGTCAAGGGCGTCCTTCTCTGGCTGGCCCACGAAATTTGATTTCTTTTCTTTCCTTCTGTTCTTTCTAGATTTTGAAGATGACAAGAAAAGAGGACTTCAAATCTCCTTCGGAGGCACCAGAATTCCGAGTTCAGTTACTATCCCCCTAACGTATTTCCAGGGCGTGATGTCAAAGAGGTAGCCTCGAATCAGAAGGTGATTCCTCTTGAACTTCCTTTCAACGATTTCTACCTCATCGGAGGTCAGTTCTGGATGTAGCTTGAAGCTCTCGGCCGCGATGTAGAACGGAACGCCATTGTCATGACAGGCTAGGGCAAGGAGGTACGTGCCAGCCTTGTTGATTACAGCCCCATCCCTAGTCACGTTGTCGGCCCCGACTAAAGCTAAGGTTGCCTTTCCCGCAAAGATGCCGATCTGGGCATCGGTGATGATCTCGAAGGGAATCCCTAGGCTTTCCAATTCTCTCGCCAGCGCCAGCCCCTCGTAGTCGGGCGCGCTTTCCGTCAGGATGACCCTGAAGCGCTTGCCCTTTTTCTTAGCAGCCTTGAAAATCTCTAGCACGGCGGAGGAGAAGGAGTGGGTTAGGATTACCTCATTCTCATCTATCAGCTCGCTGCCTATGTTGCCGATCTCCCTTTTGGCTTCCTCGCTCAGCTTTATGAACTCCTCGGCCTTGGCCCTAACGAGCCCAGAATTATCCGTGATTGGAATGAACCTGCTGAGGTTGTAAAGCGAGACCATCGTCCTGTTCACCACTGGAATTTCTTCCCTCATCTCTTCGAGCGCTTTTCTGAGCTCTTCGCCGCTTAAAAGCTCAGCGAGCTTTATGTATGCTTCCGCACCTCTCCTAGCCAGATAGCTCGCGCCCCTTATGCGCTCTGCGCGCATCTCTTCGAGGATGGAGTGAATTTCTGGGGGAAGCATGGCTCACACCACGACAGTGGTTGATTCCTCTTCGGCTAGATTTGAACCCGATGGAATTGCCCGTTTATCCTTATCACACTTTCGCTACCAGCCCTCTTCAAAGTGAATGCCCCTTTCCTCCATGAAGGCCTTGGCCTTCTCTATCTCCTCCCCGCCCTCGCCGAAGATTATTACCCCGATGTATTTGCCAAAGCCCTTGGGCGAGGAGTGTATTCTTACCTTGAAGCGCTCTACTGCCTCAGTCAGAATCGGAGCAAGCTTCGACTCGTCGGTTATCTCTGCCAGGAGCTTCCTCTGGATAAACTTCCTCTCACCGAGCCTTGGGAGGACTTCCCTCTCGAGCATTGCCTTCATCTCACGCGGCATTCCCGGGAGGACGAAAATCTTAACGCCCCCGTGCTCTGTGAACGCCCCAGGTGCGGCTCCCTCGGTGTTCTCCAGAGGAACGGCCCCTTCCGGAAGGTAGGCCATCTTTTTCCTTCCCTCGTTTAGCTCGGGGTCGTCGATGTAGCCTTCCTTATAAAGGTGCTCGTAGAAGGCCTTAATCCTTTCAAGGCAGGGCTCACAAAGGGTTAGATTCTTCCCGAGGGCCTCGGCAACGGCAAGCATAGTCACGTCGTCGTGGGTCGGTCCCAGACCTCCAGAGATGATGAGAACCTCTGGTTTCCTATCTAGGATCTCACGGATAACCTTCTTTATCTCCTCGACGTCATCGCCAACGGTGGTCTTCCTTCTCACCCAGTAGCCCCTCTGGGTGAGCTTCCGGGCTATGAAAGCCGAGTTACTGTCCACGGTGTTTCCGGTGAGGAGCTCGTCTCCTATGGTCAGGATTTCTGCGAACATGCCACCACCGCTGGATATTTTGAAGTCCCCCTTATAATCCCAGCGGGGGGAGTTTTCCATTTATATGTCAAAAATTTCTTTCTCGACGTTGTTTTTCACCAGGAGTGAAAGCAACGCTTAAGTATTTCATAGGTATAAAATGGTTGGTGGTGGCATGAAGGTTAAGGTGGGAATTAACGGCTACGGAACCATAGGAAAGCGCGTCGCTTATGCCGTGATGAAGCAGGACGACATGGAGCTCATCGGTGTAACGAAAACAAAGCTCGACTTTGAGGTCCACAGGGCAAAGGAGCTTGGTATTCCGGTTTATGCCGCGAGCGAGGAGTTCCTTCCGAGGTTTGAAAAAGCGGGCTTCGAAGTCGCTGGAACGCTCACAGACCTGCTCGAAAAGGTTGACGTTATCGTAGATGCAACCCCCGGAGGAATGGGGGCCAAGAACAAAGTTCTTTACGAGAAGGCAGGAGTTAAGGCCATCTTCCAGGGCGGCGAGAAGGCCAGCGTTGCCCAGGTTTCCTTCGTCGCCCAGGCCAACTACCAGGCGGCCCTCGGCAAGGACTACGTCAGGGTCGTTTCTTGTAACACCACGGGCCTAACCAGGACCCTCTCGGCCATTCAGGAGTACATCGACTATGTCTACGCGGTGATGATTAGAAGGGCGGCTGATCCGAACGACATCAAAAGGGGGCCAATTAACGCTATAAAGCCCAGCGTAACCGTCCCATCGCACCACGGGCCAGATGTGCAGACGGTCATCCCGATAAACATCGAGACCTCTGCTTTTGTCGTTCCGACGACGATAATGCACGTCCACTCGATAATGGTCGAGCTGAAAAAGCCGCTGGAAGCAAAGGACGTCATAGACATCTTCGAGAACACCACGCGCGTTCTGCTCTTCGAGAAGGAGAGGGGCTTTGAGAGCACCGCGCAGCTCATAGAGTTCGCCCGCGACCTACACAGGGAGTGGAACAACCTCTACGAGATAGCCGTCTGGAAAGATAGCATAAGCGTCCGCGGAAACAGGCTCTTCTACATACAGGCTGTCCACCAGGAAAGCGATGTAGTGCCCGAGAACATCGACGCGATAAGGGCCATGTTCGAGCTGGCCGACAAGTGGGAGAGCATAAGGAAGACGAACCAGAGCCTCGGGATTTTGAGGTGAGCTTTTATCTTTTCATCTTTGCCAGACTGATAACGCTTCTGTTAAGGTTCAGCCAGGAACCGCTGAAGGAATTGAAATAAAGAAAGCTCAGACCAGCGACGCCACGGAGTATAGGAAAACCAAGAAGAAAATCGCTCCGGTAAAGTAGGCAACGCCGTGTGGAATCCTCACACACTTCGGTGGGTAAACCTTTCCCGTTTTAAGATACATACCCACGGGCAGGATTCCAGCGTAAAGGAGGCCGCCGAAGGTTCCAGCGAGCCAGAGGGCACTGACGAAGCTCTTAAGCCCAGCGAAGTATATCAGTAGTGGTGGAACCACCGTCAAGAGCCACGCGCTTCTCTTGTCAAGCTTAAACGCCTCGCGAAGGTTGTCCATCTGGGCAAAGCCTATCCCTATGTAGCTCGTGCTTATCGCCGCAAGCGGGAGGATAAGACCGAGCACTTTACCGAGACTTCCGTAGTAGTCTTCGAGAGCCGATGTGGCCAGCTGTGGGGTGTTCCCGCCGAGCGCACCAACAAAGGCGAGGACGAAGAGAGCGTAGAAGGCCATAGGCACTAGGTAGCCTACGAGGACGGCTTTCTTGGTCTCCTCAGCACTGCCTAGTCCCTTGTACATCTCGGGCACAACCATGTGGCTGACGTAGGCGAAGATGGCAACGCCTATCCCCGCAACAGCCGCTGAGACATCGACTGTTGCCATGTTCTCGACGTTGACTTTTGGAAGCATCAGGATAACGGCCAGGGCCAAAGCACCGAGCAGAAGGAAGTTGAGCATCAGCTCGGCCTCTCCAGATGCCTTGAGGCCCATCAGTACAATGGCACTCATAACCAGCCAAAAGGCAACGGCACAGATGGTTTTGTTGATCCCGAACAGGGACGAGAGAATGTCGCCGCTCCCAGATATATATGCTATCAGCGCTCCGTAGCTGAGAACGGACATGCTCGCGAGCATGAGCCAGCCGCCCGCTTTTCCGAGCGTCTCGCGCGCAAGTGAGGTGAGCGTTCCTCCCCTCTGGACTGCCATCTCAAGCACGAGGAGAGCCGTGAGAAGCGTAAGAACGCCAACCGCTGCGATAATCGCTATCCCCGCAAAGCCGACATCCTTAAGCGCGTACGGCAGGCCCAGAACGCCCGCCCCTATTTGAGTCCCTATGAGTATGGCACTCGCCTCGGCAAGTGTCAGCTTCTTCATTACCATCACCGAAGCGTGAAGGAATGTTCATGGATTTAAGCGTTGCTCCGAAAAAAGGTGTTCGTCACTGATACGAGAAAAAGAGCAGAGAACAGACTTGGACGTTAGAGTCCAAGTTTTTTAAGGGCTTCTTTGCTGGAAAGACCCTTAACCAGGAGGTCTTTCTCACGAGAAGTTTCGCCCCGAATTATTTCGACCTCGGCCCCAAGCAGCTTGGAGAAGAACTTGACTGCCTCTTTATTCGCCTTTCCCTCCACTGGTGGAGCTTTGATTTTCACCTTCAGCCTTCCGCGCCACTCATCAACACCTTCAATCTCGTTCTTCTTCGCCTTCGGCTGGACGTAAAGCAGGATTACAACGCCGTCCTTGGTTTCCCTGATGAACTTTGCGCTCATGTTGAACCCTCCAGTCAACTAATAAATGGAACTCCAATAATGTATGGTGATAGTCCATCAGGATAGCGTTTCATAAATCGCGCGTAGTTCTTTTTGAATACCTCGGTATCCTTTACTTCGTCTAACCACTTCTCTACATCTTCAAGGATGTCCATCACAAATATCTGGACATCAATGTTCAAAGCATCATTTAAAATGTTGCAATGGAAAATATTTGACGTAGCCGTTAGTTCAACAAAAAGAACCCTTGAATAGCTGCTTTTGGGATGCTGAGAGGTGCCCTGATGTACAAATGAGCACCTAAAATAATAACAATCCTCCCCAGTTAAGCATCCTTTATACTTCTCTCCCACATACTTGTTGAACCACTCAATATACCGGTGTTTTTTAGCTTCTCCGTCTTCTGAGCTGAGTGCGCCACAAATATCTGGGAGCTCCAGGACGTGGTTCGGGACACGGCAGTAGAGGAGGTGGATTTTCATGAGAGACACCAAAAGAGATTGAGAAAAGGAAGAGCTCACTTTCCGAAAATCAGCTCCCTCAGCTTCTCTGGAAGCTCCTCTATCTTTACCCTCATCTGCTCCCTCGTGTCGCGGTCCCTAATCGTTACCGTGCCATCCTCCGGCGTCTGGTTGTCTATCGTGACGCAGTAGGGCGTTCCAATCTCATCGTACCTAATGTAGCGCCTTCCTATCGTGTCCTTCTCGTCGTACACCGCTATGAAGCCCGCCTTCTGGAGCTTTCTGAACACATCATAGGCTATGCTTTTCAGCGGTTCCTTCGCAACGAGCGGCAGAACTGCGACTTCTATAGGCGCCATGTCCTTCTTGAGCTTCAGGTATGTTCTGTCCTCTTCGATGACGAGGCTGTTCTCAAGGAGCAGGTAGAAGGGCCTGTCTATTCCAAAGCTCGGCTCAAGGACGTGGGGCAATATCTTCTCGCCCGTTATCTTCTCCTCAACTTCTTTGATTATGAAGTCGTCCTTCTCAAGCTCGTAGCCGTCTATGATGGCTTTGCCAGTCTCGTTGAGGCTCTTGACTATCTTTTCGAGCTCCTCCTGGCTCATCGCCTTGAGCTTCTCGTTTATCCTCTTGGCGTCGCCCTTGAGCTTCGGTCCAACGCGCTTCATGTTGAGGCTGACAATCAGGCGTTTGACTATCTTCGGCTCGTCGTAGTGGATGAGGACGGTTAAATCTGCCCCGCTCATCTTCATGTGCTTGCTGAGGTCATAATCCCCACGGTAGGCCACGCCGACGCACTCCACCCAGCCGAAGCGTTCGCTGTGTATTTCCACATCCCATGTGTCGCTAGAGTAGTGGGCCCTTTCCTCGGGCAACTGCTGGCGGAAGCGTATGGCACTCTCGGGAATTCCTATGTCGAGGAGAACGCGCTTGACCATGGCCATATAGTAGGCGAAGAAGGTGTTCATGATGTAGCCCCTCTTTACAGCCTCTTCTGCGGTTATCTCAATCTCGCCGAGGTTTTTGAGCTGGTTCTCTATCGGATAGAGCCTTAGCACCTCATCCTTGACCTCGTCGAAGTGTGGATGTTCAGTCTCCTTCGGGTTGAAGAATATCTCCGCCTCGGCCTGCGTGAACTCCCTCAGGCGGAGCATTCCCTGCCTGGGTGAGATCTCATTACGGTAGGCCTTCCCAATCTGGAACACACCGAAGGGAAGCTTGTTCCTTGCGAAAGAGTTTAAGCGTCTGAAGTTCACGAAGATGCCCTGAGCCGTTTCTGGCCTCAGGTAACCCTTCTGGTCGCCGTAGGGGCCTATCTTCGTCTCGAACATGAGGTTGAAGTACCACACATCAGAAAGCTCGCCGCCGCACTCGGGGCATTTTATATCGTGATTCCTTATAAGCTGGGTCAAATTGTCGGCACTCATCCCCTCGGTGTCTATGTCTAAAGCATCTTCAACTAGGTGGTCGGCCCTGAAGCGCGCGCCGCACTTTTTACACTCTACGAGTGGGTCAACGAACTTTTCCACGTGGCCGCTTGCTATGAAAACCTTTTCTGGGGTTATGTCGGGTGTTTCGAGCTCGAAGAATCCCTCCCTCTGGAAGGCCTCCCTTATCTTCTGCTCTATCTTCTTCTTGATAGTCGCACCGAGTGGACCATAATCATAAAAACCTCTCGCACCACCGTAAATTTCAAAGCTGCCCCAAGCGAAGCCTCTCCTCCTCATGAGGTCCTGAAGAATCTCGTACTTATCGGCCATGCTCACCACCTGAAAGTCAAGTAAGGGATTTTCATAAAAACCTTTTGGGCGGTCGTTCGTCTAATTGTTAAGATGGGCAAGGGGAAAGAGTTATAAACCGAATACCTCGTTATCGCTATGAACTTTAATTATTTGGGAGGTGTGTGAAAATGGCGGAAAGACCACTCGACGTTATCCACAGGTCCCTCGACAAGGATGTGCTCGTCATCCTGAAGAAGGGGTTCGAGTTCAGGGGCAAGCTCATCGGTTACGACATTCACCTGAACATCGTCCTCGCCGGTGCCGAGATGATTCAGGACGGCGAGGTCGTTAAGAAGTACGGTAAAATCGTTATCAGGGGAGACAATGTCCTGGCGATTTCCCCTGTTGATGTTGGTGTTGAGTGAACTTTAGTGAGCCGAGAGTTGGTGGGGTGATACTATGGGAAGCGGGACTGCACCAAAGGGCAGGAGGAACCACACTCCAACTCACATAAAGTGTCGCAGGTGCGGCAAGAGGTCATACAACATAAGGAAGGGCTACTGTGCTTCGTGCGGCTTCGGCAGGAGCAGGCGCATGAGGAGGTACCGCTGGTCCCACAAGTGGAAGAAGAAGAGGAACCTCCTCTGAACCTTTTCTCTTTGTTTGTTCTTTTTTGGCCCTTTTCGTGGCGTGTTTGACCCGTTATGTTGGACAGCCACCACAACCCTTTTAAGCTCCACTCTCATCTCACCGTTTAGAGGGGCGTCTTAATGCTGCACTTCAACGAGGATCAGCAAAGGCTGTGGAAGCTTGCCTGGCCGGCCATCATGGGCAACATATCCCAGACCCTCCTTAACTTAGTTGATATGGTGATGGTTGGCCAGCTCGGTGCGCTAGCCCTGGCCGCGGTTGGTCTCGGCGGTCAGGTCAGCTGGTTTATGATGCCGATAATGGCGGCAGTTGCTACGGGAACCCTCGCCCTCGTTGCAAGGTTCGTCGGCGCCAAGGACGAAGAGAACGCAACTTTAGCTTTAGAGCAGAGTCTTTACCTGTCTTTTCTCCTTGGAATTCCAGTGATGCTCTTCGGCTGGTTCTTCGGCGATGACATCCTTAGGATCATGGGTGCCAGCGATAACGTCATTGAGCTCGGCTACGAGTACATAAAGGTGCTCTTTGCCTTCTATCCAATAAGGTTCGTCGGATTCACAGCCTTTTCCGCCCTCAGGGGGGCCGGAGACACAAAAACGCCAATGAAGCTGGGCATACTCATGAACATTGTCAACGCGGTTTTCGACTACCTGCTAATCTTCGGAAAGTTCGGCTTTCCAAAGCTCGGCCCAGTTGGAGCGGCGTGGGGCTCTGGAATTGGTATAACGACTTCCTTCCTGATAGGCCTTTACCTCCTCAGCAGCGGCAGGCTTGTGCTTCACTTCAAGCCAAGCTGGTCTTTCCACACCAGCATGGCCAGGAGGGTATTGCGCATAGGTATTCCAACGATGGTCGAGCGCGGGCTGTTCAGCTTCTACAACTTCCTCTACATGAGCATAGTGACGCGCTTCGGGACCATAGCTTTGGCCGCACACCAGGTCGGCATTAGGGTGGAGAGCATAGCATACATGCCAGCCTTTGGCTTCAACGTGGCAACGGCTGCTTTAGTTGGTCAGAGCCTCGGCGAGGGAAGGCCCGATAAAGCCGAAAAGACCGTTTACGAGGCCATCAAGATGGTCAGCCTCTTCATGGCCACCATGGCGGTGATCCTTATGGCCTTCCCGCGCTACCTTGTCATGCCCTTTATCAGCCCCAGCGACCCGAATTACGGAGAGGTTCTCAGGCTCGCGGCGATTTACCTGATAATTGTCGGCATAAGTGAGATACCCCTCGGCTGGCTCTTCGTCATTGGCGGGGCTTTGAGGGGAGCGGGAGACACCAAGAGCCCGATGTACATAACCGCGGTGAGCAAGCTGCTCTTCAGGATAGTCCCCGCATATCTGCTCGGTTTTGGCTTCACTATTCCGGGCTTTACACTTGGCCAATGGACATTCCCGGGATTCACTTTTGAAGGTCTCGGCGTTATAGCGGCATGGATAGCCATGAGCCTCGAGACATTCACTACAGCTGCCCTCTTCTGGTGGGTGTTCAAGCGCGGAAAGTGGAAGCGTGTGAAGGTATGACAAAATGTTTATATCTTTGTATTGCGAAGATGTAAATGGTGATTGTATGGCAGTCGTCAGCGTCCGCGTCCCCGATGAGCTTAAGGCGAAGATGAAAGAGGTAAACATCAACTGGAGTGAGGAGATAAGAAAGTTCATCGAATCAAAGATCCGAGAATACAATCGAAAAAAAGCCCTTGAAGAGATTCGGACACTTCTTAAAGATGTTCCCGGGACAGAGAAAGGAACCGCAGCCAAATACGTGAGGGATGACCGTGATAGTAATTGATGCCTCTGCAATAGCCAAATACATTCTCAAGGAGGAGGGTTGGGAGCACCTTGAGCAATACCTTGCCATGGGGCCCGTGTCCGTAGACCACGCACTCTTGGAGGTCACTAACGCCGTCTGGAAACATTTTGTGCTCTACGAATGGGTAGATAAAGAGATTGCCGAAAAGATGTTCAGGGCCATTGATCTGCTTCCAAATGTAATTCCCTTCGAAAGATTTCAGGGTTACCTCAAAGAAGCGAGAGAGATAGCAGTTGAATGTAGAATCTCAGTTTACGATAGTCTCTACATATCTCAAGCAAGAAAGTACGGAACACTTCTCACAAGCGATAAAAAGCAGGGAAAAATAGCAGAAGGCCTGGGTATTAATGTAATTTTCATTTAGAGCGCCGAGACGTTGAAGAGGGCCTCCATCAAACGGCCGAAGAGGTAGCTCAGGAACGCGGCTCCGAGGCCAGTCGCGACCATCTCTGCGACCTTCTTTCTTATTGAGATTCCCGACAGGAGCGAGATCAGCGTTGCGACGACGGCCAAAGCAGAGCCCGCGAACAGTATAGAGAACGGCAGCGCCGTTAGGGAGCTTGAAGCCAGTAAGTAAGGCGTAACCGGGAATGCGACGCCGAGCAGGTAGGCAAAGCCCGTGTATAGTGCTGCCCTCACTTCGTTTTCATCGGCCTCTGGAATGAGGAGCTTCATTATGGTGTCGCTGTTGTTCGCGAGTTCTTCAGCCACCTCCATTGCGACTTCTTCGGGCATTCCTCCTTCGATGAGCTTATCCAGGAGTTCCTCCTTTGCCCTCTCAGGGGAAACACGGAAGAGAACCTCCATTCTATCCCTGATGCTCTCGTTCACCTGCCTCTGGGAGCGGACAGAGATGAAGCTACCTATAGCCATCGAGAGAGCTCCAGCAACGCCGACGATGAGACCGCTTATCCCAACGAGCTGGGGATTGTGAGGATAGACAGCTGAAAGGCCAGTGACCGCACCGAGTATCTCAACTAAGCCGTCGTTCATGCCCAAGACGAGGTCGCGGATGTTCTCGACGTGGAAGCGCTGCTTGCTCTCGTAGAAGAACTTCTCGTGCTCAAGCTCATCGAGGATGACCTCCCGTATCTTCCTCATTTCTTCCTCGGAAAAGCGGTCGGCGTAGGTCGTGAGATACTTGAAGTACTTCTGTATCGCGCTGTTCTCGCCCATCTCAAGGAGGGAAGCACTCGAACCGGGACCGAGGAGCTTCCTTAGGAGCTTGGTGCTCCAGATGGTGAGCCTCCTAATGCTCGGCTTCGGGACTTCTCCACCGTGCATCACTATGAAATCGTGCCAGAACTTGGCGTGCTTCGACTCTATATTGGAGAGCCTCAGAAACTCTCTCTTGATTTCTTCATCCTTCTCCATTTTGGCCAGCTGGGCATAAAGCACCGAATCTGCATACTCGTCCTTGTAGAACTCCCTAGCGAGTTTGAGCATCTCGTCCATCTGCCCACCTCCCATAAGAAATCCGAAGAAAGGTTAAAATGCCTATCGGAAGATTAAGGAATTTCGACTTCCTGTCAATACGAAATCACTGAAGCTCCCTCAAAGCCTCGAGCACTTCCTCAAAGGGTGCGTCCGTTTTAAGAGCCGTCGGCGAGAAGTGCGTCCTCGTTGCCTTGTAGCCCTTCTCGCGGAGTATCTCGATGACTCCGGCCAGCTTCCTGACCTCGAGGCCGTGCCTTCTGGTTAAAGCGTGGGTGTCGTAGTGGAACGGAATGTCCAGCTCGTCTCTGAGTAGCCCCAGGAACTCGGGGGTTTTCTTCGCGTTGCCGAGCGGGGAGTCCCTGCTCAGCTTATAGAGCTCCTCAACGAACTCCTGGCTCTTCAACGGACCGAGCCAGAGCGGGCCGTATGCTTTGACTTTTGACGGCAGAAAGGCCCTCTCATAGTCAAACCTCCCGCTCGGCTCCTGATACAGATAGCCGAGCTGCTTCATACTCTCGTCGGCCTTCTTTGCACCGCTCCTGAGCCTGAGGAAGGTCCTGAAGTAGTGGTCCCTGTAATAAGCCAGCAGAACTTCAACGCCGAGGTCATACTTCGCCGCGTACCTGACGAGGGTCCCGGTGAGGATCCTAAGACCTGCCTCGTGGCAGAGCTCACCCCTTATGGGCTCTGCAAGGTATTTGCGCAGGCAGGCGTTCCTGTATGCCCCGCAGAGGACTCCGGTGTCGGTCGCGGTGATGGCCAAAACGCCGCGCCTCTTCACGGCTCTAAGGGCCGAATCAAGGAATTCCATCGGCGAGCCGAAGGGGTCTAAGTCAACGAAGTCGAAGTACCTAAACTGCTCGTTCATCAGCCTGTTGGCATCTGCGTTCATTGCCACGAGGGTCTTGTCTCCTCTAAGAACCACTTTCTTCTCGCGGAACTCAGGCTCCCCTGAAAAGTTCAGCTTCAGATTCTCGACTATCAGCCTAAAAGCGTCGGGGTTTATGTCATTGAGCCACACCTCCTCAGCTGACGTTTCGAGGGCGTATCGAATACCCCTTATCCCCGTTGCCGAAAGGGCATCGAGAACGCGCTTTGAACCAAGAACCTTCAGAGCAAGAACGCTTATGTCCCTGTTCAACGCCATGACGGGGTTATAGAAGACAGGGGCATCGTAAATGCGCTCTGCCTTTGGAACGAGAATCCCCACGAGACTTTCGTGAACTTCAACCAGCTTCATTCTCTCACCGAGGAAAGAAAAGGTTGAAACGTTTAAAGGATTTCGACGTAGTCGCCGAGGGCTTGTCCGGGAAGGCCGGGCTTGAAGTAGGCCTTGACCTCTCCCTTGTTGCCGTGGGGCTTGAGAATCTTTCCGAACATCTTCCTGCCGGTTGGGGTTTTCCAGACGACCTTCCTGCCGATGAGCTGGGCCGCCTGCTCCCTGCCCTCAACCCCCAGGAGCTTGAGAATCATGTGGTAGTTGTCCTGGTGCTCCTTGGTTCCGGCGTAGGTAAGGACGATGGCCTTCCTCTTCATCGCCCTCACCTCCACTCGGAATGATTCAAGAACTGGGTCTTTTAAGTTTTACTTTACCCCCATGGAAGAATCCTGAGAGTGGACCGGAGCGTCGTTTGAAGGGAGACTACAGAAACTCCGTTAGGCTTTTATCTATGTCAAGAAGCTCCCTGAGGCCCTTGATCTTAATGAAGTTCTGCCTCTCGAAGAGAAGAGCAACATCCTGTTTGTAGGGTGAGGCCTTTTGGATGAGGAGGGTGTTCTCATCGGTAACGAAGGTGAACCGGCTCGGACTGTCGTCAACCCAGACGAAAGGCTCATCTGGATAAAGCTCCCTGAGGGTCTCAAACTTTTGGAGCATGTCCTTTGTTCCCTTGAAGGTTATGACCTCGTCGAACTCATCGTACCAGTTAGTCTTCTTCATGAAAATGGCCTTCCCACCTGGATAGGTGTGTTCGCCGGAGAAGGAGATTACGTATCTTCCTCGCTCTCTAAGGGTTCTCACGACGTCGCGGGCAAATGGAAAGTCTTTGATGTACTTGGGCATGAGTTGATAGTACTCGTGTATCGTTCCCTGAGCGACGAGCTCGTGGATGACACCGAGGTACTGGTAGGTGAGCTTGCCCTTGATGAAGAGAAAAAGCGCCTTATAATAGTCATCATAAAGGTCGCTCTCTATAACAGCCGGAATCGTCTTCTCGATGGCTATCCTCAGGGCCTTCTCGACGGCCTGCCTGCTGTCAACAAGCGTTCCATCGAAGTCGAATAAGTAAACCACCATAGTTGGATGTATCACGGGTTGAGTTATAATCCTTTTCCTCCCGAAAGGATTTTATTCATAAAACCCATCATCAGGTTTGGTGATTACGATGAGAATCGAAAGGCTCCAGAAGTACATCTTTGAGAAAGGCCTTGATGCTGCTCTAATAAAGAGGAGAGAGAATCTCTTCTACTTCACGGGAAGCTCACCCGTCCTCGGTGGGTATCTAGTCGTCACTCCAGACGAGAGCGTTTTTCTTGTCCCGGAGCTGGAATATGAAGAAGCTAATGAGACCTCCAAAGTCCCAGTGGAGAAGTTCAAAACCTCGATGGAGCTGTTTGACAAGCTCAAATCGTTCAAAATTGAGAACCTCGGAATCGAGGAGAGCGCCAGCTTCGGCTTCGTCAACTCGCTCCGGGAGAAGGTGGGAGTTAAGAACTTCGAATCCATCGATGAGATTATCAGAGAGATGAGGATAATCAAGACGAGGGAAGAAATAGATGTCATCAAGGCCGCATGCAAAATAGCCGATATGGCTATGATGGTGGCCGTTGAGGAGATAAGCGAGGGCAAGCGCGAGAGGGAAATAGCCGCCAAGATGGAATACGCTATGAAGATTAACGGGGCAGAAAAGCCTGCCTTTGACACTATAGTGGCCAGCGGCTGGCGTTCGGCACTCCCCCACGGTGTCGCAAGCGACAAGAGAATTGAAAAGGGGGATTTAGTCGTCATCGACGAAGGGGCTCTCTACAAACACTACCACTCAGATATAACGAGGACAATAGTCGTCGGAAACCCGAACCCGAAGCAGAGGGAAATCTATGAGATAACTCTTGAGGCCCAGAAGAAGGCTGTTGAAGCGGCAAAACCGGGCATGACTGCCAAAGGACTGGATAGTGTTGCGAGAAGCGTCATAGAAGAATATGGCTACGGCGACTATTTCATCCACTCAACGGGCCACGGCGTCGGCCTCGAAATCCACGAGTGGCCACGCGTCAGCCAGCAGGACGACACCGAGCTCAAGCCCGGGATGGTGATAACCATCGAGCCAGGCATTTACATCCCCAAGTTCGGGGGGGTCCGTATAGAGGACACCGTGCTGATAACAGAGAACGGGGCAAAGAGGCTCACCAAGACGGAGAGGGAGCTCATCTAACTCCTTCTTTCACAACTTTTTAAAGTTTCTAGGCAAATTCTTCTAGGGAGGTGAGGAGATGCAAATACTGCACGAGGACCCAAAGGAGGGCAAGGTGAAGATTAAGGCAGAAACCCTCGATGACCTCTGGCACCTCTACCACATCATCGATGAGGGAGATGTAGTCTACGCGAAGACCCTGAGGAAGCAGAGCCAGCGTGCCGACTCTCTCAGGGCAGAAAAAGTCGAGGTCATCCCTGTCTTTCTCGGCGTCAAAGCCGAGAAGATTAACTTTCACAAGTTTGCCAACCAGGTGCGCGTTACTGGACCGATAGTCTACGCTAGCAGGGAAGACGTTCCCCTCGGCAAGTACCACACCATAGCAATTGAAGAGGGGACGGTCGTTACAATTCGGAAGCCCCGTTGGAGGGAGCACCACATCGGGCGCCTTCGCGAGGCCGTCGAGGCTTCCAAGAGGGCTCGCGTGATGATTGTGGTCATTGACGACGGAGAGGCTGACATGGCGCTGGTGAGAGAATACGGCGTCGAGATACTAAGCAGCATAAGGTACAACCTCGGCGGGAAGAGGTACAACACCGACAGGGAGGCCGAAGAAAAGCGGTTCTTCCATGACGTTGCGAAGACGATGGAGGAGATAATGGGCAGGGAGAGGGTAGAAAAAGCTATCGTTGCGGGTCCCGGCTTCGTGAAGGAGGACTTCTACAAGTTCCTCAGGGAAAACTATCCAGGGCTGGCCAAGAAGGTAGTCATAGAGGACACAAGCGTAACGGGCAGGACGGGCATATACGAGGTCATAAAGCGCGGAACCGTTGACAGGGTTTACCACGAGAACCGCGTTGCCAAGGAAGTTCAGCTGGTAGAGAAGGTTCTGGAGAACATAGCGAGGAACAACGGCTTAGTAGCCTACGGCCTCAGGGAGGTAGAAGAGGCCGTGAATTACGGGGCTGTCGAGACCCTCTTGGTCCTCGACGAGCTGCTCAAGGGAGAGATGAGGGAAAAAATAGAAGAGCTCATGGATTCGGTCAGGTACTCCCGCGGCGAAGTCATTATCGTCAGCTCGGAACACGAGGGCGGTGAGAAGCTTAAGGCATTGGGCGGTCTCGTGGCCCTGCTGAGGTTCAGGGTGAAGTGAGATTTCTACGGGTTTATCCCTTTCCGTAAAGCTCCACGTAGGGGTCGCCATCGAAGGTTGGGAAGGGTCTCTCGTCATTCCCCTCCACTAAAATCTTCCCTTTCTCCTCCGTAAACTCGCCGAGCTCGAATGACACAATTCCATTTTTATATAATTCTGCAATTAAAGTATCGGCTTTATCTGGAGGCGTTATCGCTATTAGAGTCCCAGTTGAAGAGACGTTCCAGGGTTCAAGGCCATAGAAGTCGAGAACCCTTCTGACGAGCGGGTCGAGGTAGAGCCTATCTGCGTAGACCCTGAACCCAACCCCCGAGTTCTCGGCTATCTCGTGGAGGGCCGTTAGGCGCCCTCCGTCGCGTCGTGCATGCCCCTGACGAAAGGCTTGGCAATTAGGGCATCAGGAAGGGTGGTCTCAAATGCGAAAAGCCTCTTAAGCCTCTCAATCTCTTTGAAGGTCATGAACTTTCTCAGCCCCTCCTCCAAGAAATATGCGGCAGAAACGGCAAACTCAAGGCCGATCTTGGCGGTGACGATTATTTTATCGCCTGGCTCCGCCAGCGGGAGCTTTAGTTCGTCTTTCCTTACCACACCCATAGCGGTCGTTGTAGCGGTGGGCTCAGTTATAGAGGGGTAGACCCCTGTGTGGCCACCAATTATGGAGCTTCCATACTTGTGGCACTCGGTGTTTAGACTTCTCATGACGTTTTCAAGGAAACTTCTTTCGGTTCTTGGCGGAAAGAGCAGATCAACTATCAGCCACCTGGGTCTGGCACCAAAAACAGCAACGTCACTCGCCGCAAAGTGGTAGGTGAAGAATCCGAAGGTTTCTTCAGGCACACCAAGTGCCGGGTCTGTAGCGACGATTAAGTAGTGCTCGTGGTCGTATTCGAGGACGGCCGAGTCGAACCCCTCCCTCGGCCCGTAACCTATCCCGGGGTCTTCGATGCCGAGATTGGGAAAGACCACCTCCCTCAGGAGGTCGTTGCGAAGCTTGCCGAGCGGGAGTTTCATCTTCCCTCCTCCCCGAAGGTCTCCACGAGCTCCTGAGCTTCCCTCAGCGTTTCCTCATCACAGTCCCAACACATTATCTCAAAGCTCGGGACGCGGACGCTCATACGAACTTTCTTCCTCCTCGCGAGCTTGCTTATCTCGTAGTTCGCCCTGTAAGCTAAATCAATGAGTTCGGGCGTTACAATCTCCCCACGATCTATGTACTGCAAAGGACAGCCTTCGCGCCACTGCCTCCTCCTAGCGTGCTCGTACATGCGGTAGGGCCTTATACCAGCCTCTTCCGCAAGGGCTTCAACTTCCTCGGCGGTGTATTTAATCAGAGGTCTGAAGAAGGGAACGCCTATCTTTGGAATGTTGCAAAGCCGTATGTCAGATTTACACTGGTCGAGGAGGGCACCGATGATTTTGTCATTGGCGTTGTCGCCCTTGGCTAAGATGTCGAAGCCGTTGTTGAGGGCAAACCACTTGGCGTTCCAGAGCATGACTTTCTTGCAGTTGATGCATATCGGCCCCTTCCTTCCAGCAGCCTCCCTGAGAAGGCCCTTAGTAACATCAACGAGATAATGCTCGACCCCGAGTTTCCTGGTAAACTTCATCGCCCAGTTCAGCGTTTCCCTCCAGCTCCAGCGGTGGAGGAAGGTTAAAGCCGACACTTCCAAGCCGGCTTCCTTGAGCAGGTAAAGGGCTAGACTGCTATCTTTCCCGCCGGAAAACATGAGGAGAATCCTCTTTTCGTAAAGTCCGTTTCTATCGGAGAAGTTCACTATGCCTTCCACAACGTGCCCAATCATGGGAAAAAATATAATAGGGGGCTTAAAAACCTAAGCCTCAGACATTCACTTTACCGACCCACTTCTCGGCGAGGTCGCCAAAGATTGGAAACTTGTAGTACTCGCCCTGGTAGGCCTTGATCATTCCGAGTACCCAGAAAATCAGACCCACAAGGTTCACGAGCATGATAAAGATCCCAATGAGAGCCGCAAGTGGGCCGAAGACTGCTCCAAGGATCACACTTATCATCCACAGAACTATCTGAATAATGTTGATCCCGAGGAATGTAATCGTTGACTGCATAGCGTGGAAACGGACGAAATCGCTTTTCTTTTCGAGTACTATAAAGATTATACCGGTGAGCCACATAAGTACATAGGCCAACAGAGCCTCGATGTTCTCGTCTATGCCGAGGGAAGTTTTCTTCTTGGGTTCTTCGGGGGAGATCTCCTCCATAAATAACACACCTCCAGAGTTCAATTAGTTATATTTTCTCTCATCCTTTAAATATCTTTCCAAGTTCCAGAATTTTAATATAAGTTTTAACCTGCAGATTTCGAGTGTGCCTACGTTGGAACCTGAGATTTTCTGATTTCGAACCATTAGGCTTTGTTAGGCTCACCAAAGCTTTTTAAGGTTCTCTATGTATTCAGAACAGAATTAGGATAACCTAACGGTGATGCACATGATTGTACCTTTAAGCGCCCTGGGGCCGGGAGAAAAGGGAATCGTGGTGAACATAGCAGGTGGGCACTACGCGAGGCAGAGGTTGGTTTCCATGGGGCTTAGTCCCGGGGCGATGGTTCAGGTCATCGAATCACACTCGATGGGGCCAATAATATTCTCCGTTGGAGGGTCAAGGTTCGCAATAGGCAGGGGACTGGCGAGCAAGGTCATGGTAAGAAAGCTCTAAGGTGTCTGCCATGATGAAGATTGTTGCCTTGGCCGGAAACCCAAACGTCGGAAAGACCACGATTTTCAATTCACTGACTGGAATGCGGCAGCACGTCGGCAACTGGCCCGGCGTGACCGTCGAGAAAAAGGAAGGAATCCTTGAATACCGTGGGCAGAGATTTTTAGTAGTAGATCTGCCTGGAACGTACTCCCTGACTGCCCATTCCGTCGATGAACTTGTCGCGAGAGATTTTTTGCTCAAGAGGAGTGCGGATGTTGTAGTCCACGTCCTCGATGCAACCGCCCTCATGAGGAACCTCTTTCTTACCATGGAAATACTTGAGATAGGCCTTGACAACGTTATCGTAGCCATCAACAAGATAGACCTCGCGGAAAAGAGAGGCATTGAGATAAACGTCAAAAAGATGGAGGAAGTCCTTGGAGTTCCGGTGGTTTTCCTCAGTGCTAAGGAGGGCATCGGCATCGAGGAACTCAAGGGAAAGATATACCGAATGGCGAACGGAGAGCTGGAGGCCAAGCCTGTTGTTCCAACCTACGATCCAGAGGTTGAGAGGGAGATCCGGCACATAACCGAGGTTCTCAGCGGGACTTCCCTGGCAGAGAAGTACAACCTCCGCTGGCTTGCCATCAAACTCCTGCAGAGGGATGAGGAGGTAATAAAGCTCGTTCTGAGGCACCTTGGCAGTGAAAAGCTTGACGAGATAATGACCCATATAAGCGAGGTCGAAGAGCGCTACAAGCGTGCAATGGATCTGATCATCGCCAGTCAGAAGTACGAGTTCATCGACGGTCTGATGCATAACTTCGTCAGGTACTCCCATGAGCAGAGTGAGACCTTCAGCGACCAGCTCGACCGGGTTTTGACTCATCCGATTTATGGCCTCATTGCCCTCTTTGGAGTATTCTATCTAATGTTCAAGTTCGTGTTTGCCTTTGGAATGCCCCTCCAGGGACTGCTCGAGGAGTCCTTCTCGAGCTTTGGCGTGTGGCTCGCGCCCCACATAGCGAACGAAACCCTACGCGCCCTTCTGGTCGATGGAGTGATAGCAGGAGTTGGCTCGGTGCTTAGCTTCTTCCCGCTGGTGTTCCTCCTGTTCCTTGCCATGTCCTTGCTCGAGGACATCGGCTACATGGCGAGGGCTGCGGTGGTTATGGAGAGGATTATGCGCAAGTTCGGGCTTTCCGGGAAAAGCTTCATACCCCTCGTCCTTGCCTTTGGCTGCAACGTTCCTGCGGTGATGGCCACGAGAACCCTAGACGACGAAAGGGACAGACTGCTGACCATGCTCGTCAATCCGCTCATCCCGTGCAGTGCTAGGCTGAGCGTTATAAGTTTCCTAGCCGGGGCCTTCTTCGCGGAGCGTCAGGCCCTCGTGGCGGTAAGCATATACGCCACCTCCATACTCCTCGCGCTCTTGATGGCCTGGGTCATCAGCAGGTTTGTGATAAAAGGGGAGGAGAGTCCCTTCATAATAGAGCTGCCCGAGTACCTCGTCCCCTCCTGGAAAACCCTCCTGCTCCACTCCTGGGAAAGGAGTAAGGAGTTTATCAAGAAGGCCGGGACGATAATACTCCTCGGTTCAATAGCCATCTGGTACTTGAGCACCTACCCCGCACCGATCGGAACCGGAGGTAGCTACGCAGAAAGACTCGGCAGGTTTTTCGAGCCATATACAAGACTGATGGGCCTGGACTGGAAAGCCGCTGTCAGCCTGCTATTTGGGATAATCGCCAAGGAGAACGTTATATCCACCTACGGGATAATCTACGGAAGCGAGGAAGCGATAGTCGGCATCATGAGGCCCCTTCAGGCCTACGTGCTCGCCCTCGTAACGACTCTCTACGTTCCGTGCATAGCCACCATCGGCGCGATAAGGGCCGAGAGCAGCTGGAAGTGGGCCGCCTTTACGGTGTTCTACATGATAGCCCTTGCCTCATTTGTTGGGATAGTTGTCTGGCACATCGGCATTGTCCTGGGTTTTTGAGGTGAAACCATGCTGGAGCGCATCCTTGAGCTGATAAGGAACGGTAAAGGCATAGAAGAAATCGCCGAGGAGCTCTCCCTTCCACGGGAAGGAGTTGAGGGAGCGCTGAAGGTCCTGGAGAGCTTGGGCTACGTGGAGAAGGTCGAACTCGGAAGCTCTACCTGTGAAACGTGTCCGCTTAAAAGTATCTGCCCTGGCTCTTGCTTCCGATTCAAAGGGGAAGTCTACACCATCACCGAGTTCAAACTCAAAGAACAAAAATGAACATCACATCCTTCTCGTTCACCGTGGGGCATATTTAACAGCCGTAAAATATATAAGTTTTCCGTCCGAGTGTTAAACGGTGATACCATGAAAGCCGTTATTCTTGCTGGCGGTTTTGGAACGAGGCTCAGGCCACTTTCATCGACCAGACCAAAACCAATGGTGCCAGTTCTCGGCAAGCCCAACCTTCAGTACCTTCTGGAGAGTCTGGAAAAAATACCCAAAATCGATGAGATTATCTTATCGGTTCATTACATGAGGGGAGAGATAAGGGAGTTCATCCACGAGAAGATGAGCGACTATCCTAAGACCATTCGCTTCGTCAACGACCCTATGCCACTGGAAACTGGCGGAGCACTCAAGAACGTTGAGGACTACGTGAGCGAGGATTTCCTCGTCATCTACGGTGACATCTTCACCAACTTCAACTTTGAGGAGCTTATAGAGGCTCACAAAGAAAAAGATGGCCTTATCACCGTTGCAGTTACTAAAGTCTATGACCCAGAGAAGTACGGTGTCGTCGAGGTTGACGAGGAGGGCAAGATCGTTCACTTTGAAGAGAAGCCCAAGAGGCCAAAGACTAACCTTGTCGATGCCGGAATATACATGGTGAACAAGAAGGTTCTCGAGACCATTCCAAAGAACAAGGAGGTCTACTTTGAGAGAGAAATCCTTCCAAAGTTTGTCGCCCAGGGAGAGGTTTACGCCCACCAGATATCCCGTGAGTACTACTGGATCGACCTCGGAACGTCAGACGATATCTTCTACGCCCACCAGATAGCAATGGACGAGATAACGAAGCAGAATGGCTACTATACCATAAGAGAGGGTGCAGAGGTTCCAGAGGACGTTGAGATCCAGGGGCCTGTCTACATCGATGAGGGGGTCAAGATAGGCCACGGCGTCAAGATAAAGGCCTACACCTACATCGGCCCGAACAGCATCATTGAGGACAAGGCATACCTCAAGAGGGCCATCCTGATAGGCAGCGACATCGTCAAGGAGAGGGCCGAGATAAAGGAGTCCATACTCGGAGAAGGCGTCGTCGTTGGCAAGAACGTCCTCCTAAAGGAGAATGCCGTCGTCGGCGACTACGCCAAGATATACGACAACCTCGTCATCTACGGCGCGAAGGTACTTCCATGGAAGAAGGTCGAGGAATACGAAGCGTATATCAAAATAAAGCTTGACCCAACCAAGGTCAGGCCGGGTGTTACGCCAGAGCGCTGCCCGCTAGGACTGGTCGAGTGCATCTACACCAAGTTCAAGGCCATAGCCGGCGAAAAGCCGCCCTGTGATGAGTGTATCGAAAACCAGTGGCTTTTCTGAGTCTCTTCTCTTTTTGAGCCTTAGGGCACGCTTTGAAGGCTCGCGAAAAGAATGGAACCTCCGTAAGATAACAGATTGAAATGTGAATCCTATGATATTTGGAGCCTTAAAACGCAAGTTCAACGTTTTTAGACGCCTGAAGGGCGTCGAAAGAGAAGAACTCAAGTTAAACTGCCGATTGAAGAGGAAATCCACTGTAAACAAGCCCCCTCATAGTATAATGCAGCCCCAAATTTAGTCCGTTAAAAGTCAAAAACTTTTGATGAAAATTTGCGCCAGCAATTTCCTTCAGTACCTAATTCTTGGGTTGTACTCAAGGAGCATCAGACCGTTCTTGAAGATTCTTATCGTGCCGCTCTCGGAGAGACTTATGGAGACTGCCTTTGTGAGTTTGGTTATCCCTGCGGCCGCTATGTGCCTGCTTCCCAGTCCGGGTGGGAGCATTAGATCAATCGCCTTGGGATCAACCTCTATATACCTCCCACCCGCAATGATTCTGCCCGTGTTGCTTATGACGAAGGCCCCGTCAAGCTGGGCAAACTCCTTAATGATTTCCTTACTGTCTCTGTCGAGGACGTTTATCTTGTGGCCCTTAAAGGGGTTGGGTATCATCTGGTGGGAGTGCTTGAGCACGTTCCTCGTGTCGCCGATGACGAAGAGCGTCCCGACTGGAGTACCCTCTCGTCCCTCGATGCTCAGCTCAATGGCTATCTCGAGGAGCCGCTGGAGGACGTTCTGGTTCTGGGCAAAGAACCCGCGCATCGCGGAGAGGTTCTTCTTGACCGTTTTGACTCCAATCAGCTCACTGGTGACGTAAATGAAAGAATCCCCTTCCTTGACTATATCGTGCTCGAGGAGAAAAGCAGAGATAAGGTTGAGGATGTTATTTATATCGAGGTTCTGAGGAATGGAGACTCGTTTGATCCTGTCGTTCTCCACATCGAAGGAAGAGCTTAGTATCACAACCGTAACGTCTATATCCGGGATCGTGTTTGGATCAACATCCTCTAAAACAACTAATGCCTTTCCACCCAGTTCTTTCACAACCGTAATCGCGCTCCTTATCATTATCTCTGGGATCCTCTTGGTCATGTCAACCAGCCGTTAATAAACTAACTTCGGGATGTATAAAAACCTACCGTCCTCAGAAAACGTTAAAACTAAGCGTGCCATAGGGCATTTGGTGTGAAACATGAGAATAGTGGTTGCAATAACAGGGGCGAGTGGAGTAATCTATGGTGTGAGATTGATTGAGGTTTTACGTGATATGGGGCACGAGGTTGTGACGGTTGCTTCCAAAACCGGCCTGGTTGTCATAAAGCACGAACTTGGCATTGACTTCAAGCCCGACTACACCGAGGACAACCTTTTCGCCCCAATCGCCTCCGGTTCCCATAGGTTCGACGCCATGGTAATTGCCCCATGCTCGATGAAGACTCTCTCTGCTATAGCCAATGGCTACGCCGATAACTTAATAACCAGGGCCTCGGACGTTGCTTTAAAAGAACGCAGAAAACTTATACTACTTATCAGGGAGACGCCACTAAACTTGATACATATCCAAAATATGGTGAAGGTGACTCAAGCTGGCGCTATTGTGATGCCAGCTTCTCCAGGATTTTACACAAAACCCAAAACTTTGGACGAAATGATAAACTTTATAATTGGAAAAATCTTAGATGTTCTTGGACTCGAAAACGAGGTATACCCTCGATGGGGGAGTTAGTATGATTCAGCTTGATGACCTCGATAGGGCAATACTTCGCCTCCTGAAAGAGGACGCAAGATTAACAATATCAGAAATAGCCGGGAGGCTTGGTAGGCCCGAATCTACAGTTCATTTTAGAATTAAAAAGCTCCAAGAGCAGAACGTCATTGATAAATATACCATAGTTCTTGGCGAGAGGCTCCAGCCCAAGAGCCTTGCCATAGTTTACATACAGGCCGAAACCCCGATCATAGAGGACTTCCTCGAGAGGTACATCCTGTACCTAATGAAAACTCTTTCCATGTTCCCCAATGTCTTGGCTGTTGCAAGGAGTGGAAAGGCCGGGATTATAGCCCTAATAGGTGAAGAGAACCGCGAAAAGCTCAATCGCTTTGTAGATGAAACCATAAGGGCACTCCCAACTCTCAAGAAGGTTGAAGTGTTTCCAATAGATAGCTTCACCAAGGGCAAGGAGATTGTTGGCTTCTTAGTGGGGGTCTAAATGGAGATAGAGATCAAGTTCCGAGTTGAATTCAATAAGACCAAGGCGGCAATAGAGTCTCTTGGCGCTGTATTTGTGGGGGAAGAAATTCAGGAGGACCTATATTTTTCCCTTTCTCTTCCAGAGCTCCTCCGAATAAGGAGGATAGTCAATTTGGGGCGCGCTTTTCTGACTTACAAACGGATTGAAGATTCTGGAAAGAACGAGGAGTTCGATGAGATAGAGGTGGAAATCTCGGACTTCGAAAAGATGCGGGAGATACTGAAGAGGCTCGGCTTCGAGGAGGACATCTGGGTCAGGAAAAGGCGTTTAGTTTACCGGCTCAATGACGTGACATTCGAACTAAGTGAAGTGGAAAGGCTAGGGGCCTTTCTTGACATCGAGGTAATGAGCGACGATGTGAGCTATGCCAAAAAACGGATATGGGACATCTCAAGAAGGATTGGGTTGAGAAAAGAAGACGTCGAACCCAGGCTTTACCAAGAGCTCCTTCACGAACTCGAAGATAAAACGTAAATATATTTACCCTCCAATGTATTAGAGGGGATGCGTATGGACTCCCGCAAAGGCCAAGTTCCCTCGAATATCTCTTTATGATAGCGGCCACGTTGGTGGTAATCCTCTTAGTAATCCGCGCAATAGGCGCAATATCGGCACCGTACTCAACAGCACTCACCGTGGTCCTTGGAAGTATGCCAAATCAAGTGGAGGATCAGGGAAACTTTAAATTAGAAGTCTGGCTGGAGGACAACGGAGACGGTACATACAAGGTTAACTACCGCATATGGGCTGTTAAGGACTCGATAAACGGTGCCAAAGTCCAGCTGGTCTGCTTCGGTCCTGTAAAAAATGTTGCCGGGCTTGACCCCATAGAGCACGAAGGCATCCTTAAGCCTGTAAACTACTGGACACCTGTGCCAGAGAGGGCCTTCCCATCTCAAGTTCAGTTCACCGTTTGGAAGCGGGGCCTGTGATGGGCCCTCTTTTACTGATTTTACTTGGCATGTTGAGCCTATCATTTCCTGTATCCGCAAGTTTTGCGGTTTACTATGGCCCCTTTGGTCCGGACGAAACTGCTCAGCTCGATAAGTTTAACATCCTAATTCTTCCGCCCACCATCGACCCGACCTATGTTTCCTGCCTTTCTGCCAACCACACCGTCGCCGGCTACGTCAGCCTTTCGACCGTTGGCGGCTGGGAACCATGGGCGGAAGACGTTCCCCAGTGGCTCTTCATAGACAAGAACAAGAACTGGAACGAGGAGGTGGTTGACTTTGCTTCGCCGGAATGGGAGCGTATAATCCTCGATGAGGCCGTTCCGTACATTCTCTCAAGGGGTTTTAATGGAGTTTTTCTCGACAATCTTGACTACGTTGATTTGTACCCCTCTAAGAGAGCGGCCGTGGTCGAGCTTGTAAAGGCTATAAGGGAGCGCTATCCCAACATAACGATAATCGCCAATAGGGGCTTTTCGATAGCGAAGGAGATAGCTCCCTACGTTGATTACGTTCTCTTCGAGGACTTTGTGAGCTACTACAACTTCACGAGCGGCCGCTACGAAATCTTTGGCGAAAACGAGCTCGAGTGGGAGTTCGGGCATATAGAGAAGCTCAAAGGCTTAAACGTTTCAGTACTCGCGCTGAGCTACGCCAACCTGAGCGATGAATCGCAGGTGGAGGAGTTCCCGGCTTTAATCTGCGAATACGCCAAAGAATGGAGGATTAAAGACGTTTATCTCACCGACGTGGCTCTTCAGCGGATTGGGGTTGACCCATGCGTAGAGGCGTCAAACCAAAGTCCTGCTGGTACTACCACGACCACATCATATAGGGAATACAACAAAGACACTCTGACTCCAAGCGGTGAAAGTTCACCCAAAAGTTCACCCAAAGAAGCCACAGAAAATGGCGAAAATGGAAGCGAACCCAGGGTTATCTGCGGACCCGCGTTAATAGTGACCCTTCTGCTCCTCGCGCTCACCTCGCGGTGGCGACGATTTTGATTATGTCATTGAACTGGAGCTCGTAGTCCTCTCCGACGCGCCTGTGTGTTTTGGCATTAACAGCGTAGATGAAGGTCTTCCCCAGATCGGTGTGAACCTTGTAGGCCAGATCCCTTGGCGTCGAGCCCTTGGGGAGTAGGTGGACGTGCGGCAGAACGTTGCCGAACTGGTCCGTGAGCTTGTGCTCGTCCTCCACAGGATAGACCGGGATCAGCTGG
This sequence comes from Thermococcus piezophilus, assembly GCF_001647085.1. NCBI lineage: Archaea > Methanobacteriati > Methanobacteriota > Thermococci > Thermococcales > Thermococcaceae > Thermococcus > Thermococcus piezophilus. The sequence goes on from NZ_CP015520.1 coordinate 1,710,256, forward strand.
AGGAGCTCGAAAATGGCCCTGTTGATGACCTCCTGGACGCCCGTGGAGCCGAAGCGGTCGAGAACCCTCTCCTTTATCAGCTGCAGTGCTTTTTCCTGCTTGGTGCTCATCGGCTTCAGGATTTTGAAATCACTCGAACCAGGAACGTAGTCTATGAAGCCCGCCTTGGCCGCTTTTCTAAGGGTCAGCTCCGCGGCGGCACTCGTTGGGACAACTATGTAGCCCCTCTTCTCCCCTTCCCGCTTGAGCCTTTCAAGCTGCTCATCGCTTGCTGCATCAGCCTTGTTGGCGGCTATTATTATCGGCTTGTTCACTTTCCTCAGCTCTCTCACGAAGGCGAGCAGGTCTTTGTCGCTCCACTTCGTCGGGTCGCTGTCCAGACCGAGTCTGTGTATGGCCTCAAAGGCGTCTTCCTCGCTGACGCCTATTCCCGTCAGCTGGTCGGCTATAGCCTGCGCCAACTTGAGGTGCTGGAGCTTTATCCTCTTGGCGAACTTCTCCCAGTTTTTCCTGAGTATGCTGTATATCCAGTAGTCTATCTCCCTCTCGAGGAACTCAATGTCTTCAACAGGGTCGTGATAATCAGTTGGCCGGCCCTCAGCGTCTGTTTTACCAGTAGCATCAACGACGTGGATTAACGCCGAAGCCATCCTCAGGTCGTCGAGGAACTTGTTGCCCAGGCCGCGACCCTCGTGGGCCCCTGGGACGAGGCCGGCGACGTCTATCATCTTTAGGGGGAGGAGTGCAAGGCCGTCCTTGTATTCGTAGTTCTGGGGGTTTGGATTACAGCCGAGCTCCTTGCAGGGGTGCTCCGCTACCGCGTAGGTAACGCCGACGTTGGCATCTATCGTTGTGAATGGGTAATTGGCAATTTGAACGTCAACAAGGGTCGCGGCCGAGAAGAAGGTGGACTTCCCGACGTTCGGCTTTCCTACAACTCCTATCTCCATGCTCACCACCGAGGTAAATTGGAGGAGGGGTTTTAAAGGCCTGCGGTTTGGTAGCGGGGACTGTCGGGATAATTGTTAAAGTGTTGGTGTGGGTTGTTTTGATTATGGTTGTACTGGAATTACTGGTTGAGGAAGTTAAAGTCAGAAAAATCTTCAAGCGAAACAAGAAAGATGTCAGACTAAAAGTCCTGGCCGCAATCCTGTACTACCTCGGAATCTCCCTCAGAAAAACAAGCAGTTTCATGACAGTATTCCAGACAATGAGTCATGAGGCAGTGAGAGCTTACTGTCACAGGCTGAAGAATGTCATTCAACCGCCGCAGAAAAAGAAGCGCAGGCTCATCGCAGTTGATGGGACGAAACTGAAAATCGAGGAGCTGCAAGTTTTTGTTTGGATTGCTGTTGATGTGGATACTCGGGAGGTCTTATCTGTTCAGCTCTCCCGGGGGGGAGTAGTCTGGACGCTTACTTGTTCCTGCGCGGGGTTCTCAAGTACTGTGAGAATAAGCCTGAGTTTGTGGTTGATAAGGGCCCGTGGTATCCGTGGGCTTTTCAGAGGTTGGGGTTGCGGTTTAGACAGGAGAGATTTGGTGAGCGGAGTGTTGTTGAATCTGTTTTCTCTTTACTGAAGAGGAGGACTGAGAGGTTTTGAAACAGGTTTCCCTACAAGTCTTCCTTTACTTCAGTTCAAAGCTGGTTGGAAAGCTTCTTTGCGGTTCATAATTTTCTAGAGGTAATGCCCAGCTTATCCTGACAGTCTCCAACTTGCAAAGAGAAAGGGTTATATCTGTGAACTGGTAATTTATTGTCTTGAGCAAAACTATTTATACTAAAAACAACAACTAAATGCATGGGGAGAAAACGTGTTTATGAAGTCATAAAGCATCTACCAGCAGAAGAACTCGATAGAAAAACCAGAAAGCTCGAAAAAGACACAAGAGTCCTTAAAAAGACTTCATAAGACATCTCTACAGAGGAGCGTTAGGGGGCAGCAGACCTGGTAGGAGTTACTAAAGCCACATTCATGGCTAAAAAGATGGAACTCTAAAGGATACGAAGGCTTAATTCCGAAGTTTGGTGGAGGTAGACCTTCTAAACTCACAGAAGAGCAGAAAGAGGAACTTAAGGAGATTCTAAAAGAAAAAGATCCCTGGACGACGAAAGAAGTTCAGGAACTCATCAAGGAGGAATTTGGGGTTACATATTCTTCGTGGCAGGTCAGGAGAATCTTAAAATTTGGAATGAAATACGCCAAACCCTACCAGAAAGACAGGAAACCGGATGATGCTGAAGGGACTTTAAAAACCTGGCAGAAGCTGAAATCGGCGATACAGTGGGATTCGTCGATGAGATGGCAGTTGAAGCGAGTGCAAACACGGCGAGATTCTGGAGTTCTGGCAGGCCTGTTAAAAGAGCTGCCACCTACGTTAAAGCCAGAGTTGCAGGGTTCTACTGTATAAACGGAGAGAGTGTAGTAGAGTTTCCAGAAAGTAACAGGACTGAAAACTTTATAGCGTTTCTCAGGAAGATAAGAGAAGCTAATCCTGAGAAAAGAATTGTTATCATCCTGGATAACTTTAAAACTCATCGTGCAAAGAAGGTGAGAGAGGAGGCTGAAAAGCTGAATCTTGTGCTGGTTTACCTCCCTCCCTACTCTCCAGATTTAAATCCGATTGAAAATATCTAGAAGAGTGTTAAAAGATACGTTTCCGAGAAATCTCCGTTGAATGTAGAAGAGCTGAAGGAAACAATCGCTAAAGCTTTTAAAAAGTTAACAGAGTCTATATCTTTTGCAAAGAGCTGGATTGAGAAGTTTTTAGGAAATAAGTTTAAGATGTTATGCACTCAACCATAATACCTAGAGACCTTAAGAAAATGTGGTGAGAAACGTGCCCAGGATCAAGGACGAATTAGGAGAGTTCCTTGTTAGGCTTGCAAGGAAGGCAATCGAGGAGTATTTAAACTCAGGAAGAGTCATTAAGCCACCAGAGGACACTCCAGAAGAGCTTTGGGAAAAGATGGGAGTTTTTGTCACTCTCAACCGCCATGGTGTCCCAAAACAATCAGCGCTCAGGGGGTGTATCGGGTTTCCCTTGCCAATTTATCCGCTCGTTGAAGCCACAATAAAAGCGGCTATATATGCCGCTGTTGAAGATCCTCGCTTTCCACCTGTAACGCTTGATGAGATGGACAACATAACCGTTGAGGTGAGTGTTCTAACTCCTCCCGAGTTAGTTGAGGGGCCTCCAGAAGAGAGACCGAAGAAAATTAAAGTTGGAAGGGATGGGCTGATAGTTGAGAAGGGCATTCATTCGGGACTTTTGCTGCCTCAAGTCCCTATTGAATGGGGCTGGGATGAGGAAGAATTTTTGGCAGAAACCTGCTGGAAAGCTGGCTTACCTCCAGACTGCTGGCTCGATGAGGATACAAAGGTTTACAAGTTTACGGCGGAGATATTTGGGGAGGAATACCCAAGAGGCCCCGTGAAGAGGAAGCCGTTAGTTCCAGAAGAGTGACTTATTCTTTTCTCAATTTTGCAATGAAAAAGCTGTTACAGTCGTGCAGATGAGTCCAGGCCCTAAAAACTTTATCTCCAATCTCCGTGAATCCCTTCTCGCCCCAGCTGAAGGGGTAATCAACCAGCTCAAAACCCACCTTGTTTATTGCATATCTAACATTCTCTTCGTTTTCATCAATCCTGATTGAGCAGGTTGAATATGTCATGTCCCCACCGGCTTTCAAGTTGCGATAGGCATTCCTCAGCATCGCCTTCTGCACTTGAATAACCCTTTGAATTTTCCTTTCATCAAAGCGCCACTTCACCTCAGGGAACTGCCTGTAGGTGCCCGAACTTGAGCATGGAGCATCAAGAATAATTCTATCAAACTCTTCTTTGTCTTTAAACTTCATCCCATCAGCATGGACAAGCTTAACATTTGTAACTCCCAGAGCCTTCATCTTCTCACGCATTTTGTTGAGCCTTTCCATAGAATAATCAACAGCTATTATCTCCCCCGTGTTTTCCATCAGGTGAGCAACGTGGAATGTTTTGCTGCCCGGAGCAGCTGCCAAATCAAGAATTCTCTCGTCCTTTTCTGGGCTTAAAACATGGGCAACATAAGCTGAAGCCAAGTCTTGAATGACAAAGTGGCCTTGCTTGTACCATTCAAGCCTCGTAATTGGAGTCTCGTATTCTAAAATCTTGAGCACGTCATCAACTAGAGTTCTAGCAACCCTAACATTGTGCTCCTCCAAATAATCAGCTAAGCTGTCAATGTCCGTTTTTAGAGGATTCACCCGCACATAGTAGCGCTGAGCTCTATTATTGCTTAGCATAAGCCTTACCGCACCCCCATAACCAAGTAACTCAATTGCATATTCAACGTACCATCTTGGATGGGAGAACTTAACACTTAAATACTCAATTCTATCCTTCTCTTTCAGCTTTTTTAAAGCTTTTTCAAGGTTGAAACCCTCAACCTCCCTAAGCAGGGCATTCACAAACCTGGCCTTTGATTGATCATATCTCTCCTTAACAACCCGGACAACGGAATCGGTGGCAATGGCAGGATTAACTCCCTTGAACTTCATTTCAAAAACGCCGATTCTGATTAAATTGGCCAAATAAAGATCCAAATCCTCAATTTTTGAGCCCTTGAGGACGGAGTTCACCATGAAGTCGATTTTCTTCCTCCATTTTTCAATTTCGAATACATAAGCATGAGCCAACCCACGGGCTTTTTCTCTGTCTCTTCCACTAACTCGCTTAAAAACTCTCTCAAGGGCATTTTTTGAAGAGAGCTCACGCTCATCAATTAATGTTAATATGTCAGCTATGAGCTCGTGAAGAGTTATGCGATAAAACAGCTCCATGCTCTTAGCTTCGATGGAGAGTTTAAAAATTTGGCGACGTTGAGAGCTGTTTCGTAGTTATAGTAATTAAGAACCCTCAATTCAGTAGCTCCGAAAGATAGCAATGATTGTTTCCTGAGGGTCAACAAGGGCAGAAACTCAAACTGGTCACTACATACCTATAAAAACAAAAGTTACAGACAAGTAATGGTTAATTGAGTTATCCGCTCAGCTGGTCTATTGCCCCTCAGCTATTTTAGGTAAGACTTTGCTATATTTAGTTGCATTAATTATTTTTGCTTTATTTGCAAGTAACTCTTTTAAATAGTTAGTTCTCGTCGATATAATAACTATTTTGTCTTTATTCATTAAGTATTCCACAAACCACGGAATTAGAGCTTCGACACTGTAATCATCAAGACCAACAGTTGGGTCATCGATAAGAAAGAGCTCTGCACTTTCAGCAGCTAGTATACTTGCCAATTGGAGTCTTCTCTGTTGGCCTTGAGATAAATGGGAGATTAAGACATTTGGATGAACTCCCACATATTTAAGAAGTTTTGAATAATTAGAATAATGTCCATAGAGGGCTCCTACAACCTTTAAATACTCTATTGCTTTCAAGCTACCTGGAAGGGTTACCCTCTCATCAAGGAGAAATATTTTCCTCTTGAGCTTTGGAATTGGTTTTCCATTTAATTTTACACTTCCCTCTAAAGGTTTTAGGAATGATGCTATAGTTCTTAGAAGTGTTGTTTTTCCAACCCCATTAGGACCCCAAAGAATTACGACTTCCCCTTTTTCCACTTGAAGGTTTATTGGGCCTATAATTGGAATCTTGCCATAACCAGCCACGAGATTTTGAAGTTCCAGCATTTTACATTACCTCCGTAGCATCTATAAGGCTCATGGCACCAATACCCAACCAAAGAATTATGAAAACCCAGTTTCTGGATATTGCAGTTAACACGACTGCAACAAGCAACGGCAGTAATGTACTGAGAATAACTGCAGAAGACGGTATTGGCTTAGTTGTTGATATTGTAATACCAATGCCATCTCTTTTTACTTCTATCTCCCGGTTCCTCAGAGGAATGTAATGTCCAACTTCATGGAGGTATATCATAAGGAACACTGAAATAAAGATTTCCCCATTAAGAGGGTTCTTGAGGAGACATCCTAAACGGTCTAGATAAGCCGCACCCACGAGGATTACTAAAGCTACACTCAAAAATACCTTTAATAAGTTTCCGGCAACAATTCGCGTGAACTCCCAGAATTTCATATTCTTCCCTCCTTATTTAGTTTAAACCATACCAAATATGCAGGGAACGACATAGATATTGCAAGCATAACAACATATTCTTCTGGCACTTGTATCCTTCCGATAATGAAACCCAAAAGCATATACCCAAGTAGGAAATTCCCAAGAGAGTCGTTTCTATCAGGAGAGGGTGCCAGGGCAGATGATACAAAGAGTGAAAGAGCAAGTACAAGTAGAATACCCTTAAAACTACCAATTCCAAAGAGCATAAGAATGAGAAATGGGAGAGCAATAATTACAATTCCGAAGACAGCATTTAAGGAAAACCCCAAGATAAAACTTCTATTTAATAATCCCCTTAAGAGTTTTATATGCCAGATATAGTTGTCTAGATACCTAAGAGCTGAGACAGAGAGAGGTAGCATAAGGGACAGAAGCATGGATAGTGTAGTGAAGACACCTCCAAGTAATAGTACATAACCTTCCTCACTGAGAGATATGTTAGAGAGATACGTTGCACCACCTCCAATAGGAGATGCCCAGAGTTCTGTGTCGTGGACATTTACATAGATAAGCAACATTCCAAGTACTACAAGACTCAGAGGCCATAAAATTAATGGGTTAATAATTGTTATAGGAGTTTTGCCTATCCAAAGGAGAGTCACTCTCCTCTTAGGAATTAATTTCAGTGTCACCTTTGTCAGTAAAACTACCCCAAATACCATGCTGACAAAGAAGTTGAAATTATATGTCAGTGCAAATCCTGGCAAAAGAAGTAGTGGGCTATCGACAATACCTAGGAAGAGAAAAGCAGAGAGCACAATGTAATAAAGAGGGGGAATTGGACTAAATGTAGAGAGCACTAAAGGAAATGGCAGAAAAGTTAGTAAGTTCATAACATTAATCCTCCAATCCGAAGCAGGGAGAGTTTCTATTCCAAGAAGATTCCTTGGATCATGAGTAAGGGAATAAATCCAGCCAACGAGTCCCGTTAGAATTATCATGTTAGTAACTAAAAGCTCTTGAGGTATCAAAGTTATTATAAGTGAAAGATCTTTAAATGTATAGAATACCCCGACACTCACCAGCAAAAAGGCGATATAGCTCCATCTTCTAAGGAGCATCTTGAGCCATATAAAAAACAGACAAAAAAAGGCTTTCATATTTATCACCTTAAAAAGTTAAAAATAATCAAACTAAAACTAAACTATACACTTACACACATACTTCACATAGAACCAACCAGTGTCCCAAGTGCACGATTCCATAGCTCCATGACAGGCAAGGCGCGGACAGACAACTCCACAAGCTACAATGGAGCCAAAGATTAACACGATAACTGAGATGGCGAGTATAAGTATTATCACTTGTATGTACCTTAGCTCGCCAGATTTTCCAGCTCTGCTTGCAATATCTATGCTGTATTTGGCTATAATAGTAGCAAGGGCGTAGCTAAGAATCAAGAGGATTGGTGTTGCTCTAAAAAGAGTCTCCCTGTTGGTAGTTATCTTTTCAATTAAAAATGGGATATTAATTCCCTTGGCAATTGAGAGCAGGGACAACCCTACTACAAATGTCTGAGCTAGTAAAGTTCCAAGTAGTAGTACTACTCCACTAAATAATATCTTTTCTTTTATTTCTTTTGAAAGATACATCTGGATATAACCCCTGAACTATTTTTAATATTGTTGATAGGATTATGGTATGATTTATAAATTTTTCTGTAAAGACAAAAGGGACTGTCAAGATAACTGTTAAAGTGTTGGCGTGGGTTGTTCTGATTATGGTTGTACTGGAATTACTGGTTGAGGAAGTTAAAGTCAGAAAAATCTTCAAGCGAAACAAGAAAGATGTCAGACTAAAAGTCCTGGCTGCAATCCTGTACTACCTCGGAATCTCCCTCAGAAAAAAGGTGATGCCCAGCTTATCTTGACAGTCTCGGTAGCGTGCCGAAAAAATATAATTCTGGAAATGCACTAATCCCTCTGGTGATCTTATGAGGATATACACACTCGTGGAGGACTACTCCAGCTATGAGAGTCCCTTTCTGGCACAGCACGGCGTGAGCTTTCTCATCGAGCACGGAAACAAAAGGATTCTCTTCGACGTTGGCTAGAGTGCTGGGCCGATACTCCACAACATGAAACTCCTTGAGCTTGAGCCATCAACTACATCTTTCTCTCCCACTGCCACTACGACCACACCGGCGGGCTTTTGGAGATGTTAAAGACAATTGGCCGCAGGGTTCCAGTTATAGCTCACCTACCATCTTCGGGCAGCACTTCATTACAAAACCCTACTTGAGAGACGTCGGCGTTCAATTCTGGGGAAAAAGTTGAGGAGCTCGCAGAGCTCTACCTTACGGCCGAACCAATCGAGATAGTCAAAGGGGTTTACTCCACGGGCGAGGTTCACGAGAGGGAGGACTTTGAGCGGACCAGTCTTGAGGTTTACACCATAAAAGACGGGCGCGTTGTAAGGGACGAGCTCCTTGACGACATGAGCCTTGCGATAAGAACTCCCAAAGGGCTCGTCGTGGTTAGCGGCTGTTCCCATGCTGGAATCGTGAGCATAGTGAAGCACACCATGAGGCTGATCGGCGAGGAGAGGGTGAGGGCCGTCATTGGGGGCTTTCACCTGATAGATGAAAGCACTGAGAGAATAAAGAAGACAGTGAAGGCGTTCCTCGACTTGGGTGTGGAGGAGGTTTACACCGGCCACTGCACGGGGCTGAGGGCAGAGGCGGCATTCCTGGAGGCCTACGGGGGAACTTCCACAAACTCCATTCCGGGATGTAGTGGAGTTCTAATCGCCGAGCTCCTCCATTCCAAGGGCCAGCCTTACTGCCTTCTCCGCTATGACATCCAGGGGGTCTATCAAGGGAACGCCCAAGTCATCTGGCCCAATTGCTACACTCACCTCGGTGCAACCGGCTATTATGCCTTCGCTCCTCTTTTCCAGCCTCCTGGCAACCCGGAGGAGAAGTTCCCTGCCCAGCTCGAGGTTTCCAGATTTGATCCCCTCGTAAATACCCTTCATGACGAGCTCCTGATCCTTTTTGATGGGCACTGCTATCTGAATCCCCCTATCAAGGAGGGCACGGTGATAAACAAGGCCCCTAATGGTTCCATCGGTGGCCAAAAGACCGACCTTCTTAAGTCCCATTTCCTCTATTCTCTTCGCGGTTTCTTCCACCATACTGATCAGTGGTATGCTTATCTTCCTCTGGATGTTTTCCGCGAAGAAATGAGCTGTATTGCATGGCATTATTATAAAGTCCGCTCCACAGCTCTCGAGCTTGCGGGCGCCCTCTATGAGCCCTGGCCTTGGATCCTCCCCCTTCCCAAGGACAAAGGCCGTCCTGTCAGAAATTTTAGGGTTGTTGTAGATGATTATTCGCGGGTGATCCTGATCCCTCTTTGCCGGTGTCTTTTCGATTATCCGCCTGAAGAGTTCTGCGGTGGCTAATGGTCCCATACCGCCGAGGATTCCGATGACCCTCTCGGGCATTGTCACTCCTCCAGCCAGACGGAGTCGTCTCCAAAGTAGTTCAGCTTAACGACAAAGAGCCTAAATGGCTCTTCAGCTTGTCCCAGTGCATTGGGTCAATTATTAAGTAGGGCCACTCCGGAATGCGGGCCTTCAGGTCTTTAGCTTGATTACTGGGATGACCCTTTTCCGTTGAGGACATCCACGGTCACATCCTGGAGCTTATTCGGATGAATTGGGATTGTACAGAAGGCTGAATTCAAAAAATAAATTAAATAGTGGCCTTTGGATATCATTAGTGTGAACCTTTTCCGGAACTCTGGAATTGGCAGTCTTGATATTGATAAAGGGTATTAAAAGTTTAAACCTTAAATAAATGCTCGTACACGTCAATACCCACTTCAAGGTTATACAGCCAGTCAAGGAATTTTTTGACGTTTTCCCCTTCAAATATCGCACCATGCTGCGGGGCTATCATATTGATGTCAAGGTTTCTCACCATCCTTACCCATGCCCTGAGTGCTTTGCTTGAGCTCATGTATCTTTTGTGAAAAGCCTCCATAAATTCTGCATGTCTGTCAAAATCCTCAACAAACAGGTACCACTCCCCCTCCGGAAACGCCGCCGCTCCTATGTCCGAACTGAGGAGTATCTTTGCCTTCATATCATAGAAAACAAAGTTTCCAGGGGAGTGAAGATAGTGCGCAGGGAGTGCCTTAATTTTTGAGTTTCCCACCGTTATCTCCATCCCTTCATCGGGAATTCCAATCGTCCTTGGACCACTGAGAATTGCCAAATGGGAGATGAACCTTATCCAAAGCTTTGAGATCACGATCTTTGCCAATGGAGCGTATTCAAACCAGAGGTTCATTCCCGCTACAACATCGGGATCCTGATGAGAGTATATTAGATACTTTATTTTGGTTGGGGGTATTTTGGATGAAACGTTTCTTAGAACCCTCTCAAAAACAAAGTATCCTCCGGGCTCAATCAATGCCGCCTCATCATTATCGATGATCAGATACTGATTCGTGAGTATTCCCTTCTCATCCTCAGCCTCCTCTACCCCAAGCCAGAAAACTTTATGGTTACCATCATCATAAAGGGGATATGATTCAACTTTTTTAATCACCTTAACCACCTCCAACTGGAACCCAGATATTTATCATATAAACCCCTTCAATCTTTTCGGCAATCTGAAATGCTTTTATAGCCTCATCCTGATTGTTTCCCATGACCTTTACACTTTCAGTCCCGGTGCTGTCTCTGTATTGAATGGCAGTGATTCTTCCCTGATCAAGGAGGACTTTAAATGACTTGGTGCCGTCTTGGTTGATCCCCGATATGTAAAATGTCTCTTCTCTATAATTTGAGATTATTTTCATTAGGGATTCAAAGAGCTGTCCTTTTTGAATCGTGTGCAGACCTGTATAAACCATTTTAGCTCTGGAGAGAAAACCTGCCAAGCTCATTGGATCATCAAAGTCAATATCTAAGGTCGTTTTTGGACTTTTGATGGATGTGTCTTTAAGGGATTCTGCCATGACCCTAAGTGTCTCCCCAATGCCCCTTGCAAGCTCTTCAATGGTCTTTCCAAGTAAGAACTCCCTTTTACCGGAATACCTAACCTCAACTGTAGCATTGGTCGTTGCTTTCTTCGGTGATTCAAGCAAAATCATGATAGTTATTTTGCTTTGTTTACCTTTTCCATCATAAACATAAGTGTTTTTATCTTCGCTAATTGAAAAAGCATACTCATCCTCAAACGAGAAAATAAACCTAGGCAGTCTAATCCGGGCAATGATCCCCTTTAATTTTCTAATTTTCACAACGTATGGCCAGTTCAGTATAAATTCCTCAGCGTTTTCCAGAACCTTTTTTACATTATCCGGGGAAGCGTTTATACTCACAATATAAATTTTTCGTTTCATTGGAGTTCACCTAAGGATTGATAGCAGCTTCAGATACAGACCTTCAACTCCCGAGGTAACCTCAACAGGAAACATGAAGTAAACCATGTCATCTTCCACTATAACAAGCTCATCGGGGTTTTCCTTTAATACAACGTCCATCCTGATATCGGTAATGGTCTTAGCTTGAATTTTCATCTCCCCAACTACGTGTGGAATTGAATTGAACTTCGTCGCTTCCATTATCTCAGGCCACAACTGATAAATCCGCTCCAGTGGGTTGTCCATCCATACAAAGGTGCTCCTATGAGCATTATATTCAAGACTGGTAGTCACCTTATATCCCTCCAATATTTTTATCTCTCTTGTCAATGTCTATATAGGTTAGGTTTTTAAACATTGCTATTCAAAACTAAAACCTTTAAGTAACGAGATCAGAATTAAAATTTTAAGGATTTTAAATTACGTTCAAAGATGTTCAGCTTTTATGTTATAATCAAAGGTTAGATTCCTATAGATAGTTTTAATTATTTTCAATACAATTTGATCCAGAAATGAGGGATAGATATTGAGATAGTACTCAACCAAACAGTATAAAAACGTTCAGACGCTAAAAGATTTTGAAATCATTCAAGCCAGATGCTATCGTCTCCAAAGTAGTTCAGCTTAACGACAAAGAGCCTAAACGGCTCTTCCCCTTCATTGACAACCCAGTGAAGGGTTTTGGGCTTGACCAGGAATATATCTCCCGGCTTTGCATCGTATTCCTTTTCCCCGATACCGAGTTTTGCCACTCCGCTAATTATGTAGAACAGCTCGTACTGCCTTTCGTGATAGTGCTTTTTAACCGTCTGTCCCGGCTTCACCTCAACTATCTGGGCGTAGCTTCCCTCCGGCAATTCCCCCTCAAAGAGAGGAAGCTTTCTGTATGTCCCACGATCGATGAGGTTTTTGATCTCGGCCTTCATGGTTGTGGATTTGTATGGAGAAATAAAAATGTTGCTAACTACTCAGGGTTTCCCTGTGAAGCTGGAGGACATCAAGGAACACAACGAAGAGACCTGGGAGAACTATCGTCCAGGGGCTGATATTCCAGCCGAGGGCTATTGGGGCCAGTCCAAGGAGAATATACGTTGTAACGGCTATCAGGCCTGATTTAGGAGTATCCATTCGTTTTTTGGAGTACAAATAAATAAGAAAAGGGATGCCGAGAACTATACCTGTCCCAACTCACGCATTCACTTTTTCACATCCCTACACTCTTTTTATTGAAGATAAGATCAACAATAATAAGCATAAGGCCGAATCCAACCCCTTCAAGCAAATGTCTCATGAGATAATAAATCTTTTCGTCCAACAGGTATCCTATGATATCAAGCACAAAAACTGCAAACGCTGGGATGAGCACGTCCAATACTGCTATGGCGTAAGCGGATGTTTCTTCTCCACTAATTTCAAGTACTTTTTGACATGTATAGAACTAGAAGCGAAGATAAAAAGCACTAGAGAATAAATAAAATACTTAGGATTAAATAAAATACTTAGGATTATGATTTTTAAAATATAAAAAGGAAATCAACAGAAGGACGAGAAATGTGGACCAGATGAAAATTTTCTCAGGTTTATTTGTGTTTCTAATCGTCATGGCATACCACTCCCCTAAGGTAAAGTGCCTTTTTGTTTGAATGGCAATATGATCGCATACTCAACTGACAGTACGACCAAGATTGTGCCTAATATTGCTGCTATAGCAAAGACTTTCCATTCTTCATAACAAGCCTTTAATAGGTATGCCCACCCAAATTCGACAAGGCAAGCAAAGACACCACCAAATAACAATCCACGCACTATCTCATATCTCCTGAGAAATAGCACGACAATGAGACAGGGTATACCAAAATTGCCGACGTGACCAAGAGTCCAAGAATAATAGCATTTGAAAGACTAGTCTTTTCATATGTTGACAGGATATTCCCAGCCAAGAAAATAATAAAAAAGACTAAAAAGTGGACCCAAGTTTTTTCCTAATTTCAAAAGCTTTCCATTATATCCCCCTCATGGGGGTATGGAACTTACCCACGTTGTGCCATGTTCCAAACAGCAGTTGCTATCTGCACTTATACACCATGCACAATTTGCAACTACGCACGCAATGCACACATATGGAGTAACCCAAATTGTGATGGCACAGGCTGGACCACAATGTCCCGCACTTGTACAACAGTCTATGGCACATATCCAATTCATAGTACAGCAGTATTCACTACAACTCGAAAACAATCCGCAGTCACTATCAGAGGTACATTCATGTGTGCAGCTACTAGTGGAAGTATATTCTCCGTTAGTAGTTAATACAATAGTCTTAATTGCAGGAGTAGATTGTTGGCTTTTTTGAGTGTTATCACCATCATAGAAGGAGAGATCTCACCGTTACTCCCTGCACAGGCTTTGAAAACTCGTACAGCGCTATCACGTGCTTCTTGTCCTTTAGCGGGATTCCCATAGCTAGCATGGTTATCTTTTCCCCGTTATATTCAATCGTATGCTTGACGATTTTAACTTGAGAGTTGTCAACGTCCCACGGCTTTGTCAGCTTCCAGAAGTCCCTTGTAGTTGCTAGCTTGAAGGATATATGTGCTTTAGACCAGTTCTTCTGGACCATGTCAATGGGCTTTGTAACTGCGAAGGGATTCACGTACCCTTTCAATTCTGGATACTTCGGGTAGCTGACTACATAGGCTCCGTATGCTCCAACGAGGAGCAAGACCACAAATATGGCCAGCAGTGCACGTTTTCTCATCGACCCCCAACGGGTTTTTGCGTTAAATTTTTTCATTTTATTATATATAACACTTTCGTTTGAACTGAGCCCGGTTTATATTATGAATTACAAAAATTACCACGAACTAATCTAAGTTATTTCCCTTTGCATTCCCTTTAACACTAATGTTAGGCTGGGGTTTTTCATCAAGCTACCTCTCGAGCTTTCCGAAAAGGTCATGCTTCATTGTAACTCCGAACAGGAAATCCAAGAAACGCCCCCAAAGATTGTTGGCCTAGCCGAATCAAAAGGCTGGTGAGTAACTACTGTCATCACCAAAACAGAAACGGCAACCGTTCCATACCATATGAGGGCCTCTACAAGCTCGATTTGGGCTTCAGAATGAAAGCCAGAACCGTGGGTATTAAGAAGAATCCAAGAAAACCCCCCACTGCCGATGACAATACCAAGACTTAAATCGTTCTCGTTCACTCTAACTGCTGAACTAAGGCCAAAAAGAACAGCGAATGCAATAAATGCACTTTTTAAATTGAGGCGAGGGTTCACAACACCCTATCATAAATTTTTTGCCTATTGGGTTTGAATCTCTCTTTTCGACCTTCATCTAAACACTCAAAAGGCTTTTATAGTTCGCTTTCCATACCCCCCTGGACAAACGTAAACGGTGATGACCATGGAGGCACTTGAGAAGGCCCTCAGATGGGCTGAGGACAACCTGAAGGCGGACTACATAGAGCTGCGCTATGAAAGCCTGAAGAAGACGACTCTCGGACTCAAAGACGGTGTTTTTACGAGCTTCACTGGAAAGCTCCAGCAGGGTGTCGCAATAAGGGTTTTCGCCTATGGTGCTTGGGGTTTCTCTTCAACGAACAGGCTGGAGAACCTTGAGAGGGCCATTGAAGAGGCTTACAAACTTGCAAAAGCCGCCTCCCAGACCAAGAAGGAGAAGATAGAACTGGCTGAGATAAAGCCCGTCCAGGACTTCGTGAAGAGCAAGATGAAAATCAAACCAGCCGAGATAGACGTCGAGGAGAAGGTGACGCACCTCCTTGAGCTTGAAAGGCTTCTCAAGGAGGACGAAGCCGTTAAGTCCGTTCAGATTCGTTACGAGGACGGTAGTGGAGAAAAGGTTCTCCTCACGAACGAGGGGACTCACATTACCTGGGACTACAACTATCTCTTCCAAGGAACCTATATTACCGGAAAGAAAGACGGAAAGCTCGCCATGGCGAGGGACAGCATCGGAGCGGTGGACTACGGCTGGGAGCTCATGACTGAACATGAATCCAACGAGAAGGTAACTGAGAGGCTCCTCAGGAAGATGCACTCTCAGCTGGACGGTATCGCTCCAAAGCGCGGCGAGTTCCCGATAGTTGCTGGCCCAATAGTCGTCGGCATCATCGCCCACGAGGCTTTGGGCCACTTGGCCGAGGCTGACCTGACCATAAACTCGCCCTTCAAGGACCTCATTGGAAAGCAAATTGCTCCTGAATACGTGACCATGAGCGAGCGTTACGTTGAGGGAGGTTTTGGCAACGACAAGTACGACGACGAAGGCGTCCCCGTTAAGGACATCCACATCATCGAGAACGGAATCCTGAAAGAGATAATGTTCAACCGCGAGTATGCGGCAAAGTGGAACATGGAGCCGAACGGACACGCGAGGGCTCAGGATTACACCTATCCACCTATAATCAGAATGCGCAACACCGTTTTTGAGCCTGGAGATTGCTCCTTCGAAGAGCTAATAGAGGACATCAAGTTCGGCTACTATGTGGTAGACTTCCGCGGTGGCCAGGCCCAGCTGAACAGCGCATTCCAAGTCGGAATCCAGGAGGGCTACGTTATCAGGAATGGCGAAATAGCCGAGCCGATAAGGGACACCTCTATCACCGGCGTGGCAATAGAGGCTCTCAAGAGGATAAGCGCGATCGGCAAGGACTTTGGCCTTGAGGTCGGCTTCTGCGGCAAGGGACAGACGGCCTTCGTAAGCTCTGGCGGGCCGCACATGCGCTTCGACGGGGGAATACTCATCGGGTGAGGTGGTGGAAATGAAAGAACTCATACGCTTTGGCGAGAGATTTTTTGACGAGCTCGAGATTGCCATCTACAGAACGAGGGGCGTTAGCGCCAGCATCGAGCTCAACGAGATTTCAATGGCCAGCGTTAAGAGCAGGGCGATCACGATAATCCGTGGAATAAATGAGAAGCGCCTCGGTTTAGCTATAATAGACAGCGAGGAGCCCGAGCGGATTAAGGAAGCTATAGAGACTGCTGCAAAGATGGCGAGGCTCAACAGCAGGGATGGAAAGTGGGACTCCCTCCCAGAGCCGGGCAAATACCGCGAGCCACTCAAGCCGAACAAGGAGCTCAAGGAGGCCTCCCCCGACCAGCTCGTCGAGATGGTCATCAGGGGTATAAAGCTCGCCCGCGAGAAAGACCCAAATGCCGTTGTTGCTGGAGGTGAAGGCGGCGTAATTTGGGAGGAGAAGCACATCGTCAACTCCCGCGGGGTAGATGTCTTCCAGGAGGGAGGGATGGCCTACATCTTCTTCGAGCTCGTGGGAAGAAAAGGCGGCGTGGTGACGCCGGGCATATTCGACTTCGACGCGCGCAGAGATTTGAACCTCGACGTTGAAGGGGTAGTCGAGAGGGTCGTCAGGAAGGTCGACTGGGCCTACGACGTCAAGGCCAGCAAGAACGAGGAGATTCCCATAATCCTCGGTCCATGGGCCATAGCCGGACTCCTGAGCTATGCCCTATTCCCTGCCTTCAGCGGTGAGAGGCTCGTCAAGGAAACCACGCCCCTCGCTGGGAAGGTTGGGGAAGCTGTAGCGAGCGAAGTGCTGACTATTTACGACGACCCGTTCCACAAACTGAGCATTGAGCCAGTCATAGCGGACGGCGAGGGTGTTCCAACGAGGAAGAACATCCTCATCGAAAAGGGCACCTTTAAGGGCTTCGTCTGGGACAACTACTGGGCTAAGGTTTACGGGACGGAGAGCACTGGTAACGGAAAAAGGGACCTGAGAAGCGGAGGAATAAACATAGGCTTCCACAACGTCGTAATCGAGAACGGAAAGAAGAGCTTCGAGGACATGATAGGCGAGATAAAGCACGGCTACTTCGTGGACGGCTTCCAGGGTGCCCACTCAAGCAACCCCGACAACGGAAACTTCGCGGTGACGGCGAATCCAGCGTACCTCATCGAGGATGGCGAGGTAGTAGGCTCGAGCGTGTTCCTAATTGCTGGAAACATCTACGAGTTGCTCAAGCAAGCCAGCGAGGTCAGCAAGGAAGTCACGGTAATGCCCTTCATGACGGCCGTAACTACGCCCTTCATAAGGTTCGAGGACGTGAAGATAGCGGGGAAGTGAGGCTTTCTTTTCCCCGTTTTGCATCTCTTTTTGCACGTGGATCAATGAAGCAACCGGCCACTCACAGCCGGGATGTTCTACACTCAGAACATCACTTCAGCACCCGGAAGTCTATGGCTATGTTGAACTGTCTCGGCGCGTAGGGGCGGACCTTTCGTCCCTCTAAGAACTCCACGTGGAAGCCGAGCTCTCTGGCAACTCCCGTTATCTTTGCCTCGTGCTCCGAGAAGAGGTCTTCTTCAGGGCCGAAGCCGTAGTAGTGAACTACCCCACCGTTTTTAACGCTCAACATGGCCTCCCTCAAAAAGCGGTCAGCGAACTTGGGGAGATTCATTAGTACCCTATCGGCCTCAATTTTTCCAGCGATTCTCCTCACGTCGCCGAGGACTGGAAGAACATTGGGGGTCTTGTTGAGGAGTCTGTTCTCTTCAAGGTATCCCACCGCCCGGGGGTTGATGTCGCAGGCGAAGACGAGCTTTGCTTTCTTCGCGAGGAGGACTGAGTAGGGCCCAACCCCCGCGAACATATCGAAGATTATCTCTCCAGGCCGGGTTTTCTCAAAAATCCTCATTCTCTCCGTTGCTAGGCGGGGCGAGAAGTAGACCTTCGCAACGTCGAGCTTCAGCCTTATTCCGTTCTCCTTATGGACAGTCTCGGTTCTCCTCTCACCAGCGAGGTGAATAAGCTCCCTGACGCGGTATTCTCCCTCGACTTTGCTCCCCTTAGCGAAGACGGCCTTTATGTGGCGGTGAACCTTGAGGATGGCCTCTCCAATGACTCTTCCATAGGACATGAGCTCCTCCGGGAGCTCGATTATTGCGATGTCGCCGATAATGTCGAAGGAACTCGGAAGAAAGGGCCTGACATCCTCGGGAACCTCTACAACCTCGCGGTAGCTGTGGGGCCTCTTTTCGGTTCGCTCGAATTCATCATCGATTAACTCGAAACCCTCGACTGGCCTCGTGATGGGAAAAAGGACGTAATCCCCCTCGCGCTTCACAGAGTAGCCCTTAGCCAAAACGCCGAGCTCCAAAAGCCTTCTCCTAACCCTTTCGGCCTCGCGTTTGTGAACCTTAACGGCGAGCATCGGTGGGAGTAACTTTTTGCCTTCAAAAGGTTTATCATCGCGGCGAGAACCATCAACGGTGGTGCCAATGCTTGCTGGAATAGCTATGATGCCCCACGGCAACGATGTCCTTGCTCCAAAGGACGAGGAAACAAAAAGGCTTGCTGAACTTCTGAGATGGATAGAGAAGGAGTTCAGCGGTTTGGATGCCTACGTCCTCGTAACGCCCCACAACCTCAGAATGAGCGATCACATTGGGGTTGTCTTTGCCTAGCACTTCATCTCGTGGCTAGGGTTTGATGGCGCCGAGCTCCCAGGGAAGTACGAGACCGATAGAGAGCTCGCGGGGAGGATATACACCACCGCAAAGAACGCCAAGATTCTTGTAGTTGACATCAACTTCGGGGCTTTGAGTGGAGAGTACTCCAGCTTCCAGCTGGGCTGGGGCGAGCTGATACCGCTCCACTTCCTCGAGAAAAGGCCCCTCGTAGTGGTAACACCAGCGAGGAAAGTGCCGAGGGAAACGCTCATCCGCTTCGGTGAGATTTTAGCTAAAGCCCTCGAGGGTTACTACAAAAAGGTCGGCCTCATAATCAGCGCCGATCACGGACACGCTCACAACCCCCAACGGCCCCTACGGCTACACGCCAGAGTCCAAAGAATACGACGAGCTCGTGATGGAGCTAATAAACGAGAACAGACTTGAAGGGCTCCTGAATCTCAGCGAAGAGTTCATAGAGCGGGCTAAACCCTACAGCTATTGGCAGTTGCTGATTATGCACAGAGCATTAAGGGTTATTCCAATGGAGCTGAAGGCAAGCGCCTACGCCTGTCCAAGCTACTTTGGAATGGCGGTAGCGTACTACACAAAGTAATTTCCGTTGGTGCTTTTTAAAATAGGGAGCCTCAGGCGAAAGATTTTTAAGCGTTCATAAGTCCTTAACTATCGAGCCCCGGTGGTGTAGCCCGGTCAAACATGCGGGCCTTTCGAGCCCGCGCCCCGGGTTCAAATCCCGGCCGGGGCACCAAAACCGCATTCCTACCATTCTCCTGCCAGTTTTCGCTTGAGAGCCACGCTATAACCACATCCTCAATAAAACGAGATATATTATAATTCACCTTACCCAGAAGTGTTTTGCAGAGCATTCTCGGCTGTCTTTTGGCCATTCGCAGGCTATCCTCTCTCGCAGTTCTGAATGTATTTATTTCTCAGTAATTTTTCGTTGAAGACCTGCACTTCTTTGAATTTTGTTATTTATAAGATCCTATCACGAATTCGGAAACAGACCATGAACAACCTAATAAGGGCATCACTTGCGAGCTTTGAGAAAGCGGCAATAAGGGAAAATAAGTTTAGTATTGTCACAGTCTCCATCTTGAACAGAAATGCTGTTCCCGATTATGTAACGGCGTGGATCTATAGTCTTAGCGACCAACTCATAGAGGTTATTTCCAGCACTGACAACATGGGTCTGGAAGAAACTATACTGGTGCCCAACTCTCCTGTCCAAGAGTTCAAACCGAGGCACTACACCGTAAGACTCTCAAAAGAGCACAGAATCCAGATCTTTTGATATCTTATTGTTTTCTTTTTGAATACGGTTTTTCTTTATTCTTTAACCTTAGCTAAATTCAGATGGAAAGGCTTTTAACTCCTCACCCGTTTCCCCGCCCGATGACCATGGAGAAGCTCAGCGACGTCTTCAGGAAGCTATTAGTTAGCAGGGGCATAGACAAGGTCGGCACGCTATCGAAGAGAGTGCCAAAGAGGGACACTAAAGACAGACTGCAGGATATAGCAATCCACGTGCTCGAGGGTTACGGCTACATCGGTAAGGTTGAGAAGCCGACGGCGATAGCCTGGGACTTGGAGAACGGGACGACGAAGGATGCGATCTACGCATTCATTCCGAAGAACCTCGCCCACCGCTTCAAGGCGGTCATAATGGCTGAGGACATCAAGAAGGCCATCCCAGAGTGGCCATACTTCATCGTTGACCTAATGCACTGGGACAAGCACACCCAGAAGGAGAAGGGCAAAGTCTGCCTCCAATTAGCGCAGTGCTACGGCCTGCTGAGGGACTACTTCATGGGCGACCGCTTAGCTGTTACGTGGGCGAACGAAGAGTTCAGGGAAATGGCCAACATGCCCCTCGACAAAGTCACTCTCCACGAGGGCCCGACCACAGAGTTTCTGAAGAGCGAAGGCATCGATGAGGTCGTTCTGCTCGATCCCTGGGCTGGCGAGGTCTTAAGCGAAGAGGATTTTGGCGTTAGGGCCTTTATCATCGGTGGAATAGTTGATACAGGGGGTACAAAGAAGAAAACCACTCCAAAAATCGGAGAGGAGCTTGAGACAGCGGGGATAAAAGTTCGGCGCAGGAAGATAGTCCTCAGGGGCGACATCGTTGGCGTTCCAGACAGGATAAACCACATACTCGAGATTCTGCTCGGGATGATGGTTGAGGGCAAAGATATGGATGAGGCGGTCTATGACGTCCAGTCACCACTCCACGCCCGCTGGCGCCTGAGGAAGGAGCTTCCAAAGCATGCAACGCGCTATATGATTAACGGGAAAGTTTACCGCGTTGTCGAGAAGGAGCTGTTTGACGAGTACTCCAATTGGCTCAAGATACGCTGGGAGGACTTCGTCAAGGTTCTGCGTGAGTTAAATCTCGTCGCGCTCGAGAGGAAGCGGATGCACCACCTCAACAAGATTTCCAACCCCAGGATAATCAACGGCAAGGCTTACAGGGTCATACTCCTCAAGAAGGCCGCGATGCTGTGCTACAACTGCTGAACGTTCCTCTTTCTCGTTCTCCGACAAATTAGAGAAAGAAAAGTTCAGAAGAACAGGATTACCGCATCGTCAACAACCGCGGTTTCCACCTCTTCGCCCTCGCTGAAAACCGCCTTCCTCAGCACGATGTCGTCCTTGCTGAGCTCAATCTTCTGCCCTTCAATCTCGAACTCTACTTTTCCGCTCTCCTTGAGGGCTTTGGCAACTACTTCAGCATTCTGCTTGAGGTATGCAACAATCTTTGGAACGAGCTTGCCGTAGCGCGGCCCTACAGTTCTGAAGTTTGGCTTAATCTCGACGATTCTTTCCTCAAGCTCCGGCTCGCCCTTGATTATCTCAAGCCTCTCGATGTTCATAGTTCCAGCGATGTCCTTTTCGATGGCCTTCAGCATCTCATAGGAGTCGGTAGCGTAGATCGCCACGTACTTGAGCTTGGCGTTTAACGCCAAGCCGTGGCTGTTCTTGTAGCGCCTCATGACACCTACTAGCTCCCTGGCCAGCTCGCCGAGCTTCTCGGCGTTCTCGTCAATCCTCGCCTCATTGTAAGCAGGCCACTCTAAGAGGTGGATGCTCTTTGCTCCGATCTTGTCCTTAAAGACCTCTTGGTAGAGCTCCTCCGTTATATGTGGCACAAATGGTGCGAGCAGTAGGAGGATGTTGTAGAGCAACTCATACAGTGCTACTCTTGCCTTCAGCTTGCTCTCTTCGTCGTCGCCGTAGAGGCGGTACTTTATCATCTCGATGTAATCATCCGCAACTTCGTGCCAGACAAATGTTATCAGCTCCCTCGTGAGCAGGTTGAAGCGGTACTTCTCCATTTCCTCCGTGGCGAACTTGATTAAGCGGTGAAGCCTTGAGAGTATCCAGCGGTCAAGGGGCTCAAGCTCAATATCTTTGTTTGCATTATAGTCCAAATCTTTGATGTGCCTCTCTGCAAAGCGGTAGATGTTCCAGACCTTCTGAAGGAAGCGGTAGTTGTAGTCAACAGTTTCCCACTTGAACGGGTGGTCTTCTCCCGGTGGGGCTAAGGCTGTCCAGAGTCTTAAAGCATCAGCACCGTACTTCGGGATCACCTCATCCGGTGCAACGACGTTGCCGTAGCTCTTGCTCATCTTCCTGCCATCAGGTCCAGCCACCATTCCGTTGATGAGGATGTCATGCCACGGCTTTTCCCCGGTAAGAATGTAGGTTCTGAAGATTGTGTAGAACGCCCACGTCCTGATGATGTCGGTTCCTTGGGGTCTCAAAGCTGCGGGGAAGTTGTGCTTGAACCACTTCTCGTCCTTGCCCCACTTGGTGATGATGAGCGGTGTAATGCTCGAATCCACCCAGCAGTCAAGGACGTCAGTTACAGGCTCGAGCTCGGCACCGCAGACCGGGCACTTCTCCACTGGAGGTTTGTCGAAACGCGGGTCAACGGGCAGGTCTTCCTCTCTGGCAGGAATCACATGGCCGTTCTTGCAGACCCAGAATGGAATTGGGGTTCCAAAGACACGCTGCCTGCTTATAACCCAGTCCCAGTCCATTGACTCAGCCCAGTCCTTGAGGCGGAGGAACATATCGCTCGGATACCAGTTGATTTTCTCTGCCACTTTCACAATCTCGTCCGTAAAGTCCTTCACCTTTATGAACCACTGCTTCTTCGGCAGGAGCTCGATCGGGGCCATACAGCTGCTACGCTCAGTGTGCCTCAGGACGCGGTGGGTTATCTTCTCCTTCTTGTAGAGAAGGCCCATCTTTTCGAGATCCTCGGCGATGGCCTTCCTCGCCTCTTCGGTCTTCATGCCGGCGTACTTGCCGGCGTTTTCGTTCATGGTGCCGTCCTCGTTGATGGCTATGATGACCGGCAGGTTGTAGCGCTTCTGCCACACGACGTCCTGCTCATCGCCGTAGGTACAGTTGTAAACGGCACCGGTTCCAAAGGTCGGATCGACGTCTTCGTCGGCTATAACCGGCACTTCACGCTCGAATATCGGGAGCTTCACCTTTTTGCCGACAACGTCCTTATACCTCTCATCGTCAGGGTGGACAAATACCGCAACACAGGCCGGCATGAGCTCCGGTCTCGTTGTCGCTATCGGGACGTAACCGCTACCATCAGCAAGTGGGAGCTTTATGTAATAGAGGAAGCCGTCCTCTTCCACGTAACCTACTTCAGCCTTGGCAAGGCTCGTCCTACATCTCGGACACCAGTAAACCGGGTGCTCTGCTTGATAAAGCAGGCCTTTCTTGTAGAACTCCAGCAGGGACTTCTGCACTAAAGCCCTGTATTCGTCATCCATCGTGTGATACTCCAAATCCCAGTCAGCAGAATAACCAATTCTGATAAACTGGTTTCTCATTGCTTCAATAGCCTGCCAGGTCCACTCGATACACTTCTGCAGAAACTTTTCTGGTTCATCCTTGCTGATTCCAAACTCCTTCTCCACCTTCAGCTCGGTCGGAAGGCCGTGGTTGTCGAAGCCCTGTGGGAAGAGCACGTTATAGCCAGTCATGCGCTTATAACGGGCCACAATGTCAATCCAGGTGTGGCTGAGCACATGACCAAGGTGGAGCGTTCCGCTTGTGAACGGGGGTGGAGTGTCGATCGCGTAGCGTGGCCTCTTCTCGTCGAGCTCATATTTGTAGATTTTTTCATCCAGCCAGAACTTCTGCCACTTGGGCTCAATCTCGTTCGGGTCGTAGGTTTTGGGAAGCATCGTATCATCCTCCATCGGGTTTTTCAGTGATGTTACCCCCTTCAGCGGGAGCGCTTAAAAAGGTTAATCCCCAAAGAGGAAGCGCCGCGAGGACTCCGAGGGAGCCGGCCATGACGTAGGCAGACCCGAGGCCCAGCTTTTCCGCGAGTGCCCCAACGGCCACATTGGCGATGGCGGTGAAGCCGCTCCCGGTTGTGCTCATCGCTGAGTTCACTGTCGAGCGAACCTCGCCGGGTATAAAGTCGTTCCTGAGCACCGCCATCACTGGAAATCTGGCACCGAGCGTTACCTCTACGGCAAAGAGCATAGCGAGGTTAATCATCAGGTTTTCGGTGAAGCCAAGCAGTACCATCTCCGCACCGAGCAGTGCGGTGAGCAGGGCGGCTGTCCTTGGAGCGGGCCCAAGATTCCTGGCAATGAGTGCACCTGCCGATGTGGAGAGCACCAGCAGGGCAAACAGTGCGCTAAGATACTCAGCGGGAAAGCCGCGCCCGGCCAGCAGGAGCATCTGGAAAGTAAAAAATGCTCTTGCAGTAAAGCCCAGCAGGAGCAAAGAGGCTAACAACAGGTGGAGGGCTCTGTTTGTCCGTATCTCCTTAAGGCCCTTTTTGAGTACTTCAAAGTAGTTAGCTTTCCTGTCCCAGTAGTTGTCCGGAAGCAATATTAATGCCATAAGTGCCGAAGCTATTGAAAGTGTTCCTGCAATTAGCACGGACAAGTTTGGAGCCAATGTAGCTAGGTAACCGCCGATAAATCCACCAGCAAACCTCACCGGCCCGGATAGTGCCTTGACCTTTCCCAAGACGGATTTAACCGCCGTCCTATCTCTAATGGCATCGTAGAGCCACGGAATCATCGTCCCGCTGATGAGGGCCGCTCCGAAGCCTGCGAGGGTTGCACCCATCAGAACCGCCGGCATTCTCTTCGCGAGCGCTATGACAATAAGTCCGAGCCCGAAAACCGAGCTCCCTGCCGCATAGGTTTTTACCCTGCCATACCTGTTGGCCATGCCTCCCGTTGGAAAGTCAGTGAGAAGCTGCGCGACCTCAGAAACGCTCTGAACTAAACCAATCTCAGAAAGGCCCAGGCCAATTCCTTTAAGCCATAGGCTCAGATACGGGCCGAGCGTTGCTGAGCTCAGCGAGCTCAGTAGGGCCGTCGCTATGTAGCGCCCCTCCAATCGGGGCCATTTCCGACCACTCTCCTCTCTTCCGATGGACGATAGGCACCACCGGTGCACCTAATGGTGCATAGTTTTAAAAGGTTTTCGTGGCAACATTTGAAGGAAAGCTCAGATGAGGTGATTCCACGGGTGAGCTCTACAGGAGCCTCGCGCGCTACTATGATGTTATCTATCGAGTGCGGCTGGAGAGGATCTCCCAGGAAATTGACTTCGTCGAAAGAATCTTCAGGAACGACGCGAGGCGGGAAGTTAGGCACGTTCTCGACATAGCTTGCGGAACCGGTGCGCCAACCCTTGAGCTTGTCCGGCGGGGCTATGAGGTTGTGGGTCTCGATATCAACGAGGAGATGCTGACTGTGGCCAGAGAGAAGGCCCGGAGAGAGGAGTTGAGCGTGGAATTCATGTTGGGAGATGCCGCGGCACTCGACTTCCGAGAGGAGTTCGATGCGGTGACGATGTTCTTCTCGAGCATCCTCTACCTCAATGAGGACAGAATTAACGAATTATTTAATTCTGTAATTAAAGCTCTACGGCCTGGAGGAGTCTTCGTCGCAGACTGGTCGAATTTGCTTTTCTACCGTGATAGAGCCTTTTTCACTCACGAGAACCTGAACGTTTACACCGCCCGGGAAATGCGCCTGCTTGCTGAGAAGCACTTCGACGAGGTTATAATTTATGGTGACTTTCAGAGAGAGCTTCCGGCGAATGCGTGGAGACTCTGGCTCGTTGGAATCAAAGGCCAAGCTCCCTGAATGCCTTAATAAGCCTCTCGTTCTCCTTCCTCTTTCTCACGCTGAAGCGGACGTACTGAGGCAAACCAAAGCTCGTGCAGTCCCTTACGAGGATTCCCCTCTCTTTCAGCCGTTCGACGGTTCCCCTCGCATCGCCGACATTTTTTATGAAGAAGTTGGCATCGCTTTTGACCTCCATGGCCTTTTCCATCCGCTTCTTCTCGCGCCAGATTAGAGGCATCGTTTTCTTGAGATGCTCGAAGCCGTCCTCGAGGAGGAACTCCAAAAAGGCGTAGCCGAGCGAGCCTATACCCCATGGCATGCGGACGCTTTTAAAGGCCTCCTCAAAGCCGATGACGTAGCCCACCCTTATCCCGGGCAGCCCGTAGCTCTTGGTGAAGGTCCTGAGCTTCACGAGGTTTTCCCCTTCGGGACTTTTCGCTCCTTTGACGAAGTCTATGAATGCCTCATCAAGTATAAGGAGTGCGCCTTTGTCTTCGACGGCATCGAGAAGAGGCCTGAGCCCCTTTGGCGAGTAGAACTTGCCGTCGGGGTTGTTGGGGTTGCAGAAAAAAACGATACTCTCATTCTCCACGAGTTCGGCAAGCTTCTCTGGATCGTTTGGGCCGTTAATGACTTTTGCACCGAAAATCTTCGCTACTCTCTCATACTCCTCGTAGGTGTGACGCGGGATTATTACCTTGTGCTTTTCCCTCATCGCGAGGATGCCGATTAGATAGAGCGCCTCAGTGATTCCGGCCGTCACCGTCAGGGGTTCACCAACTAACTCAGAAAGCTCTTCTTCGAGCTTTTCCCAATACAGGTAACGGCCGCTCAGCTCTTTTGCTCGGTTAAACATATCATCTAGCCATTCGGGGATATAGGGGTTCAGAGATGCCGAGAAGTCGAGCAAACCTTCTTCCCTCGCACCGCCGTGGTGGGCCTTGAAGCTTACAGGTTTGAGCATAGACACACCTCCAGGACGAGTAGAAGCATACATATTAAAACCCACTCTCCTACAACAATCCGATAAACCCTAAGGGCCCTCTTAATGTCATCAAGCATCGGCTCCCTGCCTTCAAAGCGATAAACCCCTTCTTTCTCAAGCCAGACACCGAGGACTGCGCTCATCGCTGCTATGGGCTTGTCGGCGTTTATCTTAAACTTCGCCTTCCCCCAGTATTCGAGAACCTTTCTCGGACTGAGCGGCAGGAAGAGCAGAACGGTAATACGGGCTGGGATGAAGTTGAGAACGTCATCGAGCCTTGCCGCAAACTTGCCGAAATACTCGTGCCTTTCATCGCGGTAGCCTATCATGGCGTCCATAGTATTCACAGCACGGTAAGCAAGAGCTCCTGGCAGGCCAAAGAGGAGGTAGTAGAAGAGCGGAGCAACGATGCTGTCTGTAATATTCTCGGCGAGGCTCTCTATGGCCGCTGAATTGAGATGAGTCCTGTCGAGCTTTGAGACGTCCCTGCTGACTATCCAGCCCACGTACTTCCTCTGCTCTTCTATGTCGTCCTTCACCGTGTTCTCCACGTGCTGGGCGAGGCTTTTAATCGCGAAGGAGCTTTTTAGAAGGTAAACGCCTAGGGCGAAACCCAGCCACTCTGGCAGAAGCTCCGGAAGCATGGAGAGGGCGAAGGCGAAGGTGATGACAAAGAGAGAAGCAGAGGTTCCGGCGAGAAAGTCCAAAATCGAGCTTCTTCTGTACATCCCATCAAAGAGACCGATTAGCCTGCCGAACCAGACAGTGGGATGGACTAATGCTGGCGGTTCGCCGAGGAGGAAATCCCAGAGGAGCGCAACCACAAAAATCATCAAGGCTTCCATTCCTCGAAGACCTCCTTTACCGGGGTGTATTCATCGAGCATCTCCTTGTTGGGTTCCCTCAAGCCCCTGCGCACGTACCAGGCGGGATGTCTTAAGTAGGTTGCATCAAAGCCAAGTCTTTCTAGGGCCTTCTCCGCAGTTCTGCCGATGGCAAAAATTGATTTAGGTCTCAAAATTTCAAGCTCCCTCTCCAGAAGGCCGAGCTCCCGTTTGTCGAAGCCCTTAAGCTTGTTCCCCGGCGGATTGCATTTCACGACGTTGGTGATGTAAACAAAGTCGGGGTTAAGCCCCAGGGAAAAGAGGGCCTTCCTGAGCAGCATTCCCGAGGCGTCGCGATAGAAGCATATTCCCGTTAACCCACACCCTTTCCTTCCAGGCGCTTCGCCTACAAGGACAACGCCCGAACCGACCCAGCCGTTGGCGAAGGGCAGGCCTTTAAAAGTCCCGATTTTAAGCTGATAGCTGTAATACTCCTCGTGGCAGAAGCGGAGCGGCTCGTTCAGGAACTCGCGGTAGAGCGCCTCAAGCTCCCCCGCTACTTTTTCGTCTTTCTCTTTGAGGACCATAAAACGCTGCTCCGGATTGTAAATCGTCCTCGCGTAGAGGCCGTAAACCTTCTCCTCGAGGCTGAGAAAGTCCCGCCAGTCCCTGAGGAAGAGGGGCTTAGTCTTAAGGTTTCTTGGATTTACATAGACCTTTCCAACCTGCTCCAGCTCGTCAAGCTTCAGCAGCATAAAGGATAAAACATCCCAAGGCGTTTATAATTCTGGTGGTGACATGGAGACGAGAAAGTGTCCCTTCTGCGGAGGGACTATGGTGCCAAGCAAAACTGACCTCCTTGGGCACGCCCGGTACTTCTGGGTCCCGCCCTGGAAGAGCAGACTGACGGACCTCCTGAAGCCGGGAGTAAAGGGCAGGCCTTGGCTCTGCATCGACTGCGGCGCGGTTGTTGCGTACGTTGATGAGAAGAAGCTTTCACTCATCCGTGAAGAGTACGAGCAGAAGAAACTGGAGGGTTCAATTTGAGGGGCATCGCCTTCTTCTCGGGCGTCAAGGACGGGCTTTATGCAACTTATTTGGCCCAGAAAAGAGGCATAAGTATCACGTATTTCCTCGTCCTGAAGGCCACCATCGGAGTCTCGTCGCACTACGAGAACATAAGCGAACTGGAAAAGCTCGCTGAGGCTATGGGAAAGGAGCCTTTGATATACTGCTCGAAGACCACTTGGAGTGGATCGAACGGCTGGCCGAAGGAGCGGGCGTTAAAGTCTTGGAGCCCCTCTGGGGCAGGGACACGCTTGAGCTCGCGAGAGAGGTAATCGAGGCGGGATTTGAATACGCGATAATCGCGTCAACAAGGGGAAACTCTACAAAGAATGGCTCGGCTACACCTTCCACTCGGTTGAGGATTTGGAGCGCTTCCTCGATGCAAACCCCGGCATCGACCCCCTTGGCGAGTTCGCTGAGTTCCACACGGTGGTCGTAAAATGCCCGCTGTTTGGGGAGAGTTTTGAGCTGAAGCTGCTGGAGATAGAGGAGAGCGAGACCTACTGCTGGCTGAAGTTCAGGTTGGTGAGAGAATGAGAGGCGGAGATATCCTCGGGAAACTTGAATCAAAGGGCATAACCCTTGAAAAGATGCTCGATACCGCGATGGAGCTCTACATCGGCGAAAATGCCGGAGACGTTAGAGAACTGCTGGAAGAGACGATGCTCCGCTATCTTGACGACATCAACGTTCAGTCCCTTCTCATGGCGGCGCTCCTCCTCGAGGAGAATTTTGACGTTGAAGGTGACCCGGTGAACTTAGTCGCCGACGAGCTCATCGGGATAAGCATAGCAGAATACATAGGCGGTAAAATGGCTCTCTTCAACTTCTTCTACTATGACACGAGAAAGCCCAGAATACTGAAGGAGCTGCCGCCCTTTCTGGACGACGCAGTAGGCGGCTTCATAGCGGGCTGCATGACGAAGCTCCTTTCGGAGGACTGAGTCATGAGAAACGTCCTGCCATTCCTGACACGGGTGCCAATCAAGGGCGACTTCAAGAAAGCTCGCGAGGAGCTCTGGGCCTTTCCACTTGTTGCTTTAGTAAGTTCAGCGCTCCCGACGCTCATCCTTTACTTAAAACTTCCCCTCTCGAACGTCCTGGCGGTCTTGGCGCTCTACTTTACCATCGGTCTTCTTCACCTCGATGGCTTAGCTGATTTCGCTGATGGTGTGATGGTTAAAGGCGACCGCGAGAGAAAGATAAAAGCAATGAAAGACCTGAACACCGGAATAGCGGGCCTCTTCGCGGTGGTCATGGTTCTGTTCCTCCAGGTCTATTCCCTCCAGCTCGTTCCTTTCTACGCCCTCTTCCTGGCGGAGCTAAACTCAAAGCTCGCCATGCTCCTCGCGCTGGCAACCAGGAAACCGCTCGGCCAAGGGATTGGGGCCTACTTCATGGAGAGGATGAACAGCGGCCAGCTCCTCGGTGGGTTCATCTTCTACTCCATTCTCCTCGTCCCAGTAGTTGTTTACGAGCAAGATGCCCTGGTCTCGCTCCTTGGTCTGGCCTTCGGAGGTTACACCATCAAAGTTGCCCTCGACAACTTCGGCGGAATAAACGGCGACTGCATAGGTGCAATAGCGGAGATAACGAGGGTTGGGACGCTTTTGGTTGTGGCTTTCGTTTGGTGGTATACATGATAATCATCCTCGCCGGAGGCAAATCAACCCGCATGGGGCAGGAAAAGCCCATCCTGAAGGTAGCCGATAAACAGATGCTCCTGCGCGTTTACGTGGAGACCGAAAAAGTTGGGGAAGTGCTCGTTGCCATCTCCAAGAACACGCCGAAGACGAGGGAGCTTTGCATCAGGGAAGGGATTTCCTTCATTGAGACGCCGGGAAAAGGCTACGTCCAGGACATCCAGTGGCTTTTGCATGAGCTTGGCCCATTTGTAAGCGTCTCCGCAGATATACCCTTTGTGAAGGCCTCGGATTTTTGGCTTATCGAGAAAGCCTTCAACGGGAGGACGAGCCTGACGGGGGTCCTTCCGCTGAAGCTCGTTCCGAAGGACTTGCATCCCGTCGTTTACAGGGGCTACGCGATAGTCGGCCTCAACGCCGTCGGAACTGAGGAGGAGGAGTTCTTAGAGCTGAGCAACCCGCTGTTGGCTCTCAACGTGAACACGCCGGAAGATTTAAAGCTCGCCGAGAGGATAGCGAGATTGGTGGAAAGATGAGGGACGAGGAGCTCAAAGGTGCGTTAGCCTTCATCGGAATTTCAATCCTCGCGGGGCTGTTCCTCTTCGGCTTCCTGATTGTGACAGTGATTCTAATCCTCCTCGGTCTGCTCCTTTTCCTCGGCTTCTACCTCTACGTCCGCCTGAAGCCCTGGCGGGAAAAGAGACACCCGCCCAAGGAGCTTGAAAGCCAGGAGGATTATTGGAGGTGAGCAAATTGCGGAGATTGCTTGGTTGAAGACATTAAGCATTAATAACGTTTTTTCAAGGGAGGAGGAGTTTAGCGATTGGCTTGTTGAAAACATTGAAGTCCTCGGGGAAAAAATAGGCATTGAACTTGAGGACATTAAGAGAGAATATCAGATTGGAAACTACTTCGTTGACATACTCGCGAGGGACACAAACAGTGGTGCGAGGGTTATAATCGAGAACCAATTTGGGAAGACAAACCATGATCACCTTGGAAAAATACTCACATATGCCTCTGGAGCGAATGCAAAAATTATGGTCTGGATAGCAGAGAAGTTTTCTGATGAGCACAAACAAGCGTTAAACTGGTTGAACGAAAACACCAGACAGGACATAGGATTCTTCGGGCTCGAGGTCAAGGCTGTCAGAATTGGAAGTTCCCCCTATGCGATGGATTTCGACGTTGTCGTCATGCCAAATCAATGGCAAAAAAATTAGCAGAGACATGGTCACTAGATTAAGCCCCATACAGGAGCTTTATTTGGACATCTGGAGAAGAGTTCTTGAGATGTACGGTAAAAACCTAAGACCTCAACCTGGATATAGGATGGTGTTTGGAAGTGGAGTTTCTGACGTTCCATATGAATGGCACATATGGGAAGACAAGTTTTCCATTGGTATCTACATAGGCAAGCCCTCACCCAAGGAAAACGAACGGGTACAAAGGTGTCTTATGGAACACATTGATGAAATAGCACAAGCACTGGATATATCCTCCACCGATATCAAATGGGAAGAGCCTCCCGGGACCACAAGAGGCTCAAAGAGAATGAGCATACATTACTCCCTTTCAACATCACCTTTTGAAATGGGCGAGAAAGAGCGGAATGAATTGGCCAAAAGGCTTGCATCGGAAATGAGAAAATTGGAGAAGGTTACAAAGAAGATACTCCAAAGATGCCATTAAATCCCCAGCTCCCCTAAAATCCTCTCAACGTCAAGGTTCTTCTTGACAACCCTAGCAAAGCGCTCTATCTCCTCCTCAATGCTCCATCCATCAACGCTTATCGGCTCGAGACCTTTTTCCGCCCGCAGAAAGTTGAGAAGACGCTCCGTAAAGGCGAAGTTATGGAAGATGCCGTGTAAATAGGTCCCGAAGGTTCTCTCACCAAGGGCTCCCTCCGGCTCAAAGGCCTTAGCACCGTTTATCTCGCGTATTATCGAGAAGGGCCTCTCTGAGGTTGAGCGGCCCATCCTTATCTCATAGCCCTCAACGCTCATTCTCTTAGCTGGCTCCCAAAGGATTTCGGCCTTCAGGTGATTTGTCCGTTTAACGGGCGTGAAGATTGTTTTAGCGGGCAACAGTCCAATACCCTTGACCTCACCGCGCTTCGATTCTACGTTGTCGATTATCTTCTCCCCGAGCATTTGAAAGCCGCCGCAGATTCCAACGACGAAAGAACCTTCGTGGTGAGCCTGAATTATCGCGTCCTCTATTCCATTCTCGCGCATCCAGAGCAAGTCCTCGACGGTGTTCTTGCTCCCGGGGATTATTATCAAATCACCTTCGATTTCCTCCGCTTTTGTAACGTAGTCCACCCCATTGGCCCAGTGAAGGGGCTCAAAGTCGGTAGAGTTGCTTATGTGAGGAAGCTTGACTACCTGGATGTGAAGTCCGCCCTTAACCCTCGGAAAGCTAGTCAGAGAGTCCTCTTCTGGCAACTTGTGCTCGACGTAGGGAACGACTCCGAGGGTAAGCTTCCCATAGCGCTTCTCTAGATATTCAAAGCCTGGCTCCAGCAGGGAGGCATCGCCGCGGAACTTATTGAATACGAAGCCAAGGATCAAGTTTCGCTCCTCCTTGCTCAAGAGCTCCATCGTACCCACTATAGAAGCGAAGCTCCCACCTCGGTCGATGTCGGTAACGAGGATGGTCTTCGCTTTGGCGTGCCTCGCAACGCGCATGTTGGCTATGTCATAGTCCTTGAGGTTAATCTCAACGGGCGAGCCTGCGCCTTCGATTATCACAATCTCGTGTTCCACAATAAGTTCATCCAGAACCTTCATGGCCTTCCGAAAGAGCTCCTCCTTCCGGGAGAGCATGTATTCCCTAGCTGAAACGCTTCCTATTGGCTTTCCCATAAACACAACTTGGCTCCTCATGTTCCCCTCAGGCTTGAGGAGTATTGGATTGAACCTCACCGACGGCTTTTTTCTGCAGGCTACCGCCTGAAGGTACTGGGCGCGACTTATTTCGCCGCCTTCTATGCTCGGTGCGGAGTTCAGGCTCATGTTCTGGCTTTTAAACGGAACAACGTCATACCCTAAGTTCGAAAAGATCCTGCACAAAGCCATGACGAGGAGGGATTTCCCAGCTCCGGAGGAAGTTCCCTGAACCATTAGGGCTTTTCCCATTCACACCCCCACTGGAAGTGGACGAAGGATATATAAACCTGTTGGATAAAACCTCCATCGGTGATACTATGAAAAGCCTCATGCTGATTGTCCTCGGAAACACAGAGATAAGCACCGTGCCAGGAATAAGCGTTGCTGGAGCAACGCCAGAGCTCACAAAGCTTACTCCACCAGCCGATGCTGAATACCTGTTCTACGAGAAGCCGAAAATCATAGACGTGATTCCCGTTACCCCCAATGGACATCCCACGCCAGCCATAATCACCAAGGCCGCAAGGGAGCTTGCCAACTTCCCGTTGATGATAGTCCGCGGTGGAACTTACTTGGCTCCCCTCGTGCCTCACGTCCACATCAGCGACTACGTTGGCAGGGACTTCAGGAAGGGACCGGCTTTACAAGAGGCCGAGGAGATAATCGCGAGAGCGAGACTCTTCGGCGAAGAGCTCAGCAATACCTCAATCGAAGAGCTCGTCATCGGCGAGTCCACTCCAGGGGGAACGACAACAGCTCAGGCTGTCCTCTGGGCGCTCGGCTATGAAGCCAGAACTTCTTCGGCGGCCCCAAACAACCCCCAGAGCCTAAAGGAGGAAGTTATAAAAGCAGGCTTTGAAAGGGCCGGAATAAAGCCTGGAAACTTCAAAGAGAAGCCCCTTGAAGCACTCAAGCAGTTCGGGGACCCCATGATGGCAGCGGTAGTCGGGATAGCACTCGGTTTCAAAGGCAAAGTCGTTCTTGCTGGTGGAACCCAGATGCTCGCCGTTGCAGCTCTGCTGAAGGTCCTCGGAGAAGACATGAGCAGGTTTATGATAGCGACAACCAAATGGGTTGTAAATGATAGAAGCGCCACATTCATCGACACCGCAAAGGAGATAGGGATAATCACTTATGCCGCTGATCTGGACTTCTCTAAGAACGAATTCAAAGGCCTCAGGGACTACGAGAATGGCTACGTTAAGGAGGGCGTTGGGGCTGGTGGTGCCACCTGGCTGGCGGTTAAGGCTGGATTCTCCCCCGAAGACGTCAGCAGAAAGGTGGACGAGCTTTACAGAAGGCTGATGAAGCTGGAGGCTACCTAACCTCTTATTCTCTCCCACTTCCTTACACTCTCTTCGAGAGCCTCCCTGACGGTTTTTCCAATGTTTATTCCTAGCTCTGTTGCTGTTCCGGCCCACTCTTTCTCCCCGAGATATGCAAAAACCCCTATACCGTCGCTTGTCGTTCCGGTGGCCTTGTAGCCGAGCTTTAAGAGGGTGTATGTCTTAGCCTCAGTCGCTGTCATTATCGCGTTGGCCATAGCCCCAACGGTTAGCCCCTTGTTTATCACGATTGCCATATTTATTGTACCTGGCTTCCATGGTGGTGGGACGTCGCCGGCTATTGCAGGATTGGTTATCCCTGCAGTGACATAGGCGGTAACGCTTCCATGTCTTGAAACAGCTAGAACTCTGCGGATATCCGCTGCCGTCATGAAGCCTACAAAGTTCTCAAGGCCATTCTCTCGCTCGAAGATGAGACAGTCAGCTTTGTAGTCTCCAGAATAGTCCTTGTGCACTTTCATGAAAAAGAAGCCGTTGGCGTTAACAAGACCTCCTCTGTGAGGCGCGTTGCTGAGGGCCATCATAGGTTCATTGAATGATTTTATGAAATGTCTGGACTCCATGGGAAACTCTACGAGGATGACATATTAACGCTTTACGCTTTTTCTGTTAAATGCTTCCGCTTATCACTGAAAAGGTTATTAACTTCCTCGCAAAGATTTTTTGGGTGATAGCATGGGAGTGGAAGAACATAGGAAAAAAGCGCCGAAGAAGTTTAAGTTTGCAGTTATAACGGTCAGCGATACCGCAAGCAGAGGAGAGAAAGAGGACGCCAGCGGAAAGTTTCTTGTGGAGGCTCTGAAAGAGAGTGGAAACGAGAATGTCCATTACACTATCGTGCCGGACGAAAAGCTGGCAATAATCAAAGCAGTCATTGAGTCTATCGAAAAAGGTGCCGATGTGATCGTTACCACAGGCGGAACGGGAATAACTAGCAGGGATGTCACGATAGAGAGCATAAGAACGCTTTTCGATAAGGAGCTGGTTGGCTTTGGCGAGGTCTTCAGGCTGAGGAGCTATGAAGAGATTGGAACAGCCGTCGTTCTCACCAGGGCAACCGCTGGAATCATTAGGAACGATGGCAGGGCCATAGTTGTCTTCTGCCTGCCGGGAAGCCTGAACGCAGTCAAGACCGGAGTGGAGATAATAAAAAGGGAAGCCTATCATATACTCAAGCACGCGAGGGAGTGACTATGAGGGAGTTCAAACGCCTGACTCCATACAAGGAAGCCTTTGAGCTGATGCTCAATGACCTGAGGGAAATAGGTGGGGTTGAAGAAGTACCACTCGACGAGGCCTATGGCAGGGTCTTAGCTGAGGACGTTGTTTCTCCCATAGACAGTCCTCCCTTTGACCGTTCGGCTGTCGATGGCTACGCAGTTAGAGCAGAGGACACATTCCAGGCGAGGGAGTACCATCCTATAGGGCTTGAGGTCATAGACGAGATAACCGCCGGCATGGAGAGCGGGAAAGAGGTCACCAGCGGAAAGGCTGTGAAGCTGATGACGGGCAACAAAATGCCCAAAGGCGCGAATGCAGTAATAATGCAGGAGATGGTGAAGCGCGAGGGAGACAGGATTTATGTCCTTAGACCGGTAGCCCCAGGCCAGAACGTGGCCTCCGCCGGTGAGGACGTGAAGAAGGGTGAGGTCGTCCTGAGAAAGGGACAGATTCTCAGGCCACAAGAGGTCAGTCTGCTCAAGAGCATCGGGTTTAAGAGCGTTAAGGTCAAAAGAAAGCCCCGCGTTGGGATAATCATAACTGGAGATGAGCTTATCGAGGAGTTCGACGAGGAAGCCCTTAAAGCCGGCAAGATACTCGAGAGCAACTCCGCCCTGCTCAAGGGATTAGTGAGGCAGTACTTCGGGGAGCCAGTCTTCTACGGCGTCATCCCAGACAACGAGGAGAAAATTAAAGCAGCAATAGAAAAGGCCAAGGCCGAGAACGACCTCGTTCTCGTCACTGGCGGAAGCGCCTTTGGTGACAAGGACTTCGCCCACCGCTTCGTCAGGCTCCTCTTCCACGGAACGACGATAAAGCCAGGAAGGCCAATAGGCTACGGTGAGAGGGTCTTCATTATGAGTGGCTATCCCGTTGCAGTCTTCGTGCAGTTCTACCTCTATGTCAAGCATGCTTTAGCGAAACTCGTCGGAGCTAAAAACTATGAGATCAGAGTTTACGCAAAGCTGGCCGAGAGGGTTTCGAGTCAGCTTGGGAGGCATGAGTTCATCAAGGTCTGGTACGAAAACGGTGTTGCAAGACCGATTAAGAAAAAGGGCAGCGGGATAATAAGCTCACTCGTTAAGAGCAATGGCTACATCGTGATTCCAGAGGACAGTGAGGGTTATTTAAAAGGGGAAACCGTAGAGGTCGTGCTTTATTAAGAACTCCTCAAGACCTCATAAAAGTCCATGAACTAATAACATACACTAAGAACCAAGAATCATAGAAAAGAACATTCACTCCTCCATCAGCTCTTCTTTTTTCGGCTTCTTAACGAGGAGTTTAACTTCACTGGGAAGCTCTCCATGGTCAGCAAGGTCCTCCACGATCTCGATGACTTCGAATTTCTCCCGTTCTTTCTCGCCCATAACCTCTGTCAGCGGTTTGGTCTTGCCCACGGGATTATCTCCTGTATCTTGCGGTCAAAGTCTTCCGGCTGGGTATTCAGACCTTGCATGTTTCTCACATTTGTTAATTTGCAAAGAACACAAATGTTCATGCTATGGCCCGCCCGTAACTCCCACCCCCATCGATGCCTGACGGCGGACTCGGGCGGGCTAACCCAGGCGGCCTTCGCTGTGCTCGGCCTGGGTTTCCCACGGTCATTGCGCTCCGTAACGCGGAAGGCTCCCGGGGGGACCTCGCTGAGGCCGAGCTGTAGCCCCCGCATCGCCCCCCGGTTCATTATCCCCGGGGTCCTCGCGCAGGGGCATTATTGGGATTAAAAAAGAGGTATATAAGGTTACCTTTTACTCAACAAGCTTTCTGAGCTGGGCATAGAACCGAGAGTCTAGGCTCTCCTTCTCCAAAACGATGATGAGAGTGCCGTTATTGACGATGACGAAGTCCCTGAGTTTGGACAGAAACTTCATGAGGCTTTCCCAGGAGTTGTAGACTGTGAGGTATTCCAAACAGTCAATTACAATTATTCCATGCTTTCCTGACCGTGAAAACTCCTCCAGATACCTGTAGGAAATCTCGGTTATCCTCACTAGGTCTGTTGGGTATATGGTATTCTTAAACTTGCCCTTGAAGGGGATAGTGGTGACAAAGTAGTATATCCATTTGTCCGAAACGTCCAGTACGTCTCTGATAAAAGCGAGCACTGGTGCAGTGTTTAGTAGTTTCTTGATCTTCTGGTATTCTTGCCAATCTAGAACAAGAACTCCGGGCTTGATGTCCGCGGGATTCCCATTTTCTTTCGCTGGGGGTCTGAAGGACTCTGACGATACGAGCCTCAACATCGCAATTACCATGCTAACTATCAGTACGGTTGAAATGGTGAATCCTATAGGCCGGTACCAGTCGTTGAGTCCAAAGAGCGCAGCAGGTACCAGGTGTAGCCCGAAGAGTATAATGCTCAAGTAAAGGTACTTAATAGCGCTTTTGTATATTTCCTCGGTCTCTCTGAGCAAGAGCCCACCAGCGATGACAAATATCCCGCTTATGCCCAAGGTAGCAGCGCTTGTTGCTGTCCACATGGGGTCTTGAGTATATATGTTAGCACCAAGCATATACAACATAAAGAGTACCGGCATCGGAACGAGCATCACGAGGGTTCTGTGCTGCACGCATATTGATTCCTCTTCAAGAAATTCTATGGCCCCGTAGAATATAAGCGATGAAAACACCGGGAGGGATATCGAACCGAGCAACTGAAGAACCGGATCGCTGAGAGACGTGAGAAATATGGCAATGAAATCAAAGATCCACGCCATTGAGAACGCGAGAGCAGACCGTCTCTTATTATGGAGGTATATACGGAAGATCAATCCTGCAGCAATTAAATCTGCTGCCATTACGATGATTGCCTCAACGAAGACAAGCGCTTGGATACTATCCAATTCATTTCACCCCACCCTTCTTTTAGGGTCTCCAAATCCATCCCATCTAAACGGTCCATCAGCGGGAGTTCTGATGGCAGTTTCATCCTCAAGCTTAACTATTAAAACCTCCGGCCTAGCAATTATCATCCCTACCTGTCCTCTTTCACCGTGTTTCACTATCTTGTATCCGTCTTCCTGCTTCAGAGGGAAGATTATCGTGAATGGATAGTTTGGATAATACCAGAAGCTTCTTCCTTTCTGGATACCAACTAGATCCCCAAAGGCATAGTAACCGTAGAGGGGTATCAGAGTGGCGTTCTCAAACTTTTCGGAAAGGTGTTGGAAGAACTCGTAGTTGATCCCAACACCGCTTATTATGGTAGTCTCAATGTTCTCATGGTATGGTTCAAAGAGAGCCATCAAGGGGGGTGCTGATCTTACAGTGTTTATCGTATCCTTCTCCATCACGCGCTTTGTGTACCTCACGAGGGGATCGAGGATTTTAAGGACGGCCTCAAGGCCCTGCTTCGCGTAGACCTTCTTCAGTCCATCTGTCTCCATCCCTATAAAGTACAAAACGCCCCCGTAACTCCATACAAGCTCGCTTATTTCGTCTTGATACCAACCGTAGGGGCCATGGGCCAGTGCCTTCATCTGGTGTTCTTCATTATAAATCTCCGCCAGGCTGTAGATTTCATCGAGAGATTCCCTAAGGTACATGTGGAGTGCTTTCAGATAATCCCTATCCCAGTGACCAATTGCCCTTTCTCTCGTGGTTCCAGAAGACTGGTAAAAGCGGATTCTACCTGAATAGTTGTTAGGGATGAACTCCAGCCAATTATGGCGCAGATATTCCTCGTCGACGGCCAGACCTGAGTTGAAGATTCTTTCGAAGACCTCCTCCAAAGTGCCCTGGAAAAGCTCATCTAAATCCAGACGCGCGGCAGAGATAACCCTCTTCCAGTATGGAGTATTGGTCATGTGAAACTCAAAAACTTCTCTAAGGTACTCCTTCGTTTCAGTTTTCCCAGCATTCAAAGGATTTACATGGAGTTTATCCAGCACCCTCTGATAATCCATGGTAGGTGTTCTAACTGGGGGAGTATAAAAACCTTTCCCAATGGATTCTTCTGCGAATTTGATTGGATAAACCCTAACAATTAAATATTGTTAACTCAAACTATTGACTAGGTGAACTCCTGTGAGCCTGATTTTAGGGAGGCTTGATAAAAATGGGATTGAAGATTTCAGGTACACAGTTGAGAAAGCCATAGAGACCACTGAGCTCTGGAAGGAGAAGTTCTCGGAGCTTAACTCAGAGGAAATTAAACTAGAGGACATAGCCTCTCTGACCGAGAGGATAAACATAACTCCCCATGATCTCTATAAAATAGACGAAGTGTGGCCCCGCTACATCAAAGAAGGCAGGGTTTTCTACACCGTCATGAGGACGAGCGGAACGACCGGCAGGCCAAAGAGGATACCCTACACCAAGGACGACCGCTTTAGGACGGGCAGGCAGATAGAACCATGGGTAAGAGAATACATGGATAAAGGCGACAGGATTGCATCATTCTTCCCGCCGCTGCCCTCATCCTCCGGAATGTTCGCTTTCGGCGGCTTTGAAGCCCTCAACGCCAAGGTGGCCTATTACCAAGTGCCAATCCAGTACCTCATGGATAGGAACCTCCTTTTAAAGGAGCTCAGGGACATAAAACCAACCGCCCTCTTCTGTCTCACAGCCACAGCATACAACCTCGGACTGATCCTCCCGGAGGACATAAA
The DNA here is from genome assembly GCF_001647085.1 of Thermococcus piezophilus. Lineage (NCBI taxonomy): Archaea > Methanobacteriati > Methanobacteriota > Thermococci > Thermococcales > Thermococcaceae > Thermococcus > Thermococcus piezophilus. The sequence continues at coordinate 1,750,953 of NZ_CP015520.1, forward strand.
GAAGGACATTCAGACGATAGTGGTCGGAGGAGAGACACTGACAAAGGAACTCGCCATGGCGACGCTTGAGCTGTTTGAGAATGCCGTGATAATTGACAACTTCGGCTCGACTGAGGACGCTATAACTAGCTACCGTGTAATAACAAAGAAGAAGATGAGTGAGTTCCATTTTACCGAATCTATCGTCGTGTTGAAGGATAATGGTGATAACTACAGTGAATACAAGCGCGTGTACATCACCAAGGTGATGAGGGACGGCGAGCTGACTGGCCTTCCGCTCTTCAACTACGACATAGGGGACCTTGCAAGGGTCGTCGACGGTAAGGTCAAAAACATAATCCGCATCAAGGACGTTGTGAGCCTCGCCGGGGCTAAGCTCCACATCGACCAGATTATGGAGATAGTTTACGACCATCCCGACCTCCTCGACTTCGTGATAATTTACCACCCGCTCTCTCCCGAGAATCCAAAGCCAAAGGCCATCATTCGGGTCGCCTACAGCGGAAATAAGCCGGCGGGAATAGAGGACGAAGTCAGAGAGCTCATCTACGAGGCGAACAACCCGGTAAGGTATGAAGTTGAGGAATCAAAGCAGGCTGGGTTGATCATCGAGGCAGTGCCACTGGTGAAACTTAGAGAAGGCCTCCCAAAGAAACCAGGAAAGACGAAGAGAATTTACATAGTCGGAAAAGATCTATGATTCTGCCGTTCTTCCCCTTTCAATTTTGTCACAATACCAAAAACTTATTTAAGAATATTCTCAAACTTCCAGCGGTGGTAGGATGAGTGGGAAGATTATTCACGACGGCATTCATGGTAGCATGAAGCTTACCGGCTTGATCCTCGATCTCGTCAAGACTCCCGAATTTCAGAGGCTTAGGAACATAAGGCAGCTCGGTCTGGCTTACCTCGTCTACCCAGGTGCCAACCACTCCCGCTTTGAGCACTCTCTCGGAGCGTGGAACATAGCGAGAAGGCTCTCAATGGAGGTTGGTCTGAGCGAAGATGAGAGCATGCTCCTCCAGGTTGGTGCACTTCTCCACGATATCGGCCACGGCCCCTTCAGCCACACTTTTGAGAGCATCTACAAGCACTACGTCAAGGAGCACGACCACATGCGCCTCGGGCAGGATATAGTCCTGGGGAGGATAAACATAACTGAAAGCGAGAACGGCGGCAGTATTCCCGAGAGAATAGAGAGCTACGACTACGACTTCACCCCAAAGGACGTCGCCGACCTCATCCTCGGAAAGCATGAGAAGCGCTACCTCGGCCAGATGCTGCACGGGGATGTTGACGTCGACCAGCTTGACTACCTCATAAGGGACGCCCACTACACGGGGGTTGCACACGGCATAATCGACCTCGAGAGACTTACGAAGGTCCTGAAGGTGCACGAAGGCGAGCTCGTGGTGGACGAGAAGGGAATCGAGGCCGTCGAGGGCATGATGGTCGCCCGTTCGCTGATGTATTCGAGTGTCTACTTCCACCACACGGTGAAGATAGCCGAGGGGATGCTTACAAGGGCTCTGGAGTTTGCCCTCGAGGAGGGCCACCTGTGGGACTTCTGGAAAATGATAGACTGCAGGGTCCTCGTGGAGCTGGAGGACTTGGAGGGATACCCTGCTGAGATAGTCAGGCGCATAAAGTACCGCGAGCTCTACAAAGCGGCTGTCCTCGCGAGTGCCGATGAGCTGACTGGTGAAGAGAAGAGGGAGCTTCTTACCGCCTACAGGAACGTGAAGAGGAGGCAGGAGATAGAGAGGGCACTGGCCGATGTGGTGGGAGCAAAGGAAGGGGAAGTCATCCTCGAGTTCAGCATAGCCGACCTGATGCTCAGCGAACCCAGGCTGAAGTCAACGGAGATAAACGTGCTCCTCGGAAGCGGAGAAGTTCAGCCGCTGACCAAGGTTACTCCGCTGGCGAATGCACTCAAGAGACGCCAGACCCCCAGGTGGGCCGTACTCATAGCCTCACCGAAGGAGTACATTGAGAAAGTGAGGGAAGTTTGGAAGAGGGTTATTTTCAGCTGAAGAGCCGCTTCTTTATCTCCTTTTTCAGCTCTTCAATCATCTCTATGAGCTCATCGGCATCCTTAACTTCCTGGAGGCTGTCCTTGGGAATCAGCGGCACTTCCTTAACTACTTCGGTTTTGGCCTTCTCAAGGATAAAGATGCCGTCGCTGTTGATTATCCTGCTTACCTCCGCCACTATCTCGGCACGCTTGACCGTCGAGCGGGTCTTCTTCTCGTCTATGCCCGTGAGTATCTTGAACTCCTCCTCCTTCGAGACCGCGTTGAAGGGGGCTTTTCTGACCTTGACCACGCCAAGGCCCAGAAACTTGAGGCGCTCGAATACCTCCCTCTCGAGTGGAGTCTCGGGCGTAACGTCGAGGTTGGCTTCAACCGTTGAGTTAAGTATGTCTATTGGTTCGGCCAGCGGTTCGTCAAACATCTCCTCAAGGCGGATTGCAACGTCAAGGGAAACCGCCTGCTCCCCTCGCTCATAGTTGAGGAGGCTCTTCCTGGAGACTCCAATGAGCTCGGCCAACTCGTTCGTGCTGTAGCCGTGCTTCTCGCGAAGGTGCCTCAGGAGCTTCCCGTTTATCCTGACGTAGAAGCCGCCGCGCTCGGCAAAGATGGCTGGAAGCTCGTTCTCGACAAGGACATCGTAGAGGGTTTCTGGCCTCAAGGCATAGATGCCAAAGCGCTCGTAAACTACTCCCTCTTCTAGCTCGGCATTCTTGGTCTTCAGCCCAACGATGAGAGGGGAGGCCTTAAAGAACTTGGAGAGCCTTTTTAGGTCCTCGGCCTGCTCTTCCGTAACGGTGTCTATGTTGGTTGCCACTTTAATGAAGAGCAACAGGAGTAACCTGCTCGCCACTATGTCGAAGCACGAGCCTTTGAAGTCCATCCTGGCGGTTTTGTAGCCCGTGCCCCTGAGTATCGCCTCGACGGCTCTTATAAGTCTTTCCCTGTCCATCATTTTTAAATAGGCAATTGGCCTTAATAAAGTTAAGGTGTTTGCATGAGGCCGATAATCTTCAGAGGAAACTTGGTTTCCCTCGGAGTCCTCCTGCGGGAGGATCTCAGCCAGGTCTGGATGTGGTACAACGACAGGGACGTAAAGCGCTACCTCTCCTTTCCGGAGGAGATATTCTTCTACGAGGACGAGCTGGAGTGGTACGAGGCCCTAAGGAGAGAGAAGAAACACGAGAAGGTTTTCGCGATAATCGAGAACTCCTCGCGCTCACTCGTTGGACTCGTGGGACTTCACAAAATCGACTTCCATAACGGACACGCCGAACTAGGCTACTTCATCGGGAAAGAGTACTGGAACCGCGGCTACGCGAGTGAGGCTGTTTCTCTGGCGGTTCGCTATGCCCTTGAGTGGCTCAACCTGAGGAAGGTTTATGCCCGTGTCTACGAGAGCAACGGAGCTTCAATAAGAATTCTCGAAAAGAACGGCTTCAAATTGGCCGGCCGCTGGAGGAAGCATCAGTACGTCCCAGGGAAAGGCTTCGTTGATGTGCTCTGCTACGAGCTCTTCCGCGAGCCTTAGCTTTTTAAACCCCTCCCATTTTCTTCCAACCATGAGGCTCCACATCGGCATCGACGACACTGACTCACCAAACGGCATGTGCACTACCTACCTCGGTGCCATCCTCTACCGCGAGCTGTCCCGGATAGCGGAGCCCATAGACCTTCCCCGCTTGATCAGGCTCAACCCGAACATTCCCTACAAGACCCGCGGCAATGGAGCGGTGGCGATGACCTTTGAGGTCGATGAGGATCTTATAACCGAGGTTAAAAACACCGTCCACTTCTACGTGGACCGATTAGCTGACTTCGAGCACGAGAACACAAATCCAGGAGTGGTATTCGTCGAGGGAGAAATTCCTAAAGAGCTCGTAGAGTTCGCAATGAAGGCCCTCCACGAGCACATCACTATAGAAGAGGCAGAGAAAGCTGCGAGAAACGCTGGAGTAGAATATTTCAAGTTCAAGGTCGGGAGGGGTATAATCGGCGCGCTCGCGGCGGTTGCTTACCCTCTGGAGAGGTTCAGCTACGAGCTGTTAGCTTACAGAGAGCCCGACAACTGGGGGACGCCGAGGAGAGTGGACAAGGAGAGTGTCTTTCTGGCCGATAGCTGGAGCTATCCCTTCACCTACGACAACGTTGACCCCTACAAGAGGAGCGTCCTCATAACACCCCACGGCAAGGATCCCGTTCTGGTTGGCATCAGGGGAATTGACAGGGGAAAGGTTCTCCAGACCTTTGAGATGGTTCGCTTTGAGGAGCCCGTGACATTTTACCAGCTCTACAAGACGAACCAGAACACCGATGATCATCTTACATACAAAAAAATCGGCGAGCTGAAGCTCTACGACAGCGCGGTGGTTAGAGGAACGGTGGTTAAGCCCTACTGGGAGCGCGGGAGGCACGTATTCTTTGAGCTTGAGGATGAAACGGGAAGGATTCGCATTGCTGCCTTCGAGCCGACCAAGAAGTTCAGGAACTACGTGAGGAAGCTCCTCCCTGGAGACGAGATAATAGCCGCTGGAGGCGTTAAAGAGCACGAGGGCGTTCTGACGCTCAACCTTGAGAAGTTCTATCCTGTGAAGCTCGTGCCTAAATTCGAGTACCGGAAGCCCAAGTGCCCGCGGTGTGGGGTGACGATGAAGAGCAAGGGCAACTATTTGAAGTGCAAGCACTGCGGCTATAAGATGCCGAAGAAGCTCATTCCGGTTGAAGTTCCGCGCGAGCTGGAGAGGAAAATCTATGAAGTGCCGCCCGACGCGAGGAAGCACCTATCGAGGCCGCTGGTGCTGCCGGGTGGTGAAGAGAGGATTTTGGAGTGTTAAAAACGCTCTAAGCCCCTATTCTTATCTTGATGGAAATCAAAGACTACTGGAACAACAGATATAATTAACGGGCAAGAATAAGCCTTGCACCGAACCTGGAACCGAAAGCACCATTCCAGGTTCTAAGACACGGATGGTTTGTCCGAATAGTAGCAAGCGAGTTGGGTCTGAAATTCCCGAAGCGTCAAGGAACAACTTGGCCATCACCCCGAAGAACATAAGGACAGCAACCATCATACTCAACCACATGATGTATACCATAAAGTACACTACAAGAAGATTATTCTCAACAACTTTTCTCTGATGCACCCCGTGTCCCCACAATTTAGTTAGGCTTCAGAGAGTATAAATTTTTGGAAAATAACTAAACAAACTCAAATGGAAGCCTTAACCCTTCATCACCTTCCACACCAGCACCGGGAAGACGAGCGTCGCATCGGCCCATATCTCGACGTAGTCAGCCTTAGCCCGTATCTTGCCCCAGCTCACTCCTTCGCTAGGCGGCGCGCCGCTAAGCGAGCCGTCCCAGGGGACTGCAGTGGTGATGTATATCGCGTAGTCCGTTCCTCCTCTGAAAAGATTGGCGTTTATTATTGCATGCTTCGGCAGGGAACCTCCAAGGATTATCGAGGAGGTTTCCTTCGCTGTGACAGCTAGGTTGTTGAGCTTCACGATGTCGTTGGCCACGTCTATGATAAGCTCCCTGTCACCGCGCTCCTCCTTGAAGAAGTAGAGCATGTCGCCGATTGAGCCATCCGTTATGGCAGGACAGAATATCGGGATGTTTCTCTTGTAGGCCCAATAAATTACTGAGCGCTCCTTCTCCTTCCCCAGCTTTTCGTCCATGAAGCGGCCCATCTCGTGGATGAACTCACTCGCCGTCAGCGGTTTTCCGCGCTCCTTTTCCATCTCAATAACCCTTTCGAAGAAGGGTATCATGTACTTCTCGAATTCAATGTACCTGTCGTTGGGCACGAAGATGTTGCCTATTCTGTTTATGCCCTTCTCTCTCATCTCCGCGTCGTTGACGTACCAGTCGCCCAGAATGAACGGCTTTAGGGCCTTTATGAAGTCCTCCTCAACGCCGCCGGCCGTTGTTACAACGACGTCCACCTTGCCCTCCTTGACAAGCCATGCTATCAGCTCTCTGAGGCCAGAAGAGACTATGTTGGAAGTGTAGCCGAGGAAGACCCTGACCTCTTCGCCGCTGGCGCGCTTTTCCTCCACCTTTTTCCATACTTCGATGGCCCTTCCAAGGTGCGTCGCCTGGAAGCCTATGCGGTGATAGTAATCGATGACCTCCTCAAGGCTTCCCACTTCATCCAGCCACGGCCCCTCGATGGGCATTCCCCCAATCTCTTCCGATTCCTTGAGGACTATATCCTTTGGCTCGGTCATGATAGTGGGTTCAGGGGAGGGCGTATAAACTTTGCTCAGCACTTACCGCCGAGAACCCCCACTATGAGCCTGCCGGTTATGGCAACGGGAAAGACCCTGCGCGGTGCCTTCCTTAGAAGCCACTCCTCTATCCTCTCCGCGACGGCTCTTCCCTCTCTTATGGCGGTGCCTATGTTCCTTGGAGTTATGACGTCACCGGCGAAGAATATTCCCGTCTCCTCCAGCATCTTTTCGCTGGCGCAGACGATTTCCTTTATTGGGCTCGTGGGCAGCTGGCCGATGGCATAGGCAACGACGTCTGCATCTATAACAAAGTGTTCGTCCGTCATCACGACGTTTCCCTCAACTATCTTTGTTTTAGCGAATTCAACGCCCCTCACTTTTTCCTCACCCAGTATCCTGGCGGGAGTCGCGTGCTCTATGAACTCGACGCCCTCTGAGATGAGCTTTCTTATCTCGGCTTTAGCGTAGCTGTGCTCTAGGGAGCGGCGGTAGACCATCGTTACCTTTTCCGCCCCGAGGAACCTTAATTCAATTGCCACGTCAACGGCCGTGTAGCCAGCTCCGATTATGACAACACGGCTCCCCTTGAAGTCAGGAGCCCTATCCCAGGAGTAATAACCTATTCTCGCCATCTTTATGCTGTGGAGCAGGCTGAGCGCGTCGTAAACGCCCTCAAGCTCAACGCCCGGAACCTTCAGCTTTCTCGGCTTCCAAGCACCGGTCGCTATGAGCAGAGCATCGAACTCACTCATCAATCTTTCAAGCGAGACGAAGTGCTCGGCCCACTCGTCGCCGAGTTCCTTTGGGGAATCATAGACCACCTTCGTTCTGAAGTGAAAGCTAACACCAAGCTTTTCGAGGTCTCTAACTCCCTCCCTCACAGTCCTGATCGGGATTCTCACCTCGGGAATCGCAAAGGCGACCATTCCGCCGCCCTCTGGCATCTTGTCGTAAACGTGAACCTCGTAGCCCCTGCAGGCGAGATAGCCGGCTGCCGTTAATCCTGCTGGCCCCGCACCTATGATTGCAACCTTGAAGGGCCTTGGCTCGCTCTTCTCTCTGCATATGTAGAACTTCACCATATCACCCCCAAACTTTTCAAAAAATCTGTTTAAAACCGAAGGTTTTATACCTTAAGTTGTTTTCTCTCGAAACACCGACGATGAGACGAATTAGGTTACCCTAATTAAGGTAATCTTTGTCAGAATGACAGCCAACGTTTATTAATCCCCGGGCGAAGAAACGATCATGAGCGTGGAGATAGACCTCAATGGCATGGGTGTTCTCGTGACCGCCTCATCGAGGGGGATAGGCTTCAACGCCGCGCGGGAGCTCTTAAAGAGGAACGCCCGAGTCGTGATAAGCTCAAAAAACGAGAAAAACCTCAGAAAGGCCCTCGACGATCTTTCAAGTTATGGCGAGGTCTATGCAGTCAGGGCGAACCTTCTCGACCAAGTGGAGCTTGAAAATCTCGTGAGGGAGAGCTGGGAGCTTTTGGAAGGAGTCGACGCCCTCGTCTGGAACGCCGGGAACGTCCGCTGTGAGCCGTGCATCCTCCACGAGGTGAGTTACATCGACTGGACTGAGGCTTCCACACTCCACACGGTTGCTCCGGGCTACCTTACAACACTCTTTGTCCAAACGTGGCTCGAAAGAAAAACGAAGGGCGTCCTCGTTTACCTCAACTCCATCTCGATAAAGGAGCCAATGCCGCCGCTGGTTCTGGCGGACGTTACGAGAGCCGGCCTTGTTCAGCTGGCGAAGAGCGTTTCGAGAACTTACGGAAAGCACGGAATAAGGGCCTACAGCGTTCTGCTCGGCAGCTTCGATACACCTGGCGCACGGGAGAACCTCAAGGCCGTTGCCGAGTCGAGGGGCGAGACCTTTGAGGAGACCTGGGAGAGGGAAGTGCTGGGCAGAACGCCCCTCCACAGGACTGGCAGATGGGACGAGCTTGGCTCACTCGTAGCTTTTCTCCTGAGCGATGAGGCAGAGTACATGCTCGGCTCGACGGTGGTCATAGACGGCGCAATGACGGGGGGGATAAGCCTTTAAGCCATCTTCCCCTATTTTATGCCCATAAAAGAGACTTTCTAAGAGATACTTTCCCATCAAGATAACGCCGCTCAACCCGACGGTGAGCGTGCTAAAGAATAAGCTCACTAACGACGTTGACCTTGAGACGGGCCTTCCGATGAAGCACAGGAAGTTCGTGGACGATTAAAGAGGCTCGGCTACGACATCATTATATCGGTCAGCGACACGAGGGAGAACCTCATCGGCTCGAACTGCGGCCAGTACATCCTCCGCATCCTCAAGAAGAGGCCAGAGCTGAGGGAAGCGTACACCTTCGCGAAGGGGTTTGAGTTTAAGGTGAGCTGACCAAAAGCCCTTATCTCTTCTTCTGCGTTCTTTAGCTGGTCTTTTCGAGCGCTGAGGGTAAGATGAAACTCGGGATGAGCGCCCATGAGAAACCTAGGGCGGGTGATTCTGCGGGATGTCAAAAAAGTTTTTATAACTTAAGTTAGTAGAAGTAACATGATATACCATGAGAATAGTTGGGGGTAAAAATACAGAACTTTAGATCTATCAAAGAGATTGAAATATCACCTATTGGAGATGCACTTATTCTTAGTTGGAAAGAACAATGCAGGAAAAAGTGCTATTCTAAGTGCAATCGGTGCTTTTTTGGAGAAAAAAGTCTAACAGAAAGTGATTTTCACAAAAGAGACACTAGAAAACAAATAATCACTAAGATGACCTTTGAAATCAGTGACACAAACCTCGACTCTTTGTTATGTGATAGGACTTATGGTATAGGTAGTAACAGAGTACTCAGTAGCACATCTAGACTCCCAAATGGCCAATCAGTTAGGAAAGCTAGAGATGAACTTCAAGAGGTTATTCAATATAAAAAACAGACGACATTAAAAGACATGAGCTGTATCGAATTTGGTTAAATAAGTTAAAAGAAAGACTAGGAATTAATCAAGAAGACGGTCATCAGTATCTCACAGTGACTTTGACAATATCGAAAAATAACAATGGGATATCTCAGGAGTATACCCTCCTTACAGGGGCAGAACTCAAAAAAACCTCAGCTAAGAGCTCTGCTTCCAGAGCTCGTATACATCAGTGATGAAAGGAACTACTCAAATGAAGAACAATCAAAGAAAACACTTGGACTGAGAAATTAGTCAGGCTTTATTGGGAAGGAGTCAACGATTCGATTACTAAAAAAGAAGCTGAACTACAAGAGGAACTGGCAAGATTAACAGAGCACTATGAGAATGAAATCAACCAATTCTTTAAAACCTATTATAGTGGTGAGTATGCAGTCAAACTTGATCCTAATATAGATCTAAGGAAGGCAGTAAATGTGGAGGTCAAAATGAAAATTCTGGGGATTCTTAAGGAATATCATTAACCAATGTTGGCGCAGGGTCAGGAGCATGTATTTAGTCTCACTATTGGAGGCATATCTTAAACTCTCCCATGTTCCTCGTGCTATATTCATCTTTGAAGAACCCGAGATTTATCTTCACCCTGAGCTTCAAAAGAAGATGGCGAGAATTTTATATGAACTTCCAAGAAGAACTGGGAATCAGGTATTTTTCTCCACACATTCTCCTATGTTGCTCCAGCATTTTGACATCTCAAACGTCAAGCATGTTTATATGTCCTCTGGGAGTACAAAAATCAAAGAGGCCAAATTAAGCCAAATCCTCTCCGATTTAGGTTATTCAACAGTGGACATCATACATAAGGAGTTTGTTATTATTGTGGAAGGTCCGGATGACACTAGGAGAATCACAGAAATATTATCAAAATTCACGGGATGGAATCCTCATGAAGTAAAGAAACGAATTTATTTCCTTGAGGCGAGGGGATCTAAAAACATTGCCGCATATGCCACCCTTAGATTTATGGGAATAACAGAGTTAAAGGACAACTTTGCAATTATACTGGACTCCGACAAAATTTCGCCAAAGAAACTTAAAGAGCGCTTAATCAATGTATACAAGCAAAATACTGGTATGGGAAAGAGAAAGCTGGTGACCATATCCTTGTTCTTAAGTATTCCTCCCTTGAAAACTATCTCATTGATCATGAGGTACTCCTGAACATGGGCATCATTCAGTCTAAGGAGGAATACATAAACTTGCTTAAGCAATTTATTGAAGAGAATAAAGAGGAGATTGAAGGATATTGGGAAAAGAAAAAGAATAGAAGATAGAGACCTTAACATTGAATCCTATCGTCAGCAATTGTTTTCAGGTAGTATCAGTGATGATGAATTCATAGAGAACTGTAAAAGGCTCATACGAGGTCACAACTTATATGACTATCTGTGGGATAAACTCATTAGAAGCTCAGATGAGCTTAGACGTCGTTTTAGTAGTAAAGAGGGGTATGACTCCGCATATATAGATAGTGCATCATGGGAAACTTTTGCTGAGATACTTGACTTTTTAAGTGGCCTAAACTACTTAAATGGACGCCTAATCAAAGAGAAAACAGGAGATAAGGCAACTTTAATGACCCGGCTAACTCATCAGTCCGTTTCGTGAATCAGCTCTCCCTCCGCGAAGACGTGCGTCGGGTAGTTCTCCATGTGGAACGGATCGCCGTTCCAGACCACCAGCGAGGCCCACTTGTCCTTCTCGATGCTTCCGAGCTTGTCGTCAACGCCGAGGATTTTCGCATTGTTGTGGGTTATGATTTTTATTGCCTCTTCCTTGCTCATGCCGAGCCTTATGAAGTGCCTGAGCTGGAGGTAGAGGTTGGCCTGGAGCGTAACTGGGTGGTCGCTCATCAGCCCAAAGAGCAGCTTGACCTCGAGCAGGTATCTGGCGTTCTTCCAGTCCTCATGCTTCAGCTCGACCTTGTAGGGCAGGGAATCAAAGGGGCCGTAGACGAGTGGCACGCCTTCTTTCTTTATCTTCTCAAAGGTTTCCCTGCTGTGGACGTCGCAGGCGTGTTCGATGGTTATCTTAAGTCCAAACTTCCGCTTTATCATCAGCAGGGCGGCGATGTCATCTTCCTTATGCACATGGACCCTGAGCGGAACCTCTCCTTTAAGGACCGGGATTAGTGCCTCAACCGTTGGCTCTATCTCTTCCGGTTCTTTCTTGTCCTTCTCGAGCAAAGCTATCGTCTTCTGCGTCTTTATGAGCCAGTCGAGGAGAATACCTATGGCACCCATCCTCGTGCTTGGCCTTGTTCCCTTCCAGTTCGTGGTCGAGCGCGGGTTGTAGCCGAAGGCAGCTTTGACACCGACGTATTTCATGAAGGCATCCTCTATGTCTCTGCCATAGTTCTTGATGAGAACGGCCCTTCCACCGATGATGTTCCCGCTGCCAGGCAGGACGGACGAATACAGAACGCCAAACTCAATCGAGTGCTTGAAAGCCTTGTCGTCCATGTAGATGGAGTAAAGCGCATCAACGAGCGGAAGGACTGCATCCATCTGCTCGTTGGTCTCGTCTTCCTGGTAGGGCTCGCCGTAGCGGCCCATTCCTATGTGGCTGTGACCATCGATGAATGCAGGGGTTACAACGCCCTCCGCTATCACTTCGGCCTCCTTGGGCTTCTCCTTCGTTATCTCCTTAATCTCCTTGTCGAAGACTACGTATACGTCTTTCTGGACGTTGCCCAGACCATCGTAGAGAATGGTGGCTTTAACGGCCTTCATGGTCGTCACCGCTTAAGAGTTCGCTCGAACGCTTAAATGCCTGTCGATTCTGTAATTACCGAATAGCATAATCACATAGTCTAGAATAATGCAGAAGCCTAGGACGAACCAAGGAGACCTTTCTGAAAGCCCTGCAAAAGAGAATGAAATAGAAAGGGGCTCACATGCCCATTTCCATGCCACCCATTCCGCCAGGCATTCCGCCCTCTCCGCCTTCCGGCTTGCTGAGCTTGGCGGCGATGACGTCATCTATGCGGAGTATCATTATTGCCGCCTCGCTGGCGCTCTTGATGGCCTGCTTCTTGACGCGGAGCGGCTCGATGATGCTCCTCTCGATCATGTCAGCAGGCCCGCCTTCGAAGATGTCTATGCCTATGTTCTTACCCTTGTTCTTGTGCTCGCTGATGACCTTGACGAGCATCTCGACGGTGTCGAGACCTGCGTTCTCAGCGAGGGTCTTCGGGATTATCTTAAGAGCCTCAGCGAAGGCCTCTATAGCAAGGGCCTCCTTGCCGCCAACGGCCTTGGCGTACTCGTCGAGCTTGATACTGAGCTCTATCTCGCCGGCACCCCCGGCCGGGAGAACTGCTCCATCCTCCATGACGTCCTTGGCGACCTTGACGGCATCCTCAAGGGCCCTCTCAACCTCGTCGACGACGTGCTCGGTACCACCCCTGATGAGGATTGTTACTGCCTTTGGATTCTTGCAGCCCTCGACGAAGATCATGCTCTCGCCCGCTATCTTGCGCTCCTCAACTATCTCAGCATAGCCGAGGTCCTCACTGGTAAGGTCCTTGACGTTGGTGACTATCTTGGCACCGGTGGCCTTGGCGAGTTTCTCCATGTCGCTCTTCTTGACGCGCCTGACGGCGAGGATGCCGTACTTGGCGAGGTAGTGCTGGGCAAGGTCATCAATACCCTTCTGGACGAAGACGACGTTAGCTCCAGTTGCGGCTATCTGCTCGACCATGTCCTTGAGCATCTTCTCCTCCTGCTCGATAAACTGGAAGAGCTGGTCGGGGCTGGTGATGTTAATCTTAGCGTCGGTCTCGGTCTTCTTGACCTCGAGGGCGTCGTTGATGAGGGCTATCTTAGCGTTCTCGACCTTGGTCGGCATCCTCGGGTGGACGCGCTCCTTGTCGATAACCACACCGCGGATGAGCTCGCTCTCCTCGACGCTCTCGCCGGCTTTCTTCTCGATCTTAATGTTGTCTATGTCAACAACGTACTTGCCGTTCTTCTTCTCGGCGACCTGCTTGACGGCCTCGACAGCGAGCTTGGCAAAGAGGTCCTTGTGGCTCTCGGCGTTCTTACCTGTGATTGAAGTCATGGCTATCTTCAGGAGGGTCTCCTCGTCGTTGGGAGTGACCTCGATGGCGATGTCCTCGAGTATTTCCTGGGCCTTCTCGGCGGCCATTGTATAACCCTTAACGATGATGCTTGGGTGGATGTTCTGGTCAAGAAGCTCCTCGGCCTTCCTAAGAAGCTCGCCAGCGATGACGACAGCAGTGGTGGTACCGTCACCGGCCTCCTTATCCTGAGTCTTAGCAACCTCAACCATCATCTTAGCAGCAGGGTGCTGGAGGTCAATCCTGTCGAGAATGGTGGCTCCATCGTTGGTAATGACAACATCTCCAAGGCTGTCAACAAGCATCTTGTCCATACCCTTCGGACCGAGGGTGGTCCTCACTGTCTCAGCAATAATCCTCGCGGCGAGGATGTTAAGCCTCTGGGCGTCCCTTCCAACGTACCTCTGGGTCCCCTCAGGCAGAATAACAACCGGCTGTCCACTAAGCTGTGCCATTCGACATTCCTCCTTCTAAATCAATTTGGCAAAAACGCTTCGTCAGCGCTCTATAAAAACTTTTGGGTCAAAAATTTCAAATTTTTGAGATTTTTTTAAACATATGACAGCAGTTAAGGAAAAAAGTGGGGGAAAAGGCTAAAACCTTCAATAGCAACAAGGAGTGGTGTGGAAATGGAGCCGACCATCTACAACGTGCCCTTGGGGAAAATAAGGGAGATTTCCGAAGGCATCGAAAAATACGGGATAGTCGGAATAGAAATTGAGAACGAAGCTTCCCTATTTGATGATATGCTCCAGTCGGACAAGGAGAGGCTTAAATACGCCCGTGAGAAGCTCGACGATAGAACCATCGACTCGGCACTGCTGGTCGTAAAGGACGGTACTGGAACGCTCGTGGTGAAGATGGAGAACATCATAATGATACACGTTACAGTCGGGGATTACGGAAGGCTAATAGAAGATTTCGAACTAAAGAGGAGGGAGTGAGGTGGAGCTGATAAAGCAGGGCGCGGAGGCAAAGATTTATCTCGCAGACTTCGGTGAACTGTACTTTTCCTGGGATAATGAGAAGATCATCATCAAGCACAGGATTCCAAAGCGCTACCGCATAAGGGAAATAGATGAAAGGTTAAGGAAAGAGCGCACCGTTCGCGAGGCGAGGGTTCTCCACAGGGCCAAGGAGTTCGGTGTCAACTGTCCCTACGTTTATGAGGTCGATTTGAGGGACATGAAGATAACCATGGAGTTCATAGAGGGAGAAAGACTGAAGGAGCTCCTTGAGAGCGTCCCGATGGAGGAAAGGCTGAAGCTATGCAGAGAGATAGGCAGACAGGTAGGAAAGCTCCACGAGGCCGGAATAGTGCACGGCGACTTGACTACCTCAAACATGATACTCCGTGGTGGGAAAGTTTACCTGATTGACTTTGGCTTGGCGGACTTCGATCCTACGCTGGAGGCCCGGGGGGTTGACATCCACCTGCTTAAGAGGGCAATGGAGAGCACGCATTATACCTGGTTCGAGGAGGGCTTTGAAGCGGTGCTGGAGGGCTATGCTGAGGTCAGGGGCAAAGAGAAGGCAGCAGAGCTGAAAGCTAAGATTGAAGAAATCGAGAGCAGGGGACGGTACAGGGAGAGGAGCTGGGTGAGTTAGCGGAACGCCCTCCAAACCCTCTCGAAGATCTCCCTCTCTTTTCCACGCTTCTTCCTCGCGAGCGCTCAACTATGAGCTCGGGCGTGCTTCTCCCAAGCGTTCCAAACTTCGGCTGCCTGTCCACAATGAGGTTGAGGTTCTCGTCCAGACCTTTGGCCTCTATGCCGTCAACCCTCGCGAAGGGCAGCTCCCTCTTCAGGTCCTCGCCGAGATGTGAAACTATGACGACGTAAAAGCCCCTCTCGCGGGCCACCTTGAGAAGTTCGCCGATTATCTTAACGGCCGCTCCGGGCTCGGTTATGGCCTCGAACTCATCTATGAGGATTAGCTTTCTGCCCTTGCCCTTCAGCGCTCTGACGAACGACCTCAAGGCCGTCTCAAAGGCTCCTGCACTGTAAACACTCCTCTTACGCCTGAAGAGGAAAAGCTCATCGAGGGGCTCGACCCACGCTTTCTCCGCCGGAACGGGCAGCCCCATGTGGGCGAGGAGCGTTATCTGTGTGATTAGCTCTAGGAGTGAAGTTTTTCCACCGCTGTTCGCACCGGTGAGGATTACTACAGGCTCGTCCTTTACCTTCTCTGCGCCTGGAAGGGCAAAGTTCTCGGGCTTTTTCCCGACGACGTAACTCACCGACTGGGGGTTCTCGATGAATAGGTGCCTGCCGTTGATAAACGCGATTCCACCGTTCCAGAGCTCGGGGAAGGCAAAGTCCTCCGCGAACTCCTTCACTGCCCTCAGGAAGTCCAGTTCGTAGACCCTCGCCAGCTCCTCCTTGAGCCTTGGGAGTACTGGGCGGATTCTTTCGAGGACTTCCCTGCTCCTGAGGTAGAGTTCGACTTTGAGTTCCCTTTCTAGTTCGTCCCTCAGTAACTCGACCCTCTCGGGAGGTACAGAAACAGGGTAAAGCTCTTCGCGTGAGAACAGTTCAACCGTAGCGCCAAGCCTCTCACTTAAATCCCTCTCGGTCTCGTTAATTAGCTCGAGTATTTCGCCCTCAATCTCGCCGAAGTGGGAGAAAATTGCCTCATAGTTTCCAGCCTTCAGCTCCCCCAGGAACTCCAAGAGCTCCTTCCCGCTGAGCGTCAGGCTGAACTTCTCAAGCTTTTCTGAAATCTTCTCGTTCAGCTCGCGCTCCTTGCCGGCTATCAGTTCTTCGAGCCCATCAAGGAGCCTCCTTTTTTCCATGACTTCTTCGAGTTCTTTAAGCGCCTCGAGAATTTCTTTCGCAACGCTTTTCTCTCCTGTGAGCTCACCTATACTCACGAGGGCTTGAAGCGTCTCTTTGTTCCCCCATAGAGGCATGATGTAGAGCTCAGGAGCTATATCAGAAGGTGTAAGCTCAACATCGATGCCGTAGCCAATGGTGCTGAGGACGAGAGGATAGCCCTCGGCGTCATCTAAGCTTGTTGAGACCTCGCAGAGGTTTAAATTCCCTGCTTTTTCAAGCTCGCTCTCGTCAACTATCAGAATCCTGTCGTGGAGGAAGTCCCGCCTGAACTTTATGGACCTGATTTTCGAGAGGTAGTCCCTAAGCTTGGGTCTAATCCGCGGGAGGTTCTCCCTCAGATAGGCCTGTCTCTGGAGGATTTCGTCTTTATCACCCACGGGCTCGAAGCTGTCGAGAATAGCCGAACTCCTATGAAGGACTAACCTTCTCTTTATATCCTCACGGATAGCCTTGTATATGGCTCTTGCCTCTGGGTTAAGCTTGAGCGTCATCGTTCAAAAGATGGGAAGGGGTCTAAAAAACCTTCCGCTGGCACTCCACGATTTTCTTGAGGAACTCCTCCTGCTCAAGCATTTCTCACCGCGCTTGAGCTTGACGGCCGCTATCTTGTAGTTGCCTCTCCCAGCGAAGCGGCAGACTTTTTCTGGCTCGTCCACGAGCCTCGCGACTGCCAAAGTCTTACCGTTGCACTCGACGTAGTCTATCACCGTATCCCTGAAGCCTGTGAAGATTACCACCGCCTTCCTGCTCGGGTTGAGCGGGGGCAGATCATCGTCTATTGGAGGTAGCTCCCTAACGACGCACTGCCCTGGAAATCCCTGGCCTTGATACGCTTTACAAGCTCTGGAAGCTCGCCAGTCTTCTCGAAGGCCTTTATATCCTCCCTCGCTATCTCTACTGGTCCTGTCGAGTAGCAGAGGACTTTCTCGTCGTGGTACATGATGTAGGTTCCATCATCCATGAAGAGAAACGCTATCCTCTCGCGCAGCTTATTAAATATGTAGTCAGCTTTACTCTTCTTCACCAGATACATTACTCCCACCCGGGAAGTCTTCCCGTGGAGGCTTAAAAAAATGGGCTGGCCAGAAGTGAGAACCAACAAAGTTTTATAAGACCAGTGAGGTTAATACTAACAGAGGCAGTAATCAGTCTGGAGGCTTTTCCATGCTTCTCGAAAGGCTCCTCAAGCCAGCGTATCACTTCAGGGTCTGGTGGCTGAAGTTCGAGAGCGAAAAGTTCAAGGAGGGGCTGAGGCAAAATGGCATCAACCCCGTGGAGCTGAGGGAAGACTGGGATGCGGAGCTAATGGTCGAGTCTTTCCTCGCGTCGAGCTTTGGGAAGTACGTCTACCTCATGAAGTTTAAGGACGGGACTAAACTGCTCGTGAGAGCACCAAACCTCTCACGAAGGGGGAGAAGATCAAAGAGAACGCCTACTTTGTGAGAAGCGAGGGGGCACTAAAGAAGCTCATTTTAAGCCAAACCTCGATGACGATGAAGATACTCATGGAGCTCCAGCCCTTCGTCATCTGGGCGCCCCTCATCTTCGGCCTTCAGTATCTGGGGGGCAGATACCCTCTGGCGAGTATCTTTCTGATACTCCTGGGATTCTTCCTCAACGAACTGCTCAAAGTTATGGAGTACTTCATCCTGGGCTACTGCAGAGAATAGGAAATCAGCTGAGGAAGGCGAGTGCGATGAAGATGGCCAGCAGAACAAATGGTGTGACAAGCACTATTGCGACGACGCTCGCAGCGTTCTCTCCGGAGGGGGGTTTTCTCAGATGCCTTCCTGTGGAGCCAAGGAATTATACCTACTGCCAGTATAACAGCCCCAGCCAGCCATACCAATATCTCGCCGTTCGATTCCACGGCCTTAAACATCGCCCACTTGCCAAGCAGGTAAGCTCCAATAAGCAGCGGTACCATGAGAACCGCTCGCTTCAAGCTTTCCGAGGTGATCAGAAAATAGAGTGTGGTAAGATATACCAGGGTGAAAAACATGCCAGCCAGGAAGGCTGGCACTATCAAGGTTATCTCTCCTTCACCTTCTCCACGACGTGAACGTCCTCGATCCTCGTAAACGGATACTGACCCTGCTCGTCCTTCTCGACGGCCTTAACCATGTCCCATATAGTCAGCAGCGCGAGGGTTACCCCCATCAGGGCCTCCATCTCGACTCCGGTCTTATAGGTCGCCCGAACCTCGCAGGTGGCCTCTATGTAGTCCTCACCGAACTCGAAGGTTATATCCACGCCCGTCAGCGGTATCGGATGGCAGAGTGGTACGAGCTCGGGGGTCTTTTTGACCGCCAGAATGCCCGCTATCTGTGCCGTCGCTATGACGTTGCCCTTCTTCGTCTTTCCTGCCTTTATGAGCTCTATCGTCTCTGGCCTGAGCCTTATCCTGCCCTTGGCAACGGCCCTCCTGAAGACCTCGCTCTTGTGGCCGACCTCAACCATCTTAACACCCTTCTCATCGACATGAGTGAGTTCCTTCATGGTGAAACCTCCAAAAGTTAAGAGAAAATGAATCAGCCCTTGGCCACTCCGAACGGCCTCATCCTGGCAACAAGTGTGGCTATTCCCGCCTGGTGGACGACGTTAACGACGTTGTCCACGTTCTTGTAGGCTCCTGGAGCTTCCTCAGCAATGACGCGCATGCTGGCCGCTCTAATATAGATTCCCCTCCGGAAGAGCTCGTTCCTCAGCTTGTCGCCGCGGTACTGCCTGGTCGCGGCGTGCCTGCTCATGAGCCTGCCGGCTCCGTGGCAGCTCGAACCGAAGGTCTCCTTCATCGAGCCCTCGGCCCCAGCCAGGACGTAGCTGGCCGTTCCCATCGAACCAGGTATGAGCACGGGTTGGCCGCCATCTCTGTATGCCCTCGGAACGTCCGGGTGTCCGGCCGGGAAAGCTCTGGTAGCTCCCTTCCTGTGGACTACAACTTTGACCTTCTTTCCATCGACCTCGTGCTCCTCGACCTTCGCTATGTTGTGGGCCACATCGTAGACGATGCTCATCTCCATGTCCTCGGCTTTCTGTTTGAAGACCTCCTCAAAGCTCTCCCTGACCCAGTGGGTTATCATCTGTCTGTTGGCCCAGGCGAAGTTTGCAGCGGCTTTCATAGCTGAGAAGTAGCGCTGACCTTCCTCCGTCTGGAACGGAACGCTGACCAGCTCACGGTCTGGCCAGGGCACGTTGTACTTTCTGTTGGCCTTCTCCATTATCCTCAGGTAATCGCTCGCTACCTGGTGGCCCAGTCCGCGAGAACCAGTGTGTACCATGACGACGATCTGTCCCTCGTAGAGGCCATAGACTTTAGCAATTTTCTCGTCGTATATCTTATCGACTACCTGAATCTCGAGGAAGTGGTTACCCGAGCCAAGGGAACCGAGCTGAGAAGCACCGCGCTGCTTCGCCTTCTGGCTGACGGCCTCTGAGTCGGCCCCCTCCATTCTTCCGCCCTCTTCAAGGTGCTCCAAATCCTCTTCCCAGCCGTAGCCATTATCGACGGCCCATTTGGCACCGTCGGCTAAAACATCATCCAGCTGGCTCCAGTGGAGCCTCACTCTACCCTTGCTTCCCAAACCGGAGGGAACGTTTTTGAAGAGTGTGTCGACAAGCTCCTTGATCTTCGGCCTAACTTCCTTTTCAGTTAGGTTCGTGCGGATAAGACGGACACCACAGTTTATGTCATAGCCGACTCCACCGGGGCTGATAACTCCTTCATTAATATCAAAAGCGGCGACGCCCCCTATCGGGAAGCCATAACCCTGATGACCGTCAGGCATGACTATGGAATACTTGTAGATGCCAGGAAGCATGGCAACATTTGCCGCCTGCTCAAGTGTTCTGTCCTGGCGCATTTTCTCTATGAGTTGGTCGTCAGCATAAACCCTGCCTGGAACGCGCATCCTCTTATCGAACTTCGGTATCTCCCACCTTATCTTATCAATTTTCTTCAGCGGAATCATCCTCTCACCTCCGTTTTAAATCCCCCCGAAGTTATTTAAGCTTTAGCTGGACTGAAGTGTTACTCCAGCTTCAGTCTTCTTTCCTTTGGCACATAGTTGATGAGCCTGCCCTCCTTGGCTTTGGCCGAACCAAGGTAATAGCTCCCCCACTTTACAATGACCCAGCTGTGAATGTCTTCGTCAATCTCAACGCTCTCGCCGGCAAGATAACGCTTGGCTCGCTCTTTATCCAGCTCAACGATGTTCTTCGTCGCTTTTGGACCAATCAAGAAGCTTCCTTCGATGGTAAGCCTTATCCCATCGCTTTCGATCCTGCCAAAATAGACCCCCTGTCTGTCCGTGCTTTTCACCTCAAAGTCACAAGGCTTGTATGCATAGACCTTATGATATCTGCCGCGTATCTCGTAGATTAACTCCGGGGCGTAGCCATAATTCTCAAGTAAAAGCTTCTTCACAAGCTCGGTATCGTCCGTCTTCCATATCTCCCCCCTAGGGTTCTCGCTCATGCTTCTCCCTCCTTGGGCTTCACTATCTTCGCAATGAAGAATGCTTCAGTGTCGTTGTCGTTGGGATGAATCCTGCGGGTTTTCCTAAGCTCTTCTGAGTAAGTTCTACCCTCCCACTCGAGAACGGGTTCGCTTGTCTTCACAGGCAGGTCTATATCATCCAGCCTCGCGTCCGTCTTCCTCAGGAGGTAGTCAACTACACCCTCGTTCTCCAGTGGGTCTATGGTGCATGTTGAGTATACCATGACCCCTCCAGGTTTCAGCGCGCGGTAGCTGGCTAAGATAAGTCTTTTTTGTATGTTCATATAGCGGACGACGGTTCTAAGGTTCCACTCCGTCAGAAAGCGCCACTTCTTCCTTATCATTCCCACGCTTGAGCAGGGGGCATCTAGTAGAACTCTGTCGAAGGTGTTCTCAAAGCGGCCAAAGTAGGCACCATCGCGCGTCGTTACGCGCGTGTTCAAAACGCCCATCCTGTTGAGATTCGCTATGAGAACGTTTGCTCTCTCTATCTTCGGGTCGTTGGCTATTATACAGCCCTCATTCTCCATATACTGGGCTATCTGTCCGGTCTTGCTTCCCGGTGCGGCGGCCATGTCGAGAACGAGCTCTCCAGGCTTTGGATCAAGAACAACGGGCGGAATCATCGAGCTGGCCTCTTGGCCGAATATCAGACCGAGGCTGTGCTCGAGAATCGTGGCAAGGTTCTCGACGTCGATGAAAAAGCCCTCTCTGGCCCAGGGAATCGGCTCAAGCTCGTAGCGCTCGCTCAGGCGCTCCACGATATAGTCGAAGGGTGCTTTGAGCGTGTTCACCCTGATGCTCTGCCTGAGGGGCCTTACTATGAACTCCCAGAACTCATCAGTGTCTTCTATTTGAGAATAGCGCTCGTAAAACTCAGGATTGGCATGCCTAACCTCGTCCCTTGCATTCATCGAATCACCTCATAAATCGGGCACGAGCTGGACCATCCATCTCCCGTCTGACAGTTTTTCAATTCTCATGTCGTGGTAGGTTATGGCCTTGACCTCTTCCTTGGGCTCGTGCTTCACGTAATCAAGGAGCTCACCGTAGGCTCTGGCCCGGAGCCTATAGCCCTCCTCAGTCTTCTCGAGTTTGACCTTGAAGTTTCCAAATACGAGACCGTCCATCTCATGAAGCGCCAGGAGCTCCTCAAGGAACAGGTAGAGCAAAGCCTCCAAGTCTTCAGCCTCAACCTCAAGTTCTCTCACTTCCTTCGGCTCGACCTTCCTCACATTGACCATGACATCGAAGAGCGCCAACGCGACAGCTTCAAAGGCCTCCTCAAGGGTCTCACCGTACCCGCGGATTCCAATGTCCGCGGTGTGCTCGTAGTGTTCCCACTCGCGCATCTTATCACCTCCAGAAGACTTATAGGGAGGGGGGTTTATTAGGCTAAGGGTGAGAGCATGAGGGAGATAACCCCAAGGACGATTATGGAGATGAAGGGCAAAGAGAAAATTTCTATGATAACCGCTTACGATTATCCTTCTGCGCTCATAGCGGACAGAGCAGGAATGGACATCATATTCATCGGCGATTCCCTCGGCATGGTCGTTTACGGCGAACCAAGCACACTGGCCGTTTCTATGGATCAGATGGTTCTCCACACGAGGGCCGTTGCCAAAGCCGTCAAGCGGGCACTCGTTCTGGCCGATATGCCCTTCGGGAGCTACGAGGTTGACGTTGAAGAAGGCATCAGGAATGCCATCAGGCTGATTCAGGCCGGTGCAGATGCCGTCAAGATAGAGGGCGGCTATGATCATAAAAAGCTCGTTAAGAGGCTCGTCCGCATGGGGATTCCAGTTATAGGGCACACAGGCTTAACTCCACAGCGCTACCTCAGATTGGGAGGCTATCGCCTGATGGGCGAAACCGAGGAGGAGATCGAGGAAATCCTGCGCGATGCCAAGGCTCTTGAAAAAGCTGGAGCATTTGCTGTCGTTCTGGAGTTCACACTTGCTGATGTTGCCAAGCTCGTAACCGAAGAGGTTTCCATTCCGACCATCGGCATCGGAGCTGGGCCATACGTGGACGGACAGGTTCTGGTCTGGCACGACCTTCTTGGAATTTACGAGAACGTCCCACCCTTCGTCAAGAAGTACGCGGACATAGGTGGGATGATTCGCCTCGCCCTCGAGAACTACCGTGAAGAGGTCAAGAACGGCTCTTTTCCTGCAAAGGAGCACTACTGGGAGTTTCTCGACAAGGAGGAATTCAAGAGAAAAGCCAGGAAGGTCCTCGAAAGGTTAAGCTAGGATGATTGAATGCTGGAAGGCAAGAGGATAACGGTGATAATCCCAGCATACAACGAGGAAAGGAGGATACTAAACGTTCTCAGCAAAATTCCGGAGTTCGTTGACGAGATTATAGTGGTGGACGACGGTAGTGGAGCTGTTCCATAAATAATAACAAGCGAAGCTTTTAAATATTTTTGGTACTAATTTCTTTTGGGTGAGAGGGGTGAAGCTTTATCGAACTGGTGAAGCAGCAAAGAAGCTCGGAGTTTCCAAGATGACAGTCCTTCGTTGGATTAAATCAGGCAAACTTAAAGCCCACAAAATCGGCAAAGAATACAGAGTCCCTGAAAGCGAAATCAAGAGAATTCTTGAGGGCAAAGTCCCTGATAAAGTAGTCATTTACGCCAGGGTCTCGGGCAGAGACCAGAAGGAGGACTTGGAGAGACAGGTTGAATACCTCAAGAATTACTCTTCTTCAAAAGGTTACCAAGTGGCCAAAATCATCACGGACATTTCCTCCGGCCTGAACGAGAACAGGAAGGGCTTAAAACAACTCTTCAAATTGGTTGAGAGCGGAGAAGTTACCAGAGTCATCATAACTTACCGGGACAGGCTCACGCGATTCGGCTTCAAATACCTCGAACAGTACTTCAACTCTCATGGCGTTGAGATTGAAGTAATCTTCGATGACGAGGAGAAAACACCAGAAAAAGAACTCGTTGAGGATTTATTAGCCATTGTAACCTCATTTGCTGGAAAACTTTATGGCATGCGCTCTCACAGGAAAAAACGCCTCATTAAGGCGGTAAAGAATGCCCTTAGAAACGATTAAGCTCACTGCCAAATTCAAGCTCAAAACAATTCCTGAAGGGTTAGGCAGCCTTTTCTCCACTTATCGTGAGATTGTAAACCTTCTCATAACTTACGCTTTCGAGAACAACGTTACGAGCTTTTACCGGCTAAAGAAGGAAACTTACAAGGGATTGCGCAAGGAATATCCGGAACTCCCAAGCCATTACCTTTACACGGCCTGCCAGATGGCGATTGCAATTTTCAAAAGCTACAGGAAAAGAAGGAGGAAGGGGAAAGCTAAGGGAAAACCAGTTTTCAAGAAAGATGTTATAATGCTAGACGATCACTTGTTCAAACTCGACTTGGAAACTAAAACCGTAAAACTCTCCACTCCTCAAAGAAGGCTTAGTTTGAAGTTTTACCCGGCCAAATACCACGAGAGGTTTAAGGACTGGAAGGTTGGACAAGCTTGGCTCGTCAAAACGCCAAAAGGCGTCTTCCTTCATGTTGTTTTCTCAAAGGAGGTCAAGATTAGAGAGCCTGAAGCTTTTGTCGGAGTTGATTTGAACGAGAATAATGTAACTCTTTCCCTCCCGAATGGTGAGTTTTTGCAGATTATCACCCACGAGCGGGAAGTTAGAACGGGTTATTTTGTTAAGAGGAGGAAAATCCAGAGGAAAATTCGAGCTGGTAAGAAAAGGAAAGAACTCCTCGAGAAATACGGGCAGAGGGAAAGAAACAGGCTGAACGACCTCTACCATAAATTAGCTAACAAAATCGTCGAGTTTGCGGAAAAATACGGTGGTCTCGCCCTCGAAGATTTAACAGAAATCAGGGCGTCAATCAGGTATTCAGCCGAGATGAATGGTCGTTTGCACCGCTGGAGTTTTCGCAAACTCCAGTCAATCATCGAATACAAGGCTAAACTAAAGGGCATAAAGGTTGTTTTTGTCAATCCCGCTTTTACTTCTTCCCTGTGCCCGATATGTGGGGGTAAGTTAAGCCCGAATGGGCACAGGGTTTTAAAGTGTTCAAACTGTGGTTTTGAATCAGATAGGGATGCTGTTGGCTCTTGGAACATTCGTTTAAAAGCCCTGAAGATGTGGGGAGTCTCCGTTCCCCCCGAACGCC
The DNA here is from genome assembly GCF_001647085.1 of Thermococcus piezophilus. Taxonomy (NCBI): domain Archaea; kingdom Methanobacteriati; phylum Methanobacteriota; class Thermococci; order Thermococcales; family Thermococcaceae; genus Thermococcus; species Thermococcus piezophilus. The sequence goes on from NZ_CP015520.1 coordinate 1,775,760, forward strand.
AGCCGATGAGCAGAGGCTGGAAGGTTACCCGCTACAATTACATGTTCCAAAAGTAGCGGATAACCAGAACGGACAACACCTACGGAGTTGCCGGGAAATACTCCAAGACTGACTCCAGAGTGAAGGCCTTCCGGCTGGAGAAGAACTGCGGCAAAGGCTGCGCAATGAGGGAAGGTGTCAATCACGCGAGCGGAGATGTAATCGTCTTCATGGACGCGGATGGCCAACACAGGCCAGAGGAAATCGTGAAGCTCATTGAACCGATAGTCAAAGATGAGGCGGATTTTGTCATCGGTGCAAGGAAATTCGAGGTTCAGGGAAAAAGACCGCTCCACAGGAGACTGAGTAACATAATCACTACCCGACTTATACGCCTAAAGCTCAGACAGTACGTCTACGACACCCAGAGCGGCTTTAGGGCGATACGGAGGGAGTTCGTCCCAGAAATCGAAAGCGACCGCTATGAGGTCGAGACGGAGGTGCTAATAAAGACCGCCAAGGCCGGGGCGAGGATTAAAGAAGTGCCCGTAAGCATGATATATGGCGTCGAAACAGGCCACTTCCGCCTCGAGGATGTTCTCCGCTTCCTCTGGGCACTGCTCAAGTTCTGAGCTCGCTCTTTACCCTCACCGCCCCAAGGGTTCCGAGGGTTATCAGGAGGAAGCCGAGGGCGTGGTAGGGGGTAAATCTCTCCCCCAAGAACACACCGATTCCTATCGCGACCGCAGGGGCCGGAGTTATTATGGTAGTCGCCTTAGAGAGGTTGATGAGCTTTATCGTCCTGTACCAAACAATCTGGCCGAGAGCTATTACCAAGCCCTCAGCAAGGATGAACTTTGAGAGCTCAAGACCCGTCGCAACCGCGAAGGGAAGCAGGATTAAAAAGCCAAACGTATTCCTGAGGGCTGCTATAGTTATGGGGCTGTATGAAAGCTTTTTAGATATGACATGACCAAGTTGCCAGAAAAGGGGAACCAGCAGGAGAAGGAAGTCTCCAAAATGAAGCTCCATGGAACCGCCCTGGGTGATTACAAGAACCAAGCCAGCTAGGATAACCGCAGAATATGCGACGAGATTTCTGGTTATTCGTTCTCCAAGGAAAACCCACGAAAGGAAGAACGAGAAAAGAACTTCACTTCTAGTAATAAGGGAAGCGTTTATGGCGGTGCTCAGCCGCACGCCATAGGAATAGGCCAAATAAGCTAGTGCCGTTCCAAAGAACCCTATAAAAAAGGCGCCCTTCAGCCCCTTCCGGTTATCCTTAATCTCCCGCCATCTTCCGCTCCAGAGGAGGTTTCCCCACAGAATTAAAGACGCTGTAAGAGCAGAGAACGTGGCAAAGCTAACCGGATTCGAGTGGTTTGATTTTATTACCACCGGCTCGAGGCCGTAAATGAGCATCCCAATCATTGCGAAGAGTGTCCCGAGGGATTCCTGCTCCATGCTTCTCCATTTCTCTTTTGGGGTTATAAATTCTCAGGAGGGTGCGGCGATTGATGTTCCTCAAGCGGCGCAGCTCAAATCGAGAAAGAGTATGTCCCCCCATATATTGGATTTTGTCCAATGGAATATAAAAACTACAGGTTGTGGGTATGTACGTAATAAAGATAGAAAAAAGTCAGACTCAACGTAACAACCTTTAAATAGGACGGAACGTAATAGTAATAGGGAGGTACCGTGAAGCATGTAATTCTTGGACCATTAAACCTGAGGCGCTTAGAAGCCTTTGGATTCGCGCTTATGGTAGTTGTTATTGTCTTGCTCTCAGTCAGCATCCTTGGAGTTTCATACCAGCTCCAGGAGGAGGTAGTAATACCGCCCGGGGATTATTACATATATGAAATCCAAGGTTACGAGTGGAGTATGGTCTATTTCTCAATAACCTCCGATAATCCTGTGACGATATGTATCACAGACGACACCGGCCTCAGCATGCTAGAATCCGGGAGGGGTGCCCTCTGCTTCTTTAAGGTAGATAACACGTACAGTCTGGAAAGGACCTGGAGATTCCCGAAGAACGGTTCCATGTACCTGGTCATGATGTCTGATTCAGCCGAGGGGCCCACCAAAGTTCAGTTTTTGGTAAGATTAGGGATTATTCCGTGGTGAGCAATAAAAGCCTTCAAATAACAGGAGCCGTTTCATGGAGGATGCCGTTTTGGTGAGGCTTTCAATTGAGAAATGGCCTGAGAAGTGGGAAGGGTGGTTGTGGAGCCGGGAGCGGGATTTGAACCCGCGACCTGCGGATTACGAGTCCGCCGCCCTGCCGAGCTAGGCTACCCCGGCACCCGATGTTAAGGGCTTCGGAGACATTTATAAGTTTTTCTCAGGGAGTCCCAAAGAGATTGTTGACGAGCTGGCTCCAGTGCTGAGGGGCGGCAGCGAGGAAGAGGGCGATGACGCCGATGAAGAAACTGACCAGTGTCAGCCGTTTTAGATAAGAGAGCTCCAGCCTGCACAGGATGGCCGGGAGCTTTGGAGAATAGCCCACGAGGAGCCTTGAAACGATTCCCGCAAGGAGCATCCCTGTGACTATATCATAAATCCAGTGGTGGCCGAGGAGGAGCGTGGCAAAGGGTATTAACGAGTTGATGGCTATGATAGTCGCGCCTGTCTTCTCCTTTCTGTACTTCCAGAGGGTGATTATGTTCACCATGGCGAAGGTGTTATGGAGAGAAGGCAGAACGAACTCCTGCCTCGTCAGATAGTTATTCTCGGATATGTAGCCTGGAAGGTTGTAGACCAGATGTGGTGCGTGGACATGGAAGAGGATGTATATCACTCCAGCCACGGAATAGGAGAGCAGATATCGAATAAAGAGCTCGTCCGATGTCTCCAAATCCCTTTTGTAAAGGAGTAGATATGCAACGACGAGAGCGATTGACCCTGAGAAGCCCAGGTAATAAACTGCCTCAAGGAGCCAGTATATGAGAGGAACACTTTTTGTAAACCCCACAAGGCTAACCACAAAATCCCTGGAGGTGAACGGAAGCTTCAAGAGATAATCGGTCAAATCAACGCTATACCTGCCGAGAAAGCCGTAGGCAAGTCCAAATAAGAGCCATCCGAAGTAGCTCAGAAAGAACGAGTTTAGCCTAACGAGAACCTCCCAGTCATTGACAAGCTCTCGCACTTTTAACATGGTATTCCCTCCAGTGGTGAGATATTTAACTCTTTCTCTATTGATACGGAACACACCCTTGAATTGGTCGCCCCCCACCCCTCTATCGGCCACTTGGGGTTCAAACCTTAAAAATCCTCCTGGCAACGTTACAGTGGTGGTCTCAATGGAAATTCCTGGCTACGGCAAAATAGAAGCTGAAACTGTAGTGTTCGACCTCAACGGGACCCTTGGATCGGCTGGAAAAGTGGACGATGAGGTAAAGCACCTCCTGGAGAGGCTTGCCGACAGGTACACCGTTGTAATACTAAGTGCGGACACCTTCGGGACGCTGGAGGAAGAGTTCAAAGGCCTCCCCGTCAGGGTTGAGAGGATTAAAGACGGAAGCGAGAAGCTCCAAAAAGCTATGAGCTACGGCTCCTACATAGCCGTCGGTAATGGAAACAACGACGTAGCAATGCTGGAGAGCGCCGAGCTGGCCTTCTGCGTCATAGGTCCAGAGGGGGCCACAATAGACGCCCTACTCGCGAGCGATATCGTAGTTACCGATGTCAAAGATGCGATAGCTATGCTCCTCAACGAGAAGAAACTCATCGCGACGCTGAGAGGGTAAGGCATGTACAGAACGCTAAAGGGCATAGGCACAGCCGAGTTAGTCGTTAAGAAGTCCGTCTTCATAGGCTACGCTTCACCTGCCAGCTCTGAGGAAGAAGCAAAATCCTTCATAGGGAAGATAAAGGCCCACCACAGCGACGCCACCCACAATGTCTCGGCGTATCTGATAAACGACGGGAAGAACTTTGCTGTCCGCTATGACGACGACGGCGAGCCTAAAGGCTCTGCCGGAAAGCCCGTTCTCAAGGTCATCCAGAACAAAGGCCTGAGCAACGTCGTTGTCGTTGTTACGCGCTACTTCGGCGGCATAAAGCTCGGCTACGGCAGGCTTGTTAAGGCCTACAGCGAAGCAGCTAGTTTGGCCATAGAAAACGCAGGGATAGTCGAAGTCTATGAGACAGAGCGCTTTGAGGTTGTTTTTTCCTACAGTCTCTACCAGGCCGTCAGAGAGACTGTCGAGGGAAACGGCGGGAAGGTGGTTGGCGAGGATTACGGTGAGCTGGTGAAATTCATCGTGGAGACGAGAAAAGGTGAGGCCGAACCGCTGATGGAGCTTCTGACTGAAAAGACGCGCGGGAGGGTTAGACTAAGGCCCCTCTTCATGAGGAGCGTTTAGACTCAGGAGCCGCCTCACTCTGTCCAACAGGTACCAGGTAAGTGCCACCGTAAGGGGTCTTCTAACGGCGTAGAACGTAACGCCTTCTTCAATTTTTACTGCCTTCAGCTTGTACAGGTAAGGGTGTACTACTCGCGATTTCAGGATTTCCTTCTCATACTTCAAGTGGGCTTCTATGACCAGGTCGAAGGAGTTTTCCTCCGCCGATTCATAGCGCCTCTTCAGTGTCTCGGCGAATTCCCAACAGGTGGTTACCCCTTTCTCCAGCTCCTCGGGAAAGAGCCTATCCTCTATGACCTTTCTTCGCCCCTTTCCGCTCATGGCCCGGCAGGCCTCTGCAACGATATCCCACTCCTCAAGGTCACACGCAGTGTTTATAACCATCTCCAGCCTCCAGTCCCTGTTTGAACGTCCCTTTATGTGCCTCGCCCGCTGGAGGGCCAGAATCAGCGCGTCACGGGCAAGCTTTGAGTTCTCTTTTCCGGCACACCTCGCAATGTCCGGGAGAGCCTCCACCTTACTCTCTGGCTTTATAAGAACTTGGTGTCTCTCAAAGGACGTCTCCGCTCTTTCCAGACTGTACGAATCTAGATACTCCTTGAAAACGTGCCATCTTGCCCAATCGACGGAGTCCCCCACCAGGATGTCCACCACAACCAGTGCTTTCCTAAGATCGCCCCGCCGGGCGAAGTCCGCTGCAATCTTCACCCCCAAGAGAGACCAGTTCCTCGCTCGCATAGTCCGGAGGGAGTTCCCGTATCTTGGCGAGAGCCTCTTCGAACCTTCCACGCTCCACAAGGCTGTAGATTACACAGTACACCTCGGGTCCAGGGATGCTCTGCACGGTCATGGGCTGGGGATGACCATCTGGAGTTAAAAATCTTGCCCTTTATTGGGTTGTTTAAGTAATCTCTCCCACACCCTTCTCGCTATCCACTTATCGAGGAACTCATTGAAGGTGCCGCACTTGGACGAGAGAACGCAGACGGAGCAGCCGTCTTTGCATTCGCAGCCCTTCAGGTGCCATAAACTCTTCTCCATCAGTTTTTCGGCGTTTTCGTAGAGTATTGGCGCCAGCCCAGCGCTGAACTCATTGCCGTCGTAGATAAACACCACTGGCTTCCCTACGTGGGGGGATGGGAAAGCTCGCGTAGCTGTAGCCGCCAAGCTCCCTCGAATCCACGTAGGTGAAGATGGGGGCTATCTTTATCATGTTGTGCTCTATGGCGTGTAACGCAGAGCCTACCCCGTCCTTGCTGTCCATCATCTTCTTTATCGCGAAGGCGAGCTCCTTGTCTTAAATGTTGAAGCGCTGGAGGGCATCATCAATCGCCTTCCTGATGTAGTGGCTCGTCGCTCCTAACAGCTCGGGGAAGAGCTTCCTCCTGTCGAGGTTCTCGTAGAGGGCGAAGGTGATGTTTTCTTTTTCCTTCTCCGCCGCCACTCTGAAGAACTCGTTGAACCCCTCGTGGGGAATTTCCCGAATCCAGTCCGGGAAGACGAGCCATATGCCCTCGGTCTCAAACTCCCCCTCTAGGGGTTTTTCAAACTCGACTCTGGCAAAGCGTTCCCAGTTGAGTATGGAGAAGTCCTCCTCAGTTTCAACCCTCTGGCCGCTTACAGGAGAATGTATCTCCCCGCGGAGGATTCCCTCCTTCCTGAGCTTCATCAGCTCAGCGGCGTAGTTTTCAACGTCCCTGCCCTTAACCGCAAAGCCCGTGTAAACGTGCCTGACCCTAAGCCTGCCCAGATGAACCTCTGTCCCCTTGTAAGACTTACTCTCGTAAACTTCGAGCCTCTCGATGTCCTCCCCCTTGCTCGCGAAGGTCTCAACGTCCCAGAGGCGGTTGAGTCTCTTGGCGAAGACGAAGTGGAACTTGCCGAGGCTCAATCGGTCCTTCGCCATGTAGAGCTCTCCCCTCGAGAAGTAGGCCATACCCAGAAGGAGGGAGCGGTGGTACTCGGCCGTATCAACCTCCTCAATTACGTAGCCCTTGAGCTTGAGCCAGTTGATGAAGCGGAGAAGCTCACCCATGTCCCGTTTTTCCACGAGCTTGGCTCTTATCCACGGCTCGTCTATGAGCAGGAAGAAGCTCTCGTCGCTCGCCGTTCTAAGTGAGGAATAACTAAGAGCTGGCCTCAGTGGCCTGACCTCGAGCTTTCCAAGCAGGGGGTTCTTTCTGAATGAGGCGAGCCTCTCGATGACGAGCTTTTCCGCAACCTTCCTCTCGAACTCGTCCAGCTCATCCCACTCAACCACTCCAACCTCGGTGAGGAGGTAGTGGATGTGCTTCTTCGCTATGTGCTCGTTCCACAGGTTGACAGGCATATACTCGATTATGCCCTTCTCAAGCTTCTCGACGAGCTCATCGACGTGCTCCTTGTAGTAATAGTCGACTCCGTTCTTCCTCAGGACGATACCGTTGATAGCCTCTCTGTCCGCTTTTCTCCCAGCCCTGCCAAAGCGCTGGATGAGCGAGAAGAGGCCGTCTGGTGGGATGCCATAGTTTATCACTGCGTCCAAATCACCGATGTCTATTCCCAGTTCGAGGGCGTTCGTGGTGAGTAGAACTAAAAGCCTTCCCTCCTTGAAGTCCCGCTCTATTTCCCAGCGGACGTTTTTTGGCAGTGTTCCCTTGTAGGTGCTCGTTTTCGTGAAAACTGGGGAGCCGAGCATGAAGCGCAGGAGCTTCTCGGTGCCCTTCCGTGAGTCGAAGAAGACTAGGGTTTTGATTCCTCTCCCCGCCAGCCTCTCGACGACCGCCCTGAGGAGCTGTCTCCCGTCGAGGTTCCTCGGCTCGAAGAGGATTAGGTACCTCCTGGGAAAGGGGTTTGTGGCCTCCTCCACGACCTCGAACTTGGTTTTGAAGAGGTTTCCGGCAAACTCCTTCGGATTCCTGAGCGTCGCAGAGAGGGCTATTATCTGGGGTTTAACTCTGAGACGTTTCAGCCTGAAGGCCAGCCTGCGGAATAGGTAGGCAGTGTTGCTGCCGAAGACGCCGCGGTATGCGTGAAGCTCATCAATGACGAGGTAGCAGAGGTTCCACAGGAGCCATTCATAGTCCCGCCACCTCCTCAGGGCGTTGTAGTAGAGCATGTCTGGAGTCGTGAATATCACGTTCGGCTTCTCGCGGGGTATCTTTCTCCTCTCCTCCCACGGGACGTCGCCAGTCAAGATACTCGCCGTCGGTATCTTTTCTGTGAGCCTGAAGAAGTAGAAGGCTTCGAGCGAGAACTTTTCATACTGGTTGTTGATAAGCGCGCGGGTGGGATAGATGAGAAGATACGTTGCGCGAGGATTCGAGAGGTAGGAGTCAAAGATGGCAAGCCTGAAGATTTCGCTCTTTCCGCTCGCAGTTGGAGTGGTTACCACGATGTTTTTGCTGGAGTAGAGCTTCTCCAGCGCCTCAACCTGGTGACGGTAGAGGGCGAATCCCAGCTCGTTAAGGAGGGCATTTATCTCACGGTGGTTGAACCGGAAATCCGAGAAATCACCTTTCCTCGATGAAAAAACGCTCACGTGGGCTATCTCGCCTTTGAGGTCTTTGAAGGCCTCGAATAGGCTCATGGGTCAAACTACGTCGCAACTTTTTAAAGGCCTTCTCAGTAGGGTAGGGCGGTGGTGGGAATGAGAATCGCGGTCATCGATTATGAGAAGTGCAACCCTGACAAGTGCGGGCACTTCCTGTGTGAGCGCGTCTGTCCAGTCAATCGAATGGGTGGCGAGGCTATAATCATCGACGAGGAGAACTACAGGCCCATAATTCAAGAGGCAAGCTGTACGGGCTGTGGAATCTGCGTTCACAAGTGCCCGTTCAACGCGATAACCATTGTGAACCTCCCGGAGGAGCTTGAAGAGGGCTGCGTGCACCGCTATGGCGTCAATGCATTCGTCCTCTATCGCCTGCCGGTCGTCAAGGAAGGTATGGTCGTCGGAATCCTTGGTCCAAACGGAACCGGTAAGACCACCGCGGTCAAGATACTCGCCGGCCAGCTCCTCCCAAACCTCTGCGGCGACAACGACAGCTGGGACAACGTTATTAGGGCCTTCCGCGGCAACGAGCTCCAGACCTACTTTGAGAGGCTGAAAAACAAAGAGATTAGACCTGTTGTCAAGCCCCAGTACGTCGATTTAATCCCCAAGGCAGTGAAGGGCAAGGTGAGGGACTTACTCAAGAGGGCAGACGAGATTGGAGCATTTGATGAAGTTGTTGATGAGCTCGAGCTCAGGAACGTCCTCGACAGGAACATAGATCAGCTAAGCGGTGGTGAGATTCAGAGGGTTGCAATAGCCGCGGCTCTGCTCAGGAATGCACACTTCTACTTCTTTGACGAACCCTCCAGCTACCTCGATATAAGGCAGCGTCTCAAGGTCGCGAGGATAATAAGGAAGCTTGCCGACTCAGGAAAGGCCGTCTTAACTGTCGAGCACGACCTGGCGGTTCTCGACTACCTGAGCGACATAGTCCACGTCGTCTACGGTAAGCCTGGCGCTTACGGTATCTTCTCCCAGCCGAAGGGAACGAGGAACGGCATCAACGAATTCCTCAGGGGCTATTTAAGAGACGAGAACGTTAGATTTAGGCCCTATGAGATACGCTTCACCAAGTCCAGCGATAGGCAGAGCCAGGCGAGCGAGATACTCGTTGAGTACCAGCGCCTCGTCAAGGACTACGGTGGGTTCAGACTGGAGGCCGAGCCGGGGACGCTCTACATGGGTGAAGTTGTTAGCATCGTCGGCCCGAACGGTATCGGTAAGACCACCTTCGTGAAAATGCTGGCCGGAGTGGAGAAGCCCACAGAGGGCGAGGTCGACTGGGAGCTCAAGGTCAGCTACAAGCCCCAGTACATCAAGGCAGACTATGAGGAAACGGTTTACGACCTTTTGAGCAAGATCGACGCCTCAAAGCTCCTCAGCAACTTCTACAAGACCGAGCTGTTAAACCCGCTGAGCATTCCAGACCTCTACGACAAGCAGGTGAACGAGCTGAGCGGTGGAGAGCTGCAGAGGGTCGCTATAACTGCGGCGCTCATACGTGATGCCGACCTCTATTTGCTCGACGAGCCCTCAGCCTACCTCGACGTCGAGCAACGCTTGGCCGTATCAAGGGCGATAAGGCACCTCATGGAGAAAGAAGGAAAGACTGCCCTCGTAGTAGAGCACGACGTCCTCATGATAGACTACATAAGCGACAGGATAATGGTCTTTGAGGGAGAGCCTGGCAAGTACGGTAAGGCTCTGCCGCCGACAGGAATGCGCGAGGGCATGAACCGCTTCCTGGCCAGTGTGGGAGTAACCTTCAGACGCGATCCGGATACTGGAAGGCCGAGGGCCAACAAGGAAGGAAGCGTCAAGGACAGGGAGCAGAAGGAGATGGGAGAGTACTACTACGTCTCTCTCTGATTCTGTGCTCTCTTCCTTTATTCTGCGGGGATTACTCTTTTTTTGGATATTAAAGTATTCAATACCTTTGGCCAACCAGTCTACCGAAACTTTTTTAAATGGAGCCATCATATGTAATTTTAAAGTTACATATGTGGTGATTCGTATGAAATTGATGTTGAAAACCAAAGGAATGACCCCTGACAGAGGTTTCCACATTGAAACTCCAACAATTCCTACTCTTGGAACCATAAAATGCAAGGGGAGATGCCGTTGATGAAGTGGAAAGCGGCCCCGGCCTGGCTTAGGGGAATAATAGACCTCGCGCTAACGGTTGTTTTTATAGTGGTCATCATTTCTGGAATAGCCCTGTATTTAGCACCCTCTGGAAGGATAGCAGATACATTGGGCTGGACTTTCCTAGGGCTTGACAAGGACACGTGGACCAACACCCACACGTATTTCGGCTTTGCCATGGTAGGTCTCGTGGCGGCTCACCTGATAATAGGGTTTAAGAGCATGATAACCATGCTCAGGATGGGCTTTAGGAAGACCAAGTGGAAGCCCATCGCTGCGCTGCTGCTCGTGTTCACCCTCCTAGCAGCGGGGTTCTACGCTTACGGCGCCTTAATCGTAGAGGAAGAGAACACGGAAGACACTGAGGGCACCCACGATTACTTGGACTATCTCCCGAACGAGACCATCAACACCACATACACCTACGTTGAAATCACCGGAACGATGCTCAAGAGCTATGCGCTACAACAGCTCGCGGATCTCTACGGCGTCCCTGCGGACGAGCTGGCCAAAGTCCTGAAGGAAGACTATGGCATCGAAGCAGAACCCGATGAACTCCTTGAGACCATCGAGCTCAAGAATGGCCTAGATAGGGAGGTCTTCAAGGAAGAGCTCGCCGCGGCGATTGAGAAGCTTCTGGGTTTAAACAGCCCAGTTGAGGGAAACGAAACAGCTGAAGGAGGTGAAGGCTGATGGGCCCTTACATTCCCCGATATTTTTACTCCGAGACTCCCGGTTACGTTGAGTACGTGAACATAGCCCTGTGGCTCGTTCTCTTGGCAGTGGTCCTGTTCTCAATGTACTCCCTGCACAAGAACCTCGCAGCCATAACGGAAGAGCTCAGGGGAATAAACCAGGTCGCGGCGGATCTTCGGGGACAGACCGCCGAGGTGGAGAAGATACTCGAAGAGGTGTGAGCCCGACAATGCCTATGGGCTTGTATCATTAACCCAGAGATGTGCTGGCACTTTTTTCTTTTCTCTTCGCTGATGAGGGCCGTTGAACATAGATAAACGTTGGCTAACATTTTTTAACGATAAAGGACAAAATAGTCACGACGACCGCCCCAGGCTAAATAAGCATGAATTTACACTGACGATTTCGTGAAAAAAGCTTAAATAAGGCCTTTTTCATAGTAGCAGTCGAGGTGATGTACCGTGATGTGGAAAAAAGTCATCGCGTTGCTCTTCGGTATGATGCTAATAACGACCACGTTGGCGTTCGGAAGAGTCTCCGCAGGGGAAACTTCAGCAACTGTCATCCTCGTCAGCGACAACGAGGCAGATTGTGCACTGGCCGAGTACCTAGCCAATCTGACTGGTGCAGTTATTATAACCACTGCGTGGGGCGTTTATTACCCGAACGTTACCGCCGAGATAATGAGCTACGCTCCAGATGAGGTCATAATAATTGGCGGCCCCGATGCCGTTGTTGACCAGTACGTCGAGGACCTCGAGGGCCTGAACATCACAGTTGAGCGCTGGTGGGGCAGGAACAGGTACGAGACCAACCTGGCCGTTATCAACAACGCCACCGTGAAGCTCAAAATAAAGTTCGAAAACAGCGTCATCGTGGTTCCAGGCAACGACACTGCCGGAATCGAGGTCGCCCTCAGGAGGGCCTTGAAGGTTCACGGGATAATAATCTTCGTCAACAACAGTACCGACATAACTCAGGTTATGATGAAGATACAGCTCAGGCCCAAGAACATAACCATCATCAGGAGTCACGTTATGAAGGGCGTTGCGGAGAGGGTCAGGGAAAGGCTCAGTGAGGGGGCCTTTGATAACGAGACTCCATTCAACGTCACCGAGGTTGAGGTCAACGTAACCTGGGAGGTGGCACTCAAGGCCATCAACATGGGCGAGGAGAGGATAACCACTGCGGAGGAGCTCCTTGCCAACGTGACGCTCCCGGAGCAGAAGGAGTGGCTTGCCGAGAAGATGCTCAACCTTGCAAAGAAGGAGCTTGAGAGGGCAAAGGAGGCCTATGACGAAGGTAAGTACGGAAGGGCCTACGGACAGGCAACGGCGGCGAAGGCCCACGCTGAGTTTGTCATCAGGATAGCCTCAAAGGAGTGGAACATGAAGGTGAAGTTCGACCCGATGAGGAGGGCAGAGATAACACTCCACCGCCTAGAAGCCCAGATAAAAGTCCTAGAAAAGGCCGGGATCGATGTCTCAGAATTAGAGAATCTGGTTGAGCAGCTTAAGGCCTCCATTGAGAACAACGACGTGGAGACTGCCAGTGCCCTCCTGATGAAGCTGGAAAGCACCCTCAGGGAGCTCTATATGAGCGGCAAGCCACATATAAAAGGCCATAGAAAGCTCCCCGTTCATGGGGGAGCCCCATGACGTTTAATTTTGTTTTTGATCCGTTTTTACTTGCTGTCATCAGGTAGCCAGATTCTGCTATTCAATAACTAGATACAGGATGATCCCCAGCAGGAACAATGAAAAGCTGTAGAGATGGAACCGTATCAGATATGTCCTTTCTTTATTTCTGTGCGATGAGTATATGCGGTAGGAGATTAGGTTTGCAAGTGAAGCGATAAGCGTTCCGAATCCACCGACATTCACTCCCCAGAGAAGGGCTTTCCAATCGGACGTAAAGTCAGCAATGAGCAGTGCTGAGGGGACGTTGCTCATTATCTGACTGAGGAATGCAGCAGTGAAGAATGTTTGGTGAGGGAACTCCAGCTCAAATCTCAGAAGGTGGGAGACGTTGTCCGTGAAGCCGAAGAACGCCAGAAAAGTGCCGAGAAGGAAGTAATCTACCCTGAGGCGCCTCCTATCGAAAAGGAGGGCGTAGCCCAAAACTATAACGCCGACCCACAGGGGGACGATCTTCAAGACTGCAGCTATGAACAGGAGAAACATCCCCACGTATATCCATCCCTCCCGAGACGGCTTCCCAGAGAACTCAACCTCCGGATTGGCTCTCACCCTAAGACTCATGAAGAGTATAACAAGAGACATCACCAAGACGAAGGGAAGTATAGTGTGGACGAAATCGGCGGGTGAAACGTTGTAGTGATAGTAGATAAAGAGGTTCTGGGGATTGCCAAAGGGCGTCAAAGCTGAGACGGCGTTAGCCATTAGCGTCTCCAAAATAACAACTAGGGCGGCGTCTTCGAAGTCTATGACAAGAGTGAGGGGAACCATCGTTATTAGAGCGGCATCATTGGTGACAAAAATCGAGAGAATCCCAGTTATTGCAACGAGCTTAACCGCTCCCAAGTTCCCCTGAAAGTTGGCCGCCAAGAACCTGAGGACGTTCTCGCGCTGTAGGCCGTTGACAATGACTAGGAACACGAAGAGTGTGAAGACAACCTGGAAGTCATCGGTGGAGTAATGGGGGATTCTCTGTGTCACAAGGGAAATCAAGACTAGGCCAGAGACCGAGAGAGAAAACAACCACTCCTCAATGAGTATTTTCTTCAGCTTGAGCTGCATGATGTATGTGCCCAAGGCTGCCTTTTTAATTGTATCTATACCGAAAACTTTATAAAGTCTTCGATATATGTAATATTAAACTTACACATGGAGGTGGCTAATAACATGAGAAATATGAAGTTGTTTGGAGTTGGGCTCCTCGCCCTGCTGGTTGGAATGACCTTTGGAATGGCTGCAGCAATGCAGAGCTGGACCGGTCCAAGGATGCCGGTCCAGGAGACCGCGCCCCTCGTGGACAGCACACTCACCACTTACTACGCTGACCTGAGCCAAGAGGAAATAGACGGCCTACTCTGGATGAGAGAAGAGGAGAAGCTCGCCAGGGACGTCTACCTCACGTTCTATGAGATGTATGGACTGCCAATATTCTACAACATAGCCCAGAGCGAGCAGACGCATACTGACACCGTGCTTGTCCTGATAGAGAAGTACAACCTTACCGACCCGGCCACCGACGAAATAGGCGTCTTCACGAATCCAGAACTTCAGGCCCTCTACGACCAGCTCGTCGAGATGGGCAGCCAAGGCCTCGTCGACGCCCTCAAGGTCGGGGCATTGATAGAGGAGACTGACATAGCTGACCTGGAGGAGTGGACTGAGAAGACCGACAACGCGGACATAATCCAGGTCTACGAGAGCCTCAAGGCAGGTAGCAAGAACCACCTCAGGGGCTTCGTGAGCGTGCTCGCGAACTACGGGGTAACATACGAGCCGCAGGTGATCAGCGAGAACTACTACCAGGAGGTCATCAGCTCGGCAAACAGCCACGGCTTCGGCAACCCGATGGGCGACATTGTCAGGGGCCCCGGAATATGGGACAGCGCCGCACAGGAGCCGACTCAAGAGACTGGAATAATTGACAGCATCATCAACACCTTCAGGAACACTTGGAACTGGATGAGGGGCTTTGTCCACAGGATAGGCTTCGCCATCTGAAGCTTTCTTTTTTATAATCGAATGGAGGTTTAGATATGGAGGCCAAGGTTTGGCACTTCGTTGAGTTCGGGGAGTTCCCGGTTGAGGAGATAGATGTGGAGGAAGTTAAGGACGACGCTCTAAAGCTGCTCAGGCGCGTGAGGGTCGATATGTACGAGACCTCAAGGGGAACCGTGATGAAACTGCTCGATGAGTACGGAAACTACATCGGAAAGGTCGTAGGTGAGTGCCCCATTGAAAAGCTCACCATTGGAAGCGCCTACCAGACCCCGTTTGGGGTCAAAGTAACGCTCGACTGCGGCGAAACAATCGTTGGATGGCTATATCTAGAGGGATGAAAATGCCGAGAGGATTTGGAGGATCAATAATGAGGGGTCCAATGTTTGGAAGGAGGAGGTGGGGCTTCGGCTGGATGTGGTGAGGTTTTGGAATATTTTTCATATTTACGCGCTTAGCGTTCCTGTTCCTGCCTCTCCTCCTGCTGGGGGCGTTGCTTTACACCCTCCTGAAGCGCTGATTTCGAAAGCTTTTTATTTTTCGTTCCAACTTATGTAATGACTTCCTGTCCTATGGAAGGCCAAGCGTGATGAAAAATGGTCGAGAGCATCCAAGAGCTGGCAGTGATCGCGGAAGCTCTGAGTTCTCCAATCAGGGTGAAGATACTCAAGATGCTCTGCGAGAAGGAGTGGTACGTCTACGAGCTCGCAAAGACCCTGGGCATTTCTCGCCAGCTGCTTTACCTCCATCTGAAAAAGTTGGAAAAGGCGAACCTCGTCGAGAGCGAGCTCCGCCTGGAGCCGAACGACCCAAGGGCAAAGAAGTATTACAAAGCAAAACCCTTCAAGCTCATAATCGATAACGAGATTGTGAAAAACCTGAAGGAGGTGTGATGATGCCGTACAGCTCGACTCCGAGCGGATGGATATCTATAACCCTCGGGCTGATCCTGATAGCGATAATGGTCTTCGCCTTTTACCAGATGAACAAGACGCTGGGTGAGCTGAAGCTCGAGCTGGCAAACCTGCGGAACACTCTAGAGGAGACCAAGAGACACACCGAGGAAGTCAAGAAGAAGCTCGAGGAAGTCTGAAATGCTGCCGCCAGGCAAAATTCCCCCAGAGAAGCTCAGGGAGATAGTGTTCAACCGCCTGGGAGCCCCAGGCGAGAGGGTTATAATTAAATCAGACCTCGGGGTAGATGCCACTGCAATCGATTTCGGTTCTTCCGTTTTGGTTGCCTCCACTGACCCGATAACCGGGACCGAGGAGAGAATAGGCTTCTATGCGGTTCACATCAACGCGAACGACGTTGCGACCTTCGGCGCCAAGCCCAAGTGGTTTTTAGTTTCTATCCTCCTCCCCGAAAATGCCGACGAGGCCTTACTCGCCAAGATTATGGACGAGCTCCACGAGAGTGCCAAAAAGCTTGGCGTGGCGATAGTCGGCGGCCACACGGAGGTCACCCCAGGCCTCCACAGGCCAATAGTGGTCGGCACCATGCTGGGAGAGGTTTCGGAGGAGAAGCTCGTAACCTCAAACGGTGCCAAACCGGGCGATGCCATAATCCTCACCAAGTGGGCCGGTTTAGAGGGCACCTCCATCATAGCGAACGAGCGTGAGGAGGAACTGGTAAAGGTCTTCGGGAGGGAGTTTGTCGAGAGGGCCAAGTCCTTCATCTCGATGATAAGCGTCGTTGAGGACGCCCTCACGGCCAACGAGGCCGGCGTTGATGCAATGCACGACCCCACCGAGGGCGGAATAACCAACGGCCTCCACGAGATGGCAGACTCTGCTAAGCTTGGCCTTAAGGTTTACGCAGAGAAGATCCCGATAAGGGAAGAAACTCTGAAAATCTGTGAGTTTTACGGCCTCAATCCGCTCGCCCTCATCAGCTCAGGTGCGCTTATAATAGCTGCCCCTAAAGAAAATGCCGATGATATAATCTCCGCCCTCGAGGGAAAGGGCATAAACGCCTCGGTAATCGGGGAGTTCCTGGAAGACAAAGACTCAAAGGTAATAGTTGAGAACGGAAGGGAAAGGCCCCTTGAGAGGCCGGAGAGCGACGAGCTCTGGAAGATCGTCTAAAGCTCCACGGAAATCCTTAGCCTTTCTTCCTCCTCGAGCTTCTTCAGAATTTCAAGGGCGGTTCTGGGGCTTATCGTCATCGCCCTTATGTGTTCGTAGGCTTTCCTGATTTCTTCCTTCTGAGGACCATGGGAGTTTTTTTCCATGTAGAGCAGGACCGCGAGCAGGACGCCTTTAATGCTCCTCTCAGGTAGTGGGAGGAGCTTCCAGCCGTTGTCATAAACGTAAGCTGCCTTGGGCGCCTCCGTCCCGGTAAGATCCTCGACGGGAACGAGGTTCGTACCGCCCTTGGAAGTTAGATACTCGATGAGCATCTCTTCCGAATAGCCCTCTTTCCTCAATCCTGCAAAGCTCAGCTCGAGGGCTTTAAGAAGCGATGTCAGCCTTTCAATGTCCCAGATACGGGACTTCGACAGAAGAGAGAGCTTGAGAACAAGCTTGTTCAGGGACTCCTCCTCGATGTTGGTGATAAGAAGAATCCTATCGCTCAGCCTCGAGCCTTCCTCAAAGGCCTTTAGGGCTATCCAAACTGCCCCGTTCGTCAGTATACCGTACCTCACGCCCGAGTTGAAGCAGTAGCGGCCGAGCTGTCTGAGCGGTTTATCATTCTTGAGGATGTTCACACCGAGGTTCTTGGCCTCAACGTAGGCGAAGACGTTACCGTCGAGGATGAGGGCATAATCGGCCCTTCCGTCCTCTGTCCTCTCCTCCGGTCTAACTTCCTCGGGGTTGTTCCAGTCCCAGCCAAGGGCCTGAAATATCTCCCCTATTAGATGCTGCTTTACAGCCTCTTCGTTCTTCTCGTAGAGAGATCTGTGAGCGCGCACCTTCCTAGCAACACTGATAATGGCTTTTCTAAGCTCTTCCATATCATCCACCGACCCCAATGATGTACTTCCTGCTACCCGCCTCAAAACCCCTGAAGGAGCCGAGCTTGAGCTTCACCAAGGCCGTATCGATGTCCACAACTTTCATGGTGGCTAGATGAGTAACTCCACTTCCCCTGAGGAACTCTGGCAGGAGCTGGGCAGTCGGTCCTGTGAGGATGAAAAACTTAGCCCGCTTTGCCCTGTCGAGCATCATCTCAAGGGTCCCGTTCAGGATGGCTGAACCGCTCGCTATCACAGCGTCGACCTCTGGCAGAAGCCAGTACTCGAGGGCATCGCTGAGAGTGTTCCTGTCCCAGAGCTTCGGATTCCGCTCGAAGACGTAAACGTCAAAACCCCTCTCGCGGATAGTCCTCACCACGGGAGGCATGTTACCGATGATGGCGACCTTTTCAAAGCTGTCATCCAGAAGCTCAACCACGTCCAAGTTCGGTGCATTTGAGACGTCGATGTAGTATTGAGAAACCGCGTTTATCGCCGCCAGGGCAAGCGTTCGCTCGATGACGTTGAGACTGTCCGCCCTTTCGATGAAAACCTCCAGAGAAGGCTCCTCAATCGAAGTCCTGTAGGTGCCCACTTCCTCGGGGAGGGTCATGGCCACACCGAGGGCCCTTCCACGCTCTCCCTCTATGAGGACGTAAGTGTATGGCAGGGCGAAGGAGAAGTCGATAATCCTAAAGTCTTCCTCCACCAGCTTAAGAGCTTTCCTCTTTATCTCCCTCAGCAGCATGGAAACATCTACACTTTGAGACCTAAAAGCTTTTGGGGTTCTGGAGGGAACTCAGTGTGGTGAGAAGAATGTGCCGCATACTGTTTGCAGCTGGAGACGGGAAGAAAATCAAACCCCTCGTCGATGCGATAGTCAAAGCCTCGGAGAATGACCCGTATAAGGAGCGTAGGGGAAGTGGAAGACAGCACAGGGACGGTTGGGGCTACGTCCTGGTGAGAGACGGAAGCGTGAGGCACTACAGGAGCATGAAGCCAATATTTGAGGACTCTTCTGCCGTCGCGTCCGTAAAGGATGCCCTCGAGGGCTTCTCCGTTCTGATGGTTCACACGAGGGCGGCCAGCCAGGGGGCCAAGAACCTCTTCAACGTCCAGCCCTTCGCTTTCTCAACGAGACGTGGCTTCAGCTTCTGGTTGCTTCACAACGGAGACCTCAACAAGGAGAAGATAATCGAGCTCGCCGAGCTGGACGAGAAAGACCTAAGGAACGCCTCCGACAGCTACACCTTTGCCGTGTATCTCTGCAGGAGGCTCCCGAGTCCCAAACTGGAGGATGTTCTCATCCACTACCGCGTAATCGAGGAGACCACCAAGAGTGTCTTCAACACGATGACGCTGTTCCAGAACTCCAAGGGAGAGTTTACTGCATTTATAACGGCTAAGATGGTCGAGAGACTCCTCCAAAAACCCGAGAGGTTCGACTACTCCAAGCTCCTCCTTCTGAGGGAGGAGAACCTATTTGCCGTGGCTTCCTCAACGCTGGAGCTCTATCACGAAGCCGGATACGAGGTCATCCCCAACGAGACAGCCTTTTACCTGCGGATTTCTTATGAGGATGTCAGCGTTGAGACCGTTCATCTGTGATAAGGTTATATAGAAAGTCCTCCCACTTTTCTTTTGGGTGATGATATGGAGGGGAAGGCTCCGATTAAGGTCTACATGACGAGAAAGCTCATTGGCGTCGCGCCCGACGATACGGTGAAGCGGGCCTGTGAAGTGATGGTCGAGTTCGACATCGGCTCCCTTGTGGTAGTGGAGGAGGGACGGGTCGTCGGCTTCTTCACCAAGAGCGATATAATAAGACGCGTTGTGATTCCCGGCCTTCCGAACACGACACCGGCGAAAGATATAATGAGCAGCGAGCTCATAGCCGTGGACGAAAACACCCCGCTCAGGGAAGTTCTCGATCTGATGGCCAAAAAGGGAATAAAGCACATGCTCATCGAGGAGAAAGGCAAAATAGTGGGCATCTTCAGCCTAAGCGACCTTCTCACCGCAAGCAGAAGAAAGCTCGAAACTGCCATAGCCGCGGAGTGATGGGCGATGATTCGAATAGCTCACATAAGCGACACCCACATAACAAGCGAGTCAGCGTACAAGGGCTACGCCTACGACCTCATAGTGAGCGAAATCAACAGAGGAAACTTCGACTTCGTGATCCACACGGGCGACGTCACCAATCAAGGACTGCGCGAGGAGTATGAACGGGCAGCATATGAACTGAAGAAGATTCAGAAACCTCTGGTCGTCATCCCCGGAAACCACGACGTTAGAAACGTCGGTTATGAGCTCTTCCAGAAGTTCATTGGGCCTCTGAACGGCGTTTTTGAGTTCGAGAATGGTGTCGTTATCTGGGTCGATTCGACGATTCCAGATTTGAGCGACGGCAGGGTCGGCGGCTATAAGTTCAAGTGGCTGAAAGCAAAGCTGGAGGAGTACTCCAAAAGGGAGTTCAAAATCATTGCTGCCCACCACCACATCGTCCCTCTGCCCGACACAGGGCGTGAGAGGAACGTGCTCTTCAACGCCGGCGACGTCCTCGATTTAATGCTCAGGCACGAAGTCAGCCTCTACACGTGCGGTCACAAGCACGTACCCAACGTTTACAGGGTTGAGGACATGGTAGTGGACAACGCGGGCTGCACCTCCTGCAGGAAGACGCGCAAGGGTGACGTGAACAGCTACAACATCATAACTCTTCACGATGACGGAAGGATAGAGGTTACTATAAAGCGCGTTACCGGAGAGAGGGCAAAGAAAGAGCGCGAACCTGTAAGGCCAAAGATTTTCGTCCCCAAGGAGAAAAGGCTTTTCAGGATAGTCCAGCTCAGTGAGAGCAACGTCTCGGACAGGGTTTACTTCAGGAGAAAAGTGCTCGAAAACGCCATAAGAACGATAAACGAGCGCATAAAGCCAGACCTGGTGATCCACTGCGGCGATATCGTGGATATGGGAATAGAGAGGTACTACGAAAAGGCCTACGAGTTCTACGAGAAAATAAAAGCCCAGAAGCTCGTCGTTCCCGGCCACAATGACATAACATATCTCGGCTACGACCTCTTCAGAGAGTACTTCGGCGACCCAAATATCCTCGAAATCGGGAGATTCACCTTTATTCCGGTGATAAGCGCCCAGTACGAGACACCGATTGGGGTTGTGGGGAGGATAGGACAGAGAATTATAGCCAAACACCTTGAGGAGTACCGCGAGACGTTCACGGTGGTGGTTATGCACCACAACATCGTGCCCATTCCGCGGAGCAGAGAGAGGGGCTTCCTAGAGGATGCCGGAGACGTGCTGAGGATGCTGACAAGAGAAAAGGCCAACCTCGTTCTGACTGGCCACGGTGGCAACTCCTTCGGTATAAAGGTGGAGAACACGCCCATAGTCAACGCCAGCTCGGTAAGCTGGGAGCTCCACAGGAACCCCTACGGGAACACCTTCAACCTCATAGATATATACCGCGACCTGATGGTGGTCTTCGAGGTACAGGCAACGTGGGGTTCAGGCAGACTGCTGGGGATGTGGAAAATAAAAGAGCCCTTTAACCCCTGATAACTCCGTCAAGTCTTACCCGCCAGTGCGGGACGGGAATCCTCCAGACAGGCCCTTTAAAAGCAAAAACCTTTCAAGACTGTCTCCTCGGGGCTGGTTCCCAAAATTGGTGGCGGGGGCAAGTAGATCCCCCGCAAACCGATGAAGCACCCTGGAGGGAGTTATGACGTCCGGGGAACTCCTTCAGGGTGAAGGGGAGGTCAGCTTCTCCCCAATTCTCTCCATAAGCCTCTCCATTATGTCCTCCATGATGGTGTTAATCGTGTTCTCAAGCTCGACGTTGTTGAGGACCGGCACACCGTGCTCCCTGGCACGTTCAATGAGAAAATCCTGAATCTCAAGGATCGCCTCAATGTGCTTGAGGTAGTAGTCCACTGGTCTTTTGCTGTAGCGGGCCCTCTCGTAGAACCTGGCCTCAAGGTCTTTTCGGCCATCCACGGTTATCACGTACATGAAACTGTTCTCCCTTAGCTCTATGTATCCGGGAACTAGGTGTATGCCCTCGATTATCGCGTTGAAGCCCTCCTTGTAAGCCCTCTCAAGGACGGCGTTGACGCCAACAGAGACGTGCTGAACCTGGTTCTCAAAGCCCCGTATGAGAGGCGAATTCTCCTTCCTGCCCGCACCTATTACCTTCCACGCGAGGAAGGATGAGGTGTGAAGGTCGGGGAGGAGCTCGGGGGCTATTATCTTCCTCATGACTTCTCGTATTGTATCCGTGCCTATGACGCTCCTGATCCCAAGGCGAAAGGCTAACTCCGTCGCTATGGTTGATTTCCCCACGCCTGTGGCGCCGCCGAGCAGTATGGTTATCGGCACCTTGAGACGTCTGAGCTGACGCCAGAGGAGGTAGCGCTTTGCTGCCTCCTTCAGACCATGGTCAAGGAGCTTCTGATAGGTCAGCTCGTGGATATCCTCAGTGGTTATGAGCTTGCGCTTCCGCTCCTTCAGTTCTTTCTGAACCTCCGTAGCTATGATGTACGCTATTCCCACGTCAACCCCTGCGAGGGTTATTGAGCGCGTGAGGATTCCCCGTGAGAACGGAAGGCGTATCTTCCTTTCTGGGTCGGTAACGATTATCATGCTCTCCCCTCCAGCAAGGAACGGCCAAGGGTTAATACGGCACTCCTCAGGTCTTTGCCGTCGATATTGACCGGCTCGTTGTCAAGATAGATGACCTCTATTCCCCTCTCCAGTGCCCACCTCGTAACCACGTCAACCGCAGCGGCTTTGAGCTCGACGGCAACGGCGTCTATTCCCTCAAAGCCCCCCAAATCCCTCCAGAGGAGTGGCCTCTTCGAGAGGTTGCCCGAGTTGTATAGCACTTCAGCGCCAAGCATTTCAAGGTACTCCTTCGCCTTTGGAAGGGCCTCACCGGAGGTCATCACGAGGCCGAGCCTCTTCCCGGAGACCTCACCGAGGGGTCTCGGACGGAAGGCCGTCAAGTGAAGATCCGCGTCAGGGTTGGTATCGTGGATGACGTTTTCCAAAGCTTTCATCTTTTCTTCACCCACGGAGTCTGCTCTCGTAACCACGACGATATCCGCCATTGCCAATCTGAAGGGCCCAAAGTAGCCCCGTATGAAGTCCAGCTTCTGATCGGCACTGACCACAACAACGTACCGGTCGGCTTTATAAGCTGGAAACGTCGCCCCGCTGCCCTCTAGGATTATCAAGTCGTTGGGCAGGCTCTCGGCAAGCTTCACCCCCGCGTCCACAACATCGAAGAAGGGAAAGCCCGCCATGCCGCCGCCGCAGCGCCTGCAGCCTATTGTTGTAACGCGCGACGTCAGCGCATCCTCAAAGTGATCTGATGCCGCATGCTTGCCGTTCTCGGCCAGCTTAAGCAGGAACTCTGGGGTTATCTCGAACCTTTCTCCCTCTATCAGCTCAGGCTCCTCTGGACCGCCGCGCCCCATGGTGACGATGACAGGTCTGGCTATCGTCTTAAGGATTCTCGCCACGAAGCCGCTCACGGCCGTCTTCCCCACCCTCTTCCCTGTGCCAATAATAGCTATACTCGGCTTTCCAAGCCTTTTCATGGGGCTTGGCTTGAAGTAGAAGTCCGCACCGCGGTATGCCACGCCGTAGAGCATGCAGATGGATGCTATCTTAAAGCGGTCCTCATAGTTGAGGACGGGCTCATCACTCAGATCAACGACCTCTTCAACTTCGTTTTCCTCCAGCGCCCGCCTGATGGCATTAAGATAGTTGGGTGAATGATAAACCTTAACCCCCACTTTCCTCTCGACCTCTTCGATACTACCAATCTTTTCGCTTCCCCCGAGGAAGACGGCGCAGCAGACGTTACCAAGCTTTTTAATCGCCCATGCAGTGACACCTGGATAGTGCTCACCGTCGATTAGAGCGAGCCTCATATAACCACCCGCCCTTATTTATCCCCAGGACATTATAACCTTTCGATGGATTTTTAATCGTGAGCTTTTAACAAGGGTGATGGTACTATGGCATTGGGACGGTTGGGTGATTCTGCCCACCTGTATCCCGGAAGCCCCGCAACGCTCATCGGGGTTTTTGATGAAGGCTGTGTTCTTGTCGACCCCGACCAGGGGAGCGGCAGGCATAAAGACCTGAAGAGGGAAGTTAGAAAGCTCGGACTGGATATCAAATCACAGCTCGTCACCCACGGCCATGCCGACCACGTTTCAGTTGCCCCGAAGATAAACGCTCCGCTCTTCATCCACCGTTTCGAGTTCTCCATTGCCTAGAGTCCCCTCAACAGGAAATTGCTTACCTTCAGCTCGAAAGCTCCCAGGGGCTTTCTGACCTACCAGTTTCCAGAGGAAGTCAAAGTTCACGCCGTTTTGAGTGGGGTGACGAGCCATTCGGCCTCAAGGCGATAAGGCTCAACGGACATTCGCCCAGAATGACGGGTTTTCTTGACGAGGAGAACAGGATAATCTACGCTGGCGATTCATTCTTTGGCAAGAGGTTGATAATGGCCGTAGGCGTTCCCTACTTCGTTGAGCCAGAATTATTTAAAGCTTCAATTATTGAATTACAGAATTATGCAGAAGATGATTACACCCTCGTTCCCCCCATGGGGAGGTTGTGAGCGGCGAGGAAGCTCTTAAGCTCCTTGATTTCAACATGAAACGCGTCGAAGGGCTGGAGGCGTTAATTCCCAGGCTCCTCAGAACGCCGATGAGTCTCGACGAGCTGGCTTTTAAGATAATGGGGCACTACGGTGTCAAAGTTACTCCACAAAAACTCGCCCTTAACCTCGTCCCCCTAAGGGCAATTATAGCGGAGCTCTACAACGAGGGAAAAATAGAGGCCGTCGCGGATAATGGACTGAAGTGGAGAACCGCTCCATAATCATTCTTCATCCGGATGGCACAGATACCTGTAGGGGCAGAACCTGCAGGCGTAGTCATTCCAGCCTTTGGGAGGCTTTCCTTTCTCGTAGTGCATCTTGACGTTGTAGAAGTGCCTGAGTGTCTCTCTGAAGAGCTTACCGTCGTAGGGCACCTCGAAGGCCTTGAAGTTGGGCCCCTTGACGATCGGGAAGCGGGAGAAGTCTATCCTGCTGATGACCTTCATCGGCTCGTTGTGAAGCTTTATGTAGTAGAGGTAGCCGTACTCAGCTTCGGCCCAGCGGAGGTAGATGTTGAGCTGGGCCAAATGGTAGTCGTAGGGAACCCTCGGGAGGCTCGTCTTGCCCTTTATCTCGATGGGAAAGTCCCTTATGGCATCAACCCTGCCGTGGATCTCAAAGCCCAGTCTAGTGGAGCGCAGAATCATGTGCTTCTCAAGCTCAAAGCCAAAGCGCTTTGCCAGAATCTCGCCGAGGACGTTGTGGGTATTTACCCCCTGGTTCAACCTCACCCTGACGAACTCGGGCCACCTCTCGGGGTAGCCCTTGAGCCTGAAGTATATTCTCCTCGGGCAGGTCAGGGCCTCGCTTGCGTAAAACTCAAGCAGTCCGTCGTTTTCCTCGTTGCCCATCTCCTTCCCTCCAGATGAGGGGGTGGGTCATCGGTCCGCGAGCCTCACCACCCCAGCGTCAGCTAATACCGACGTCATCACCAATCAGACTGGGCAAGGGTCGTCATCCGCTTAGAGAATTAAGACTAACTGTGCCTTTAAATATTTGGGGGGCATAAGTGGGGATAAAAGCAAGAGTCAAAGAAGGGTGCCCCTCTTCCTCTTGAGCGAGTAACTTAGACCATAAGCCGGCCAGAGGCTCGGGGGCTGCTCGTAGTGGTGCAGGTTGCGGAGTATCTTCTCCGCGGCCTTCCGGTTCTTTGCCTTAACGCGGAGAACGCCGCGGTCGAGCTCGACGGTTCCGCTGGAGAGCCTCAGTGTAAGCTTTGATCCGCTGACCTCGGGCCTAGCCTTCATCAAAAGCCGCCTGTAGTCCTCGTAGACCTCTTCACTCAATTTCTGCTCAAGAAGGGCGGGTTTATTCCGTGGTTTAAATAGCTTCAATAACCAACTACTCGGGGGTTCTTCATCCATAGGGGCCATCGACCTCCAAGGGACTTCTCGCTTTTTTATTCGCCTTCCATGTTTTTAAGGCTTTCTCATCGCTTTTTGCCGAAATGCTGAGAGGGAATCCTTTTTAAGGTTTACACACTGAGTAAGTCCGATGCCGTGGAAAACCCAACTAATCAAGCCGAGGATCAGGGCGATACTTTCAAAAGAGCTCCCCGCGGAGTTAGTGGATAAGCTCCCAAAGCACTGGACGCAGATAGGCGACGTGCTAATCCTTCCGCTCAGGGAGGAGCTTGAGCCATACAAACACAGGATAGCCGAAGTCTATGCGGAGGTTCTCGGCGTCAAGGCCGTGCTTAGGAAAGGGCGCATATGTGGCGAATTTAGGGAGACAAACTATGAGCTCCTCTACGGGAACGACACTGTCACAATACACCGCGAGAACGGGATACTCTACAAGCTCGACGTGGCAAAGGTCATGTTCTCGCCAGCGAACGTCAAAGAGCGTGTTAGGATGGCCAAAATAGCAAAACCAGATGAGCTTGTCGTTGATATGTTTGCGGGAGTCGGCCACCTCAGCCTGCCAATGGCAGTTCACGGAGGGGCGAGGGTTATAGCCATAGAAAAGAGCCCTTACACCTTCCGCTTTCTGGTGGAGAACATCGAGCTTAATAAAGTGCAGGACAGGATGACGGCTTACAACATTGACAACCGCGACTTTCTAGGGGAGAACATCGCCGACAGGATTCTCATGGGATACGTGGTGAAGACTCACGAGTTCATCCCTAAAGCGCTGAGCATAGCGAAGGACGAGGCGATAATCCACTACCACAACACCGTTCCCGAGAGGCTGATGCCGAGGGAACCCCTTGAGACCTTCCAGAAAACGGCCAGGGAATACGGCTACGAGGTGGAGAAGCTCAACGAGCTCGTTATAAAGCGCTACGCTCCAGGGGTGTGGCACGTGGTTCTGGATTTAAGTGTCTTCAAGCGGTAGTATAATCGCGGTTATAATAATCGCTATCATACAACGTCAGCAGTTGTCTTCATCAGGCCCTTTCAAACCTCTTCCACAACGGCTCCCAGTCATCGCAGACGAAATTCATGTGGACTGTTTTCATGCACTTCCTGCATATCCCCTGTGTCGGGAAATACGAGTCTACCGCACCGAACCAGTGGCAGTTCTTGCAGGCTTTAAGACCTTCATCCATCGGGTTCACCCATGAAAATTCATGCGCTCCGAATAAACCTTTGGCTATTTGTGTTCGTCTTGGGTCATTGTAGTTAACAAATGGACTTAACGTAAAGGGTTCGGTGAAATGTTTCCTTTTGCGAAGCCCTTATATCCTTCAAACCGAAAATCTCTCGAGGTGATTCTGATATGTCAATGAAAGGATGGTGGGGAAGGATCCTCCGGGTCGACTTGACCAACAACAAAGTCTGGGTGCAGGAGTATTCTCCCGATGTGGCTCAGCAGTTTATCGGGGGTAGAGGTCTCGCAATCAAGATCCTCTGGGATGAAGTCAAAGGTGCCGACCCGCTTGGGCCGGAGAACAAGCTCGTTTTTGCTGCGGGTCCGTTCAACGGTTTACCAACTCCGAGCGGCGGTAAGCTCGTCGTCGCCGCCAAGAGCCCGCTCACCGGCGGTTACGGTGATGGTAACCTCGGCACCATGGCGACTGTCCACCTGAGAAAGGCCGGTTATGATGCCATCGTCGTTGAGGGCAAGGCCAAGAAGCCGGTTTACCTCTACATAGAGAACGACAACGTTAGCATACTCAGCGCTGAGGGCCTCTGGGGTCTCGACACCTTCAAGACAGAGGAGGAGCTCAAGAAGATACACGGCAAGAACGTCGGAATCCTTAGCATCGGTCCGGGTGGAGAAAACCTTGTCCGCTACGCCGTCGTCATGTCACAGGAGGGCAGGGCCGCTGGAAGGCCCGGTATGGGTGCCGTAATGGGAAGCAAAAAGCTCAAGGCCGTCGTCATAAAGGGAACGAAGGAGATACCAGTCGCTGACAAGAAAAAGCTCCAGGAGCTCTCAAAGGAGGCCTACAAGGCAATCCAGAGCTCGCCGGCTTACCCCTTCTGGAAGAGGCAGGGAACCATGGCCGCTGTCGAGTGGACCAACGAAAACAGCGCCCTGCCGACGAGGAACTTCAGCGACGGTTCCTTCGAGTTTGCACGCTCGATCGATGGATACACCATGGAGGGCATGAAGGTCAAGCAGCGCGGTTGTCCGTACTGTAACATGCCCTGTGGAAACGTCGTCCTCGATGCCGAAGCCCAGGAGAGCGAGCTTGACTACGAGAACGTTGCCCTGCTCGGCTCAAACCTCGGCCTTGGCAAGCTCAATGAGGTTTCGGTCCTCAACAGGCTCGCCGACATGTACGGCCTCGACACCATTTCACTCGGTGTATCGATATCATTCGTGATGGAGGCTGTAGAGAGGGGACTCCTTAAGGAAGGTCCGACCTTTGGGGACTTCAAGGGCGCCAAGCAGCTCATTGAGGACATCGCCTTTAGGAGGGGAGAGCTCGGCAACTTCGCCGCCGAAGGCGTCATGAGGATGAGCCAGAAGCTCGGCGATGACAGCTTCGCCATGCACGTAAAGGGCCTTGAGACGAGCGGTTACAACTGCTTCATCTATCCGGCCATGGCGCTCGCCTTCGGTACCAGCTCAATCGGTGCTCACCATAAGGAGGCATGGGTCATCGCCTGGGAGATTGGCACCGCTCCAATCGAGGGTGAGCAGGCCAAGAAGGTCGAGTACAAAATCACCTACAACCCGGAGAAGGCCGCTAAGGTTATCGAGCTCCAGCGCCTCAGGGGAGGCCTCTTTGAGATGCTCACCGCATGTAGGCTTCCATGGGTCGAG
This sequence comes from Thermococcus piezophilus, assembly GCF_001647085.1. Taxonomy (NCBI): domain Archaea; kingdom Methanobacteriati; phylum Methanobacteriota; class Thermococci; order Thermococcales; family Thermococcaceae; genus Thermococcus; species Thermococcus piezophilus. The sequence goes on from NZ_CP015520.1 coordinate 1,804,051, forward strand.
GTCGGCCTGAGCCTCGACTACTATCCGAAGCTCCTCGAGGCCATTACCGGCGTAAAATACACCTGGGACGACCTCTACAGGGCAGCCGACAGGGTCTACGCACTCATCAGGGCCTTTTGGGTCAGAGAGTTCAACGGCAAGTGGGACAGAAAGATGGACTACCCGCCGAAGAGGTGGTTCATCGAGGGCCTCAAGAGCGGCTCGTACAAGGGCATGCACCTCGATGAGAAGCAGTACGACAAGCTTCTCAGCGAGTACTACAGGCTCAGGGGATGGGACGAGCGCGGAATCCCGAAGGAGGAGACCCTCAAGGAGCTCGGCCTCGAGGAGGTTATCCCAGAGCTCGAGAAGGTTACAAAGCTCGAGTGATTTTCCCTTTTTCTTCTCCAACAAACCTTAGCCCGCGGAGTCAAGTTTGTACGGTGGTAAAAATGGTCAGGATTAGGCTAATGGGAGCTTTCGCCCACCTTGCGAAGGCGAGGGATCTCAATGTGAAGATAGAGGACAAGAAAACTGTGGATGAGATTCTGAGGGAGGTAATTCCGAGGTACGACGAGTTCAAGGAGAAGATCATCTTCATCAACGGCCAGCCCGCGAGGGGCGACGCCGAGGTTACCGACGGCGATGAGATTAAGGTGATGCCGATTTTGAGCGGAGGCTGAAGGAGGACCGTTCTTTTCTTTGCTTTGGAGTTAAGTACAACAACCCGTGAGGGTATCCTCTCGTTGGTGTGAATCATGGAGAGGAAGCTCACTGAGTTCTAAATGATTCACCCAGGAAGGATAACGGTTTAACCCGTGAGGAGCTTGCGAAGTTTGATGAGAGGATTGAAGGGTATTTGAGGGAGCTGGGGTATTGAGGGAAGGGTTATTAAAGCTCCTCGTCTAAATTAATTGGGTGGGGAAATGGTCACAAAGAGGAGAACAAAGAAAAAGTACAAGCGCATTCACAATCCACTCACGGGAAAGTACTATCTCGCCGAGGTTCAGCCCGACGGGCGGTATAAAATAGTGGGACTCTGACATCCTCCCAAGAGAGGGGGCAGGAAGAAAAAAGGGTCAATTTGGGATCTTCTGGGCCAAGGGCTATGGTCAGGGTGTTCGTTGATACGAACACGATAGTCCACGGGGCAATGTTGAGGAAGGGTATCGAGGGGCATGGCAGAGCACTCGTTAGGAAATACCGCAAGCTTGAGCAATCCTACCGTCTTGTTGATAGGGCAATTAACGGAGAGTTTAAGGCTAAATTCTACACCTCAAACCTCGCAATGGCGGAGATGGCGAGGACTTTTGCCGATTTTTTAATCGCTTCCTGATGGGTGAACTTTTCAGCGAAAACAACCTGATAAGTTTTGCACTGCTCGTTGAAGGCTATTCCCTGACAAAAAACGAATTCCCCCATAAGGCTCTCAACGCCAAGGGACACACCCTCTTTAAGTTCTCATACTCCGGTCTTACTGGCAGCGAAAAGGTGAGGTTCATATATAGCCTGAGGGGGAGAAAGGGAGGTAAGGGGATACTCAAAAAGCTCAATGCCGTTGAGCTTGCCGCAGGAGTAGTTTTGGTGCCGGTGCATGCGACGTTTGAATTCAGGGCGTTTTTGACGAGATGGAGGATTGAATACGAGTACGCCCCGCCCATAATGGGCGAGTTCTTCAGGGAGGTGCCGTCCCTTGCATGAAACCCCCGAATACCTCCAATGTTAGGAGCTTACCATCGAGCGGCTGTAATCGAAGGGCCGGACTTACAGGAGGGGCATCGAGGTCCTCGAAGACGAAAACGAGCCCCTCTCAATCCCAAGGATGAAGCGTGCGATAGTAAGGACGAGCGGAGTTAGCGAGACGGAAGCGGAGGAGGCAATCAACATCCTCAAGGCCGCTCATTTTGGTGTTAATGGGTCGAGAAAGGTGCTCGACTACCTCAAGAACGGCGTTCCTGTGAAGGATGAGGAAACCGCTCAACCACAGGGGCTGATGCTCATTGACTACGAAAACCTCGGAAACAACGAGTTCATCATTGCTAACCAAGTCGGCTATCCGTTCAAGACCAAGATACCCGATGTAATCCTCTACGTCAACGGTATCCCTCTGGTCATCATCGAGTGCAAAAAGTTGGACGTGAGCTGGAAAAAGGCCTACGAGCAGATTAAGGACTACGAGAGGGAGATACCCGAGCTCTTCAAGTACGTGCAGGTAGGGATCGCCGTCGGAGATAAACCCGTCTACGTCCCCATAGTGCCGTGGCTTGACAATGTTCCGGTCTACAAATGGAAGGGCGAGAGATTTGATGAGCTGGATAATCTGGTTGGGCTTTTAAAACCTGAGACTCTCCTTGACATCTTCCGCTACTTCACCTTCTACCGTGAGAGCGGTGGAGCTTTTACAAAGGTTCTACCAAGGTACATGCAGTACCGGGCGGTTAGAGAGGTAGTGAGCATCGCTCTGGCCTACGCGAGGGGCGAGACGGAAAGAAACAGGGGCTTGATATGGCACTGGCAGGGAAGCGGAAAAACCTTGACCATTATATTCTCCGCCTATAAACTCAAGCGCCTGCTGGTAACCCCACAATTTTCTTCGTCGTTGACAGGAAGGAACTTGAGAGACAGCTGAGCGATGAGCTTAAAGCCGTGGGCCTGAGCTTTGAAGTCATGGATTCAATCGAGAAGCTCAAGGAAGTCCTAACCCACGCCGATGGAACGAGGGGGATATTCATCACACTCATCCACAAGTTCCGCGCCGAGGACCTCAATGACGTGCTGGAAGGCCTCAATAGGGAAAGCCGGAGAAGAAAGACGATAATGAACCGCAGGGACGTCGTGGTTCTCATAGACGAAGGCCACAGAACCCAGTACGGCGAGCTTGCTTCGACTATGCGCTCGATACTTAAGAGCGCGTCCTTCTTTGCCTTTACCGGTACTCCGATAGCAAAGAAAGGGCACGACACCTACGCTACCTTCGGCTATAAGGACAGGCCCTACCTCGACAGGTACTTCACAACGCAGTCCATAGGGGACGGCTTTACTGTGAAGATAACCTACCAGGCGAGGCTTGAGGGGATGTTCACCTAAAGAGGGAGCTCCTTGAGGCGTTTCTCTCATCGAAGCTGGAGTAAATCCCAGAGGAGTACCGCAGAAGGGTAGAGGAGAAGCTCAAAAAGAGGCTCAACGCGATAAGGGTCCTCCTGAAAAACCCGAAGAGGACCGAAATGATAACCCGGGACATAGCAAGGCACTATAAAGAGAGCATGGAGCCGTTTAAAGCAATGGTCGTCGCAGTTGATAGGGAGTCCTCAAAAATCCTGATAGTTACCGATATGCTCCTCACGGGCTTTGACGCCCTAATCCTTCAAATATGTATCTGGACAAGCCGCTCAAGGAGCACAGGCTCCTTCAGGCAATAGCGAGGACCAACAGGCCCTTCATCAAGAATGGTGAGAACGTCAGGCCCTTCGGCCTCGTTATAGATTACGTGGGTATATTCAAGGAGTTGAAGAGAGCGCTAGAAATCTATGATGAAGTTGATATCGAAGGGGCCACCTACAGCGTCGAAGAGATAAAGGAAGAGCTCAGGAAAAAGATTGCCAGGGTTATGGGATACTTTGATGGTCTTGAGCCGAGAAGGGATAAGGAGACGATAATGAACGCAATTGAGATACTGTTCAGAAACAACAAGGGCAAGGAGTTCGGGAGGCTGTCTTCAGAGAAGCTTTACGGTTCATATATGAGATAGTGGACATAGAGGAGATAAAGACTGACTCTCCAATAATTGAACTTGACGAGGAGTTCCTCAAGAAAGTAATGGGGGAGAGGGATAAGCGGAAGGCATTTACTAACCTCCTATTCTCGGTCAGACACTACGTAAACACTCACAAGGAACCTTTAACGGAGGACTTAGTTGAGCAGGTAGAGAAGATAATCGAAGCCTAGAGGCATAAAAAGGAAGAAATCGAAAAGCTCTATGAGGAGCTCCGTGGAATAGCGAAGGAAATAGAAACGCGCTTGCAGGAGCAGAGAAAGCTCGATTTGAACGAGCTCGAATATGCCCTTCTTATGGTGCTCAAGAAGCACATAAAGACCAATACTAACGAGCTTATCAAAGGGGTTAGAAAGCTACTCAAAGAAACTGAGGCGCTTAGGTTCACCCGCTAGACGGAGAAAACCGAGGTCGTCAGTGAGGTCTCGCTCTGAGGGACGTTAAGTATCCCCGCATCGAGATAAGCCCCCTTGGGAGGTTTCTCCCGCTTTCCAAGAGACTCATACTCGACGGTGAGTTCTACGAACTCATCGAGTCAGAGGAGTTTGGGGTTAATCCAAAGTTTCACGTGGTTCTCCTGCCCAACAACGATTTGGGAATGCTAAAAAGATGGCTGAAGAGTCAGCTGGGAGAGGGGCTGGAATTCAAGGTGAGACTCTTCTCATCGGTCTTTGGGGTAAAGTACAGAAAAATCTACATCCGCTTTCAGAAGACGAAGTGGGCAAGCTGCTCTGAGAAAGGAAATCTAAGCTTTAACCTGATGCTTATGGCGCTGCCAGAGGAACTCAGGGACTACATCATAATCCACGAGGTGGCCCACCTCAAGTTCCAAAAACACTCTCGAGCATTTTGGAAGCTCGTGAGGGAGTATTATCCAGATTACATGCGTGCCCGGAGGGGACTGAGGGAGTACTGGCGATGAGTTAGTATGTCCTTTAAACTGACTTGCGAGTGTGGGTTTTATTGAAAAACAGGCTTTTTAGCAGGTTTCCCCATTTTTAGGCGCTCGAAAAGCGCCGAGTACAGTGAAACATTGAAAAACAGCTCATGTAATAGAGAAAATCATTCAAAAGTTGAAATTTATAAGAGACGTACGAGCCTTGATCAAACTCAACGGGACTATCGTCCCGTGCGTTGAAGCTTCGCTTCAACGTCGCGCAGGCGAAGTTTGTTAGAAGGGTTGATTGGCGCCGGGGCAGGGATTTGAACCCTGGCGGGCTCGACGCCCACGGACTCTCCAGGCCCGCGCCTTCCCAGGCTAGGCTACCCCGGCGCGTAAAAAGGAGGAGAATCACGAGATGAGCTCGATCTCGATGGTGACGTCCTCAGGGACGCGAATCCTCATGATCTGCCTCATGGCCCTTTCGTCGGCCTCAATGTCAACGAGCCTCTTGTGAACGCGGAGCTCGAATCTGTCAAAGGTTGCCGTGCCCTCTCCGTCCGGGCTCTTCCTGGTGGTGATCCTGATCCTCTTGGTGGGGAGCGGGATCGGGCCGCTCATCCTAACGCCGGTCCTCTCGGCTATCTGCTTTATCTGGTCGGTGACCTCGTTGAGGGCCTTAATGTTGGTGCTTGCGAGCTTAATCCTTGCCTTCTGCATTTTCGTCCCTCCTATGAGTTCAGGGAAGTAAAGGAAAGATTAGTGAAGGGCTTCACTCGCCCTTCTGAACGGAGATAACCATACCCGCAGCGACGGTCTGGCCCATGTCACGGATGGCGAACCTGCCCATCTGCGGGATCTCCTTGACCGGCTCAATAACCATTGGCTTGGTCGGCCTGAGGATGACGATGGCGGAGTCACCGGTCTTGATGAACTGCGGGTTCTCCTCGACGATGTTACCTGTCCTCGGGTCGAGCTTGGCGAGGATCTGCTCGAACCTGACGGCGACCTGGAGGGTATGGGCGTGGAGGACTGGGGTGTAGCCGACGGTGATGGCGGTCGGGTGGTTGAGGACGATGATCTGGGCCTTAAAGGTGTCCCTTGGCCTGACGACGGTCGGCGGGTTGTTGGTGTGGCCAGCGACATCACCGCGCTTTATGTCGTTCTTACCGACACCCCTAACGTTGAATCCGATGTTGTCACCCGGAAGGGCCTCCTGGAGTGGCTCGTGGTGCATCTCGATGCTCTTGACCTCACCCTGGATCGGCTTGTGGAAGATGGTGCTGGCCGGCTCGAAGATGACGACGTCACCGACGCGGAGGACACCGGTCTCGACACGGCCGACCGGGACGGTACCGACACCCTTAATGGAGTAAACGTCCTGGATCGGGATGCGGAGCGGCTTGTCGGTGGGCTTCGGCGGCTCGGGTATCTGGTCGAGGGCCTCGATGAGGGTTGGACCCTTGTACCAGGGCATCTTGTCGCTCTTCTTGACAACGTTGTCACCCTCCCAAGCGCTGATCGGGATGATCGGGAAGTCCTTGTAGCCGAGCATCATGAGGAGCTTCTTGACCTGCTCGGCGACCTGCTGGAACTTCTTCTCGTCGTAGTTAACCATGTCCATCTTGTTGATGGCGACGATGAGGTGGCCGATACCAAGGGTCCTGGCAAGGAAGGCGTGCTCCTTGGTCTGCGGCATGACACCGTCGGTGGCGGCAACGACGAGAACGGCAGCGTCGGCCTGGCTGGCACCGGTGATCATGTTCTTAACGAAGTCCCTGTGACCCGGAGCGTCGATGATGGTGATGTACCTGTGCGGGGTCTCGAACTTGGTGTGGGCAACGTCGATGGTGATACCCCTCTCCCTCTCCTCCTTGAGCCTGTCCATGACCCAAGCGAACTTGAAGGACTTACCCTTCTCACCCATCTCCTCGAACTTCTTGATGATGTTCTCCGGGATGTTAGCGGTGTCAAAGAGCAGCCTTCCGATGGTGGTGCTCTTTCCGTGGTCGACGTGGCCGATAAAGACTATGTTAACGTGTGGCTTCTCCTTTGCCATTTTCAAACACCTCCTAATTTTGGTCTAGTCCCGTTTGACTAGGATGGCCTTTTAAATCTTTCGAACTTCGGCTCCCTCGGGCGGGAAACCCGCCTTTTTCTCGAGGGAACCTCATGAGTTCCGAGGTGAACTTGAGGGATGAGTTTAAAAACTTAACTAATCGCCGTTGGGCAGAGATTTGTCAATTTTCAGGACAAGCCTTCAAACTCCTTCAAATCCCATACGAGCCAGCCTTCCTCCTTCAGCCTTTCCTTCCCTTCAACACTCTTCACCACTAAACCAAAGCTCTTCTCCCAATTGTTCAATCATACAAGCTCCGCTTTTTCCCTAAATCCCTCAAAATTCCCCTTGCCTCCCGATTGCTTGAGTCCTTCCACTTGACTTCAAAGAAGAGGGCCTTCTTTTCACGCTCATTCAGGGCAACCAAATTAATTTCCTCGTTCTTGTGCCACCACTTCTCAATCTTCGTGAAGCGGAACGGAAGCTTTCCATCTCTGTTCATTTTGAGAAGGAACCGCCTCGTAACTTTCTCAAAAACCCAGCCGAGGTAGTGACTGTAATTTTCCTGGATTTCAGCAACGTCAAAAGTTCCTTCCTCAATCCTTGAGAGGTTTGGGTAAACGTAGCAGAACCAGAAGGCCAAAAAGTTATCGGCAACGTAGTAATGGCCCCTCTTAGAGGAGGGCTTTTCAGTAACCGGAACTTCCCTCACGACCAAATCCATTTCAATAAGGTTGCGCAGGTAGGGGATTATGTTGGAGTGCTTCATTCCAGTGAAGTCCGTTATCTCCTTTGGCGTTGTTTTGCCCAGCGCAATAGCTTCAAGTATGCGCTTGTATGTTTTGATCTCTGTGAACTCATACCTGAGGAGAAAATCAATCTCGTCCCTAAAGAAGCTCACCGGATTAAGGAGTTCCTCCCTCAGCCACTCCCAGAGTGGGATTTCAACTTGAGTGATATAGAATGGGATGCCATCGGTGAGGGCGTAAATCTCAACGAGCTCTTCCAAGCCCGCCCTGGGAAAGAACTCCCTCAAGGTAAAAAAACTCCATCGGTTTTAACTTCATGGAGCCTATTCTCCTGCCGTAGAGTGGGCTTTTGTAGCTCAACACCTTCTCAGTCATCATGCTCACTGAAGAACCAAGGCGTATCAGTTTGGTCTTTGACCCCGAAAGATCAAGGTCAAACGCCCTTTGAAACAGGGAAAGAACCTTAGGATCTTCCTTAATCATGTTGGGAAATTCGTCTATGACCCTCACTTTTCCCTTTAGAGCGTGAAGCAGGCCCTTCCAGTCCTCACGGGCATAACGAACTTCCGGAAAAGCTCTCCCGGCAGTTTTCCGAAAATACTCGAGGTTGTCCCCTTCAACCGCCAGATAGTAAACGTGTGGTATTTCCTTAACTGCCTCAAGAACGAGTCGGTTTTTCCAACACGCCTCCTTCCGTATATCACGATGAGTTCAAACTTCTCACTCATCAACTTCTCATTTATGGCCCTTAGCTCGGCCTCCTGTCCACGAAGCGGTTCATTATGATAATCACTATTATCATATTATTATCTTTAAGAATTTTGGTCAATTGCGAATCACGATCCGAAGTCCAAGCCACTTTTGAAAAACTCAGAAAATGGCACAACAAAGAAACGAGGAATAGAAAAGTTTAGAGGGCAGAAAGCCCTCACTGCTGCGGGCAGACGTCCTGCTCCTTCGGCGGGTTCGGGTCGAGGCCCTTCCTCTGGCGTATCTGCCTGATGATCTGCTGGGCGAGTTCGTTCGGAACCCTCTTGAAGCCGGCATGCTCTGTTGTCCAGAGGGCCTTTCCGCTGGTGGCCCCGCGGATCGCTCCGGCAAATCCAAACATCTCGGCAACTGGGGCCTCGCCGATTATGATCATAACCTCTCCTTCCTGCCTCATGTCTATGAGCTGGCCGCGCCTCTGGTTGAGTTCCCTGCTGACGGCACCCATGTACTCGTAGGGTATGTTGATGATGACCTTCTGGTACGGCTCGTAGAGGACCGGCTGGGCCTTCATCATGGCGCAGTGGATGGCAGTCCTGATGGCCGGGTAGATCTGGGCCGGACCGCGGTGGACGTTGTCCTCGTGAATCTTGGCGTCGTGGAGCCTGACGATGACTTTCATGACCGGCTCCTTAGCGAGCGGTCCCTCATCCATGGCCATGTGGAAACCGTCGACGAGCAGATCCATAACCTCGTTGAGGTACTGGATACCCTTGGTGTTGTCGAAGAACATGTTGCCGTTGTATATGTCGACGATACCCTTGGCGATCTCGTAGTCCATGCCGAGCTCTGCGAGTTTCTTGGCGACCTCCTTCGGGTTCTTGGGCCTTCCCTCTGGGATGACGCCCTCACGGATGGCCTGGTAGATCTCGTCCGGCATAGGCTCGACGGTGATGTAGAACCTGTTGTGCTTGTTCGGGGACTTTCCTTCGACTATCGGGCTGACCTTGGTGACGCTCTCGCGGTAGACGACAATCGGCGGGCTGACTTCGACGTCGAGCTTCCAGTCCTCCTTGAGCTTGACGAGCTTGACCTCGAGGTGGAGCTCACCCATACCACTGAGGAGGTGCTGGCCGGTCTCCTCGTCGATCTTGACGTGCAGAGTTGGGTCCTCCTTGGCGAGCTGCCTGAGCGCCTCGATGAGCTTCGGAAGGTCCTTAACGTTCTTGGCCTCTATAGCCACGGTAACGACTGGCTCGCTGGTGTAGTGGAGCGCCTCGAACGGCTCGATCTGCTCCTGGGCGACGGTCTCACCGGCCATGGCGTCGCGCAGTCCGGTGACGGCGACGATGTTACCGGCCGGAACGGCCTCCATGTTGACCCTCTCAGGACCCATGTAGATACCGACCTGCTGAATCCTAGCCTTCCTCTTGGCGCTGATGAGGTAGACCTCCTGACCGGTCTTCACGGTACCGCTCCAGACACGGCCGGTGGCGACCTCACCCGCGTGCTTGTCGAGGATAATCTTGGTAACGACCATGACAATCTTGCCCTGCGGGTCACACTTGAGCATGGCCTGACCGACATCGCTGTTGACGTCGCCCCTCCAGAGGTGCGGGATCCTGTACTTCTGGGCCTCGAGCGGGTTCGGGAGGTGGCGGACGACCATATCGAGAACCACGACGTGGAGCGGGGCCTTCTGCCTGAGGGTCTTAATGTCGCCGGCGTTGGTGAGCTCGACGATGTCCTTGAATGAAACGCCAGTCTTCTTCATGTAGGGGACGCTGAGGGCCCAGTTGTAGTAGGCGCTACCGAAGGCGACGCTACCGTCCTCGACCTTAACCATCCACTGGCTCTTGAACTCGTCCGGAGCGTACTTCTTGATGAGCCTGTTGACGTCGGTGATAATCTTGGCAAACCTGTTGAGGATCTCGTTCGGACCGAGCTTGAGCTCCTTGATGAGCCTATCGACCTTGTTGATGAAGAGGACCGGCTTAACGTACTCCCTGAGGGCCTGCCTGAGAACGGTCTCGGTCTGGGGCATGACACCCTCGACGGCGTCGACGACTATGATCGCACCGTCTATTGCACGCATGGCCCTGGTAACGTCACCACCGAAGTCAACGTGACCTGGAGTGTCGATGAGGTTAATGAGGTACTCCTTGCCCTCATAGGTGTGGACCATTGAGACGTTTGCAGCGTTGATGGTAATTCCCCTCGCCTGCTCCTGCTCGTCGAAGTCAAGGACGAGCTGCTTTCCAGCGAGCTCCTCGCTAATCATACCTGCTCCGGCGAGCAGGTTGTCGCTCAGCGTTGTCTTACCGTGGTCAATGTGAGCGGCAATACCCATGTTCCTAATCCTCTCGGGCTGGGTCATGAGCTCCTTAATCTTTGCAATCATCTCTTCCCTTCTTCCCATTTACACCACCTTCTAACCTGATGAGCTTGTTCACCACTCACTTAAAAGGTGCGGTTATAAATCTTTCCCAGCGCAAAATCGAGGTCAGGCGAAAACGTTTAAACTACTTAAGGTTTTTGGAAGCAAAAAGAAAATCCAACCACTTCAGCCAAGGAAGTCTATTAAGAATTGCCTGACCTCTTCCCTGACGTCCTCCCTTGCGTAAACCCCCCAGCGCCAGTGCGTATCCTTGAGCTCTACCAGGCTCCTGACGAGAGGGGAAACATTGCTTAACCTCTGGTCTCCCTCAACGAATGCGTTCTTCTCCTCGAACTTTGGCTTCGGTGGGTAGTCAAAAATAGCTAAGTGGCCGAACTCATCTTCAAGGGCCTTTTTAAGCTCCTCGACATTCTTGAGCTCTTTGTTTGTGTAAACTACGCGTTTATAGAGCCTCCTATTATCGATGGCCTTCACAAGCTCTTTGACCTCATCGCGCTCGCTTCCCCTAAGGAGAGCAATTAAATCGACCTCGTCCATGGTGGCGACCTCTTTCTCACGTATTCTCTCAAGCTCGACTGCCTTGATGAGCATCGCCGACGCTATCCTGGAAACATGGTGCTGGTAGACGGTCGGATACATCATGCTCCTCGCGAGGAGCAGCGACTGAGCGGCCATATCCCCCTTTTGCCCGATGATGAGCTTTTCGCCGTCGTAGCGGAGGTTTCTTATAAGCCTGTCGAGGTCGACGAGTCCATATGCAACGCCGGTGTAGTAGGCATCCCTCACGAGGTAGTCCATCCTGTCGGCGTCTATGTCCCCACTCACTATCGGGTGCTTCAGAAACAGCAGGAACTTCCTAATCGAGTAGGCTTCCTCTATTGCCTCCCTAATCTCGCCGTTTTTGAGGAACCATGTGGGGTTCTCCTCGTGCCACGGATAAAGGACCTCCAGCGTATGGGAGAAAGGATACTGCCCGAGGTCATGAAGCAAAGCCGCGTAGGTTACACCCTCCATGAGGAAAAGTTTATATAAATCTGGTGCCGACTAATAGGTGGCAGGGGCTTCCACTTCAGATGGTTCACCTCCGCTTGGAGTTTGTCGACCCTCCTGCCCGGGGGGCTCTTTTGAGCCCCCTTCTTCCTTGCTATACGTGGTTTAAACAGCTTCTCAACATCCTCCTGCACCTCATCAGCCTTTCCGTTCAGGATGAGCCTCACGTTGCCGATGACAATTACCCAGTCGACTATGGGCATCAGCGGCTCCCAGATGTGGCTTATCTTCACGAAGTTCGTCTTTCTCATGCCGTCGATTATCTCAATGACCCTCTCCATGCTGTCGAAGTCTATGTTCGCCAAAGGCTCATCGAGGAATACCAGCTCCGGCTCCCCAATGAAGGCCTGAGCGAGCGATAGGCGCTTCAACATCCCCGAGGAGTAGCAGTTTATCCTTTTATCTATGAAGGGCTTGACCTCAAACAGCTCCACAACCCTCTCCACTTCATCCTCTCCAAAGCCTTTGCTCTCGGCGAAGAGGGTGAGCCACTCCCTGCCCGTTGTGAACTGGGGAAAAGCAGGTGGATCGTAGGCAACGCCAAAGCGTTTCTTGACCCTCCAGTTGTTCCAAGGGTTCTCGCCAAAGACCTTTATCTCCTCTGAGGTTGGCCTGTATACCCCCGTTGCCAGCTTGAGGAAGGTGCTCTTTTCGCCGCCGTTGGAGCCGAGGATGAGGGTTATCCCTTCGGAAATCTCAACCGTTACGCCGTCGAGCGCCCTTATGCTTCCGAAGATTTTCCTAAGTTCTTTCGCCTCTACCAGCGTCATCTGGCCCACCTCCAGACCACGAGAGCGAGGAGAAGAGCGAAGACGGAGCCGCTGATGTAGAGCGCGTCCTGAACTTCTTTAGTCGGGTAATTCTTTATGAACCTGAACGAGCAGGTCAATCCGTCGGTGCCGTTGTTGATTATGAGGTAGTCCCCTTCACGGGGGATGACGAACTGATACTTTGCGTGGCCGTAGACAGCGTGCCTATCTATCTGTTTCCCGTGATGATGTCGTACACCTCAACCATTCCATTGCCGTTGCATGACGCCTCCACCAGTGAGCTGGTGAGCGTATGGGCAGTGACATAGTCCATGCTAGTGACGTTTCCCTGATGCTCCACCAAAGAGAGGAAAACCTGCCCTATAGAACCCACCCTGTCCTCGTAGGAGCTGTAAACCCACAGCGAGCCCGCGGTGAGCATCAGCATTGCCGCGAGGAGAGCCACCCAGAACCTCACACCACATCCCTCCTCCTGATTAGAACCCACGATACGGCGAAGAGGACAGCAGGGACGAGCAGGCCCCAACCAAAGTAGTGTAAGGTGAAGGGAGTGAAGTCTGCACTTCCGCTCCGAGCTATAGCGTCAATGAAGAGCTGGGGCGGTATCTCCGATGTCCCAATGACCCTAGGCGCGTATATGAGGGCGAAGCCCACCATGAAGGCAAGAAATGCGTTGGGGGACGCGAGGGAAACCACTGTGGCTATTGCCATTAAGTACAGCACCAGGAAAGTCAGGATGATTTGGGCATCGGTCATGAAGTTCGACGTTATCTCCGGCAAGTAGCCCGCTATGCTCGCGTATGTGGTCAGCGTCACGTATGCGAAAGGTAGCAGCACTACGAGGAAGCCGTAGATGAGGAACGAGAGCAGTTTGATCCAAAGGAACTCGTCGTTCGAGTAGGGGAGGGAGTAGACGGACTTCGCCACCCCGCTGTCCCGGTCGTAGCGGAAGGTTAGCGCACCAAGGAGCAGAACGAGGAAGCTTATCAGCGTCCAGACATCATCGAGGGGGAGCATGCCCAGTATCGCCGTTGAAACTCCGGATGCTTTTGAAGGCCCGAAGAGTTCAATCTGGGCTCCAGAGGCAAAGCCCATACTTGAACTTACTGTCATCAGAGACTGCTTCATAGCCATTCCTGCCAAGAGTATTCCGAACAGCAGGAGGACGCTCTTAACCAAGTTGTTCATCTTCCAGCGGAAGAGCGTGTAGAGACGTCCCACCTCATTCCCACCTCTAATTTTGTCTTTTCTTTGATTCCCTTATTGTACCTTCCAATCAAGAGTGCCAACAATAGAATTGCAAGCGAGCAATAGAAGACGTAGGAGGTTTTTACCTTCGGTTTTTCGAAGGCCACTACACCGGATTTTTCCCCTTTGAGTCTGAACGATTAAGGACAATGCCTGTGGCGTACGAATCATTGTGCCTGACCTCCACCTGGTATAGAGCATACTCGTCGGTAAAGGATGCCTCCAAGATTCCAACGGCCCATAGATCAGGTCCGCCGTTGGGAGTGAATATAAGCTTTCCATCGGAAGCGTCGAAGGTGTAAATCATGGTCGCCATCTGAACGTTTACAATGGGATACCCCCTGCCAAAGGGCTGGGTAAGGTTAAAGGAGTACTGGCTTGTGACTACTGTTTTTAACGGTGGATAGTACGTAATGTTTTTCCATTTCATTGGTCTCTTATTGTCGATTGCCACAGAGGATATTGTTGTTGGGAAAGGATACTCCGTGAAGGCGTCCCCTTTTTTGAGGGGTTTTAACGGGGTCATCAAAAAGCATTGTGTGGCCATAAACCTTCCCGTTTTTTATTACCTGCAAATCGCTTTCTCTGATGAAGTAAGACCCACTTATCTTAACTTTCCTCAATTTGAAGACGTACCAACTCCAGTCCTTGAAATCAGGGTCGTGGCTTTCCTCAATTTTCTTCGAGAGAAGATCCGACTCATTCCAGAAAACCGGGAGTGATACACCTCTGGGAAGAAACGTCATTACCGTAACGTTATTGAGCGTAATGGCGACACGCGAACGGACATAGCTGCCGTTTTCTTCGAGTTCGAACTTTATCATGACATCATTGTATGTTTTTATCGTGTAAAGAACTCCAGAGTAATTGTAAATCATGATGTGGTTATCCATTCGGGCTTGTCCCCAAGGGAGAGACGATAGTGAATATATGGGTCGTATCTAGAGGCTATATATGTTAGAGAAGTATAACTACCAAACTCAGAAGCACTAGCAAGGGACGACACCATGAGAATCGCAACCAGCAGGAAAAGATTTACCAATCTATGCTTGACCATTTCAGACCCTCCTTGTTCAATTTTCAAAACAATACGACCTGCCGGGCGATTGGTGATACTCTCATTATTATATTTAACTTTTACTTCGAAGTTTAATTATAAATTTCAAAAAATCGGAAACGTCCCTCCAGCCCATTACACTGTACAAACATATAGATAGGTATGTCAAAACTAACAACCCAGTTATACCAGGATTAACGAAATAATTTAACAAAAGGTCGCCAAAAATGACCCTGTATTCACCAACGCGGAGGCGGTAAACATTCTTGTAGCCCTGATCTTTTGAACATCGAGATGGGCAGTGGAAAGAAGGCAAGCTTAGATATCCTGTCCTTAATAAGCCTCTCTTTCTTCCTCAGGTATGTCCATGAGTTCCTTCAGAGCTTTTCTGCTGATGAGAACTCTGTTCTCAAAGCCCATCCTTCACCACGTCCCACTCGACGAACTCATCTTCTCCGCGTTCTTTGATTGCCTCTTCCTCCCACTCCTCAGGCTTAACCTCCTCGATGAGCTGGAGGTTGACATCTATGAGCTCCTTTAGAAAGCGCTCTGTTTCATCTATCCTGTGGAGGATTTCGCTGAGTGTGACGCTCATCTTCATCACCAACTAAAGTTAAAGGGTAAGGACAAAAAAGCTTTTGGCTAACTCCACGTCTCCGCTATGACGTCGTGCTTGTGGATGCTCTCGTTGCTGATGACCCTCACGTGAATCCTGCCCTTAAAGCGCTCCTTGGCCTTGGCGAAGATTTCTCTCGCAACATCCTCCACGAACTTCGGGTTCCTGTACATGCCCTGAACGACGGCGTTCTCGTCCACCGTCTTGAGCAGCGTGTAGGTCGGGTGACTGAAGGAGCTCTCAACGACGTCTATCATGTCCTCAAGTGCTATCTCCTCGTCGAAGGCAGTCCTGACTTCCAGCTCGCCGACCGCGCGCTGGATGTGGGTTTTCCCCATGTTGTTGGCCATCGCGTGCGGACAGGCGGTGTTTCCGATAACCTTAACCCTTAGAATCTTCTCAAAGCTTCCGTCCTCATTCTTGAGGACACCGACTTCAACGTCATAGGGCTCGTAGGTGGTCTTTTTGCTCGCCGGAGTCTCGCGAGGGATTATGAGGTGAGTTCTTATCCAGACCTCAGCCCTCTTGTGTGGGTGCTTGCCTTCGAGCCTATAAATGACTGCCTTCCCAAGCTCTTCGAGCGAGCTGTGGGCTTCCATTACCTCTTCCTCAACGGCCTCGCTCATCGCTTCCGTTATGCTTTCCACGAGCCTGCTCATGTGTATGCCCTTCTTCTCTTCGGGAACGTCGATAGTTATCTCAAAAAGCGGGAGGAAAGTGTACACCCTTCCTTTCCAGTTTATCTTTGCCACCGTTCGGAGATTTGTTATTCCGACACGGTGAAGACGCTCTCTAATCTCGGGAATCTCTTCCTGGGTCTCGAATATCGGCATGAGTATCACCCTGAACTTTTTAGGGGCATCTATGAGGGGGGCTTTTTAAATGTACGCCGTGATGTGCTTCCACATATCTTCCCTCACATAGAGACAGCAGGTGTTCCCTAAGGTTTTTGGCAACCGAATCCCTCAAAACGACACCGTTTCGGGTTATAAACACGTCCGTCCCAACTCTGGAGAGCTCGTATCCAAAGAGCCCGAAGGGCGTACCGTCGAAGAAGCTGAGAATCTCTTCGCCGGGCCCAAACATGTCCGGAATCCAGTGGTTGTACACCCCCTCCAGGCGGGGATAAACGATCGCCGCACTTCCTCCGGCGAGGCGGGAATAGGAGTATATCTGGTAGAGCTCCTCGCTGTTTCGGACGAGCTTTCTCCGCCACTTCCCCCGCATCTTTACAAGGAGACTGCGGTATTTGACCTCAACCACGCATTTCCCGGAATCTGTTACAATTAGTATATCCGGAAGCGGGGGCCCGAAAGTAAAAACAGCCCCCAATTCTGCCTCCACCTTCCGGGAATCTTTAACAAGGTGCGGGAGGAGGTAGTCCCTGTAGACCCTCCCCCACCCAGTTAGGGCCCTCTTTATTGTGTGATACACCAGGTTCTCAAATAGATGAGCCATATCTATAAAAACTCCCTGCTGCGCCGTGCCCCTTTGACTTCCTCTGCTGAACCCTCTGAGGATTATTGTTGCGAGGATGTAGACTGGCCTGAACCTCTCGTTCAGGGGGTTGAAGGACACCCTGCTGAAATCGTTTTGATTGAGCTGTCCAACTCCCCTAAAGTACTCAAGAAGAGAGCCGGCCGCCCTTCTCACCCCGTTCCACTCTGAGTTCTCCGTCACCACTTCAAGTGCGGCCCTCAATACCCTGTTCAGCGGGTTGTCGATTCCAAGGACCGAATGCCTGACGGGGATATCCAGCTGTCCGGGTGCTGTCCTGATCAAACGCGAAAGGAGCACCCTCCCCCGGATGGTCTTGGTGTTCTCTTCGAGTTCATTGTACTCCTGGTACATCCCGTGGAATATTCTCCTCCCCAGCTGGGAGACGTAGAGGTAAAAGAACAGCTCATGGATCAGCTCACCTTCGTCCTGGTAAGCGGAGACAGCAAGCTCTATATCGCGTGGGCTCATACCCAGGCTGCCGCTCAGGTTGAGCAGACTGAGGAAGAACTTCATGGAACGCCTCTGGTCGGAATCGTGCCTGTAGGGTTTCGGAAGAACCTGTATCATGAACGGCTCATCCCCAAGGTAGTATGCGAAGCCCACACTCCCATGGGCCTGGATGTAGTAGTCCCCCTTGCTGACGTCGTATCTCAGGCTCAGGACGTCATTTTCATGGCCGTAAGTCCTGTTGATAAAGTCAAAAAACCTCTGGAGTTCGGAGGGGGATACCTTTATACCCTCAGCCTGGAGACTTTGGAGGTACTTTCTCTGGAACTCGTAAAGGGTTACCGCCCTCATTCCGACCCCCCCAGCCTGCGGAGGGCATCCATGAACTCGTCAAGGTTCATCCGAATTATCCGGCCCCTCTCGTCTATGAACTCAAAGCCTGGATAGAGGGATCGGAGGTGCTCCCAGTTCCCGTAAAAGTACTCTTGGAAAAGAGGCAGCACCTTGTGGTAGAAGACCAGGTAGAGCGCCTGCCTTGGGTCGTCCGCGGAGGGAACATCGAGAAAGTATCCGTGCCCTATGGTGTAGTCTTTGCCCTTTTCCTGCTCGATAATGGAGTTTATTCTCATGATGAGGTGTTCAAGGTCTATCCCATCCACATTTATCCCTCTGAGTTTCTCAGGATCTGGAGACAGTTCCACGAATGCGAACCTCCTTCTGAGTGCGATGTCGAGCATCGCTATGCTTCTGTCCGCCGAGTTCATGGTGGCGACTATGTATAAGTTGGGGGGTAGCGCAAAAAGCTCTCCCGAGTATGGAAGGGTCACTATAGTCTCGTTTGGGGCGCCCAGCCTTTTATCGGGATCGAGGAGGGTTATCAGCTCACCGAGTATTCTGCTTATATTGCCCCTGTTTATTTCATCAATTACCATGTAGAATTCTCTCTGAGGCTTAATGGCAGTCTTCTTTCCTTTTCTCCTTTTTTCCAGGAACTTCTGGACTGCTAGCTTCATATCCTCATACCCTGCGTTGTTTTTGTGTTCTCGGAATTCCTCCGGTAGGGAGTCGTATATTGCTCGCACTGCCAGGCGCTTAAATACTCCGTCGAAGACACGGTACACAACGTTCCCGTCTTTTTCAACAGGTCTAAACCCCTCGACGAAATCCTCATAACTGTAAGACTGGTGGAATGTGACAAACTCCGCGTTTTTGGCGGTTTTAAGCGCCAGGTATGTTTTACCCGTGCCGGGCGGCCCGTAGATGATGACCTGCTTGAACCTCTGAAGCAGGGGCTCCAGAAACGTCCCCCCAGTTTTTTCGGCCGTTTCCCCTTTTTTGTTCCCAACAGGTCCAAGCTCGGAAACCCCCACCCTTGATTCACTTTCCCGGTTCGGAGTTTCAGACACCTCGAGCCGGTAAAGGTAGTCCACGTCCCTGCGGAGAAAGTAATAGAAAGTTCCGCCCGAACTTTTTCCCCCGCTTCTACCTAAGTAAAGAACTCTCCCATCCATTGATATTCCCGCGAACTTTGGATCAACAACCCCAGGGACATACCTCCCCAGAACCGCATCTCCGCGGAAATCTTCCACTTTTATCTTTTTGGTGGTGTTAATGACATCGAAGGGTACGAGCCAGGCCTTCAGGTTTCCACCGTATATACCCGTTATGACAAAAAGTCCTCTGGATGTGAATGATAGGAACACCAGCTCCCCGGGAAGCAGTGCCACTTTCGTTCCGGCGGCGCTCATGAGGTAAATCTCATTTCCCCCCTTGGTGCCGAGAGCTGCAATAAAAGAGCCGTTTTCCAGCCATATGTCCCCCACATGCCTTCCTCCCCGAGGCACAATGCTGGATTTTGAGAGGGTCTCAACGCCATCCCAGAACTCCAGGGAAGAATAGTAAGGAAACATTGGGAGAGGAACCATTCCCAGCTCCAGGCGCGGCTTTTGATTCTCTCTGAAGGTATAGAGCAGGTAAAGTGAGTCCTTGGTATCCTTTACTGAATGGAGATACGCAAAACCATTTGATGGCGTTGGAATCTTGATGACTTCAATCTCCGCAGGTGCAAAGTACTCTACCTTGTAATCACAGAACACCACAAGCCTTCCTAGGGAGGTAAAATTGACGTAAAGGGGCAGTCTGGTAAACGTTACTGAGAGCGCATCAGATTCCGGATTGTCCGACTGGATAGGGTAAATTTTAACCTCCCCAGTATAGCACTTCGTGAAGACTGCGAGTTCTCTTTTCCCTGGAAACATCACCACCTCGTCCGCGCAGGGCACAGGAATGCCCTTTTCCCAACCTTCGAGGAGCCGTCCTCCTGTTTCAAAAGCGTGTATGAACCTTGAGTCGTCATCCAGTCTTACCAGAACTGCCAGATACCTCCCGCTGGGAAACAGCTTCAGGTCTTCAACGACGAAGCCAAAGTCCCCGTACTCGCTGTCCAAAAACCTGTTTATAGAATACATTGAACTTTTCATTGGTACCGGACGAATCATTACAATCACCAATAGGAATGGAGGCTGTAAGGGTATTAAATCTTTTCCCTACCCGTCAGAGTCTCTGACTACCTCAGAAAGTCCATCAGCCTCTCATAGCTCTCCCGCGCCACTTCAACGTCCCCATCGCTAAGCCTCCCGGCGTATTTTGCCTTCTCAAAAATCCGTGTTAGGACGTCGAGGTCATCCAAATCTGGGAAAATCTCCCTGAGCTTCTCCTCGTGCTCCCAGTGGGTCCAGCTTTTGCGGTAGGGATAGCCTTTCATGACAAGGCCAGCGACGACGTTCTTGTACATCTTGATGACCCTCTCGGCCGGCGTCCCTTTGAGGGCCTCGTAGCGCATCTCAGGGTTAAAACGCACCTCGAACTCCACTTTCCTTTTCCTTCTCCACAGAGCTGTGCCGGCTATGAGCAGGAAGATAATGAAGGGAAGAAGATAGAAGACCGCAGGAAGCTCCCTCAGGACGACCTGAACGCCTCCAGAAGTTATGTAGTCCAAGGCGCCTTCGAT
This sequence comes from Thermococcus piezophilus, assembly GCF_001647085.1. Classification (NCBI taxonomy): domain Archaea; kingdom Methanobacteriati; phylum Methanobacteriota; class Thermococci; order Thermococcales; family Thermococcaceae; genus Thermococcus; species Thermococcus piezophilus. Next base: position 1,824,294 of record NZ_CP015520.1, read on the forward strand.
GGTTTTCACCGCATCGGGGCCCTCAAAGAGCTTCTCCGTCCTCTTATCCAGGAGAAGCTTTATCGCCACGAAAAAGGCAAGTATCGTTATTATCGTCGCCAGGACGTTTCTCTTCTTCCTCTTTCGCTCCTCCCTGTCGAGGCCTTCTGAGAGCATTATTTTAACTACGTAGCCAGCCATCGCGAGGAGCGTCAGGTTCACAAAGAAAAAGAACCACTCGATGTTGAAGACCGTAACACCGCCGTGCACAGCAGTACTCCCGAGAAGGGTGAAGAGCAGAAGGAGGAAGGAAAACAGGGCCCCGTAAAGGGCCTTCATTCTCTCCATTGCCGAGCACCCATCTTCTCGATCAGGTAGTAAACCGTCCTGAGCGGAATTCCCATACGTGAGCTTATCTCCTTGGGGGTTACGCCCTTCCGTATAAGGTCGTAAACCTCACGGATAGTCCGCTCATCGTACTTCCGCGGCCTTCCACGGGGATAGCCCCCGGGAACGAGCTCTATGCCCATCTGCGCGAGGGCGTTTATCGCTTTCTTCGAGACCTTCGGATAGAGGCTCGGCGGGCAGGAAATCTTCCTCACGTTGGGGGCCCTTTCAAGGATCCTCACGAGTATCTCCTTGGTCGGGCGAAGGTTAATGTAGACTTCCGTAACTTCCTCGTTCAGGCTTTCGTTGAGCTTCCTTATGAGCTCGGCGTTGTTCTTGGCCTTTATCTCCACCCTCACACCATCACCCCTGGAGGAGGGCTAAGAACTGCTTCGCCCTGTCGCTCTTTGGCATAAACTTTTCGAACTTCTTGGTGTCTGCAAAGAGCGTCTTGTGAAGGCCGGATATAACGAACTTTTTTATGGCCTCGATGAGCTCGTCCTTTGGGATGTCCAGCAACTCGGCAACTTTCTCTTCGCTGTAGCCGCTCATTCCGTAGAGCAGGACTCCTCCAAGAAGATAGTTGGGGATGTTGGTTATATCCTTCCTCCTGCCAACTAGGGCCCTCTCCATCTCACACTTCCTTGTGATGAGTATGCTACCGTGGCCCGTTTTAAAGCCAGGCTCATCCCTGAAGGGAAGATCGAAGATCGAGTAGTGGCAGTCGATGCAGAGCTTTATGTCCGGATAGAGGCCCAGCACTTCCCTCTCGGTCTCAGAAGTGAGGAAATAGTAGCGGAACAAGTCCAAGCCGAGCAGTTCGGCACCCTTCTTTGGATCGAGGATAGAGTAGGCCAGCGCAAGGTTATCCACTGTGTAGTGGTTGTTTATAATGGCGCCCTTTGTCTTAACGAAGCTCAGCACGCGCCAGCGGAAGCGCTTCCCGTAGCGCTGGCGGAGCTCGCTCTCGATGTCCGCATTGGCCGGAAGGTCTATACGGGCCTTCTTAAGCCTGTTGTTCTCCCAGTATTCCACCTCTATGCGCAGTCCGCGCGTTCTCACTGTCCCCTTCTCGCGGAGCTTGGCCTTTATGAATTTGAAGGTCTCCCTGACCTCGATGCTTTCTCTTGCCAGAAGGCGGAGTACGTCACCGGAATATGCCAAATAAGGAAGCACCTCAATGCGCCCGAGCTGGACAGGCTTTTGGATGGCCTTAACCTTTGGAATATCCTCCCTCTTGAGCTCCCTGATTGAGAGCTCCCTCTTTCCAAGGGTGAAAGTATAGTTGGCCGCTATCAAAGCGAGGGCCATCTTGTGGGAGGTAATAGCCGAGCGGAGCCTCTCAAGGGCTAAAACACGGTTGCGCTTCTTCTTGTATATCCACTGGATGTGAGGATCCTTGCTCTTCTTGTCGAAGCCCCCCACCGAGGGAGCAACCTCGCCGACGCGCCTCGATAAATTCTCCTCAAGCTCCTGGAGGAGAGACAGGTTCTCCTTCAAACGGTAAGAAATGGACGGGACGTCAAAAGTCTCGAATAACCCATCCATGTCTATCCCGATGTCGTCCAGTATCTTGTTCACCTGTGCGACGAGCTCTTCTGTCGTCGTCATGGCAGGAGCTCACCGTTGTTTATCTTTTCAGGGAGGTACTTCTTCGCCACGAACTCGAGGGACTTATTGGCCAGAGCCTGCTGCTCTATCCTAACCCCCATCTTGAGAGCGAGCTGGAGCTGCCTCTGCCACTCCTTGTTCTGGAACCATGGATAGTTCATCTCCTCCATGATTCTCTTGTAGTCGCCCGTCGGACCACCCTTCTTGTTGGGCGGTATTCCCTTGAGCTTCTCGGTGACGTTCTTGAGCCCGTACCTCTCGATGTCGTCCATGGTCATGCCCACGAACTTAGCTTCCGGCGTTGCCAGCTTCTCGCTGAGGTATGCGAGGTTAATGGAGCCCTGCTTTATGGTGGAGTAGATGTACCAACCGTAGGGGTCTCCATCGGTGAAGACTATGATGGGCAGCCCCTCCTCGTAGTGGAGCCTGTGGATGAGCCTCCTGACTCCACGGGAGGCCTGTCCCTGGGTGGCTATTATGAGGGCGTTCTCCTTCTTCGGGAACTTTTCCTCGATGAGACGGTCGGCCATAGCTGCGGTCTCGACGACTAGGGCGTAGTCAACATTGACTTCCACGAACTGGAGGTGCTCCACAGTTCCTGGAACGGCCCAGCCACCCATACCGAGCTTGCTCGTGTTGAACTCGTCCTCCCCGTCGCGTATGACGATGTCACCGTATATGTAGCCGCGCCTGTCCGCTGTGAGGTGCATCTCCTCACGGAGAACGCCGAGCATTCTCTCAAGGTCCTCGATGATCGGGTCGCTCTCGCGCTGGTCCTCGAAGGTGTTCTCCTTCGTTCCCGGAATGGTGTGCTTGTTGGCGTAGTAGGCTTCACGAAGGCTCGCGTGCTTGCCTTCGGCCACGAGCCTCTTGACGTAGGACATTGTGAGGAGCGTCTGCATGAACTTTCTCGCGTGAGCGACGTTGAGGAAGTACCTCCTGGAGAGCTTGTCGCCCATCTTGATGACTTTCCTCTTCTCGTCGAAGTAGACGTTGCCGAGGCCACGCATAGGTATGTCGAAGTAGGGGTTTTTGCCCGACTTTATGTCCTCAAGAACCCTCCTTCCGTACTCTTCGAGCTTGCTGAGAACCTTCTGGGGATCATAGACAAAGTGCTCTCTCGGTTGGCTTCTCTTGACGGCTTTGGATTTAGGCATTCTCGGTCACCTCCGCAGGGACGGCTCTCTCTTCACTCTCGCTCTGGGCGAACTTCATCTCGATGAACCCCAGGAAGTAGTTTTTAATCTCCTCCTCGGGCTCGCCCGTCAGAATGCTTAGTGCCCTCGCTATCTCAGGCACGTACTTCTCAAAGGTCTTCTTCCTCTTCACCTGGTAGAGCCTGCGGTGCTTTCCGCTGAGGTATGTCTGAAGCTTCCTCGCGGCGTCCATTATTGCCAGCCTGATCTCGTTGTAGATTTCCTCCACATTGGCTATGCTCTGCTTGCCCGTTCCAGTGTAGGGCACGTGGACGCTGATGACGTTTATCATGAGAACCACTGGCGCCCTCTCGAGGTCGTCTACTTTGTACCTCTTCCAGTCAATGGAGCGAGCCGCCAAGGTCGTCACACATGAGCCGGCATCAAAGAGGAGCGGAACGCGGTTGGCGTAGCGGAGAAGGTCGAAACCGTTGCTTATCTCTCCGCCGTAAGCCAGGCCTACCTCGACCTGGAAAGGAATACCTCCGCTGTAGACCTTCGGCGGCCTCGTAACGGCGGTGACGAACTCTGGCTTGAGGATTCCCATGAGGCCCTTCTCTATGTTCTCCTCACCTATAGGTCTTAAACCGTGCGTCGGCGGTGCTAGGAACTTCATAAACTTGAAGGCCTCAACGATTTCCTCAGCCTCATGCCAGGTGAGCTTCTCGGGCGGCTTCTCCATTATCTTCTCGACTTCCTTAACGACCTTGCGCCAATTCCTTCCGAAGGACTTGAGGACTTTCTCCACTTCCTCGTTCATGAGCCTCTCGTAGAACTGCTCCTGGACGTTCTTGTCTTCCTCAGTCTTGATGAGCCTGAGCGCCGCTATGTACATGACAAGCTCGTCGACCTTCTTGTCGCTTATCCTGGAGAACTCGCCGATGAGGAAGCGCCTTACTGTGTTCCTCCTAGTCCTCTTCGCCATCCTGTAAACGTCGTCCGTTAGAACACCCCTCGGGTGAGGCTTCATCTCAACCGGCGGCTTTGGAACCTCCTCGCTCGAGCGCGGGAAGACGATGAGCTTTCCATCGGGTTCAATCAGCTCGATGTGGGCGTGGGGGTTCGCTATAGCGGTGAGCTTGAGGTACCAGTAGACACCCTGCTTCGAGCGGACGTATTTAACGTTCTTGACCTCAAGCTCGATCCTCGTCCCGCGCCAGCCCTTAGGATTGGGGTGCTTCTCCTTCTTGACTATCTTGCCCTCGTTCTTGTCGACGTCAATCTTAACCCACGCCTCAACTATCTTGTCGTCTCCGGTGGAGGTGATAACGCGAGTTGCCTTTCCGCTCGTTATCTGGGCAAACATCACTGCACCGCTTATACCAATACCCTGCTGACCGCGGCTCTGTATGTTCCTGTGGGCCTTCGTACCGGCCAGCATCTTACCGAAGACGTGGGTTATGAACTTCTCGGGAATGCCTGGGCCGTTGTCCTCAACTGTGACCTTGTAGTGCTCCCTCCCAAGCTCCTCTATTTCAACACGGACGTAGGGGAGTATTCCAGCTTCCTCACATGCGTCGAGTGAGTTTGTAACGGCCTCGTGGACGACGGTGGTGAGGGAGCGTATCTTTCCGGTATAGCCCAGCATTGCCGCGTTTCGCCTGAAAAACTCGCTGACGCTCTGAATCTTAAACTCCTTGAACAGCTCCTTGGCTTCGGCCATCTTTACTCCTCCTCGAAGTTGTCAACGCCGCCAAGGGCCTCGTAGTAGGAGGAACTCTCCAGCTCGAGGTCTTTCTTCCTCCGCTCGAGGTACTTGTAAACGGTACCATGCGGTGAGCCCTTGGCAAGCTTCTCGATGGCGGTCTTAGCTATCTCAACCTGGAGGGGATTTCCGATTATGGCAACGGTCTTACCGTAGACGCTCACATCGGCACCGCTCATCTCCTCTATGATTTCCCTTGTCCTGCCCTTCCGACCGATTATCCTGCCCCTCACGCGGGGAAGGGCGTTCTTATCGTTTCCGATGATGATGTCGGTGAGGTTGATTACCTCCAGTATTTCACCCTCGTTGAAGAGCCTGAAGGCCCTCTCGGGCGAAAAGCCCCTGCCTATGGCCGTGACGACATCGCGCGCCTTCCACACGGCCAGGGGGTCGTCGGTCTCCTTCGTGGAGGTTATGAAGACCCCACCCGTCTCGCTGTCGATTTCTATCTTTGTCTTCGTTCTCCTCTCTATCTCCCTCTTCGTTTGGCCCTTCTTCCCTATCAGAACGGCGACCCTGTCCTTGGGTATCTTGACGAACTCCTCCTGCTCCCCAAGGGCAGCGTAGGTTACCTCCTCTTCATCGTCCCTGATCGGGTTGCCCTCCTTATCAACGCGCTCGTACTTCTTAAGTAGTCTCTCAAACTCGTTCATAACTCTCACCTGCTCTCAATGAGTTCCCTAAACTTCTCCTCGAAGTCGTCAACTGAGACACCTTTACGGGCGAAGTAGTTGATGACGTTCCTCAAATCTCTCCTGAGGAGCGAGACAGACATCTTGTTTCTCTTTACCGTTGCCTGGGACCAGTCTATTACGACGGGGGGTTCGTGAATTAAGATGTTGTACTCGCTCAAATCCCCATGAACCATGTCTCCGCGCTTCCAGAGACGCTCAATAACGCCCATCGTGAAGGCGTAGAGTTCCTCGAAGTCGACCTTAGTTAACTCCCTCTCGACGTCTTTGAGCCTCGGGGCCGGCAGTTCGTCGCCTATGAACTCCATTACCAAAACGTTGTTGCGGAAGATTATCGGCTCTGGGACCCTAACAGCATATTTAATAGCCCTCTTGAGGTTTTTATATTCCCTCCTCGTCCAGACGAAGACGAGCTTGCGCATGTCCTTTGGCAGATAGCCAACCCTCGGGTCGGCAGCTAAGTACTCCCATATCCTGCGGAACTCGGTAGTGTAGGTGCGGTAGATTTTGACTGCTATCCTGTTGCCCTCGCTGTCTATCCCAGCGAAGACGTTGGCCTCTTTGCCCGTGCTTATCACGCCGTAGAGGCTCTCTATCTTGCCCCTGCGGTGGAGATAGGCAAGGGTCTCCTTGGTCGTCCTGTCGAAGACCTCGTTAGCTATCTTGTAGAGCTCACTGTCCTTCTCGCGCCTCTCTGTTAAACCGAGCACCTCTTCGATTTCACGTTCGATGAACTCCTCGCGCATCGTCATCACTGGTTAAAGTTGCTCAAAAGAGCAGCTCGCTGCCAGTGAGGAACTCCTGGCTTATCTTGCCCTTCCTGAGGAGCCAGTCCACCTGGGTCCTGGTGTAGCGGTAGACAATGTCGCCTCTCTGGTCGCTCTGCACCGGCCACGGCTGGACTATGACGACGTCGCCGACACGCATCCACATCCTTCTCTTGAGCTTGCCTGGAATCCTGCATCTTCTAACCTTTCCGTCAGAGCAGCGGACGTCCATCCATCCCGCTCCGAGGGCCTGCTCTATCACGCCGAAGAGCTGGCCCTCCTTTGGAAGGGGGACACGAATTACCTCGTCTCCCTCCACCTGCCTGTTGTTTTTCTTCTTACCCTTATGGTATACCATGAGCATCACCCCCCTCCCCTAGGATTGAGCCCTTATAAGCTTAAGCCTTGCAAAAATTTTCCAACGGAAGTACAGCACCCCACTTTTAAAATTTTTGCACTGAGACTACCCAAGACTGCCCAGTGAGGGCACATTAAAGTTTAAAAGCGCACCCTTCAAAGGCATCTTTTGGATGATGACTATGAAGGTAGTAAAGGCCGAGAACCTCACGATACTCTACGATGGGCAGAGGGCTGTGGAAGACGTAACCTTCGAGCTGGATGACGGGGAGACACTGCTCCTCCTTGGCCCCAACGGGGCAGGAAAGACCACACTTCTGAGAACCATAGCGGCGTTCCACAGGGAGTATACCGGAAAGCTCGAAGTATTCGGCAGAAAACCGGAAGAAGCCAAGGAACTTATCTCCTACGTCCCCCAGAGCCACGTCCTCAACGAGCGCGTTCCATTGACCGCGTTAGAGGTAGTTGCCATGGGCGGCATCTACCGGAAAGGCTTCATCCATTTCAAAATCCCAAAGGAAATCCTCCAGAAAGCCGAGGAAGCTCTTGGCTTTGTTGGACTCGCCCACGTTAAGGACAAGCTCTTCAGAGAGCTGAGCGGCGGCCAGAAGCAGAGGGTTCTCCTCGCGAGGGCCTTGGTGTCCGACCCGAAGCTTCTCCTCCTTGATGAACCCCTCTCAGCCCTCGACCCGAGCGCAAGGGTGGAGGTGGCAAATGTCCTCGGAAAGATAAAGCGCGAGAGCGGAATAACCATGATAATCACCACCCACGACGTCAATCCGCTCATAGACCTTGGGGACAAAGTCATGCTACTTAACAGACGCCTCATAGCCTTTGGAACGCCGGATGAGGTCCTTCAGGACACCATTATAAAGTCCGTTTACGGCCCACTGGCAAAGGCGGTAAAGATCGAGGACAGGCTATACTGCATCATCGGCGACACCCACATCCACGGAGGTGGCGGGCGTTGATTCCGGAGTACCTTATCAGGGCAATCCTTGCGAGCGTTATGGTTAGCGTCCTCCTCGGGATGCTCAGCCCACTGATAAACACCAAGGGGCTGGCCTTTCTCACCCACGCGATATTCCACGCCCTCCTATTTGGCGCGGTTCTGGGAATGATACTCGGACTGATCTTCGGAAATATGAGTCTGGTCATGCTTGTTGCGCTGATTGTAACCGTTGCAATAGTCCTCCTCATCGCCCAGCTTGAAAAGATTGGTTTTTCACCTGATTCTGCCGTCGGAATAGTGGCGAGCTTCGTGGCCGGCCTAACCGTCCTCGGCTTTGGAGTACTTTACAAGGTGATGGCCAGCAGACCCTACTTCCCCCTCAGCGAGAACATAGTTTCCTACTTGACGGGCGAGATTTTTCTCATAACGCTCAACGACTTGACGGTTCTCGTCCTCGGCGGCGCGGTTATGTTCTTCGTCATGCTGCTCCTTTATAGGGACTTCCTCTACCTAAGCTTCGACGCTGAAGGCCTGGAGAGCTACGGCGGCAAAGCTAGGGCTTACCTAATGATTCTCTACGTCCTGGTCGGGGCAATAGGCGCTCTCATAGTCCAGACGGTTGGACTTATAACGCTCCAGGTGGTGGCGGTTCTGCCAGGCGCAATAGCGCTCATGGTGAGCGACAACATCAGGAAGATACTTGCCGTGAGCCTTTTCCTAACCCTTGGGATAGAGCTGTCCTCTGTTGTTTTAGCGTACTTCACGGACATCCCGCCGAGCGGCATAGCGACGATAATGCTCGGCGTCATTTACGGTGCGCTGCTCTTCAGGGGGTGAAATCTTGAAGCTCGCTGGAATAGACGAAGCCGGCAGGGGTCCAGTCCTCGGCCCAATGGTCATAGCGGCTGTGGTCGTTGATGAAAAGAACATTCCAAAGCTGGAGGAGCTCGGCGTGAGGGACTCAAAGAAGCTCACTCCAAAAAGGCGCGAGAGGCTGTTCGACGAGATAATCAGGCTTCTCGACGACTACGTCATCATCGAACTGTGGCCCGAGCAGATAGACTCCCGCGAGGGAACGCTCAACGAGTTCGAAGTGGATAACTTCGTGAAAGCCCTGAGTTCCCTTAAACTGAAGCCCGACGTGGTATACATAGACGCGGCTGACGTGAAGGAGGTCCGCTTTGGCGAGGAGATAAAGGCAAAGCTGAACTTCGAGGCAGAGATAATAGCCGAGCACAAGGCCGACGACAAGTTCGTTCCCGTCTCCGCCGCCTCAATACTCGCTAAGGTAACACGCGACAGGGAAATTGATAGGCTTAAAGAGGAGTACGGCGAGATAGGCTCTGGATATCCAAGCGATCCGAGAACGAGGAAGTTCCTTGAGGACTACTACAAGCGGCACGGCGACTTTCCACCGATAGTCAGAAGGAGCTGGAAAACCCTTAGGAAGATCGAGGAGAAGCTCTCGGCAGAGAAAAAGAAGAGAGGACAGCTCACCCTCGGGGAGTTCCTCGGGAAGGGATAAACCTTAAGTCGCGATTATTCATTTTCTTGAAGTTTCCAGTCCCGGGATCGGCTTCTCCTCAATGTTCCCCGAGGTGCCCGGGTCATCTCTACCGGTTGGCCTTTCGCCCCTTTTGAGGCGCCCTATAATTCTATTCTTTACCTTAAGGCCCCACTTGATGTAGAATTCTCTCGACTCCCTGAAGGCATCCCAGTTGATGAGCTCGTTGAGGGCGACGCCCATGGTTACCGCCGCCGGGGGAACGAGCACCGTTGCGTAAAAGCTGAACTGAGTGGTTCCGCCGAGGAGATACTGGAGGGCAAAGAAGCCTACCGTGCTCCAGAAGATGCAGAAGGGAACCAGGATTTTCGGCTTCCTCCAGTAAAGCCAGGGCATGGCGAAGATAAAGACCACCATGGCCAGGAGCAATAAGGGGTCTGTCCGAACGAAGATGTTGGGGTCGTAGTGGAGCGCGAAGGCCTTCTTGTTTATGAACCACTGCCAAAGCGGAGAAGCCGCTGGGTGGCCACCCTTGGAGCTGAGGTGCCAGCGGAAGCTGCCGAGAAACTCCCTGAACCACTTCTCGACCCCGATGGCTATTATCGCGGGGACGTTGGGCAGGATGAAGCCGATGGCAGGAAATATCGCTATGGTGAGGAGGAAGCTCGGGAGATTGTTCTCCCGTTTGAATGCCCTGACCAAAAGCACCGGCCAGCCGAAGGCACCGCTGAGCTTTGCCGCTGCGGCTAAGCCGACGGCAAAACCCGAGGCACCTCTCTTCTCAAAGACGAGCAGGGCCATGAAGAGCGCAACAAAGAACGCCACGTGAATGTCGAGCATGGCAGCTACGGCAGTCGCCTGAAGTGTCGGGTCTGCGGCGGAAAAGAGAAGTGCTATGAGAGCCGCGAGGTAGCTCCTGCTTATTTTATACGCGGTTAGGAGGACGAGGATGTTGAGGATGAAAAATGTTATCAGCCCGGGAAGGCGCCAGTTGATTGGTTTATCCTCGATGAGCATGCCGAGCATTATGAGGTCCTTTCCGAGGAAGGGATGCTCTGTGTTCAGGTAGTTCTGGATGTTCTCCTTGTCAGGATACCAGTAGCTCGTAACAACGTAATAGGCATCGGAAGGAATCTCCCGCTCAAGCTCGTCCAGAAAAGCCCCAAGGTTCTCAACGGGAATCTCAAAGTAAACGCCCGGGAACTTGAGGTACTTCTTCTCATAGGTGGCGTTGTATCGGAGGGCTATCTTCTCGACGGAGTACTGGTACTTTATCCTCATGCTCGTGTTGGAGAATATTACATTGACCCCTTCGGCGTTCGTGGTTTCGTTGACGTAGTGCAGCTCGACGCCGAGCCTGTGGAGGATGTTCCTTGAGGCGGGGACGTACCATACTTCATCCCCCACGTAGTCCCTAAGCTTTGGCTGGGAAGCTATACCGTAGAGATACCCAAAAGAACCTATTATTATGAGCCCAGAGATGATAATGAACGCAACCCTTTTCCAGTTCATTATTGCCACCACTCAAAGTAGTTCGGCAACGTTTTTAAGCTTCCCTCCGAGCTTGGGAACATGAGCGAGATAAAGGAAGAGCAAATCAACCTCGCCGTTGAGATGCTCAGAAAGGGCCTCGACGAGAAGAAGCTCCGCGCGAAGCTTGGTGAGAACTGGGAGGAGATAGCAGAAATAGCTCGGGCGAGAATCAGGGCCAGGGACAAGTTCTCCCGCGATGACCTATGGATGGACTTGGAAGGGTTGCGCTACGCCACCCACGAGGTCGTCGCGAGATATAGGGCCGAGAGGCTGGCAGAGTTTGGAGTTAAGAGCATAGCCGACGTTTCGTGCGGAATAGGCATACAGCTTATCTTCTACGCGATGAAGGTAGAGAAGGCCTACGGAGTTGATATAGACCCCAAGAAGATAGAGTTCGCGAGGAAAAACGCCGAGAAGTACGGCGTTAGAAACATCGAGTTCATAAACGCCGATTCCCTCGCACCCGAAACGATAGAACACATCGATGCCGACGTAATCTTTTCGGATCCAGCGAGACCCCCCGAGATGCCCGAGAGAAGGCTTGAAGACTTGCTGCCGAGCCCACTAGAGGTCTACGAAGCCTACAAAGCAAAAACCGATGCGTTCATCTTTGACCTTCCCCCGCAGATAAGGCGCGAGAGGGTTCCATGGAAAGGAGAGTTCGAGTACATAGACCTTTTCGGCCACCTCAACAGACTGACCTTCTACTTTGAGACGCTGGCAAAGGCAGATAGGAGCGCGGTAATGCTCCCTAAGGGCGTCCGGCTGGAGAGCGACCCGAACCTCGAAAATATTGTAACATGGACGGAAGAACCAAAGGCCTATCTCCACGAGATTCCGCAGGCGGTAGACTATGCAGACCTGATAAACGAGCTCTTCCACGCAGTCCATGGAAATCTCAAAATGCTGCTCCGCGAGAAGAGGCGCGTTCTGGCGACGAGCGATGAGAAAATACAGAGCGACTACTTTAAGCGTTCCTATGTTATCGTTGGGGTCACCAAGTTCCACCCGCTGAGGATAAACGACTTTCTCAGGAAGGAGGGCTTCGGCAGGGCGACGCTCAGGATAAGCATCCCCGAGAATGAGTACTGGCGCTTCAGGAAGCGCATAGAGGCGAACCTGACGGGAGAAAGAAGGGCCTTTGTTTTCCAGTTCAAGGACAAGGCGATAATAGCGGAGACGCTATAGCTCTTCTATTTTGGCGTTCCTTATCTTCTTCGAGCCTATGCGAAGCTTTCTGAAGTAAGCCACATGTTCCTCAGGCAGAAAAGATTCCAGGCTCGTGGATTTGAGGCGTTTCTTCTTTTTGCGGGGCGCATCGTCCTGAGAGACCTTTGGACTTGTGTTGCCTATGAACTCGTCGAGCTTCCTGTCCATTGACCCACCCAGATGAAATGGATAAGGGGGTATAAAGGCTTTTCTTCCATCGAGGGTTGCACCAAAGAGCATATTAATGGTCAACACAGGGTGGAAGGTAGTCAGTTGAGAAACGCTTTTAACTTTGGGAATTTATTTGGGAAAAGAGTAACAGAACACGGTGAAGCAAAATGTGTGGCATAATCGGGTACATCGGCGAAAGACAGGCCTGTCAGGTTATCGTTAAAGGGCTCAAACGCCTCGAATACAGAGGTTACGATTCTGCTGGAATAGTCACCGAGGAAAATGGAGCGCTTCACATTAAGAAAGGTGCCGGAAAGATAGACGAGCTGGCCGAGAAGCTTGGTCTGCTCGAGATGCCAGGAAAAAGGGGCATCGGCCACACCCGCTGGGCGACCCATGGTGTTCCGAACGACGTTAACGCTCATCCCCAAACTGACTGCTCCGGCAAAATCGCCCTCGTCCACAACGGCATAATTGAGAACTACGGCGAGATAAAAGAGGAGCTCCTCAAAAGGGGACACGTCTTCAAGAGCGACACTGATACTGAGGTCATAGCTCACCTCATCGAGGATGAGCTCAAGTCGAGCAAGAGCTTTGAAGAAGCCATGAGAAAAGCCCTGCTCAAGCTCAAGGGCTCTTTCGCTCTGGGAATAATCTACACAGAAGAGCCGGACAGGCTCTACTTCGTGAGGAACGAGAGTCCGCTCGTTCTGGGCATAGGTGAGGGAGAAAACTTCGCGGCAAGCGATGTGCCTGCGTTTTTGGAGTACACCAACAGGGCCGTTTTCCTTGACGATGGGGAATACGCGGTGATAACGAAGGACTCCTGCGTCGTTAAAAAGCTCTCGACCGGTGAAGTCATTGACAAGCCCGTCCAGGAGATAGGTTGGACGCTCGAGATGGCCGAGAAGGCTGGTTATGAGCACTTCATGCTGAAGGAGATCTACGAGCAGCCGAGGGCGATAAGGGACGCAATCCACGGCAACGCGGAAGTTATAGAAAATGTCGCCAAGGAGATAGCGAAGTACGATAAAATCTTCTTCGTTGCAATGGGAACCTCCTACCACGCCGCCCTGGTCGGGAAATACCTCCTCCAGCGCCTGGCGAAGAAGGTTCCAATCGTTGAAGAGGCCAGCGAATTCCGCTATGAAATGGAAGAGCTGATAGATGAGGATACGCTCGTCATAGCCATAACCCAGAGCGGCGAGACTGCAGACACTTTAGCGGCCATGAAGCTGGCAAAAGCTAGGGGCGCAAAAGTTCTGGCAATAGTCAATGTCATTGGCAGTATGGCGACCAGGATAGCCGACTTAACGCTCTACACCCACGCGGGGCCGGAGATAGGCGTAGCCGCGACGAAAACCTACACCACCCAGCTTACAGTTCTTACCATGCTCGCGATAGCCCTTGCGAGAACCCTTGGAACTGCCGATAAGGAGTACTTAAGGCAGCTTGAGGAGAACCTAAACAGAATCCCAGAGCTTGTTGAGAAAGTTCTCAAGCACGATGGCGCACTCAGGGAGCTCGCCGAAGAACTTAAGGAAAAGAGGGACTTCTTCTACATCGGAAGGAGCATAGGCGTCCCCACCGCCCTGGAAGGAGCTCTCAAGCTCAAGGAGATAAGCTACATCCATGCCGAGGGACTGAGCGCGGGTGAGCTGAAGCACGGCCCGCTGGCACTGCTCGAAGAAGGCGTTCCAGTGGTTGCAATCGCTCCAAGCGGGAAGACCTTCGACAAGATGCTTTCCAACATAGAGGAGGCCAAGGCAAGGGGAGCATACATAATAGCCCTAGGCGATAATGAGAGCCTTAAGAAGGTCTCGGACGTGATTATAGAGATGCCTCCAATGGACGAGCTGCTCACGCCCATAGTTTACGTCGTCCCTCTCCAGATCCTCGCATATCATCTCGCCGTCCTCAGGGGCAACGACCCCGACAAGCCGAGGAATTTGGCCAAGTCAGTTACCGTTGAATGAGGTGGTTTGAATGGTGAAAACCGACGTTAAGGAAAAACGAAAGAAAAAGGAGGAGAAATCCTCCATTTCCGAGTACTATCAGAAGTTCAAGGCCTACGGGCTTCCGCTGATAGTTCTCCTGCTGGCATACATCGGCTTCAAGATAAGGGCCGTTACGTCCAACTACAAGACCTTCCTCGATCCGGATACCTTCTACCACTACGAGCTCTACAAGCTGGCCATCCAAGAGTGGCTCCCCAAGTACTTCCCCTACGCCAACCCACCGACGGGGTTTAAAATAAGCGGGTCCCTTGGCCTCTACGCGGTTCAGGCGTTCTTCTACAAGCTGATTAGTCCGCTCGGCTACGACGTGATGGATGCCTTCAAGCTCTGGCCGCCGTTCGTTGGAGCAATGACCATCATAGCCGTTTATCTCCTCGGAAGGAAGCTCCACTCCAACTGGGCGGGTGTCTGGGCGGCAGCATTCATGATGTTCTCCTACGCTAACTTCAGCAAGACCTACTCGGGTAACAACCGTGGTGAAGGTCCGTTCATGATGTTCTTCCTCTACGCGGTGTTCTTCCTCATCGTGTACCTCGACGAGAAGGAGTGGAACTGGAAGAAAATCCTCTCAGGGTTGCTCTTCCTGATAGCCAGCGTCCTCTACATGGGCGTCTGGCTGGGAAGCCAGTTCGGTGTGGGAATCCTCCTGCTCTTCGCGGCGGCACACACGATAATCCTCTTCGTATTCGGAAAGATTGAAGAGCTCAAGCGCTTTGTTAAAGAATTTTACCCGATCTACGCGCTGTCACTACTCATCGGAATAGCACTGTACCCGACGGGCTTCGTCAGAATAAGGGGCTTCCTTATATTCTCCCTTCAGGCATTCATCGGGCTTTCCGTGCTCGTTGCAATAATGCTGTATGGTGAGCGGGTCGGGCTTAGCTACTCCCACAGAAAGCACCGCTTTGGAACCGTTCTCGCGATCGGCCTGGTTGGCTTTCTCGGCGCCTACCTCTACCTCGGTCCTGACATGTTGAAGTACATGGGCGCCGCGTACCAGTCCAACCCGCTCTACCAGACTGTTGCTGAACTTGCAAAGACTAACTGGAAAACAATAGCCAGCTACTACAGTGTCAAGACCAAAGACGGAATTATCTTCCTGCTCTCACTTGCTGGTTTCATCATAGTGCTTGTCAGGTTCATCAGAAAGCTCCTCAAAAGTGACCTCACCGGCTATAAGGAAGTCTTCCTCGTGACCTACTACATTGGCTCGGTTTATCTGCTCCTCATGGCGGTTAGATTCGTGTTCCAGGCTTCGGGCGCTATACTCCTCTTGGCTGGCGTTGCGATTGGCGAAGTGTTCCTGTTTGTTGAAAACATGAAAGATAGCATCAGCACTAGGGTCCTCTACGCGATGCTCCTCATCCTCCTGTTCCTGCCGCTCCCAATCATAGGTGCCCAGTATATGAACAACGTGGCCATCAACACATCAAAGGCCCAGGGCTCAGTCCCGGCCGACTGGGTGAATACTCTCAAATGGCTCAGGGAGAACAGCGACCCGCTTGACAGTGCCACCAGCTGGTGGGACTACGGCTACTGGATCGAGTCAAGCCTCCTCAGCAACAGGCGCTCTGCCACCGACGGCGGTCACGCCTACGACAGGCGCTACATAGTTGCGGACTTCTTCGCCCACTACGGCAACGAGAGCGAGGTCGACTTCGAGAGCTGGGAGCTCAACTACATGATAGTCTGGCAGCAGGACATCTACAAGTTCAACGCCATAAGCTACCTCGGTGGAGCGATAACCTACGAGGAATACAAGAACAATCCCATGTTCCAGGTGATATACCCGAACTACATCCGCTACGTCAACGAGAGCGGCAAAACGGTAGTCTACATCACCAACGGCCAGTACGCCTACCAGCCGATAATGACCATCGACCTCACTAAGGGCCAGGTCATCCAGGGAAGGGGAGACATACCCTACGTCCTCTACGTCTTCCAGGGCTACGGCCTGCTCGCGTACCAGAGCATAGCCTTCAGCAACTTCGTTAGACTCGCCTTCCACATACCGTACTCCTTCAAGCAGTGGGACGCCCAGATGCTCTTCGCGAACTTCAAGCCGGTCTACACTAACGGTGGAGTTTCGACCTACGAGTTCAGGCCCTTCGCAGTTTACAGGATTGACAAATATGAGAACGGAACATGGAAGGCATTTTACAGCACGACCGCCGGCGGAAAGCTCCCACTCGGCGAACAGAGGCTTAGACTCTGGATCTCAGCCTTCGGCAGGGACGTTAAAGACGCCACCCTGGTCTTTGAGGCCTACAACGGAACCGAGCTGGTCAAGAGGGAAGTCGTTGCGGAGAATGTTAACATCAACTACCTCAACGAGACCCCCGTCGAGGTCAGCCTGACGATACCGAACGTCACCAGCTACCGCTTCGTCCTCATCCAGGACGGCCCTGTCGGAGTGCTTAACGGCGCGCCGAAGGTCGATGGAAAGATTGCCAACCCAAGTTACATCCTTAATGAGGGCCAGAGCGGCCAGCTCGAGCTTACTGCGGCCTTCAGGAAGAACTACACCGCTGACCTCTATCTCAGGGCCAGCATAGTTTACTACGTCGCACCCAACGGCAAGGACATTAACCAGCCGAACTTCCGCCTGGAGCCCCACATGGACATCATAACCTACATCCCCGTCAAGAAGGGCATCAGCGTGAAGGCCGGCAACAACACCATAACCGTCCAGGCGAGCATGCCGGAGAACGTCTTTGAGCAGTACCTCCAGGAGCTCTACAAGAAGTACGGCGAGGACAAGGTCGTCGTAGTGAAGGAGAGGATAGAGCCGATATTCATTGCCAAGAAGGAGTACGTGATCTGGGAGGGCTAATCTCTCACTATTTTTACGTCTTCCAGCCTTTCTAACTCTTCTTTTCTTACTGTTCTTACAACGCCAGGAACAAAGCCGTTTTTGGTCTCAGAATGATGGCCTCGACCTCGGAAAAGCCGAGCTTTTTGAGGGCAAATGCCCTGTGGTGATCATCGAGCATGTAGTATTTCCCACCATGGGGTATGACTACTATAGGCGCGTTGTAGCGTGCTTGATCTCCTGAAGGATGACCAGCAGCTTGGCCCCGCTGAGCTCCCTCTGGGTGGAAACGACCTGCTCCAGGGGGATGAACTCCCTTTCAAGCTCAAACTCAATGCCATAAATCACCTCGTATTCCTCCTTTATCCTCTCGGCGCGCCTGAAGGCCTCCTCCCTCGTTATGAGCCTGGTCCCTCTCAAGTCTTCACGCCCCTAACGGCTATAAAGGCGGCGAAGTTTTTGCGCTTCCTGTGGCATTTTCTATCAATCCTTTCGGCCAAGCCTAAGAAGGGCCAGAAGGATGGAAAAAAGATAACCCCCGCACACTCGACCTCAGTAAAGCCCCCGTTCTTCAGGAGAAGTTTGAGCTCCCTGGGAGTGTAGAACCGGGCATAGCGGTAGGCAGTCTCGACGAAGAGGCTCTTTAGGCGCTTGAAGAAGAACCACGAGCTCCTTCCGTTCATGGTGCCGATGATAACCTCACCGCCGGGCTTGAGGACGCGGTGGATCTCGGCGATTACCTTCTCAGGCTCGTGGATAAACTCAAACATGGTCACGCTCAGGACTAGGTCAAAGCTCTCGTCCGGAAAGGGCAGGGAATATGCATTGCCTTTGATGCAGTTGAGGCCCTTTGCCCCGGCTATTTCCAGCATCCCCTCGCTCGCGTCGAGGCCGATAACGTCAAAGCCGCGCTTTTTAAGCTCGATAGTGTAGTTTCCGGTGCCGCAGCCGAGGTCAAGGGCTTTACCGGCCTTAGAGCGTAGCATCGAGAACACGAGCCACTTCTCTGTCCTATCCACGTAGCGACCGGTCTTTGTCCTGTACCAGTCGTCGTAGCGCTTCGCTATCCTGTCAAAGTATTCAACCACGTTAAACCCCCATTTTGCCCTCTATGGTGAGCGGTTTATCAACCCGGTCGTCTATCTTGAGGTTTATCACGACGCGCTTCACACCAGTATTGAGGATTGTCTCGTGGCAGCGCTTGACCAGCTCGAGGATTTCATCAACGGAACCTTCAACCACAGTTCCCATCAGGCAGACATGGTACTTCAGGCCGCTCGCCTTTATGACTTTGATGATGGGTTCGAGGTACTTGCCCACACTCGGGCTTTCTGTTCCAAGTAGAAAAAGGCAAAGCTCCGCTACCGCCATCAGCCACCCCCTGCGGGCGGGAAGATGTGCACCTCATCATCATCCTTCAGCTCGGTGTCGAGGCCCTTAAGGTGCAGGATGTTGTGGCCGTTCACGAGGATCATTCCGTCTATGGCCTTTCCTGCCTCCTTGGCGTGGGGACTCTCAAGGAGCTGCTTCTTTATCTCCGGATTGTAGTGCTCGGCCAGATAATCGATAAGCTCACCTACCGTTCTGGAACTGTTCAACTCTATCTCCTTCCTCCCTATCAGCTCCCGGAACGTGGCGTAAAATCGCACCTTCATTGAGCCCCACCTAAAAAAGGTTGGAAGAAGGGACTAAAAAACTTTATTCGTGTTCTTTCCGTTTCTTTTCGCGGTTGTGTATGTAGTCGAGGAGCGGTCTCATCCTCTCCCAGACCTCGTTTATACTGCCGTGACCATCAACCCTAACGTAGATGCCCTGCCTCTTGTAGAACTTGATTATTGGCTCCATGTTCTTGACGTAGAGGTCGTAGCGTCTCCCGATTATGTCCGGCATATCGTCCTCCCTCTGGACGAGCTGAGAGCCACAGATGTCACATTTACCAGGAACCTTTGTGGATCGGTACTGAAGGTGATAAACGGCACCACACTTGGGACATATCCTCCTCCTGGAGATGCGCTCAACGCTCTCCTCCTTAGAGATGAAAATCTCCATCGCCACGTCTATCCTTATGCCGTGGTCGTAGAGGTAGTTCTCGAGCGCGAGAACCTGTTCTGCCGTTCTGGGGTAGCCGTCGATGATGAAGTTGTTCCTGTCGCGCCTTAAGCGAGAAATCACGAGGGTATTGACGACGATGTCCGGGATGAGCTCCCCCTTTGCGAGATACTTCTTCAGCTCCTTCCCGAGCTCGCTTCCCCTTTCAATCTCCGTCCGTATCATGTCCCCCGAGGAGATATACGTCAGCCCGTAGCGCTCCGTTATCGTCCTTGAGTGGGTTGATTTGCCGCTCCCAGGTGGCCCAAAGATGAGGATGTTCATTTTTCTCACCGTTAGTTATTTGTTTCTCAGTTGATAAAACAATTACGGTGGTGGTCATGAAACTGAGCACAGGCTTTGTTCGGGCATCCGGCTACGCCCACAAGGTGAGGCGCGTCCTCTTTGCAATAACACGCGGGAGGGTGGAGCCGGAAGAAGTTGTAAAGGCCGCGGCGGAGCTCAACCAGTACGTCTTTGAAAAGCTCCAGGAGATGGGGGTGGACAAGGGGGACGTCGTGAGGATAAGCGTCCCCTTCAGCATCGAGGATGGAAAGATAAAGTGGCACTATGAGGGACTCAAGATAGAGGTCTACAAGCGAGAGGATGAAGCAAAGCTCGCCGAAGCTATGGAAGAAATCGAGGAGCGCGAGAGAGACCTCGAAGAGCAGATAAAGGAGCTTGAAGAGCTCGCCCTTCAGCTCAGGGAGATGAGCGAGAAAATACTGGAGAAGCTGGAGGAGCTCAAGCAGGAGCATACCTCGCTCAGACTCAAGGCGGAGGAGTGAGGGAATCAAGGAAGATGTTGACGTAGGCCACGACATGGGAGGCGAGGTAGCTTTTCCTTCCGATGCTCACTTTTTCAGCTATGCCCTCAAGAAAGGTCTCGTCCTCAGGGGTTAACCCCTCGTGGTCGCCGAGGATGAAGGCAACATTCTGCGAAAAGTTCACTCTCCCGATGGGTCTGCCCTCCTCGTGTAGGTAGTAAAGGGTCGAGCTTTTCAGGGTTCTCCTCACGATGTCCTCAAAGGTCATGTTGCTGACGTATATTCCTGGGAGAACCTGGACTTCCTTGCTCGGCTCGCGGAGGGTCTCTCCTACCTTCAAAGCTTTGATTATCAGCTTCGCCGTGCTCAGCTCGTCGGGGTTGAGCGTTTTGGGCTTCATCTCCTGCCCCTCAAACCTTATCGCCTTCGGTGGGTTCGGCGGGCCGTAGAGGCTCAGCCAGACGCGGACGTTCTTCCTGAAGCTGTAGGAAAGCAGAAAAGCTGAGTTGAGAACCCTACAGAGCAAGTCAATCCTACCGCTCGTTCCAGGTAAGTCCCTGAGCTTGAAATCGGCCTTGGTGTGAGCCTTGTTAGCCTTGACTATGAACGTCCTCATGGGGGGGAGTTTGGAGGGGGACTTATAACCCTTGCCCGAAGAGATTCCGGAGCAGATTCATACTGCGGCATCCCTGGCCTTCTTACTTCATCGTCCGAAACTCTGGAAAATGGGGACGGTGAAGTGTTTGGAAGTCTTTAGTAACACTCGGTAACTATCAGACTTTTTGGTACTATCTTTACCTTATAATGTAACGAAATTTTTTCATAACATTGAGAATAGCACGATACGGCTGTTTTTATCCCATTCTCCAGAGGAAACTGGTCTTTTTGACTGTTAAATGATTTTGAAGTCTGAAAATTAATTTTTCTCTTTTCTTCGGCCTTTGGAAATCTAGCGAACATTCTTGTTCACAGAATTTTTGAGCTGTACAGGCCCTGAAATTCCTGAGAGAGGTTCCTAAAAGGCCCCGAATAGAAGATCCTCGTAGCGTTGAAACCACCCTTCTGCAGAAAAACTTATAAGATTCAAGGCACTTTATAGCCATATAGAGCAAAAGAAGGAAAAAGCCGCCCTGTTGCAATAAGACTCTAGGAGAATTGAAAATATCGTTGGTATATTGCTCGTATTGCGGGGTCAGTGGGTTGCAATAAGACTCTAGGAGAATTGAAAACCACCACCACGTTGCATAAGCCAGCGCCTCCTTTTCAGTTGCAATAAGACTCTAGGAGAATTGAAAATATCAGTTGACGCTACAAGCGACCAGGTGTTCCCACCGTTGCAATAAGACTCTAGGAGAATTGAAAAGTGGCGAGATTAGTGATGGACCACATGAGCTTAGCGAGTTGCAATAAGACTCTAGGAGAATTGAAAACTCCTACTGCAATTTTCACATCAAGCGCGTAACCGTGTTGCAATAAGACTCTAGGAGAATTGAAAATTACTGCCCTATCAAGTCCGTAACCTAGAGGATGCCCGTTGCAATAAGACTCTAGGAGAATTGAAAATGCATCTTCGACCTCCTCAATGACTTCGCTCACGCTCGTTGCAATAAGACTCTAGGAGAATTGAAAAACGGAAGAAGAGAGAAGATACTTCAAAGGGCTTGCAGGTTGCAATAAGACTCTAGGAGAATTGAAAATAAGAGCCCTCACAAGCATTCCTTTATCTGCAAGTGTTGCAATAAGACTCTAGGAGAATTGAAAGAAAACCCGCCGTCACCGCCGCCGTCATTGGGACATCAAGTTGCAATAAGACTCTAGGAGAATTGAAAGAGGGCAAAGACAGCGCCTATCTGTAGTTTCAATAAGACTCCAAGAGACCCAGAGCCCTTAAAATATACCTATGGAATGCAGAGGGCCTCACCCAACGGTGAATATCCTTATCGTGTTCGTTCCAGCGGTCTTCCCTATCGGCGTTCCTTTCGTCAGCAGAACCGTGTCGTTTTCGTTCACGAGACCAAGGCCCTTGATGAGGTTCAGTATCTCGCGCTCGCTGGTCTCCTCGACGAGGAAGGGGTAGACTCCATAGGAGAACATGAGGCTGTTGGCAACCTTCTCGTCGGTGGCAAAAGCCAGAATCCACTGTCTCGGCTTGAAACGGGATATCAGCCTAGCCGTCTCACCTGTCCTCGTAGGGGTAAGGATGTACTTGATGTCTATCGAGTTGAGGGCCTCTATGATGCTCCTCGCTATGGCGTCTTTTATGGTGCTCTTTTTGGGCATCTGGCCCTTCCACTCGCTCATCTTCCACTCTACCACGCGCGTTGACCAGAGGGAATCGCGGTAGGCTTCGGTGGTTCTTGCTATCTTAGCCATCATCTTGATTGCGTCGACAGGATACTTGCCTACAGCAGTCTCTTCCGAGAGCATAACCGCGTCCGTTCCGTCGAGGATGGCGTTGGCCACGTCTGTGACCTCTGCCCTCGTGGGAAGCTTTTCCTGGGTCATTGATTCGAGCATCTGGGTGGCTGTTATGGCGGGCTTGCCCGCCATGTTGGCCTTTTTTAGGAGCTTTTTCTGGAGCACCGGGAGCCTCTCAATCGGCATCTCGACTCCCAAATCGCCCCGGGCTATCATTATGCCATCGGCCGCGCTGAGTATCTGGTCGAAGTTCTTTACTGCATCGGGTCTCTCTATCTTAGCGATTATGAAGATCTTCGCGTTTCTCTCCTCCACGAAGCGCCTGACCTTCAGAACGTCGTAGGCCGAGCCGACGAAGCTTATTCCTACAGCGTCCATGCCGTGCTCTATTGCGAACTCAAGAAACTGCAAATCCTTCTCCGTCACCGCGTCTATCGCTATCCTTGCATTCGGGACGTTTATGCCCTTGTGGGAGAAGAGTGTGCCTCCAACGAGAACTTTACAGACCACGTCGATATCGTGAACCTCCTCGACACGGAGCGCTATAAAGCCATCACTCAGATAGATGACGTCTCCCTTGGATACCATCTTGGGAAAGTCCTTGAACTGCACGGGTATCTCTGCCTCATTGCCAACCACATCCCGCGTGGTGAGGGTTATCGTTTGCCAGCGTCTCAGTGTTACTGAACCGTTTTGGATCTCCCCAACGCGTATCTTCACTCCTGGAAGATCGCCGAGAATGGCGATGGGTCTGTTGAGCCTGTCGGAGACTTTCCTTACCAGTTCCACTGTCTTCGCGTGCTGTTCAAAGTCTCCGTGGGCGAAGTTTATGCGTGCAACGCTCATTCCTGCCTTCACCATGGTCTCTACCGTCTTCCTCTTCAGGGAGGCTGGCCCTATTGTGGCTATGATTTTCGTTTTGTGGGATGGCAACCTCATGTCTTTCACCTAAAATGGCATTTCACTTACCCCTAATAATCTTATCCCAACGAAACCTTAATAAGTTAGGAAAGCCTAATTGACCCGGTGATCGGATGAACCACCTCGATGTTGAGGTTTTTGATGAGAAAGGGAACAAAGCCCCGCTCAGGGACGCCGTTCTTGGAAAGTGGACCATTCTTTACGTCTATCCAAAGGACAACACTCCTGGCTGCACGACCGAGGCGAAAGAGTTTACAGAACTCCTTCCCGAGTTCGAGAAGCTCGGTTTTCAGGTGATTGGGGTAAGTAAGGATTCAGTTAACTCTCACCGGAGGTTCAAAGAGAAGCATGGACTGAGAATAAAACTCCTGAGCGATCCCAACGCAGAGCTTATCAAAGCTCTTGGGGCATGGGGCAAGAAGAAAAGCTACGGAAAGGAATACGAGGGCGTTATACGGAGCACATTCATCCTGAATCCTGAAGGAGAGATAGTCTGGAAGAAAATTAAGGTCAGGGCAAAGGGGCACGCATCAAAAGTCTTAGAAGAAGCGAAGAAACTCGTGGAAGAAAATTAAGGCATCTATTTATTTCCTTCTTCCGCCAACAGCGACTCGGATTGAAGAACAGGGTTCTTGTTATTTTTAGGTTCAAATCTCAAAAGGAATCTGCCGATAATTTCGACGATTCTCACGTTCTCACCTCCCAAAGCTTAAAAATGAAGGAGGCAGAGGTGCTCACTTCATGAGCACGAAGCCGACTATGTTGCCCTCGTAGGTGAGGAAGACCTTAACACCGTTTAGGGTCTCGTAGGCAGCGTAAACGTCCAGCTCGCTGAGGTCGTAGTCACCAACGACCTTGCCAACATAGTCACCGTCGTAGACGAGCTTCTGGATGGTTACTCCGCGGGGGTTGGTGAACTCCTCAACTGAGAGCTGACTCAGATAGTCCTGAACTTCAGCAGGATCGATGCTGACTTCTATCAGGTCAGTCGCTCTAACTCCAAGGCCCATGTACCTGCCCCTATCCTCAGCCATGGCACCGTGGCCATGACCGACCATTTGAGGCTCCATGGCCCTCTCAACATCCGGGTTTGGTCCCGGCACACCCTGGTATGCTGCGACTGTTCCAAACACGAGGCCAAAGAGGCCCAACACCATCAAACCAATTCCCAACCACTTTTTCATGTCATATCACCCCTCCATGTGTAACTTCAATATTACATATATCGGGTTTCTTTATAAAGTTTTCGATGTTGAAAAGCTATAAAACCCCAAACCATAGAAGACTAATGCCGTGAGGAAGGAGTTAATAACAGCAATCCCGCCAGACGAAATAGAGCTCATCCTGAAAAAATCTGGAGCAAAGGTTGAGCTGGTCATTTCGGAGGCAGAATCATTCCACGGCATGCCGAGGTACAGAGTGCTTCTGGAAGGGACAGACGAAGAGATAGAAAAGTTCATGGATGTCCTCAGACTGGCAAGGGCCGGCGGTTAGCCCACCAAGGCGTTCTTGAATCCAAATTCTCTCACGAGCCGTGCGGCTTTAATCATCTCTTCGTCCTTAAGAGTCCGGCTGATCTCTGGATGTTTCCCTGCTTCGTATTCTGGCCGGTACTGGAACATCACGTTTATTCTAACATCCTCTCCAAGGTTCTCGGCTATCCACGTTAGTATCTGCCCTGTGCAGCAGTCGAGGTGACCAGGAATAACGAGATGCCTTATCAGGAACTCGGCTTTGTAATGCCTTTTGCCAAGGAGGAAGTTTCTGGTAACAACCTCCCAGTAGCGGGGTGCCCGCGAATACTTCAGGGCGCATTTATCATTTTCCCACCCGAAGTCGGCTAAGTAAACATCGACAACCCCATCGAGAAGCTTCATCGCCTCTTCGCTCATGTACATGTTGGAGTTCCAGACGACAGGAACCGGAACTTTAACTTGCCTAGGGTCTCGATGATGAAGGAAAGGTTTGAAGTCGGCTCACCGCCGACGAAGTTCACGTTCTTTGCTCCCCGTGCGAAGGCCACGGTTATCTTTTCTGCCATCTCATTCGGTGAATATTCAACCCCAGCCCGAAACTGACTGATGTCCCAGTTCTGACAGAAGACGCACCAGAAGTTGCAGCCGCTGAACAAGATCGTGTAAGAGGGAACCAGCTCCGGCTCCTCGCCGTAGTGGAGGAAATCACTCGCAACGAGGCTCTCCTTCACCCTGCAGTAGCCGATTTCCTTTTTTTTC
Source organism: Thermococcus piezophilus (assembly GCF_001647085.1). Lineage (NCBI taxonomy): Archaea > Methanobacteriati > Methanobacteriota > Thermococci > Thermococcales > Thermococcaceae > Thermococcus > Thermococcus piezophilus. The sequence continues at coordinate 1,849,615 of NZ_CP015520.1, forward strand.
TGTTCGTTCGGCACTTGAACTCGCAGAGCTCGCAGCTCTTGAGGATCTTATAATCTATAACCGCTTTGAGGTCGAGGAGGCTCTTCTCCGGGCTTTCGCTGAGGTCGTTCCCCCAATCCACCCATAGCCTCTTTGTGGATCTCCCACAGCTCTTCTAATGGCGCATCTTCGTCAAATTCCACTTCCACCCGCTTTGATAGAAAGAAGTTCGGCACTTCGTCTCCCCTGAGAACCGCGAAGTAGTGGTGCATTGCTTTTATGGTCCCTTCAATTTCCCTAATCTCTATCCGCCTGAACCACATGCCATCTAAGAAGTTCTCATGGTTAAAACACTTGTCGGTTACTTTTCTAAGGCTGCCCTCAGATTGAGGAGGCACTCATCGCAGTAGCCCGGGATCCGCGAGTCCCACTCCTCTATGTTGGCCGGGGGATGCATGACGCACTGGTTGCTGCAGTGCTCAAGGCCAAAGCTGTGCCCGACTTCGTGGAGGATACCCTTGAGGAGCCTGCTTTTGAACGTCTCAAGCTTCATCCTGCGCTCATGGGCGGAATCGTCGGGGGCTATGGGGACCTCGAAGGGCTTCATCGACAGTATCATAATCCTGAGACCTGTGATGACCTCGTGAATGCCCAGAAACTTCTCGTAGAAGTCGAAGTAGGGATTCCTAGAAACGAGCGGGAATGTGGTGAGGGCAAATATCTTGTTCATCTTGACGTCCCCTTTCTCATTGATTTCCTGAAGCAGTCTGGAGTAGAGAACCTCAACGAGGGCCTCAAGCGGATAGACCCTTATCCTGCCCTCAGGGGTGTTGAGGTTTATCAGGTAACCCGGCTCCAGCTCAAGTTTTCCTATGTAGAGGAACCTCACGGGAATCTCATTCTGCTGGAAGAAGCGGTTCGTATCGTCGAAAACGTTGAATAGAACATCGGTTATTATTTCTTTGTCCACGAAGTTCCCGACATAGGTGAACGCTATAAACTCCATGATTTCACCACAAATTAAAGGCCGCTCTAAAGTTATTAAATTTTTAGGTGATTGAACCACAAACGTTTTTAACCGCCATTCGAAGGGTTTCTGGCGATGGCGTCCGCCCGGGCTTCGAGCCGAACCGCCCGTTTTGGGCTGATGACGCCTGTTCCCTGCCAGAGATAGCGGGAGGCGGTAGAATGGGCTCGAAGCTGAGTGAGATTGGCAGGTTTATTAACGCTGATGCGCTCATCCGCTACGTTGAGGATAGGCGCCACGAGGACGGCGGCTACTGCTTCGTGAGCGTTTTGAATGAGACCAATATTAACGACACGTACTACGCGGTAAAGATTTACGACCCGCTCGGGCTCGAAATTCCTGAGAGGGAGAAGACAGTGGAGTTCCTTTACACTTCCGCTCAGATGCAGACCGCGGTGGTGGCCGTTGCAATGGCCATCGAGGCACTGTCATTACTGGGAGCGAGAGACCTGGCAAGAGAAAAGCTGGATCTGCTCTTCTCCAAATACAACCCGCTAGAAGGGAAGTTCGCCGTCGGCCTCGGAGGAAGTGAGGAGTTCGGAACTGCCACACCCCTGGAGGCTACCTACTGGGCCATGAGGGCGCTGGCGGCCGTGGGTTACCGTATGGACGGCGAGACTAAAGAAAGGATACGCGAGTTCGTAATGGGGTTCCGCGAGGGAGACGGCTTCGGGGTGAAGGGGGCCACCACAACCATGACTTACCAAGCCCTCTTCACCCTCAAAGGCCTTGGCTATGCCGTCCAAGACACTACCCACTTCTACAGATGCGAGGTCTACGGTGGCTTTACCGAGGTGCCCTACTCGCTGCCCCCCTACCTAGAGCCGACGTTCTATGCTATAAGAGGTCTCAGTCTGCTAGACAAGAGGGCGCGCTATGTAGAGGACCATATCAGGTTCATCCGGGCACTGCAGAACCCCAACGGAGGCTTCAGGCGCTCGCTGGAGATGGGTATATCTAACTTCCAGAACACTTACAGAGCCGTGAAAGCCCTCGACGAACTCCTGAAGTGGTACTGATGGATATCGTGGGAATATACCTCAGGGAGGCTATGAAGGAGGGCTGCCCAATCTGCAGGATACTCAGGGAGTACGAGGAGTCTGAAATCGATACAATACTCTACGAGCACGTGAACGACCCCGCTGTTAGGACCAAGTTCAAGGAGAGCCTTGGCCTCTGCACCTACCACGCCTGGAAGACCCTCAAAAAGGCCTACTCGAACCCGCTGCTCGGCCCGCTGGGAGTGGCGATAATCTACGAGCACATGCTTTCAACGTACATCAAAACCCTCGAAAGCCGGGAAAAAGTTAAGGAAGGCGAGTGCTTCCTGTGCCTTCTCGTGGAGGAGAAGGAAAAGGACACGGTGGAGGCTATCGCGGAGAGAATTGAGGAGCTCCTGCCCGTTTACGAGTCATCGGAGGCAATCCTCTGCAAAAGGCACTACGAGATGATAGGCTCAATCCTCAGGGAGAAAAATCCCCAGAGTGCGGAGAGGCTCAGAAAAGTCCAGCTGGAGAAGCTGAAGAAGCTCAGGGAAAAAATGAACTCTCTCATAGACAAATTCGACTATAGAGCAACCGAAAGGCCCACAAAAGAAGAGGTCTCATCACTTCCACGGGTTATAGAGGCGCTTAAAGGGCTCAAAAACGGAGCAACCTTAAGGAAGAAGGAGCGAAAAAGGCGGGTGAGGAGCGTTTTGCTATGGAGATAGAAGTAAGTTCCGAGGAGCTGGCTGAGATACGGAGGAACCGGCGGGAGATAGTGATGCGCTTCAAAGACCTGGAAGGGCTTGAGAAAACCCTAAAAGCCCTCAAGTTGCAGTTCCTCCTGGAGCAGAGGGCCAGGCTGGAGAAGAGGCTCAACGAGATGAGGAGAAACTATTGCGAGCTGCTTGAGTTTGAGGATAAGGCAAAGAGGGATAAGGAGTTTTTGATGGTCTTTAGGAAGGAACTCAGCGAGGAGAACAAAAGTCTTAGAAAAGAGCTGGAGGAAAAGAGGGATGAAAATAACCGTTAAGCCGCGGAGGGGCTGGCGGAGGGTTACTTTCAGGATTCCAGATGAGACCCTCAAAAGGATAGAGGAACTGTGCGAGCGCTACGGCTTCAGGCCGGAGGAGGCCATAAGGATAATACTCCTCCAGGGCTATGTGAATGATGGAGTCGACGCCGACGAGGAGGCCTTTGAAAAGCTTGAGAAGGATATAGATGCTCTTGAAAAGGAGCTGTACGAGCTTGAAGGGAAGTGGTCGCCCCTGAAGTTCCGCTCCTATTATATAGCGCTCGACAACCAGAACCTCGGAATCCAGCTCTCCGGAATGATGGCGGAGAACAAGAGGCTGAGAAAGTTACTCGGGAAGGAGGGGAGAGACTTCTCGGAAGTTGAGGAGCTGATTCACTACTACATGGCCTTTGGGGACAAGGATTAAAAGAGACCCTGCACATGGTTCGGCGGTGATGGAATGAACGGCAGGATAGCGGTGGCGATAGCACTCGGCGGTGCCCTTGGAGCGCTGGCGCGCTTTTACATCTCGGGAATAATGCCTGTTTACAGGGACCTCCCCGTTGGAACTCTGCTCGTCAACAGCATAGCCAGCTTCATACTCGGTTACCTCTACGGCCTCCTCTTCTGGGGAATTGACGTTCCGGCAGACTGGAGGACCTTCTTCGGAACGGGCTTCTGCGGTGGCCTGAGCACTTTTTCAACCTTCTCCTATGAGACATTCTCGCTCATGAGGGAGAAGGAATACCTTTTAGCTCTCCTGAACGTCTCGGCAAACGTTATAATCACGATTGCATTAGTCTTTGCAGGCTTTGTCCTTTCCAGGAGGTGATAGAATGGTCGAGGTTGAGCACTGGAACACGCTCCGCCTCAGGATTTACATAGGGGAAAACGACCGCTGGGACGGGAAGCCCCTCTACAAAGCGATAGTTGGAAAGCTCCGCGAGATGGGCATCGCTGGTGCTACTGTTTATCGTGGACTCTACGGCTTCGGGAAGAAGAGCAAAATTCACTCCACCGATGTAATGAGGCTCTCCACGGATTTACCCATCATTGTCGAGGCCGTGGACAGGGGCTACAAGATAGAGAAAGCAATCTGCGAGATAAAGCCGATGATAAAGGACGGCATGATAACGGTCGAGCCAACTATCGTGGTCTGGGTCGGAACCGCGGAGGAAGTCAAGAAGTTCAAGGAAGATGCAATTAGGGAGGAATAGCTTTGATTCTTAAAACAAAAATTATTAAAACTCATTTTTGCACTATCCACGGGCACCTGGTACGATGTGGGACATCTATAATACAATTGAACTCTTGGCAGAGGCAGCGTGCTTTTTGGTGCTGAAGGGGGAACTCTACCTCCTCCGCCATTCCTATTCACTGCTCAGGGAAATTTTGGAAGCGAGACCCTCAACGGGGTTACCTTGGGTGCGGCGGTGTTCTAGACTGGATATTTTGTGAACATGATAAACGGCATTGCTCCAGCACAGGTTCATGAAGATACCCAATAGCGTGCTGCTCGTCTTGGGAAGTGGAGTAGTCTTCACCTATGTGTGGAGAATGCAGCACACCATAGGGATAAGGATAGCCCCCAAGAAAATCATGAAAGGTGAGGGTTCCCTTCCTGAAGATGCCTATTTAACCAGCAGGAACATTAGGGATATCCTACCATACTTGAGGGGCAAAGAAGCTCTTGCCATCACCAGAAGACCGGAGGTATTGAAAAGCGTGGAATCCCCTACTTATGGATAACCAATGTAGATGGGAAAACCCCATACATCCAACTTCCCTCGCGCCCCTCCTCCAGAAGCTCGTTGATAGTGCAGACCAAAACACGGTCATTATCTTTGATGGCTTGGAGTACCTCATCCTTGAAAATAGGTTCGAGAGCATTTTCAAGTTCCTAACCACGCTTAAGGACAAGCGAATACTGATTGGAGCCACCCTCATAGTCATGCTGGATCCAGCAGCTATCAAGGAGAAGCACCTCAAACTGCTTGAAAGAGAGTTCAAATGGCTCGATACAAAGAATAAAGGATGACTCCAAAACGTGACCCCTTCTGTCCCCACCGCCACAAAACATTTAGATGTTCGGGTCGTATAGGGAGTGGTGACTGAGATGCTCCATCACGTTAAGCTTATCTACGCCACGAAAAGTCGGAAGCTGGTTGGCAAAAAAATTGTCCTAGCTATCCCCGGGAGTATAGCAGCCGTTGAGTGTGTAAAGCTGGCCAGAGAGCTTATTAGGCATGGCGCGGAAGTTCACGCGGTCATGAGCGAAAGCGCGACGAAGATAGTCCACCCCTACGCTATGGAGTTCGCAACAGGAAACCCGGTCGTTACTGAAATCACTGGTTTCATAGAGCACGTGGAGCTGGCGGGGGACCACGAGAACAAGGCCGACCTGATTTTAGTCTGCCCAGCGACGGCAAACACTATCTCGAAGATAGCCTCCGGGATCGACGATACACCCGTTACGACAGTTGTAACGACAGCCTTTGCCCACACGTCCATAATGATTGCCCCTGCGATGCATTCGAGCATGTACGACCACCCGATAGTCACAGAGAACATAGAGAAGCTCAAAAAGCTGGGCGTCGAGTTCATAGGGCCGAGGTTCGAGGAGGGAAAGGCCAAGGTAGCGAGCATCGACGAGATAGTATACCGCGTCATCAAAAAGCTCCATACAAAAGATTTGGCCAGAAAGCGCGTTCTTGTAACCGCTGGAGCGACAAGGGAGTACATAGATCCGATACGCTACATAACCAACTCAAGCAGCGGAAAAATGGGAGTTGCCATGGCTGAGGAGGCAGACCTCAGAGGGGCAGAGGTGACACTGATAAGGACCAAGGGAAGCGTGCCGAGCTTTGTCGAGAACCAAATCGAAGTAGAGACCGTGGAGGAGATGCTAGAGGCGATAGAGAACGAGCTGAAGGCCAAGAAATACGACTTCGTGGTTTTAGCAGCGGCGGTGAGCGACTTCCGCATTAAGAACAAGGCAGATGTCAAGATAAAGAGCGAGAAGCCGGTAACCCTCGAACTCGAACCGACTCCCAAGTTAATCGACCGCGTTAAAGAGCTCCAGCCCGATGTTTTCCTCGTTGGTTTCAAGGCAGAGACCGGCTTGAGTGAAGAAGAACTCGTAAGCGCCGCCAGAAAGCAGATAGAGAGGGTCAAAAGCGACGTGGTAGTTGCCAACACACTCAAGGCCTTCGGCAGCGAAGAGAACGAGGTCATCCTCGTAACGGCTGATGCCGTCAAGAAACTGCCTAGGATGGACAAGCGCGCCTTGGCAGAGAGGCTGTGGGACGGGATTCTTTTGATGGTTTAGTTCTTTTACTTCTACCCATTTCTTGAGAAAAAATTCATCCAAGCCCCAAAAACCTCATAAAGACTCACTCCAACCGCTCTTGGTGGTTCTCATGAAAAGGATAGGTATAATAGGCGGAATGACGCCGGAATCGACCTGCTACTACTACCGCAAATATATCGAGATAAGCCGCGAGAAATTTGAAAAGCACATCTACCCTGAGCTGATTATATATTCCATAAACTTCCGGAGGTTCTTCGAGAACCCTGAAGGTTGGGAGGGAAGGAAGAAGATCCTAATAAACGCCGCCAAAGCCCTCGAGAGGGCAGGGGCGGAGATAATAGTGATGTCCGCAAACACTCCCCACAAAGTCTTCCCCGATGTTCAGAAAGAAGTAAACGTCCCAATGGTGAGCATAATAGAGGCAGTTGCTGAAGAAATCAAGAGGAGAAGGATAAAGCGCGTTCTCCTCCTCGGAACTAAAACAACCATGAGCTCCGGCTTCTACGTCAACGCGCTCCGCGAGGAGGGCTTTGAAGTAGTGGTTCCAAGCGAGGAGGAGCAGGAGCGGCTCAACTCGATAATTTTCAACGAGCTGGCCTTCGAGAACTTCAGGAACAAGCCCTGGATAGTCGAACTAATCGAGAGGTATGCGAGGGAAGAGAAAGTCGAAGGAGTAATCCTTGGCTGCACGGAGCTTCCTCTAGCCATAAAGGCTGGAGACGTTAGCATTGAGGTCTTTGATACGGCGGAAATCCACATGAGGAAGCTCATAGAGCTGGCGAGCGAGTGATTTTTATACCCCTTTCCTATTCTTCACCGAGGGGAAGAAGATGGAGCTTCGCGAGTTCCAGGAAATGATAAGGGAGATTTACTTTCATAAGGACTCGAAGCGCGGAGTGGATAAAACGTTCCTCTGGTTCGTGGAAGAGATTGGCGAGTTAGCAGAGGCGATAAGGAAGAATGACATGGAGGCAATGGAGGAGGAGTTCGCCGACGTCTTGGCGTGGCTCTCCAGCCTGGCCAACCTCATCGGAATGGACCTCGAGGAAGCAGCCAAAAAGAAATACCCCGGCGTCTGCCCCTACTGCGGCAACAGTCCCTGCACCTGCGAAGAGAAGTGAACGACATATTCCTCTCTCCGGTTCTGCCTTCCAGATGTGGAAGATTGCAGCCTCTTTTTCGACCATCATCTGAGCGAAAAGATTTTTATACTCCTGAACACACCATTCTATGCAGTAAGCTGAGGTGATGTGCATGCATGAACTCGTTGAGTTCGCCGTTGAAAAGGCTTTAGAGCTTGGGGCGAGCTATGCCGAGGCTCGCTTTGAGGAGAAGAACGGCACTTCTCTGACCATGAAGAATGGCAATCCAGAAGGCCTCGAGGTTATCTCCGACAGGGGAATTGGCGTGAGGGTTCTGGTCAATGGGGGCATGGGTTTTGCCTCGACGAACGTCCTCACCAGGGAAAGCGTTGCTGAAGCTGTTAAAAAGGCGGTCAAACTCGCTAAAGCAGCTGCGAAGGTAAGGAATGAGCCTATTCGCTTTAGCGATGAGGACTTCCACAAGGTTTACTACGAGGTCAGGATGAGGAAGGACTTCCGGGAAGTCTCAGTGGAGGAAAAGCTTGAGCTCCTCAAGAAGGTTGAAGAGGACGTTCTCGACACGGGCATCAACGTGCCCATGAGGTACCTGGGCTACTCGGACTACGTCTGGCACAAGATATTCGCCAACAGTGAGGGGGCGCTGGTTGAAAGCGTTATCCCAAAGGTCTCGATAATGTATAACCTTGTCGTCCTCGAGAACGGCCAGATGGAGCAGGCTCCATTCATCCAGAGGGCTTTCTCTGGCGGCTTAGAGCTCATAGAGAAAGATGAGCCCTGGAAGTGGGCAGTGAAGGACGTTCAGGCCCTGAAGAAGCTCATAGGTGAGGGGCAGAAGCCGCCCGAAGGAAAAGTAGATGTGGTCGTAAGCCCCGAGGTCGCTGGAATAGCTGTTCACGAGAGCGTTGGACACCCATATGAGGCGGATAGAATATTCGGCAGGGAGGCGGCGCAGGCCGGTGAAAGCTTCGTAAAGCCAGAGATGCTTGGCGAGAGAATTGGAAGCGAAGTTGTCACAGTCATAGAGGATCCAACGATACCCAACAGCTGGGGCTTCTACCTCTACGACGACGAAGGCGTTAAGGCAAGGCCGCGCTACCTCATCAAAGACGGAATAATCACCGAGTTCCTCACCAACAGGGAGTATGCCGCAAAGCTCGGGCGGAGGTCGAACGCAGCGGCGAGGGCCATAAACTACAACCGCGAGCCGATAGTGAGGATGGCGAACACATACCTCGCGCCGGGCGACTACAGCTTCGAGGAGCTGATTGAGGACATAAAGCTCGGTGTCTACATGGTCTCCTTCAACGAGTGGAACATAGACGACAGGCGCTACCAGCAGCGCTATATCGGCAGAGAGGCTTATCTCATCGAGAACGGCGAGATTAAGCACCCCGTGAGGAGACCGATTCTGGAGATAACCACCAAGGCACTGTGGAGCAGCGTCGATGCCGTTGGCAAAGAGGTCGAGTACTTCCCAGGAACCTGTGGCAAGGGCGAGCCTGGCCAGGGCGTTCCGGTCTGGATGGGAGGTGCCCACGCGAGGCTCAGGGGAATACCGCTGAGGAGGCCGTGAGGTGGTGGAGATGTTTGACGTTAACGAATTCATCCTTAAGAAGGCCAAAGAGCTTGGCTTCGGCGATGTTGTCGTCCTCGGCTACGAGATGGACAGACGCCAGGTGCGCTTCGCCAACAACGAGATAACCGTCGCCAAGAACTGGCACGAGAGGAAGGTGGAGATCTTCGTCGAGCTTGAGAAGAGGGTCGCAGGAACGAGCATCACCGAGCTGAGCGGGGAGAACATCGAGAGGACGCTCAAGGCCCTACTCTCGACTTTAAAGAACATGTCTCCAAAGGAGGACTACTACAGCATCGCCGAGGGACCCTTCAAATACAGGGATATACCAGAGACCTTTGATAAGGCCATAGTCGAGCTCGATGAGCCGAACGAGTACGTTGAGACCGCCATAAACGCGGCCCTCGAGGAGGGGGCTAAGCGTGTCGCCGGTGTTCTTTACACTGACCACAACAGGCTTTATCTAACCACGAGCAACAGCGTCGAGGCCTTTGACGAGGGAACGGGAATAGAGATAAGCGTTAGAGCCTTCATCGGCGACCTTGAGAGCGGCCACGGAACTAACTCAGTGAGGATCCTCAAGAAGTTCGATCCCGAAAGTGCGGGAAGAAAGGCAGGCGAGATAGCTAAGATAGCACAGAAACCGGAGCAGGGGCCTGAGGGTAAGTTCGATGTTATCTTTGATCCGTTAGCCTTTGCCAACCTTCTCAGCTATATGAGCTTCATGACGTCGGCCTTCGCTGCCGAGGCGGGCTTCTCCTTCCTCGTTGGCAAGCTCGGGCAGAAGGTAGCAAACGAGAACGTTACCATCAAAGATGTTGGCAACATACCCAACGCCTACGGCACCAGAAAGTTCGATGACGAGGGCGTTCCGACGAGGGAAACCACCATAATTGAAAGAGGCACCTTCAAGACATTCCTCCTCAACACCAGCCTAGCTAAGAAGTACAGAACCGAGACCACAGCCAACGCGGGTTTGACGATGCCCCACGCCTGGAACATACTCCTTGAGCCTGGCGACTACTCAAAGGACGAGCTCTTCGAGGACGTCAGAAGGGGCATCTACATCACCAACGTCTGGTACACGCGCTTCCAGAACTACGTCAAGGGCGACTTCTCGACCATACCTCGCGACGGAATCTTCCTCGTCGAGAGGGGCGAGCTGAAGCCCATAAGGAACATCCGCGTGAGCGACAACTTCCAGAGAATTCTGGAGAACATCACCGCCCTTGGAAAGCAGCTACACCACATCCACTGGTGGGAGGTCAGGACGCCGGTCTTCACCCCATACGTGCTCGTAAAGGACGTGGGAATAACAAGGGCGACGATGTAAGGTCTTTTCTCTTTCCCCTTTCCGCAATTTAATCCACCATCTTAACCGGATGACAATCATTAGGATCGCGAGCAGCGTCATCAAAAGTGGCCCTTCCACGGTCTTGTTCATGTAACTCCCGATGTAAACTCCAGGAACGCTCGTGGTGGCCATCAGCACTCCAATTTTAGAAGCCACATCCCCTTTCTCAGGCATCATGAACCCTATGACCGCGTTATTCCTATGGCAACCAGCCAAGATGAAGTATGAACGACTTTGGGGGTTTCAGTCGGCAAACACTTAAAAGTACTGTTTCTCTTTCCTTAATAATCTGAAAGGGTCCCGAATACACCGTAGTGGTGGTGAAAAATGGAAGTAATAGAAAATTCAGAGCTTAAAACCTTCCATTACAAGCTTCTGGCCGTGCTTGGAGCGATATGGGCATTTGTTGCAGTGAACACCATAGCCGCGAGCCTGATCATACCCCTACTGAAAGAGGAACCCGCTTTCCAAGGTAGCCTCCCCAAACTCGGTTCGCTCGGCTCGGCGGCCCTCTTTGGAATGCTCTTCGGAGCGTGGCTTTTCGGAATCCTCTCGGATCACATAGGGAGGAAAAAGACCTTGACCCTGACCGTCGTCACATTCTCACTCGGATCCATAGCAAGCTCCTTCGCCGGGAGCCTTAACCAGCTGATACTTCTCAGGTTTATCGTCGGCTGGGACTTGGAGGTTCCCTGCCCGTTGCCAGCTCGTACTTCGCCGAATTCATGCCGAAGTCCATGAGAGGAGCAATGATTTCCATCTTGGAGAGCTCCTGGGCAATAGGAACCATAATCATCGGAGTGGTGGCCCTCCTTGTGATGGCAGACTGGAGGAATATCCTGCTATTCGGCGGATCAATCCTGATTATCCTGCCGCTCTTTCTGACACTCCCAGAGTCTCCGAGGTTCTTACTCGTTAAAGGTAGGGTCTCCGAGGCGAAGGAGACACTGAAGATAATCTTCGGCGTTGATGTAAAGCTTCAGAAACCCCCGGAGGAACACAAGAAAGCATCCATAGCAGACCTCTGGAAGAAGTACTCACGGAGGACACTAATGCTGAGCATAGCATGGTTCAGCATAGCGTTTGCCTACTACGGCTTCTTCATATGGCTTCCGAAGTTTTTCTCCTCAACGCTTGGAATAACCGTCTTCAAGAGCTTCCAGTACTTCATCATAACTGCAGTTGCCCAGTTGCCTGGATACTGGAGTGCTGCCTATCTGATTGAGCACGTTGGGAGGAAGAAAACGCTCTCTTCGTACCTGTTCCTCTCGGGGATTGCGGGTTTGATGTTCTACTTCGCGGCGAGCTCAGCCAACACATCCATGATACTTGCGAGCGCCATACTGTTCAGTTTCTTCAATCTAGGTGCCTGGGGCGCCATCTACGCCTACACGCCCGAACTTTACCCGACCAGTGTAAGGGGAACTGGAACAGGGTGGGCAGGAGCAATGGCTAGGATAGGCGGTGGGATAGCCCCAATAGTTGCAGGAAGAATCATGGAACTCAGCGACACTGCGCTGGCGGTTCTGACTATAGCAGTGATCTCTATAATAGGTGCCCTCGACGTTCTGGCCCTTGGAGATGAGACTATGGGGAAGGAGCTGGCCTGATACTGTTTCTATTTTCTATTCATTATCATACTTACCGCTTTATAAAAATTTATACGATATCTACCTGAAGATTTACAAATAACTTCAGAGGTGATTATTTGAAGAGAGCTATTAGTGTTTTGTTAATAGTAGGTTTTCTTTGGATATATTATCGGAAACTTCGTAGTAGCAACCTCCCAAAGCAGTGTCCCCACTGGATGCTGGGAAATTTATAAACATGATATTGATGATTATGTATGGGACAACGGAGAGGGGTACTGGGCAGGAGTCAGAGGATATGTCTTGGTTTATGATGGAAGGTGCAACTATCGAAACCAACACAGTAGAACACGTTTCCGCAGTGTCTTGGAGTATGGGAACAAAAATTATCGAAGGTCCCTACAAGGTCCACACATCAAAGATTGCATACACAAAATTCGAATATCAGAGAGTCACCGGAGAAGGAAATCATGGACTACTTGAGTAACGATTCCCCCTGGAAAAAAGACAGTTCCCCTTTTATAATCGGAGACTGCACGAGGATTTTCCTGCAGTTTGAGGTTCTTGAGGTCTGTGGAGGTGAAGCGCTCATCAATGTTAGCATAACTTTCATAAACGCCACGATTGAGGGCAACCACCTGTGCGAATAATTCCCAACCTGACGATATGGAAGGTGTTAAACCCAAACCTGACCAGTATGACCTACTCTGAGAACGGAACCCTCATAGGGAAGGCCACCTTCTTCATAGATCCCTCCACCCCTCCCAAGCCCGGAGAACTCTGTCGATGCTGAACACACCCAGCGCCATCAGCTCTGGGGAATGGCTGAACGACCCCGCGATTATGACTCTCGTGAGGAAGTCATAGGTGTACTCCTCTCTTCCTCCCCCGGACATCGACCAGTCCCTGCCCGCATCGCTGAAGTAGAACCTTCATGTGGTGATATCTATGCGCGGGGCCTGAAGGGCTGGTAGTACGTCAGAACAGTGTCATTGCCGTAGGCGCTGTAGGTGACATTCCTCATGGAGATGTTGATCTCTCTGGAAAGGCCCCGCAGGTTGAACAGGCCTGGACCGCAAGATTCGCGGAAAATCGAGCGAAGGAATCTGGCCGGACGGCATCAAGCTGTACGACACGAACATTGAGTTTCCAAACGAAAATGAAAGCTTCTTCCCCGATACTCCATGGAAGTACTACATGCACTTCTGGGCCCTGACACTTCTGGTGTCCATAGGGGTAAAGTTGTGGAAGGATGGGCATGCTTAAAACCCAGATGAAATGGGAGCTAAACGACCCTCTGAGGCTCACCGTTTTCCTGTTCGGGTTTTTGATGGCCGGACTCGCGTTCATGAGAGATGTTTTTGGGATGGGTGCAGCCAGAATACTCAGTCCGTTCAGCCCCGAATCAGCGTCATACTACGCTACAACCATTCCAAAGCTCGCCCTCCCGACTATCTCGCAGGAAGCCTACAGCGTCCTGGCTTTCGTCTCGGTAATGCTTTCAAGCCTTTCAATAAGGGGAGAGATTGATTCCCTCGCTGCCCTCACCGTTTACTCCCTTCAGATGAGGAAGTGGAAGCTCTTCATTGTAAAGTTCGCTTCGACCTTCTTTCTGGCGCTCATCTCGTTCGTGCTCCCTTATTTTCTGGCCCTTGGATACACCCTCTCCGGCTCCCCTTCCCTCCTCGCCGGAATCCTAGGAAAGGGGATCTGGATCAACGTTCTCACGTTCTTTCTGATGGCTGTCTTTTACACGGTCTCGGTCTCGCTTTTCGTGGCAGTGCTGTCCCCGAATTCGTTCGCCGCAATACTAGGGGGGCTGGCAGTACTGTACGTCCCCTTTATCCTTGAAATATCGAACCTCCCGCCCCTCAGCATCTCCAGCGCCATGTCCTCATATCTAACGGCAGCGGCGTATAGGATGAGATACGCCGGCAGTCCCTACGTGGGCGTCATCCAGGTTGGGTTTTTTGTCCCGTCGGCACTGCTGGCCGCTTCAACAGTCCTCAGCGAAAGGAGGGACGCGAGATGAATAGATTCACGGTGTTTTTCCTGCTTGCGCTCTTTCTCTTCACGGTTAGCTCGCTGCTCCTTCCCCACTACCAATCGGTGAATCCAACTGCGTACGGCTTCTTCAGCGGGGATGGCTCGTCCGTGTCGGTCTTTGTCCCCACTGCCAGGAGGGTCGCGGTTAGCGTTGTGACGGACGGTAAGGAGGAATACAGCATCCTGCTCTTTGATGGGGTGAGGGAAAAATTCCTCGCAAACCTCCCCGCGATGGGAAACATGTACAGGGAAATCGAACTCCCGGATTCTGGGACTTACTACTTCGTCTACCACGGAAACAGCACGGCCCGGATCGCAATCAGAACCGTGTGGCCTATCCATCGGAGCGTGTGCTGAGGGTTGAGTACATGGCCGGAGGAACGGCGGCCTTCCTTCTCGCCACTTTGATTGTGCTGGGAGTGAGACGGTGATCGTGAAAGCCAAGGAACTCACCAAGCGCTTTGGCAGCGTCGTCGCCCTCGATTCCATGGACCTCACGATTCCTAGGGCCTGACCGTCATAGTAGGTCCCAACGGCGGCGGGAAGTCAACATTCCTGAAAATTGCAACTGGGGCATACCTGTCCACCAGGGGGAGTATTGAGGTTCTGGGAAAAGACCCCTGGAGGGACGAGGGGATAAGAAGACGGTTGGGTGTCTCCTTCGATCCGCCGGCGCTTCCCCCGCTGAGAACCGGAAGGGAGTGGCTGGAGTACATATCAGAGGCCAGAGGAGGGGATGGACGGGATGTCCGGGAGGCTGCGGAGATGTTCGGGGCTGGGGAGTTTATAGACAAGAAGGTCAGGGAGTACTCCGCCGGAATGAGGAAGATGATCAGCCTAGCCCAGGCATTCGGGGGAAACCCCGAGCCGATTTTCCTTGATGAACCCCTCGCCAACCTCGACCTGGGAGGCATGAAGAATGTCATTGATGTTATCAAGCGGGAGCATGAAGACGGCCTTAATCTCGTTGTAATCTCCCACATTTGGCACCCGTTTATTGGAATGGCAGACCCCACCGTCCTGATAGCTGCGGGAAAGGTTCAGGCTTCAGGCCATCCAGAGGAAGTTCTTCCACTGCTTGAAGGGGCGTTCCCACTGTGAGGTGGTGAATTATGAAAAGAATCGTCCCGGCAATCATTGTACTATTGTTGCTCTCACTTTCGGTTCAAAACAATGTTACGGCGTCTCCGGAGGCCGGCCATGGGATATACTCGTTGTCGATTCCAGCGCGGAAGTTTTAGTTCTGGACGAGAATTTAAGCTTTACCGCACCGGCGTGGGTTGAGCTACCTGCAACAAATGAAGGCAAAGAGTACTTTCTTATCCTGAAAATCGACGGGTTGGAGGTAAAAATCCCAGTTCTGGTCAAGGAAGGTCTGACGACGATATTGAAGGTGAATGGTGGGAAAATCTGGGAGGCTATTATGACTGAGGGCGCCAAACCTATTGAGCTGAAGTTCGAAGCACCGCTTAGACTGCCGCCGAAGCTCCCGGGCTCGGGCCAGCACTGGAATGTGCAGTGACGACGTACGGGCCGGTTGAGGGTAACGGGCCTGTATTTGAAGTCATGAAAAACGCCAGCGGAACCGGCTACATCCTGCTGTTCAACAACACGCCGGTTAGAGTGTGCGATGAGTACTATATAGTAGAAATCACCAGGATTGAAGACGGTTGGGCGTCGGTTGGACACTACCTCAACTGGACCAGCTACGTTCCAGAATACTTGAGGGTTGATGTAAACTCCGACCCGCAGGGTTCCACGGTTCTCGTCTTTGGAGGGATCCTCAACGTGCCGAGGACGCCTTTAACACGCTCCTGCCTGTCATCAATGAAAGCATCCAAGGATACGGACTCGATTTTGCTGAAAGGCGGGTGGAGTTTGAGGTAAGTCCAACCAGAGAGTGCCCCATAACAGTCGCATCGAATATCAACTCATTCAATGGTGTCTCCCCCTACGTGGACTTCCTCGTGAAACCAGGTTCCGGAGAGAGAATCACGATAAACGTCAACTTTACCCGGATTATAAATGCCGTGAGCGTCAAAGTCGTTTATGGGATTCCTTCAGAGTACAGGAATCCCCCCAACGGGCTGGAGAGAACTTCAGATAATACCGAGAACACAAGCGGGAATGCTGGAAACGAGACAGTCAGAATTCCCAAACCGGAGAACGCGACGCTCTTGGTAGAGGCTCACCCGGAAGACGCAGAGGTTTAGGTGGACAGTAATCTCATGTGCATAGGCAAATGTACCCTGAACCGGACCCCTGGAGAGCACAAGGTCGCAGGATATACCGAGGGGTTTGTGGAGTGAAGCAGGAAGGTGGTGCTCTCACCGGGTGAGCGTTTGGCCCTGAACATGACCCTCCTACCGTATCCTAAGTTCCAGGTAGTTTCAGTACCTGGGGGTGCAGGGCTTTACATCGACGGAAAGACCGCGAACTGCACAACGCCCTGCAACATCACCCTTACTCCCGGAACGCACACGCTGGTCTTTAAGAAGGAGGGCTTCAGGGACTACGAGACGATGGTTAGAGCGCACGCTGGAGACAGCGGCGTTATCTCGGTAGCACTCACCGACCTGAGCGGCAGAAAGTACTCGTTGGACCCCCGGATAAAAGAAGGGAACCAGAACAAATGGCCCCAAAGGAGGGAACAAAGAGCAAGCTTCCAGTATCCCCTACCACCGCCTACGTGCTCAGAGGCATTTTAATCGTCGGAATTGGTGTACTGATTGCCAAGAAGCTTTGACCTTTCTTTTTTACCCAAACAGCCCTAGCGCCGGAACGAGTGTTATCGCCATACTTAGGAGTCCTCCGAGGATCAAGGCGAGAACGGCCATTCTCTTCTCGATGCCAAACAGGTAAGCGGCCAGAGCTCCCGTCCATACGCCCGTTCCAGGGAGGGGTATGGCGACAAAGATAGTCAGCCCGAGGAAGCCCCATCTCTCAACGTAGGGATGGGCCTTTTTCCTCACGCGCTCCACGTAGTAAAGGTAGAGCCTCGCGATTTTCTCAAGGGGGGTCTTTTCCAGCCAGAGCATCAGCTTGTCCAGGTAAGGGAGCGTAATCGGAAGAACCAGCGATAGTATCAGGACACCGAGGGAAGCCACTATCAGGGTCTCGTAGAGGGGATATCCTTTTCCTATACCGTAAACTATGGCATACCTACCTTCAAAGGTCGGGAGGAGTGAGAGGAGAAAAACCCTCAGGAGCTCATTCAACCCGGAGCACCCCCAGTTTGAGCCTTTCAACGACGGTATTGTAAACTGGAAGCCAGCGGCTCTCGGCGACCCTGGTCAGAATATAAAGCCAGGGAGCGAGGATTAGGCTGAAGAGAACATCGCTGAGCCAGTGGTAGTGGAGGAGGAGCCTCGTAAAGGTTATGGCTAAGGCGTAGACCCAAAAGAGTGGCTTGAGCCTCTCCCAACGGTCGTCTCCATAGGCTGCTATCAATGCAGCCCTGAAGGTGTGGCCGGACGGAAAAGAGCCGGAGCTAAAGGCCCCCGCCACCGGCAGGGGTCTCGGCCTCGGAACCCCCAGAGTGAACTTCAACAAACCGACCACAGCCAGTCCAGCAAAGGCAGCAATGACGAAGGCGAACGTCTCCCTGGAGAGCCTCTCCCTCTCGCGCCAGTCGAGAAAAATTGCGAGAAATACAAACGCAAAAAAAGGCATATCATCGCCGAGAAACGTGAACGCGCGAACCAAAGGAGTATCGACGAGAGGGATGGCAGAGTTTACAGCCCGGTTTATCCAATCGAACAGGCCCGCCAGCTGGGCAATGAAAACGATTGCAAGGGCAACCGTGAGGATTGTAAGCTTTCTTCTCTCGTCCATGGCACTCTGAAAAGGAAAACGACACTAAAAAAGCTTTCCATTAGATAACGCCGGCTGCATAGAGCGCATGATATGCCTTGAGCAGCGCCTGCTGGACTTTTTTTGGCCCGAATGTTCTGACTGCCCTTCCAAGGCCCTCGTTGTATATCCTGCGCAGTATGAAGTCCGTTTCCCGGTTCAGGTTCAGCTTTTCCTGGTTCTCCAGGTAAAGGCGGGCTATTTCATCGGGCTCGCGGTAGTTGAGCCCCTTAAGCCACTTGAGCGGGATACCGTCGTCGAAGCGCTTTATCATTTCAAAGCCTATAATCGTAACCTCGTCGTCGCCGTAGAGCTCGCCGTATATCTTGGAGAGCTCCCTGACCAACTGACCCACGTCGGAAAAGCCGTCAAGCTTTGCATCTTCGTTAGTGAGCTCCTTGACCTTCTTCCGCTCAACGCGAGTTATCCTGACCTTGGCTATGGCAGTGTCGCTCGGCGTTATGACGAGGTAGACCTCGCTCCCCGGCTTGGCCTCGTAGTTTCCGTAGCGTATCGTCGTAACTTTGTCCCCACGCAGGATTCTGGATTTGTATGCGCTGTCAATCAGCATGAACTTCCTTATCTGAACGCTTTTCCCCCTCACTCGTCAACCTCCTGACTATGTTGAGAACATCTTCAAGAGAGTTAATGGTAAAGTCAGCGTACTCGAGGTAGTCCAGCTCGCGGTTGGCGTACTTCCCGTATTTAAACCACACGGTCTTCATGCCTACGTTCTTGGCACCGTATATGTCGGAGTACAGCCTGTCGCCGACCATGAGGGCCTCATGGGGCTCGGCGTTGAACCTCCCAAGGGCCTTCTTGAATATCTTTGGATGGGGCTTTTTGACGCCGACGAAGTCCGAGATAAAAACTGCATCGAAGTAGTCATCGAGCTCAAGGCGGAGTATCTTTTCCCACTGCTTTATCGGATTGCCGTCAGTGATAATACCGAGACTGAGTCCCTCTCTCTTAAGCTCAAGCAGGACTTTTCTCGTACCCTTAACGCTTGTCAGGTGGGCAAACTTGGTGTTGTGATACGCTATAACTCCAGCCGCCACCCATTTGGGGTCGTAAGGAAGATCAAGACGGCGCAGAAGGTAATCAAAATGCCTGCCGAAGTTGCTCCCGTACTCGTTTATCAGTTCACGGAGCTCGTGATAGGTAGTGTCGAAATCAACTGGAAGACCGTGTCTCACCATGTTCTCTATCGCGTTCCTCCGTGCCATCTCGGCCAGTTTGGACGTGTCCACGATGGTATCGTCAAGGTCAAAAAACACGACCTTTATCATCTCCCCACCCGCCATTAGTTGTGCTTTGGGTAATTTAACCTTTCTCCAAATCCAGAAACGGGCCCTTCTTCCTGGCGCCCTGCTCCCGGGCCCATCTCAGAGCCTGAAAGTACTCGTCCTCGGCCATCAGTTCGTCCAGGAGATCCTCCAGCTTCCACGTCAGGGAAGTCTGAGTGGTAGTGGCGAATATGATCCTTCCGAGGTCGAGGGATCGGACGGTTTTTATTGCATCTTTGAGGGTCTCGTTATCAACGCCGTGCATTATTACGAACTTCCTCAGATGCCAGTAGCAGGAACCGCTCAGCGTCCCAGCCTTTTCCACTACATCCCCCACGATCCAGTCCCTGCAGTACTCGGGAACCTCAAAGACGCTGAGTCCATTGAGGGCTTCCTTTACGACATTTGCTTCTTCCTCGTTAAAACCAATGAGAAAAACCTTCACCTTCATCTTACCAGCCCCTCAATCCTCTCCATCAGTTTTTCCATCGCCTCGCCAGCGGGACAGCGGAGGAATACGTCGGCTATGGGCGTAATCCCGCTCTCCTCTGGGTTTACCTCAATGACTTTGCCCCCGGTTTCCTTGACTATCTGGGGGATGTACGCGGCCGGATACACCACGCCGCTCGTTCCTATGACGAGCACCAAGTCAGCCCTCTCCGCGAGCCTGAAGGCCTCCTCCAGTGCTTTTCTCGGCAGGGGCTCTCCGAACCAGACCACATCGGGCCGCAGGAGGGAACCACACTCCGGACACTTCGGAAGGTCTTTCTCTTTCAGAAACTCTTCCAGGCGACCGCTCTCCTTCAGGTTCTCCTTATAGTCGCAGGAGGTGCACCTAACGCGAAAGATGTTGCCGTGGAGCTCGATTAGATTCTTAGTCCCAGCCTCGCGGTGCAGATCATCAACGTTCTGAGTTATAACCGCCTTGAGGATTCCCATCCTTTCGAGCTCAGCTAAGGCGTAGTGAGCGGGGTTTGGCCTGGCCTTCCCTATCAGCTCCATCCTCCATTTGTAGAAGCTCCAGACGAGATGGGGATCCCTCCTGAAGGCCTCTGGGGTGGCGAGCTCCTCTGGTCTGTGCGTCTTCCACAGGCCGTTGGAGCCCCTGAAGGTCGGAACCCTGCTCTCGGCGCTTATCCCGGCCCCGGTAAAAGCAATCGCAAACCTCGAGCGGGCGAGCAGTTTGGCCGCTTCTTCTATCATGAGTACACCTATGTCGGCAGTCCTTAAAAATCCTGCCCGGCTTTGAAATCCTTTCAGCACATGCAGCATACATTGTAAAAAGTTTACTTTTTTCACCATCTTCCGAAACAGCCCCTGCTTAGTTGCCAACAAAAGGAAAAGAGCACGTGAATAAACCTTCAATTCTGCGGTAAGGTTTATATTTTATCTGCTCAAACCTCTATCGAGGTGTTTCCCATGGAGAACAGATATAAGATGTACAGGGACAAGGTTATTGAATATCTGGACGCCCACGAGAATTGGAGGAGCTCGACTATAAACCTCATCGCAAGTGAGAACATCACTTCTCCGAGCGTCAACCGCGCTGTTTCTAGCGGCTTTATGCACAAGTACGCCGAGGGCTGGCCCAGACAGAGGTATTATCAGGGCTGTAAGTACGTTGATGAGGTCGAGCTCATCGGTGTTGACCTCTTCTGCAAGCTATTTGGAAGCGACTTTGCTGACCTCAGACCTATATCCGGAACCAACGCCAACCAGGCAGTTTTCTTCGGTCTCACCCAGCCGGGAGACAAGGCTATCGTTCTGCACACATCCCATGGTGGCCACATAAGCCACATGCCATTCGGAGCCGCTGGAATGAGGGGCCTTGAAGTCCACACCTGGCCCTTTGACAATGAGGAGTTCAACATCGACGTTGACAAGGCCGCTCAGCTCATTCGTGAGCTCGAGCCAAGAATAGTCGTCTTCGGTGGTTCGCTCTTCCCGTTCCCACACCCGGTCAAGGAACTTGCTCCGGTGGCCAAGGAAGTCGGTGCTTATGTCATGTACGACGCAGCCCACGTGCTCGGTCTCATTGCCGGAAAGCAGTTCCAGGACCCACTCAGGGAGGGAGCAGATATAATCACCGCCTCGACCCACAAGACCTTCCCAGGACCGCAGGGCGGTATAATCCTCTACAAGAACTTCGGTGAGGACGTCGCCAAGCTCCAGTGGGCCATTTTCCCGGGTGTCCTCAGCAACCACCACCTCCATCACATGGCCGGAAAGGTCATCACCGCTGCCGAGATGCTCGAGTACGGTGAGAGGTACGCGACCCAGATTGTCAAAAACGCCAAGGCCCTCGCCGAGGCCCTCGCCGAGGAGGGCTTCAAGGTCATTGGCGAGGACAAGGACTACACCGAGAGCCACCAGGTCATTGTCGATGTTAGCGATCTCCACGAGGCCGCCGGCGGCTGGGCCGCGCCGCTCCTCGAGGAGGCAGGCATAATCCTCAACAAGAACCTCCTGCCGTGGGACCCGCTTGAGAAGGTCAACACCCCGAGCGGCCTCAGGATAGGCGTCCAAGAGATGACCAGGGTGGGAATGCTCGAAGACAACATGAAGGACATAGCGGTCTTCATGAGGCGCGTCCTCATCGACAAAGAGGACCCGAAGAAGGTCATGAAGGAGATCGCCGAGTACAGAAAGGAGTACCAGAAGGTCTACTACTCCTTCGACTACGGCCTCCCGATGAAGGAGTGATTCCATCTCCTTTTTTAATATCCTCGCGGAGTTAGGGACCAATAAGTGCTCCCTCTGTGCCCAGGCAGTTCACTTTACTCCCCCTTGAAGTTTTGAAAACCGTTAAGAACTTGGAAGTTAATACTTCTATGGTGGCTCACATGAGAAAAGCAGTCCCTGTGCTGTTGGCACTCCTGATAATTCCCGTGGCGTATTTCCTGGCTTCCTCCATGGGGGGAGATATTGGAGGAACTGACGAAATCCCCGCCGTTCCAGACGTCGTTCTGAAACTTGACAAGACGAGCTATGCCCCGGATGAGACTATGGTTTTAACAGTGGTCAACAACGCCGACTCGGAGGCAACAACCGGCTACGAATTCCAGCTTTACAGACTTGAGAACGGCAACTGGAAGGAGGTAAACCTTGACATGGCCTTCATAGAGATAGCTATCATCATTGAACCCGGCAAGAGCTGGGAGCAGATAATAGACCTCTCAAAGCTCAACATTGATCCGGGACACTACAAAATAGTCAAGAGCATCTTCGTGGGCAATGTAACTGTAAAGCCCGAGACCGAGTTTGACATCAAAAGATGAATGGAGGATAGCCCCTTGGAGAAGGCTCTACTGGTCTCGGCCATTATTCTTCTTTGGGGCTTAACCGGCCTCACGTCATCGTCAGCATTGACAAAACAACCTATGCCCACTGGGAGAGGCCTGAGCTCACGGTGAGGAACATCGGCTTGATGCCGATCACTTTTGGCCAGGGGTACCTCATTACCGCTGGGAGAACGGGAGCTGGGTAAAGGCCAGCAGGGGCTCGTCTTCACGCTTCCGATTTATACTGTATTCCCCTTCAGCTCGTGGAAGCAGAAGATTCGCCTTGTTTACCTCCCTACAAATCAGTCCATAGGAGACCCCCGTTATTAACCCCGTTATTAACCACCACTGCCCCCAGGGAGATACAGGGTCGTTAAAGAGGTGTGCGGCTGGCCGAGGGGTTGCTAGAACTTCTCCGTCGAGTTTGAGGTAACTGGCTAGATCCGGAAAGACTGGCATTACGATTGGACTGAATGCCCCATTTGTTTGGCAAAACTTTTTATTCCATCTCCCACTATTCTACCCTCAGCGGGGGTGAGGAGATGAAGTTCTGTCCAAAGTGCGGCAGCATCATGCTTCCGGACAAGAAGAAGGGGGTTTTCGTCTGCCGTAAGTGCGGCTACGAGGAGCCCATTAACCCAGAGGACGCCAAGAAATACCGGATTACCCAGAAGGTCGAGCACAAGCCTGACGAAGGCATAATCATCGTAGAACAGGACGTGGCGACTCTGCCGAAGGTCAAAATAACCTGTCCAAAGTGCGGCAACGACGAGGCCTACTGGTGGGAGCTCCAGACGAGGGCTGGCGATGAGCCGAGCACGATATTCTACAAGTGTACCAAGTGCGGCCACGTATGGAGGTCCTACGAGTGAACGAGGAGGAAAAGTTCGAAGTGCTCAGGCGGCTTGCTGAGAAGGCCCTTAAGGAGCTTGAGGAGGCTTATAAAAGACTGCCCGAAACCGACAACGGAAAAGCTTATTTATTTCGGGGAAAAGAAAGGGTTAGGCTGATGCTCAATATATTGAAGGAGGGGTAAAGATGCCGTTCGAAATAGTTTTTGATGGTGCCAAGGATTTCGCCGATCTTATTGCCACCGCGAGCAACCTCATAGACGAGGCTGCCTTTAAGGTAACAGAGGATGGAATTTCGATGCGCGCCATGGACCCGAGCAGAGTAGTTCTCATTGACCTCAACCTCCCTGAGAGCATATTCAGCAAGTACGAGGTCGATGAAGAGGAAACCATAGGCATCAACATGGATCACTTCAAGAAGATACTCAAGCGCGGAAAGAACAAGGACACCCTTATCCTCAGGAAGGGCGACGAGAACTTCCTCGAAGTTACCTTTGAGGGAACCGCCAAGAGGACCTTCCGCCTTCCGCTCATAGAGGTTGAGGAGCTCGAGCTCGACCTTCCAGATCTGCCGTTTACCGCCAAAGTCGTCGTCCTCGGAGAGGTTCTCAAGGAGGCCGTAAAGGACGCTTCCCTCGTCAGTGACTCCCTAAAGTTCATCGCCAGGGAGAAAGAGTTTATAATGAAGGCCGAGGGCGAGACCAATGAGGTCGAGATAAAGCTTACCCTCGAGGACGAAGGTTTACTTGACCTTGAGGTCGAGGAGGAGACCAAGAGTGCCTACGGAATAAGCTACCTCGCCGACATGATCAAAGGCATCGGAAAGGCCGACGAAGTTATAATCCATTTCGGCAATGAGATGCCCCTCCAGATGGACTACCCGATAAGGGACGAGGGTAAGCTCACCTTCCTGCTCGCCCCAAGGGTTGAGGACTGATTTCCTTCCCCTTTCTTCATTTGGGCTGGTGGGAGCATGGACATCATCAAGCTCAGGGAACTGCTCGAGAGGGAGCTTTCCTCCAGTGAACTGGCCGAACTGGATGAGGACTTCTACCGCGAATTCGACAGCCTTATAAAGGCCCTCAAGCTCAGCGCTGAGAGCTCCCACGAGAGGGGCGAGGACATAGAGGAACGGCTTTATCTGGCCCAGCTCAACATAGCCGAAAGGCTCATGCGCGAGATAATCAAAATCAGGCTCCACAAAATAGTTGACCTCGCGGTCGAAGGCTTACCCTACGGCATGACCGCCGAGGAGAAGAGGATTTTCACCATCCTGCGGGCGTTCATCGAGCGCGAGGAGATACCCGTCGAGGTGCCGACCGAAGGCGTTGAAAAGGTGGAAGAGGTCCCCGATGAGGAACCCCTACCAAGGCGGGAGATCAGAGAAGCATATCTCATCAAGATTGATATTCCCAAGGTTCTGGATCCGGAGCTTAGAGAGTATGGACCTTTTAAAGCCGGGGACCTGGTGACACTGCCAAGGGCCATAGCCAAAGTACTCCTCGAACGTGACGCGGCTAAGAAAATCAAGATAGCTCCGTGATGGGACATGACGTTCTCAGTGTGCATGCGGGATTGCTACGATACTTGCTCAATAGTGAGCGAGTTCAAAAGCGGTCGCCTAATTGTTAAAGGAAACCCCGAGCATCCTTTAACGGCTGGCTTTCTCTGCCCCAAGGGTGCACTTCTGCCGAGGTGGTTCCATTCTAAGGAGAGACTTAGAGAGCCTCTCGTCCGGACTGGGGAAAGGGGAAGTGGAAACTTCAGGAGGACCAGCTGGGAGGAAGCGATAAACCTCGTTGCCGAGAAGCTCAGGGAAACTATCGAGAAGCACGGAAGCGAGAGCGTTCTGGTTTATCAGTACGCCGGTGATAGAGGGGTCGTGAACTACGCCTTCCCGCTCAGGCTCTTCCACTATCTCAACATTGCGATGCTTGATTATGGAATCTGCGACAGGGCCGGCCAGGAAGCTTTGAGGGACATCTATGGAACTGCAGTTGGAATGGATCCCGAGGAGCTAAAAAGGCAGAAGCTCATCGTATACTGGGGCATCAACGCCTTCTGGACGAACCTCCACGGATTCCTGCTGGCGAAGCGTTACGACCTTGAAATTTGGACTGTCGATGTAATAAGGACAGAAACTGCCAAGAGGAGCGAGAAGTTCTTCCAGATATGGCCAGACACGGACGTTCTCTTTGCCCTGGCCGTAGCGAGGCTCATAATCGAGAACGAGCTCCACGATGAAGACTTCGTGAGGGAGAATGTCTATGGTTTTGAAGAATTCAAGAATTATGTAACTAAATTGAACCTTGACCCCGTCGAGCACGAGACGGGTTTGAGCCGCGAAGAAATCGAGGAGTTCGCCTTCGGCTTCGCCGAGAAGAGGGGTGTTATACACATCGGCTACGGCTTCCAGCGCTCCTTAAGCGGAGGCGAAGCGGTACGGGCGATAGCGATTCTCCCTGCCTTAGTTGGCCACCGCCTTGGCTTCATCTACGACATGAAGACGATAGACAAGAGCTACGCCGAAGGAGGGTTTCTTAGAACCAAACCCATTAAGAGGATTCCCCAGATGAAGCTGGCCGAGTACATAGAGCGCGGTGAAATAAAGTTCCTCTACGTCTACAACTCCAACCCCCTGGCGAGTTTGCCCAATCAGAACAGACTTAGAAAGGCTCTGATTGAGAACGACGTTTTCATGGTTACCCACGACATATTCCTGACCGACACGGCACTCTTTTCCGATGTCGTTTTGCCGGCGAACACGTTCTTCGAGCGCCTTGACGTAGCCGATTCATACTACCACCGCCACGTAGCTTTGAACGAGCCAGTAGCAAAGCTTTACGGAAAGAGCAACAGCGAGGTAACGAGGCTTTTGGCCAAGGCCCTTGGCATAGAAAATCCATACCTCTACGAGAGCAACGAGGAAGTAATAAGGAAGATCCTCGAAGCCAACGGCTTAATCTGGGAGGAGCTGAAGGCTAAGGGTTTCGTAAAGGTTCCAGAAAAGCCGAGGAAGTGGGAAACGCCAAGCGGAAAGATAGAGTTCTACTCCCAGAGGGCCGTTGGGCGCGGTCTATCACCGTTTCCGGAATACAAACCACCACAGGGCAACTACCCGCTCCGCCTGCTCAGCCCAACGCACAGAATGACGATAACGAGCCAGTACCACAACACCTACGGGATGATAGATCCAAACCTTTATATGAATCCCGAGGATGCCGCGGAGAGGGAAATCTGCGACGGAGACACCGTGGAGGTTTTCAATGACAGGGGGAGGATTAAAACGACCGTGAAACTTAGCGATGACGTTCCTAAAGGCGTCGTCCTGCTCTACAAGGCCTTCTGGCCATCGTTGCTCGGCTGGAACGTAAATTTCCTGACGAGTGATAAAACCGTCGAAAAATACGGTAATGGCTCTGCATATCATTCAACTTGGGTTGATGTGAGAAAAGTTTGAGGCGAAATCTCGGCCAAGATGTTCTCTTTCTGACAACCTACACCGATATTTTAATAACAAAATGACAGTAAATAGAGAACATTCTTTGCACGAACAACTCAGAGCTTATTAAGTAGATTGGATGTTCGTCAATGCAGATGTCGTTAGCCGAACCGAAAGATTTATATAATCGAACCAAGCAGGTTTATAGTGAAAAAAACACACAAAAAGTAAGAGGTGATGAAAGATGGTCGTCATAGGAGAAAAGTTCCCAGAGGTTGAGGTTAAGACTACCCACGGAGTGATAAAGCTCCCGGACTACTTCGCCGAGAAGGGCAAGTGGTTCATACTCTTCAGTCATCCGGCTGACTTCACCCCGGTCTGTACCACCGAGTTCTATGCAATGCAGAAGAGGGCTGAGGAGTTCAGGAAGCTTGGCGTCGAGCCCATCGGACTGAGCGTTGACCAGGTCTTCAGCCACATCAAGTGGATGGAGTGGATTAAGGATAACCTCGGCGTCGAGATCGACTTCCCCATCATAGCCGATGACCGCGGTGAGCTCGCCGACAAGCTCGGCATGATCCCAAGCGGTGCTTCGATAACGGCAAGGGCAGTTTTCATCGTTGACGACAAGGGCGTTATCAGGGCGATAGTTTACTACCCGGCTGAGGTCGGCAGGGACTGGGATGAGATACTCAGGCTCGTAAAGGCCCTCAAGATAAGCACCGAGAAAGGCGTCGCACTTCCACACAAGTGGCCGAACAACGAGCTCATCGGTGACAAGGTCATCATCCCGCCGGCTGCCACCATCGAAGAGAAGAAGGCCCGCGAGGATGCCAAGGCCAAGGGCGAGATCGAGTGCTACGACTGGTGGTTCTGTTACAAGAAGCTTGAGTGAAAATGGACTTTTGGCCTTCTTTTCTGATTTCTCTTCTGTTGGGCTGTAAAGCCCAAAATAAAAGCTAAAGCAAGGATTTTCAAAGCACCCTCTTCTTGAACAGCACTACAAGTGGGACAAGCCACGCTAGGTGAACCGCCAGCCCCGGCCAGAAATCGCCGTAGTCGTTGAAAGGAATTCCCTCGAAGAGCCTGTGGATCCAGTAGGTCGGAAGAAAGGCCGTGAACTTGCTCCAATCAGTTGATATGTTCCTGGCGATCACGATGAACTTTATGGCCGGCGGAAGGATTAGCAGCCAGCCGGCGACTTTTGAAACTGTCAAAGCCTGCATCCTAGTCTCCGAGAAGTCAGTTATCAACAGCGCATAGGTCCACACTTCAATGATGAAAAGTGCCATGAGCGCCAGGAGGCCTTTCCACGGAACCGTTATGTCAAGAATTTTCGGCGCCAGGCCCGTGAGGATACCCGTTACAGCAGATGCCCAGAGGAGTCTGTACGTTAAGAAGGCCTCGCTCGATATCGGAATCACCTGAAGGGCCTCTATAGTTTTCTCTTCCTTTTCGTTGGCCATCATGAAGCCAGGAATCATGCCGAAGATGAGGGGAATGAAGATGATGGAAAAGATTGCCGCAGGCGGATAGAGAGCCCTCAGCCGGTCCTTGAAGTAGCGGACGACGAAAAGGAGGATTAGGGTAATGGCGATGCTGTAAACGAGCATCGGGTCCCTTTTCAGCATCTTCCAGTCAATCCTGTAAATGGCGAGGAACTTCCTCACAAAACTCATCCCAATCCCTCCACGGCGTATTTGTAAAAGCGGATTTTAGCGAGGTAGTATGCTACGATGCCCCAGATTACAAGGGCAATGCCCGACCACATCAGCGTTTCCCTCGCTATCTCCTCGAAGCCCGCGTGGAAGAAGTAGAGCCCCGGATAGCTCGGTATAACGTAGAGCACCTTTCCCCATGGGCCGCTTATGAGCCCGTGGTATGCCGCAAAGGGCAGGAAGGAAAGCACCATGACGGCCAGCAGGGGCACGAAGTAGTCGTCCAGATCCCTGTATTTTGCAGCTATCGCTATGCCGAGGAGGGTGTAGACCACCGAGACCAGCAGAGTTCCGATGAGCACGTAGGCGATTTGGACGTTGAAGCCAGCGCCGACGACCACTATCACCAGCGCCCCGATAAGAGCTAGTAAAGCCATGATAACCGTTTTGGAGAGGTAATAGTCGCGCCACTCCATCGGCGTCACGGAGAGCGCTCCAATAGTGCCGTCCTTCTTGTCGGAGAATATCGAGGTTCCAATGAACATAAAGCCGAGCAGACCTGGCTCGATAAATATGAAAAGCGGTGCCATCGTCGGGACGTACCCCTCCGGGAAGGGCCTCAGCATAACGCCGTAAGCCAGGGCCGCGAGGAAGTATATGGGGCAGGTGTAGTTCCTCATGACCACCTTGAACTCGACCTTCATAAGCTGGGCAAAGCTCATACGAGCCTCCTCCCCGTCACCTTTAGGAATATCTCCTCGAGCGTAGGCTCCTCCGTGTTTATCCTTCTTACCTCGTGGTTCCGGAGGATTTCGAGGAACTCCTCGTTCTGACCCAAACCTTCTAGCGGGAATTCTCTAACCTCAACGTTGCCACTGGCGGCATATTCAACCTTAACAACCCTCTTACCCATCTTGACCTTGAGCTCCTTCGGGCTGTCCACGAGCCTCACAGCACCGTCCACTATGAAGGCTACCCTGTCGCAGAGCTCGTCCGCCACGTACATGTTGTGTGTCGTTAGAAAAATCGTCTTTCCGTTCTCCCGCATCTCAAGGAGCATGTCCTTAATCTTCCTTGCGCTTCCAGGGTCGAGACCCTCTAAAGGCTCATCGAGAAAGAGTATCTCCGGATCAGGGAGGAAGGCCTCGCGAGGTCGAGCTTCTTCTTCATGCCCTTGGAAAGCTTCCCAACCAACTGGTCTGCTTCCTTGTCAAGGCCCACTATCTTGAGCACATCCATGGGGTCGAGGTGCTTCTTGTAGAAGGAGGCAAAGAACTCAAGGTTTTCACGGGCCGTGAGCTTCGAGTAAATTGCTGGAAACTCAAAGGAGACGCCTATTTTCTGGTAGTAGTCCTTGCTCCACTCTCTTAAGTCTTTTCCAAAGACTCTAACCTTGCCGTCGTAGTCCTTGATTATCTTGACCAAGATTTTAACTGTTGTCGTTTTTCCTGCCCCGTTGGGACCCAAAAAGCCGTAGATTTCCCCTTCCTCAACGGAGAAGCTCAGGTTTTCAACGCCTCTTACTTCGCCGTAGGATTTCCTAACGTTTTCGACCTCGATAACAGGCATGCTCCCACCGGAGTGATTACGGTGGAAAACCACTTAACCTTGACTCCCGCCCTATACGCGGGCGTGATGCGCTCTTTCATTAAAAAGAAAATGTGAGCTTCGAATTTTACCCCTCCCTTCTGGGCTTTTCACCTATAACCATTATCTCAATGTCGTCGAAATCCACCTTTCTCTTTCCCCATCTTCCAGCAGTGCCTCCCCAACTGGCTTTTACTTCAAACCCCACCATTTTGAACATTAAGTAAAGCTCCGTAGGGACATAAACGCGTTCTCTAATCGGGATTTTTGTACCATTGGGTGCCTCAATTTCCTCAAAGAACGTCATGGCGTTTGGGTCGAAGGTTTCTTTGGCTATGTCCTCGTTTGATGCTCCTTTAACTCTTGAAAGGGCAATTAGGGCAGCCAAAATAAATTTCCCGCCGGGCTTTAGGGATTCCTAAATGTTCTTGAGTATCGCCAAGTCGTGCTCTATTGGGTCGTCACTTGAACCGATTAACGAAAAAGCACCTTCGCAGAGGCATATGGCAGCGTCAAATTCCTCCTCACGCTTAAACTTCGTGGCGTCTGCTTTTATGAACTCCACTTCAACACCTTCTTTTTGAGCTCGTTTTATTGCTTCTTCAAGCATTCTTGCACTGGCTGAAAGCTTGGGATGAGTGGAATCACTAATCGAGCTCCCAGCTTTGATGACTCATGCTTCTCTTTCAAAAGAGGAAAGGGAGAAAGTTGGCATAAAAGACTCCCTCATCAGGGCCTCAGTTGGAATAGAAGACGTTGGGGACTTAATTGAGAACTTGGAAAAAGGCTTCAGGGTGATAAGGCAATGATACCAAGCATCAGCGAGTTAAAGAATTCTTGAAAAAGCTCGGCTTCGATGAGAGTGCTATTAATGAGCTCGTGGAACAGATAGAGTACTTTGAAGGAGAAGCACCCCAAAGGGACGATATCGTGAGGAGCTACTTTAAGGAGGAGTGCATAGAGACAATAGTTGACGACATAGTTGAAGAAATCCTAAAGCTAAACAAGGAAAAGCATTAAGCTCTTAGACGTTGCAGCTGGCTCAGGGTTTTTTACATAGAGAATCAAGAAGAAGCTTGAGGAGAGAGAAGCTAAAGTAGACGTGTATGCTTTAGATATAACGCCAAGCATGCTGAGGAGGCTTAATGAAAAAGGGATAGCACCCATTTGGGGAGTTGCCGAGAAAATTAGGGAATTCATTGAGATTGCCAACGAGCACTACGGCATAAATGCTCCAAAAGAATTCGACGTCGTGCTCTCCACTCTGGCATTCCACCGCTCCCTGAAGCCTGAAATAGTACTAAAGAGCATGAAGAGTGTTTTAAAAGAAAGCAGTAAAGTGATAATAGTTGACATCCTCAAACACGAACACGAGGAGTTCAAAGAAACTTTGAAAGATACTCACCTCGGGTTCACGCTGGAAGAAATAGAAGGGCTCGCCTCGAGGATATTTCCAAAAGTGATGGCACAGTACATAGATGCCTACTGTGAAGTTGATGGCGTCATCGTAGGGCTCTATAATGCCGTGCTCTATAAAAAATAAAAAAGATATCAGCTTTCCAACAGCCTTCTCTTCCTTCTTTCGTACTCTTCGTCATCTATTTCTCCCCTTGCATACTTCTCGTCAAGTATCTCAAGTGCGCTCTTTTTTGATGTGCCACTTGAACTCTGCTCGATTATCCACTTAATGAACCATACTACTCCAACTATTATTGCAACCCAAAACAGGAGCATGAATATTGCTCCAAAGATTCCAAAGTATCCAAATCCCATCATATGATGCCACCCCCATTCACCTTCTCCCACATGAAGGAGATAATTTCCAAAACTTTCAAATGTCATTTTACTCGCCTCATGTTCTATTATGTGTAAAAGATTATAGAGATTATTGTTATCGAAATTGAAGAATTTTTCAAGAAATTTTTTCAAAGTGTGAAATAAAACACCCATTAAACCATACAATCTGCATGGACAATCTTTAAAATTAAGTTATTAAAATTCATAACTTGATGATAGTATGGCAAAGATACTTGCTAGGGTTAGTGAAAAAGATGTAACCTCAGCTATAGTTGAAACGTTCTATGAGATGCTTAGGAACCACACAGAATCGGACGTAATAGTGGTGGAAGCGGGACCAAGTGGATTGATGGCAGCAAAAGAACTTGCAAAAGCGGGCAGGAAAGTTTTGGTTATAGAAAGGAACAGCTATCTTGGAGGAGGCTTTTGGATCGGAGGGTTCTTAATGAACAAGATAACAGTGAGAGCACCAGCACAGGAGGTGTTAAAGTTGCAGGTGTTGTGGTTAACTGGACTCCAGTTCAGGCTTTACCAAGGTAAATAACCTGTGTTGATCCAATAGCCATTGAATCAACGCTTGTAATAGATGCTACTAGACACGATGCCTTTGTTGCTAAGAAGCTTGAAGAAAAAGGCATAAGGCAGTTTCTACAGTCTTTGGACTTCCAAGAATGGGACCAACCTTTGGAGCAATGCTCTTAATCGAAAAGAGAGCTGCTGAAGTGGCTTTAGAAAAGCTCAAAGAACTGGAGTGATACAAATGAAGATTCACATTGAAGATGCCCCTTGAGAGTTCTTTTCATTTTTTGAGGAGATCAGGAAGGTCTTCAAATTCCCTGTGGAGTTTAGCCCCTATGTATTTAAAAACCCTATTCTGGCATACATAAGAGTGAGAAGTCCAAATAAGAAAGAATTTTGCGAGCCATTTCCGATTGAAGTCGAGAATGAAAAGAAGGGTCTCATAAAAGAGGTTATCTATGACGGTGTAGAACTGCTACAATATTTCTCATGAGACGTTGATACCTCTGAGCCGACAGTTTTGATAACGAACAGGCTTGTAGCCACATTTGGAGAGGATGGACGATATTACCTTAGAATGATTGTAATGGGGCCCACAGCAATAATTTAACTCAAGGGGATACTCTATGCCCCAGCAAAGCCTCTCCAATATTATATGATGCATCCATTTGGATTTGATGACAAAATCGATGTAGATGTTGGCAAAGTGTTAAAAATGCTCCTCCTTCAGTTCTATACTTATTTTAAGCATGAAGAAATCTTTTGCGGGAACGAGGAATGCATGCTCCACAATTGCCATACAACAGAGGAAATAAAGAAGGTGAAAGGGTTGTGTGAAAAACATAAAAAGATGCTTGGAGATGTTGTGAATTTAAGGGGACTATCATAGATAGAGTTAATGCTCGTTGCTATGATTTTAAAATAGTACTTTTAGGAGTAACCAAATTTTTAAAGTTTTGAATACTACCTAAAGTTTTATTTTATTATCTGCCTAGAATTTGTGAAAAGAAGTTTTTTGAGGACTTACTTTTTTAGAAATTTGTTAACTTTAGATTATTGATTACAAGTTAGGAAGAATTATAACTATACAGCAACTTAATATGTGTGGTATTAAACTGGAGGGAGTATCAATGAAAGGGTATATCCCTCCCATCGGAGAGGGTCTCGGACACGAGCTTAGCAGTGTTATAGTTGGAGCAGGGCTAACATTCACTCAGATTATGCCAGTTCTTTTCGTAGTTATTTGGTCTCTGCAGTTAAAAGAGAAAACATTAGGAGGTGAAAGTGCATGAACTACGTGCTTCCCGTTGGTGGTGATGTGGGCATCACTTGGGATACTGTGGCAATAAATCAAGCATATGTTTTGAAGGTTGGTGCTCTAATGAATGTAGGTGCATAGTTGGCACTAGCAGCAGACCAATATGTTGCAGCTGCATTGGTTGTGGTAGTTTATGCCGGGCTTTGGATCGTGACTATTGTTGGAGTCGCAAAATGGATTCTAAGAGATAATATTGACATCTATGTTTCATTTTATTCAATCCTTGATAAATTCGTTCAAAGCCCTCATGCAAGGTGCCTATGAGAGCAACACAATTAAAAGAATTCTTGGAGTTATTCAGCGAACTCCGAGAATTATATCGCAAATACCATATGTGGGCAGAGGACTTAAAAGGTCCTGTTTCTGTTTCAATCGATGTCACGTACAGATGCAATTATAATTGTCCCCACTGCTACGTTGGTTGTTCGCCAAATGTAACAAGAGTAGAGTGGTAATTGACGGAATTGATCTTTGGGTAGACCCCGAAAAAGCTAAGAGAAATATCGGATATCTGCCGGAGGGAAAGCGAGTTTATCCAGATTTAACTGTCTACAAGAATCTGCTATTTTTCGCCAGAATTTATGATGTTGAAGAAGAGCGGATTAATAAACTTCTAAAAGAATTTGGACTTGAAAAATATCGAGATACAAAAGCTGGATATCCAAGTAGGGGCCTTAGATAGAGACTCGCTTTGACGAGAGCACTACTTCACAATCCAGACATTTTAGTTTTGGACGAGCCCTTCAGCAATTTAGACATCCCCACCGTTTTAAGTTTAAGGGATAAAATCTTTGAAATGCTAAAAGGGGGCAAAACAATTCAATAAGCGTCGCAAGCTCCCAGTAGAAGGTCTTTCCGGGCAGCCCAAAGGTTACTGCAGCGCTATAGAAAAAGGTAACTGTGATTGCCAGAGCAATTAGCGTCATCATTCCTGGGTTTTCTTCTTAAATTCATCTCTCATTCCCGTTAGGAATGGCTTTCCACCGTAGAAGTAAACCACTGGCGATAGCGCAAAGAGAACGTATCTATCGCCTGTGAACGTGAATGTAAAACCAAGGAACTTTTGAATCAGCGGAGACAAGAGCAGTATTGGAATCGTAAGTGTGGTATAGACTATAAATCTCTTCTTAAAGTCCTCCATCATCATTTTATGGTGCTCTGCATTCGAATGCTCTGTGTTCTCCGTGCTCATGATTTATATGTTCATACTTTTCTTCCTCCATATATTTGTGCTTTCCTTCTCTTGCTGGTTGTTCCTAATTTCGGAAGAAGCATCGGGCTGGAACGGGGTGATGCTTTAACTTTCCTTCTTTCTTTCTCTTCCTAAGCACGAGCACCGCCAGAACAATTCCCGCATAGCCACATGTCTGCCCGATGAGGAAACAGGCCAGAGATCACAGCAGGAGTAACAGAATCGAAACCATCAAGGCCATCAGAAAGTAGGGCATCGAAAACCTGTGAAAGTCACTTATGCGGATTCCAGAGATCCTGATTGCTATAAGATTTGCAAGGGAGCCCATCACAAGGCCGTTTCCCCCGAGGTTCACGCCGAGAGCTAGGGGCAGCCACTCGGGTTTTTGGCCAAGGAAGATCACTGTTGCCGGAACGTTGCTGATGAGCTGGCTCAAACCGGCTGAGGCGAGAAACAACGACACCCCTTCAGACGGAAGGGTATGACCAGAAAGCAAACGTGCAACCTCTCCAAAGTCAACGAAGATAAGGGCAAAGGTCATAACCAGTACCCAGTCAAAGCATAGCAAAGCCTCCCTTCCAAAGAAAAGCAGAAGGGACAAAGTTAGAGAAAGTGCCAGCAGAGGCTCCCCGATTTCAGCTAAACAAACGTCAGCAATCAGAAGCAGGAGGGAAACAAGGAGCAGTCTTCCGTTGATGACAACGGGAGGGGGCGTTTCAAGGGATATACTACTGTCATCGAGGGTCGTGGTGAACATTAAAAGCAGGAGAATCCAGAGCAGAACGAAGGGTAACATTCCGAATGTGAATTCTAAAAATGATAGCCCGTATGTGCTCCAGATTATGACGTTCTGGGGATTGCCTATCGGCGTTAGTGCGGAACCCACGTTTGCCGCTATGGCCGAGAGGACAATCGGACGGGTTGCATCTATTCCGACTAGTCTTGCTGTGGTGACGACAAGGGGTATGAAGATGAGCATCACCGTATCGTTCATTATAACCGCGGAAGAGAGAGCAATGACCGGGAGAAGAATGAACAGAAATCTTTTTTCAGAGCCATGTGAGAGGTCTATGAGTTTTAGTGAGAAGCGGGTAAACATGCCAGACAGCTCAAGACCCTTTGAAACGAGGGTTAAAGATGTTATCAATGCCAGGCTGTTCCAGTCGATGAGCTCGGGTGTCCTTAGAAGGAGAGGGCGGTCATGGATAACCAGAACCAGGTAGAGAACTATTAGAACCGTGAGGAACCACTCCTTCATTGCAAAGCTTTTCAGTCTTTCAAACGCCGTATCTCATAACCTCCTCCATGAGCCTGTAATCCGGAATGAGCTCCTTTCCATCGGCGGAAATGCGAACGTGAAGGACTATAAAGCTTCTCCACGCTACTGAAACAACCCAGCAGTTTTCAGGTTTCCTGAACTCTGCAGCCTCAAGAACACGGAGTCCCTTAAGAATTTCCCTGGCCCTATCCTTCACCCTTACCGGGTCAATTTCACCACACTCCACTCCCGGCAACCCCTTGGGCAGCGGGCTCTCGGTTTTTGGGTCATAGTGAAGCCTGTCAATGGCGACATTCAGATACATCACGGGAATATCAATGTTAACGCCATGAGGTGTGTGATGAATTATCGGCATTCCGGCGGTAAAAAATGGCAGGGCGTTTTTTACGGTCTCTATGGCTGTTTCAGCTACTTCGGGGGTGAGTTCTCTTGGAACGGGCATTCTTCTTATTGGTGGAGGAATGGGCGGCATGGGAGAATCACCCGATAAGGATCTCTTCCCTTTAGGATACCTTAAAGTTTCCGGTCATGTTGCCGCGAAAGGTTGAGGTTTCTTGACAGATAGTACAAATGGTGGAAATTTTATAAGGTCACTTTTTTACGTTTCCAGTGTGTTGGATATGATCCAATTGTCAAGCACAACTGCGTGGTCAAAACTAAGATTTCACCAAAGGGCAAGAAGTGATTAAAAACTTAATCATAACAATTGTGAGTCAAGATAAACTTGAGCTTAAATTTTTATAAATCATGTGCGAAGGTATTTTTCCCTTTCCTGCTGGTTGTTTCTAATTTAAAAACATCGAGCTGGAAGCCTGGGGAACGAAGGGGTTCTCGAGTTTGACGTGCAACCTGTTGCATAGCACTCCACGAGGGCATTATTATTGCATAATCATAATTTTGATGGATGGGTGGAAGGTACACTGAAGCAAAAACTGGATCTGGACCACAGAGGGACTCCACCGCCAAGGCAGAGGGGTAATAATAGAAAAAGAACAACCCCCTCATCCCACGCTCTTTTCTCATATAGGTTCTCAATTCCGCTTAATTTGGTTTAAACATGCCTTTTAATCCCCAGGTAAACTAGTATAACCATCAGGAAGACTCCAATAAGGACAATTAAAGACTTAGGAATGGTTAATCTCGGGGAAAAGTTTCCACATCGAGGGGGTTCCTGTACGCTACCTACATACATTTTTATGTGAGTTAGGTTCTTCCCGTCATAAAAGAACATAAGCGGTAACTCTGAAATGAAGACGCTCCCATTAACTTTAACATCTCCTGGATAATAGATGAGAATTCCCTCACCAACAGGTAGTGCATGAAAGGTTGAGAGTACGTTGAGCGTTTTGCTCCCAAAGAAGCCTGACACATATCTGTCAAATTCAGTCACTGGAATTTTATAAGTTGAATTTGAAAGTCTAAAGACCATGAAACCGTTCTCAATGACTCCCCTGACAACTGAGGGTCTTTTCTGGGGGGTGTTGGTGAAGTAGCTCAGAATCTCGGTTCCATTACATTCTGCATGCTCTTTTCCATTCTGAAACTCAAGTATTGTGCAGTTCCATATGAGGAATGCACAACCATCGAAGCGATAAACTCTCATTTCGGTTTTTTTGGCAGTGAGTGTAATGTTCCTTGTCTCCCCGTTGATAGTCACGGTGATGTTTTTGTAGGGAACTACCACCTGCTTGCGCTGGAGAATGTAAAAAGTCCCGTTGATCTCAGTCACTATTGATGGCTCACCGAGTAGAGGATTGCTTTTTCCCAAAAAGAGCAGGTTACTTCCATTAAAGAGATAGTAGAGGTTATATTCTCCATCAGGCACATTGCGCCTGAGCGTTTGCTCTCCCGCAACCCTCTCGCATATCCATTCGGAATGGTGCACAATAATAAATACATACCCATTGCTGGGTAGGATCGAGGTTATTGAATAGGTTTCATAGGGCTCACAGGTCTCACCGGAAACTAATGGAAAAATAAGTAGCAAAACTAAAAATGAGATTTTAAACGACTTATACATACTCATCCCCCAATTTCCTCCAGTCGAGTTTAAAACTCCATTAATCTCCCTTTCAAATAGGACACTCCCCTGACACCCTTGCTGGAAACGTTTGTGCTATTTAATACATGGATAAATTCTCTGTTACCAAGTATCACGGAAATCTGATCCACCACAGTCCAAAGTTCACCATGGAGTATCACCGGCATTTAGTACTCACAATAGCATAAAAACATTTTGAACGAAGATGGTTAAAATTTTAACAAAATGATTCGGAATCAAGAGGTAAAACCGGTTACTCGCGCTTAAAATGGAAAAAGAACCGAAAAATACTCACCTCAAAATCCTCATCGCATTAAACACCGCTATCAGTGCAACTCCAACGTCGGCAAACACTGCTTCCCACATTGTAGCCTCTCCAAGAACTCCGAGGCTTATGAAGGCGAACTTAACGCCGAGGGCAAAGATTATGTTCTGCCACACTATCCTCCGGGTCTTTCTGGCTATCCTGATGCCCCTCGGAAGCTTTGATGGTTTATCATCCATTATGATGATATCAGCGGTCTCTATGGCGGCATCGCTCCCCAAAGCTCCCATCGCAACGCCCACATCTGCCCTCGCAATAACTGGAGCATCATTTATTCCGTCGCCTACGAAAACTATCTTCTCCTCGTCTTTCTTCTCTCCTTCAAGTTTTTCAATGATTTTCACCTTATCCTCGGGTAAGAGCTCGGCGTGGAAGTCATCCAGGCCAATCTGCTTTGCTATTTCCTCCGCAACATCTCTTCCATCACCGGTCACCATTATAACTTTTTTAACGCCCAAACGCTTTAGCTCTCTCACAGCTTTTGGGGCATCTTCCTTTATCTCATCGGATATAACTATGTAGCCAGCGTATTTCCCATTAACGACCACATGAGCAACGGTTCCTTTTACGTGGCATGTATCGTGCTCAACATCAAAGCGGTGCAGTAATCTATCATTTCCAACCAAGATTTCAGTTCCATCTATTCTAGCCCGAACGCCATGCCCAGCTATCTCCTCATGCTCCTTTATTTGAGCCTCGTTAATTTTCTCTCCATAAGCTTCCTTTATTGCCCTTGCAATTGGGTGGTTTGAGTGTGCCTCTGCCAAAGCCGCGAACCTCAAAATTTCTTCCTCGTTAAAGCCGTTTCTCGTTTCTATTTTCGTAACCTTAAAGACACCCTTTGTTAGCGTCCCTGTTTTGTCAAAAGCTACAATTGTAGCTTTGCTGAGGGCATCGAGGAAGTTCGAGCCCTTGACGAGTATGCCCTCCCGCGCTGCCTTTCCAATCCCGCCAAAGTAGCCGAGAGGTATTGAAAGCACTAAAGCGCAAGGGCATGAGATTACCAAGAGCACTAAAGCCCTATAAACCCATTTAGAAAAGGGCTCTCCAAAAGCTAATGGAGGAATTAAAGCAACAAGTGCAGCTAATCCCACAACCGCTGGAGTGTAGTGGTGAGCGAACTTCGTGATGAACTTTTCTGTTTTGGCTTTCCTTGCACTTGCATTTTCCACAAGCTCTAAAATCCTTGAAATGGTTGACTCCTTAAGCTCTTTTGTAACTTTGACCGTCAAAAGACCGCTTAAGTTGACCATTCCAGAGAGAATCTCATCCCCTTCTCTTATAGTTCTTGGAACGCTCTCGCCTGTCAGGGCGGACGTGTCTACCGTTGAGGTTCCCTCAATTACAAAGCCATCCACAGGAACTCTTTCTCCAGGTTTAATAACTATCACATCTCCAACTTTGAGCTCCTCTGGCTTGACTTTAATTAGCTTATCACCAACTTTCAAGTTCGCATATTCGGCTTTTAAAGCTAGCAAAGCCTTAATTGAGCGCCTTGATCTGTTAACAGCTAAATCCTGGAAGAACTCGCCAACGATGTAGAACAGCATTACTCCCACAGCCTCGGGATATTCCTTAATTGCAAACGCTCCCAGCGTGGCTATTGCTATTAGAAAGTTCTCGTCGAAGACGTTGCCGTGGAAGGAGTTGACAAAAGCATTCCTTAGCACTTTCCAGCCCACAAGAAGGTAGCTCGCGACGAATATTCCGAACACAAAGGCATTGTCATAGTTGTAGTAGTATCTCAAGAGGATTCCTGCTATGAAGAGCACGAGCGAGGGTATTATGAAGTAGGGCATCTTCCCTGAATCTTCGTCGTGATCATGGTGGTGTCCATGGTCATGGTCGTGGTGTTCTTTCTTCTCAACTATCCTAATCCCCGGCTCGACCCTTTTCACTATCTCTTTGGCCCTCTCCACGTCTCCCTCAATAACTAACTCGTTCGTTGTGAAATTAACCAAAGCGAACTCGAAGCCTTCCTTCTTCAGTGCTTCCTCTATCTCATACGCAC
The DNA here is from genome assembly GCF_001647085.1 of Thermococcus piezophilus. Taxonomy (NCBI): domain Archaea; kingdom Methanobacteriati; phylum Methanobacteriota; class Thermococci; order Thermococcales; family Thermococcaceae; genus Thermococcus; species Thermococcus piezophilus. The sequence goes on from NZ_CP015520.1 coordinate 1,890,033, forward strand.
ATCTAGCACAGTTGAGACCCTCTAATTTGAGCTTCTTTGGCATGCTCACTCCTCCATGTGCTCAAGCGCAATCTTCAAAATCTCCCTTATATGCTCGTCATCTAAGCTGTAGAAGACGTTCTTTCCATCCTTCCTGTATGCGACAATTTTTCTATCCTTCAAAATCCTAAGCTGGTGAGAGATTGCAGAAACTGACAGGCCGGTAATGTTCGATAAATCACACGTGCAGAGCTCGTCCTCCAGCAGTGCGAAAAGTATCTTAAGCCTTGTAGGGTTTCCTAAAGCGTCAAAGAAATCGGAAACCTCAAGTATTGTTTCATTACCAGGCAGCTTTTTCTTAGCTTCGAGGATTTTATCCAAATGCTCTTCGTAAACCTTACACACTTCCGTCATTTTTCATCACCTCTACATTTGAGCAATTGTACAAATGTTCTTATAAATGTTACTGAGAAAAGGTGTCTGAGAGTGCACAAAAAGAGAGGAGTGCATAGCACTATTCTGCTGGTTTTCCAAAGTGAAAAGAGAGTACAGCAAAAATTTCAAAAATTGAAAAATCAGAGGGAATCAATTATCCCCTTGAGCTTCTCTTCCATGGGCTTCATGAGCTCTACCACTTCCTCGCCCGCTATCCTCCAAGCGACACTCGGAAGTCCAATGCCGATATAAACCCCATCCTCTCTGACGTAGCCAAACGCTGTACACGGCATCAGTGCTCCAATATTAGGGTCGAGCTTAACGAGCTCCGCCACAACTTCTCTATCGCATATGAAGAGCACGTGGTAGTCCGCAATGATGCCATCTTCCCTCTCCACTATGCTTACCGGAATCCTCTCTCCCACTATGAGAAAGCCCTCCTCCTCGATTTTCCTTTTAAGCTCTTCCCAGAGCCCATCTAGATCTCTCTCAAATCTTCGGACGTAATAAAACTCCATCAGCACCACCTACGTTTCCATCATTATGCATCTGTGAAAGCTATATTCAGCACCTTGACTCTCCAAGAATTCCCTAATTTCCTCGCTCTCAGCACCTGGCTGGAACCACAGCTTTTTGAAGCCAGTTTCAACAGCTTCTTTTGCCACTTGAATACCAACCTTGGGGGGAACCACAAAGACTATGACATCAACATCTTTCGGGAGCCCTTTAACGTTCCTGTAGCACTTTAACCCTTCAATCTCATCATAATTTGGGTTGATAGGTAAAACTTCAAAGCCCTTTCTCTTTAAATCCCTTAGAATTATATTGCCGTACTTGGCCGGATTCGGACTCGCCCCTACCAGAGCAATCCGTTTGAAGTTCCGTGCATCCATTTTCTTCACATAATCTTGAACTCAGATTCATCCTTTTTATACGTTGCTGAGCAAAAATGGATAAAAAAGAGGTCATATCTTTCCAACCAAATCCAAGCTGACTTCGAGTGTTCCTTTACCGGGCTCCCAGCTCGCCGGACACACCTGTCCGGGGTGCTCCCTCACATACTTAGAGGCTTTGAGCCTCCTAAGTATCTCCTTCGCACTCCTGCCTATGCTCAAATCGTGCATCTCCATATGCACTACTTTTCCGTCAGGGTCTATGATGAAGGTCGCCCTCCAGGAGACGCCCTCGTCCTCGATGTAAGTGCCGAAGAGGCGGCATATCTTTCCTGCCGGGTCGGCGGGCATCGGGTACTTTATCTTCCTGATCGCGGGGGAAGTGTCGTGCCATGCTTTGTGAACGTAGGCTGTATCTGTTGAAACGCTCAAAATCTCAGCGCCCTCCTTCTTGAACTCCTCGTAGTACCCGGCAAGCTCCTCGAGCTCCGTCGGGCAGACGAAGGTAAAGTCCGCTGGATAGAAGGCCAAGACAACCCACTTGCCCCCATAGTCCGAAAGCTTAACCTTCTCTATTGCATCCTTCTCCGGAAGGTAGGCATCTGCTTCAAAGTCTGGGACGATTTCTCCAACTTTCACCATCTTTCAAACACCTCAGAACTATGTTGGGAAACCTAACTTATATAGGTTTGCCTAACAAAGTGAAAAGTTCCAAAATCAAAAGTATTACATTTTGAAGGACAAATTTAAATATCTCAAAAGCGAACTTCCTTTGGTGATAAGATGAAGGTTAAGGTAGTTCTCGGAACGGCAAGGGAAGGCAGGAAAAGCGAGAAAGTTGCGAGATACCTCATGAAGAAGGCTCAAGAATTCAGCTGGGACGCCGAGCTGATAGACGTCCGCGATTACCTCCTCGCCTATACCCACCGCTGGAAAATCACACTGGAGATGGAAAAATACAGGGAGAAGATTCTCGAAGCGGATGCGCTCATCATAGTCGCACCCGAGTACAACGGGAGCTATCCCGGCGAGCTCAAGATACTCCTGGACACAATTTACGACGAGTACGAGGCTTTACCAGTTGCAATATGTACCGTCTCAAGCGTTACCGGCGGCGTTAGGCTGCTGATGGAGCTGAGAACCGCGTCGCTTAACTACCGCATGCTCCCAGTTGCGCAGGTTCTGTTCTACAACGTGGACGACATATTCGAGGGCGAAGAGCTAAAGGACGAGAAGTATGAGGAGAGGGTTGGAAGGCTCTTCAGGATTCTCGAAAAGTACGCGAAGGTCCTGAAGCCGATAAGGGACGAAGTAAGGGAGAAACTAAAGGAAAAAAGAGAGGATATCTAAGGGTTTCACTCCTTTCCACACGAGCCATTGCAGTCATTGTCAATCCCATCGGTTGGAAAGACCGCGACTCTAACGTTCACACTCCTTAGAAGGCCTGTCGCCCTAATTCCCACCGTTCCATCTGTGTTGAGGACTTTGAAGACTGGTATCTTTATCTCCTTCCCTGTCTGGGGGTTTCTGCCGGTGAATATTTCGACGAAAACGCGGTCAAGGTAGCTCGGCGCGAGCCTCTTTGCTGAAGGTTTTTTCATACCCTGATTTACTCCGGGGTCACCTATCGCTATCAGGGTTTCTCCGTTGGAGTTCGTTATGACATAAACGGTAACGACCGAGCTGTAGTTCTCCAGCATTTCCCATTCAACCGGGATATAGGGGCCGTTTCCATAGTCAGTGATGTTAATGACGCCCGGTTCAGGAACCTCACCGAAAGGTTCTCCGCCGAAAGCTCTCCCGAAGACGCTCCTGAGGAGCGGGCTGAACGTGCATGAGCAGGTCGTTTCCGACTGGGTACTCATGTTTAATACCAATGTCCCAGTCACAGCCTTCTGGAATGCATCAGAGGTTCTCTGAGGAGTCTTGATGTAGGTTTTTCTCCGCCTATTTTCACATTGATGTTGACTAGCTGTTCGGTCAGCTGCTTGAGGTCAGCCTTCGTGACCAGAATGGTCACGGTGTATTCCCCAGGCATTATGTATGCCTCTTCCAGAGGAACGGGGTCAGCAGAACCAGTGTCTGTCGGCTCAAAGATGAAGGGGGATATTTCCGGAGAGGGACATATCAGCGGATCTTCTGGCTCCTCGGGAATCGTGTTCATGGTGTTGGTGTCCAAGGGCAGGGGTCTGTAGCAAAAGCCGTCATCGTCAGGAATGCCGAGAAGGGTCGTGTTAACGGGTGGTATTAGATAGAAGCCGTTTTCGTCTGGTCTGACTCTCGCAACGGTTTCTCCAGTTTCGGGATCGACGAGCTTCAGCACAGGGGGTGTGGACTCTCCAACCGCCTTAAGCCACTTACCATTTTTCGCCCCGATTCTAACCGCCACCTGTCCAGCACCGACGGTTCTTCCGCCCTCTCTAATGGTTCGGAGTGTGCTTCCTGTCCCGAGGTGATATATCTCAAGGCTCTCAAGCTTGTAGCCCCTGAGAAGGCTGTACATGGTTTCCACCATTTCCCCAGTATTCATGGGGGTTATTCCTTTCTCATCGATATAGAAGAACTCACCGCGGGGACTATAGAATGCCTCTATAGGCTCGCCGGTGGTGGCATTTTCCCAGTAGGTTTTTTCAAGGGCTCCAATTCCAGCGAGAGTCCTCAGGTTGAGGAGCTCATAGTACTTGAGCTTTGCGACGTCCTGAAGAATTAAAACCCTTGTCCGAGGATCGCTTTCGCTTTCCGCCATTTCGAGAAGTTCTCTCGAGCCAGCTTCCCAGTTCCCAATCTCGGAGCTTTCGAGCTCGAAGCCGATCTTCGCGAGATTTTCCTTTTCATTGGCTATTTCTCCATCGTACGTCGCAATCAGAGATGTGAGCTTTTCCTCCTTAGCCTTCCACTCGTTTGTGGAAGCTGTTGGGGTCACAGTAGTGCTGCCGTTAGTTACAGTCCGGGTAACGTCTCCCTGGTCTATACAGCCCGATATAAACGCACCGAGCATAATGATGCTTAAAAGCAGGGCAAAGCCTGCAAGCTTTCTAATTTTCATTTTTCACACCTTTTTCCAGCCACGAAACGCTAAAATTCAAAAGAATCCGTCAAGTGACTTATAGTTAAGGTTAGATGTTAGGGGTTATTAACATTTTCTTTTTCAAAGTGGAAAAAATTAAACGAAAATTGTTTCATTCCCAAATGCTATGAGGATCGTGGCTTCTTCGTTCCAACTCCATATATCAGCGTCTCAAGAAGAACTGCACGAAGAAATATGTTAAAATGAAGGAGTGCAGCCTTGTATCGCCGTAGAAAATTCTAATAAGCGCAACGAAGAGAGCCAAGATGGTGATGTAAGCTCCCCAAACATCTGGAGTTTGTCCTCAGCCGAGAAGATTAAGTAAAGTGAGAAGACGAAGACAAAAACAGCCATAACGATGAGTCCGCAATTGTACATCTTCGGCGATACATCCTGACTAGAGCTTCGAGGTCGATGAGTGGGTTATGGAAGAAGGAAAACCACTGATTCCTGCTTATTCTCTAGGTTACGAAGAGCCAGTAGGTTACCAGACCGGCGATTCCGGAGTACTTAAGCGTCTTCACTCTCAAAACCCCAAGCCGTCACCTGGTATAAGCGTGTTCCGTGTGAATACGGAACAAGAGAAGAAAAAGTCAAAGCAGCCCCTCGATGAGCTCCGCTATATTGCCCCTGGCCTTGCCCCTGAGGCGCTCCAGGTGGTCGCTCAGGGCCTCGCCGATGCCGTGAATGAATAGGTTCAATGCCTCCTCACTCCCAAATCCGCGCGAGCGAAGGTAAAAGAGGGCATCCTCATCAAACTGCCTCACCGCGGATGAATGAGCGGCGGCTTCGATTTCTCCGGTGTCGACCTCAAGCATCGGCACGCTCACACCGAGGGAGCCCTCGTCCATGATGGTTATTTGTGAAATTACCTCGCTCACCGAGTTCTTCGCACTCTCGAAGACCTTCGCAACGCCCCTGTGGACGGCCCAGCCGTTCTGGTAAGAGAACCCGTGAACTTTTGTCTCGCTTTTGCTCTTTTCACCGTACTGGAGGACGTTGGTGAGGTAGTCAATGGCTGAGCCTACCCCTATGGGTATTCCCCTTAGGATGAGCTGGCTTTCTTTACCCTCAAGTGAGTAGTCTTCACGGTGGTGACTCATAACTCCACCCTTAATGAGGGTAAACGCTCTAACCTTAGCCCTTTCACCAAGTGATGCCCTCAGGAGATAGTGCGATAGAGAGGTGTGCTTTCCAACCGTTAGGATTTCAATGTCAGCATTCCTAGCTTTGAGCTCGACCACTAGGGATTTAGTCCCTTTTTCACTCAAATCATAGATGACTATCGGCGCCTTAACGTTCTCTGCCTCGATTGAGACGTGATGGCTAATGAAAGCCTTCTCCGAGAGATGCGAGATTATGACAAGAGGCTCCTTTAAGTCCTCCACTATCTTGAGCTTGTAAGCTTTTTTGAGAGTGTAGAAGTGGAAGCCGAGGATTCTCGACTCCTCTGGACTTGAGAGGCCGAGGGTTCCCTCGGTTAGCTCAACGCCGGCTGGAAGGTTGAAGCTCGCCTCACTCCCAGAGAGGAAGACGTGCGCCTTGATTTTCACTTCTCCGGCCTTTGCCTCCGTCGGAAGCTTAAGTGGTGAGTTCTCCTCGAAGAGCTTCCACTTGGTGTAGCTCTTTATCGTTGGACTGTCTCCGTACTTCTGATACTCCAGTTCCTTAAGCTTCTCAAGAGTTATTTTTGGAAAATGCATCAGCCAACACCTCCAACCTCGCTAAATTCAAGCTCTATGACCTTCTTGAGTACCTCAACGTACTCGAAGGGCAGGCCTTCAAGGATTTCACTTATGAAGCCAAGCACTATGAGACTCTTGGCTTCTTCTTCCTTGATTCCTCTTGCATTCATATAGAAGAGCTTGTCCTCGCCGAGCTTTCCAGTCGTTGCCTCGTGGATTATGCTCGCGCTTGGCTCGTCATTCTGGTTGTGTGGATAGGTGTAGGCCTTACTCTTCTCATCAAGGATTAGAGAGTCACATGAAACTGTTGCTGTTGAGTTTTTAGCACCTTTAATTATCCTCACAAGACCGCGATAGATGTTTATTCCGCCGTTAGCACTTATGCTTTTTGAGACTATTTTGGAGCTGGTGTTCGGAGCTAAATGTATTGTCTTTGCTCCGGTATCCTTCATGAAGGGCCCGTTGCTGAGGGAGACAACATACTGGGCAGTCCTCGCTCCTTTACCCTTAAGAATGCTTGATGGGTATGTGTATGTGATTCTGCTCCCTATACTTCCCTCTATCCACTCGACGTAGGCGTTCTCCTCTATGATGGCGCGCTTGTTGTTGAAGTTTATCACATTACGGCTCCAGTTCTGTATTGTGGTGAACTTGACGGTGGCATTTTTGTGAGCATAAATTTCAACCATGCCATCGTGGAAGGAGAAACCCTTGTACATCGGAGCCGAGCAGCCTTCGATGAAGTGTATGTAGCTCCCCTCGTCCGCAACCAGGAGAGTGTGCTCGAACTGTCCTTCCAAAGCCGAGCCTATGACGAAGAAAGCCTCAACAGGGAAGGGAATCCTGACTCCTTTAGGCACGTAAACAAAAACTCCCCCGCTCCATAACGCGTGATGTAAAGCAGAAAACTTGTGCTCTCCAGCTGGGAAGATCTTGCCAAAGTACCTCTTCACGAGGTGTGGATACTTCTTGACTGCCTCCTCCATTGGAATCATGATTATGCCCATCTTCTCGAACTCCTCCTTGAGCTTCGAATAGACACTCTCGCTGTCGAATACTGCCGTTAGACCGGAGAGAAACTTCTTCTCTATCTCTGGAATATTCAAACGCTCGAAAGTTCGTCTTATGTTCTCTGGCAAATCATCCCAGTCCTTTACCTCACTCTCTATCTCTGGCTTGGAATAAAGGACTAAACTCTCAAGATCAAGCTCTTCTACTCCAACAACCCACTTGGGCATAGGTAGCTTGTGGAAGAGCTCTAAAGCCTTGAGCCTGTGTCTGAGCATCCACTCTGGCTCGCCTTTTATCCTTGAGAGTTCCTCTACCATGTCCTTTGTAAGCTTTCCCTTAAGCTCTATCTCCTTTGGATAAGGCACTGCTGTGCCGAGTATCTCCTCCAGCGAACCTGCCTTGAGGATTTCCTCAAGTCTTGACTGTTGCGTCATTATCCTCCACCGCCGTAAAACCCTTCTCCTCAATCACTTTTACGAGCTCAATGCCACCAGAAGCCACGAGCTTGCCCTCCTTGAGAACATGAACTCTCTGGGCGTTAAGGTACTCCAAGATTCTGCCATAATGAGTGATTAGAAGTATTGAAGTGCTCTCCCTATGGAGTCTGTCAATTATCCTTGCTATAACCTTGAGTGAGTCAACGTCAACGCCGCTGTCAGGCTCGTCGAGGATTAAAAGTCTTGGCTTTACAAGGTAAGCCTGAAGCATCTCAAGCTTTTTCCTCTCTCCGCCGGAGAAACCAACGTTAAGCTCTCTTGAGAGTATTGAGCTGTCGAGACCAAGCTCCTCAACAGCATTGAAAATCATCTCATATGCATCAACTTCATCTATGCCTCTCAGGTTCTTCAACATTCTCTGGAGGAACTGAATAACTTTAACTCCTTCGATCTCTATCGGATGCTGGAAGCTGAGGAATATTCCCCTCTTTGCTCTCTCTTCTGGCTTCATCCCAGTTATATCCTCGCCTTCAAAGAGTATTCTGCCTTTCACAACCTTGTATCTCGGATGGCCGGCTATAGTTAAAGCTAATGTTGATTTTCCGCTTCCATTAGGCCCCATGATAACGTGAAGTTCACCTTCACCAATGCTGAGCGTAATCCCTTTAAGTATCTCCTTATCCATAACTTTGACGTGTAAATCTTCCACCTTCAGCATGTCCATCACCGTCCTTTATATACCCAGTATTGGGTAAAAAAGTTCACTTTTAAAACCTTTCTTCACAAATTTGTGTAATCAACTTGGGCCCCACATCCTGGTAGCATTTATTTGGGTCGACTTTTCAATCCATCAAAATTTGATACTGTGATTTAGTTCACGCACAACCCATGCAATCTAAATATTGACAAAAAAGAGAAAATTTAGCCCCCCTGAAGAAGGAGGTTTGGAAGCTGCGGAGCTCTTTGACCGAGCTCCTGGTCGAGCATGAAAAGAACCTGCGGATTGTCCTTTGTAAACTTGAGCTTATCAACGATCTTTTTGACACTTGCCTCTTCTTCAACCTGCTCGTTTATGAACCACTCCAAAAATGCCCTCGTTGAGTAGTCCTTTTCCTCCTCAGCCAAAGTTGCTAACTCGTTTATGCACTTACTTATGAACTGCTCATGCTTGTATGCTGCCTCAAATGCTGCCAGCGGGGATTCCCACTCCTTTGGTGGCTGCTCTATTGCTTTCAGCTCGACCCTTCCGTTCCTGTCGTAGATGTAGTTGTAAAATCTGAGTGCGTGTCCAAGCTCTTCCTCAGCTTGCGCTTTCATCCAGCTGGCAAAACCCTCCAAGTTGAGGTCATCAAAATAGGCCCCCATTGCAAAGTACAGGTATGCAGAATAAAGCTCCCTGTTAAGCTGCTCATTTAGAGCTTTAAGCATTCTTTCGCTCAGCATGGGCATCACCTTACTATAGCTACGCGTTGTTACTCTAAAAGTTTTCGCCTTAGATTTTTGAAAAACTTTAAATTATTCCCTCTTTTTCTAAAATATCTAAGATTTTCAAGAATTCCTCATACGTCCCCTGAGTCACAACTCTCTCGGGTCTGAACGGGCAATCACAGTATGGGTACTCTAGAAAGGCTTGGTATGTGCCAATTTCCCTCGCAATCTTAACTATCTCTTCCTTATCCATGCCCAGCAGGGGTCTGTGTACGGGAAAGCGGACGCTCATGGTCTCAAAGTAGAGATTAGCTAATGTCTGCGAAGCCACTTGGCCAAGGGAATCCCCCGTAACAATGCCCAGTGCACCTTCTTCCCTCGCTATCTCCGCGGCTCTCCTCAGCATGGCGACCTTGCACAGGACGCATGTCCATTCTCTCATGTTAATTCTGTTTAATGTTACAACATAGGGTTTCAGAACTTCAAAGTGATTCTCTATGATGAGCTCGATGTCTCTTGGGGAATAATCATTGAGTATTTCAACGGTCTTCTCCACAACTTTCCTCGCGTTCTGCCCCTGGTCGAAGTGAACAGCTATTATTTCTGCGCCCCTCTTCATCATAAGGAATGCGGCAACGGGTGAATCTATGCCACCGCTGAGCAGAACAACAACCTTCCCCTGCGTGCCAACTGGAAGCCCGCCGACGCCTTTAATCTTCTCAAAGAAAACGTAGGCCTTCCCCTTTATAATTTCAAGTCCTATCGTGAGCTCGGGGTTTTCCAGGTTTACTTTCCAGCCGAATTCTTTTACAATAAACGCCCCTATTTCCATGTTAACCTCAATAGAAGTCTTAAGGAACGCCTTATCCAGCCGCTGAGTTTCCACCTTAAAGCTTTTCGGATTCAGGCCTTTCAGGGCTTCTCTCAGATAGTCTGGCACTTCCTCGTAGTTCATCTCCCGTGCAGGCGAAACCGAAACAACGCCTGGGACTTTTGCAATAATCTCAGCCGCTTCATCTGGGGCATCAATGAGGATTCGTCCTCTAATCAGCCTTGCCTTTGCTTTAATCCCTTTCCTCTCTAAAGTAGCGAGGATGTTCTCTACGAGCCTCCTCTCAAACTCCCTCCTTTTGCCCCTCTTTATCGCTATCTCACCATAACGAACTAGTATCATCTCAACCACCCAAATAGCGCGCAAAGAAGTTTTTAGCCTCTTTTTCATCCTCTGCTCCCCTAACTACCATCCGCCCGCCCTTGAATATCAGAATCTCGGCGTAGTCGTCCTCGAACTGGATGAACTGCGACGTCTTGATGTACTCAATGCCGAGGGCATCGAGCCTCTTGGCGAGCTCATCAAGGTCTACGCTCATCCTCTCGGGGGGAGTTATTTGAATCGAACCGTCACACATGTGCTCTATCCTCATCTGCTTCTCCAGGAACGTGAAGTTGTGCCTAACGCAGGCCTCACAGTCCTTCCTCCTCGGGATCTCCACCTTCTCAAAGTCAAGTGTCTTGGTGTCGAAGAAAATCAGCTCACTCTTCACTTCCTTACCCAGGAGAATCTTAGCCGCTAGAGTAACGGCCAGCGAAGCAGCCAGGGGAGGAACGTAGCTCATAATCCCTGCGACGGCGCACGTTGGCATGGGACTTGAGGGCAGCTTCGGCATCAAACAGCGGAAGCAGGCAGTCTTTCCTGGAATTATGGGCATCAGGTTGCCGTAAGTCGCCAAGATGCCAACGTAAATCCACGGTTTGTTGCGCTTCACCGCGTAGTCGTTTATTACCTGCCTCGTGTAAATGTTGTCCGTTCCGTCTATAAGGATGTCAGCTTCGTCCAGAAGGTGCACCGTTGACGGGTTTAAGTCCTCAAAGTAGCTAATAACGTTCTCAAAGCGCTCCTTCAGGACCTCCACTTTCGGCTTTCCTACATCATCACTAGTGTATATCGTCCTTGGAAGATCGCTCTCGTCCACAAAGTCTCTGTCTACCACTATTATTCTTCCAACGCCCAGTTTGTGGAGGAAGTAGACCTCCCAGCTCCCCAATGCTCCGGCACCCACCACTGCAACCGTGCTCTCGCCGAGCTTTCTTTGGCCATCCATACCGATTATCGGGAAGTGCCTCGAAAAGTCCATCTTTACATCCACCATGCTCCCCACCATTGGAAGCTTCTAAGAGGCTCAAAAAAGGCTTTTGAAAACCAAAAGTTCTGGACAGTTCTGGGAAATGCCAACTTTGGAAAAGGATATTAAATGGATTCCAGGAAATTCTTGTCGGTGGTGGTATGGAGTTCTTCGAGGTGCTGAGAAAAAGGAGAAGTATAAGGCGCTTTCAGGACAAGAAAGTCCCGAGGGAGCTGGTAGAAAAGCTTCTTGAAGCTGCTTTCCTTTCGCCGAGTTCATACAACAAAAGGCCCTGGCACTTCATAGTCGTTGATGATAAGGAAAAGCTCCAAAAGCTCTCGAAGGCTAAGTTAGGCGCCTCTGGGTTGGCAATGGCACCTTTAGCCATCGTCGTGACGGCCGATGGTGAAAGGAGCGACGTATGGATCGAGGACGCTTCCATAGCGGCTGAGCACATACATCTCGCGGCCGTTGCCCTGGGTCTGAGATCCTTCTGGGTGCAGATTAGGAACAGGATGCACAACGAGGAGAAGAGTGCCGAGGAATACGTGAGGGGGCTCTTGGACATTCCAGAAAACTACCGCATTCTCTGCATCATTGGCGTCGGCTATCCAGCGGAGAACAAGCCACCCCACTGCGAAGAGGTCTTTGAATGGGGGAAGGTCGGCTATAACAGATTTGACATACCATTCGAAAAATGAGGGCATCCCGATTTTATTTACATTTTGAAAACTGAAAAACTTGGAGACTTTTCACATTAGAAATAGTGAGACCAAAAAGATGTATCTCAGAAACACTTTTGAGTGATAAGATGAAAGCCAAGGTTTGCAAATTCTGTGCTGGTGATTACTTGGAGGAAGTTGTCAAGCCCCTCCAAGAGAAGGGCTACGAAGTCAGCGTTGAGGAATGCATCGGTTTGTGCGCCAAATATGAATGCGGCAACATAAACGTCATAGTTATGGAAAGGGAAATTTCAACAAGGAGTTTTGAAAAATTCATAAAGGCCCTGGAGGGGTAGAGATAGTAAAAGCACTTGTTATAATCCCCAGTGAGGACGAAAAAGCTTTGGTAGACTTCATGTAGGCTACCAACGCTTTGAAATACAAGTGGGTGGAAGACGTTGAGGTGATACTTTTCGGGCCCATCGAAAGGAAGATTGCAGAGGGAGATGGGAAATTTCTCCAGTGGATTGAGAGGCTGAGGAAGCTGGGCAAGCTTCCCTTTCGTGCAAAAGGATAGCCAAAGATGGGGTTTTGCAGTAAAGCTGGAAAAGTACACTAGAGTGGAATACGTGGGAAAGATAATAGCGGACTACCTCAAAAAAAAGTTACGTCCCGATGACTTTTTGATGAAAAAAGCTTCAAGAAAAGGCTTTTAATTTTAAATTTTTATTTCCTAAGATGATAGTGTGAAGAAGACACTAATAATCATCCTGATACTTCTTTTTGCAGGAAGTGTAAGAGCCGGAGAAGTCAGATACGGCGAGCTAACCTTCTTTTCATCTTCTACCACTCAGAGAGCTGCCCGGCATGTAACTATATGAAGACGAGCGTTTTCCCGACTAAGAAAGCCAAGGAGACCCTTTTGGGATTAAACCTTGTTTCCATCGACGTTTACAAAGCGCGCTCCCTTACAACGCTCAGATATAGGGTTTACGATGACGTTGTGATCCTCCAGCCAGACAACGCTGGCTACTACAGGCCAAAAACTCCAGGGGAAGAGATAAGCGTCGGCGTTCCGGGGACGCCAACGATGGTAATATTCAAGGTCGAGAACGGCATCAGAATTCTGAAGGGAGTAGCGATCGGTGCGCTCAATCCTGATGGTTTGGAGTTCTTCGTAAAGACTGCAGTGGGGAACGATGAAAACCCCCAAGCAGGGGAACAAACTCAAACCACGGAAACTGCAACGCCCCAGGCCCAGGAAAACAACACAAACCTAACCCTCGCGGTTCTCCTGCCGATATTTCGGCCGGAATACTGAGCGTCTTCTCACCCTGCGTCCTGCCCATCATAGTCGGCACTTTCTCCCTCACTTTCGCGAGGAGGAGAGTGGAGCTGATAATAGCGGGCATGGTATTATCTTTCGCCATTTTGGGCGCCCTGGCGGGTAGTTTTGGTTCCTACGCGGCCCAGATAAGGGGAGCCCTGTACCTCATAGGCAGCCTCGGCTTCATAGTGATTGGCCTGGGCTTCCTGAGCGAGAGTGTAAGCGCCAAGCTTGAGAGGTTCCTGAGCTTTTCGGCATCAGATAAGGTGGCGTCGAAGAGAGGAAAGCTGTATGACTTCGCCCTCGGCTCGGCCTTGGGGGCCACGTGGCTCGGCTGCATAGCCCCTTACGTCGGCTTCGCCGTCATAACAGCCGCCCTCAGCGGCGACACCCTACGCGGGATAATCGTGATGGGAACCTACGGCCTTGGCATGGGGCTGATGGTTTACCTGATTACCTCCTCGAAGGACATGGGGGACTGGCTAAACAGAAAGTTTCTCTCGGGGAGGATAAGCCTCGGCAAGTCTGGCAAAGCAAAGTGGGAGCGGGCTTTGGGCATAATCCTCGTGCTCCTCGGCATGATTATGCTCACAGAACTCACACCATTAAAGCTCTGGAGCGTCCTCTTTGAGAGCCTCTCAAAACTCTGAGGAGGTGGAAAAATGTTCAGACACAGAAGGAAGGTTGGGCTGAGCGTTGAGGAAGCCGAAAAGAAGTTTAGGGAGGAACTCGCAAAGAGGGGCTACAAAGTGATCCTTGAGTTCACGCCAAGCGATGTTATCAAGAACAACCTCGGGGTCGAGATGGAGCCATACAGGATACTCTACGTCTGCAACCCAAAGGTCTTCTACGAGATGACCAAGAAGGAATACGAGATAGGCTCCTTCGCGCCGTGTCCAGTGCTCTTCTACGAGAAGGACGGCGAAACCTACGTGGCCATCAACACCGCCGACGACGTGCTTGACATAATCAAAGAGCCCCTTGAGGTCGTTAAAAGCGTCATTGAGGATCTTTAACGAAGTTGTCTCACCTTTTCTTTTCCATTATTGCAGAAAATCAACGTCAGCGAGCAGGATGTTTAGGCTTGCAAAAGAAAATTATATAAATCTAATCCACAAACCTTATGATGTCGAAAGTCGAACTTAATCCGAAGTGATGTGTTATGGTGGAGTTTCAAGAAGACCTTTCTGTGGTTCTAGGTGGAGCTGCAGGGCAGGGCATCCAGACCGTCGAGGAGATTCTGACCAGAACACTGAAGTTCTCAGGCTACAACGTCTATGCAAACAAGGAGTACATGTCGCGCGTTCGTGGGGGCATAAACACCACGGAGATACGGGTTTCATCCAAGAGAGTAAGAGCTTTCGTGAAGAAGATAAACATTCTGATTCCCTTCAAGCGCGGTGTTCTCCCGTGGGTCAAGGAGAGGATATCGGAGAGTACAGTCGTCATCGGCGAGAAGGAAAACGTCGAGGAGGAGTTTCTCGAGAAGATTCACTTCATCGAGGTTCCCCTCACCAAGATGGCGCTCGATGTTGGCAGTCAGCTCTACATCAACACCATAGCGGCGGGCATTGTCGTTGGCATCTTCCGCGGCGAATTCTCGGCGGTTGAGGAATATCTGAAGGAACGCTTCGGGAGCAAGGGCGAGAACGTTGTTCAGAAGAACATCGAGGCGGTAAAGAAGGGCTACGAGCTCGGCCTCAAGCTCCTCGAGGAGGGCGCCGTAAAGGTAGAGGTCCAGAGGAACGAAAATGCCAGGAACGAGATACTCCTCAGCGGGGCCGAGGCTGTGGCTCTGGGTGCCCTCGCCGGGGGTATGAACTTCCTCAGCTTCTATCCGATGAGCCCCTCAACAGGGGTGGCAGTTTTCGCAGCACAGCATGCGGAGGACTTCGGGATAGTGGTGGAGCAGGCCGAGGACGAGATTTCCGCAATCAACATGGCCTTAGGAGCCTGGTACGCCGGAGCGAGGACTATGGTGACTACCTCCGGCGGCGGCTTTACTATGATGACGGAGGCTCTTAGCTTGGCCGGGATGGCTGAGAATCCAATAGTCATACACCTCGCCCAGAGGCCTGGACCTGCGACCGGCTTGCCCACGAGAACCATACAGGGCGACCTAAATCTCGTTCTCCACGCCGGCCACGGGGACTTCCCGAGGATTATCCTCGCTCCGGGCAACATAGAGGAGGCCTTCTACCTAAGCGCCGAGGCATTCAACCTGACGGACAGGTACCAGGTACCCGTAATAATACTCACCGACCAGTACCTCATGGATACCTACTACAACCTCCCTGAGTTCGAGCTGGATAAGGTCAAGGTCGAAAAATACATAGTCGAAGCGAAGCCCGGCTATAGGAGGTATGAGCTCACCGAGGACGGAATATCGCCGAGGGCGATCCCAGGTTATGGTGAGGATGTGGTTGTAGCCAACGGAAACGAGCACGACGAATGGGGCGACATAACAGAGGATGCAGAACTTACAGTCAGAATGCAGGAGAAGAGGGCAATCAGAAAACTCGAAACCATCAGGAAGAATGCACCGCTGCCAAGACTCATCGGAAGGGAGGATGCCAAGTACATCATCGTCACTTGGGGCTCAACGCTCCACATTGTTGAGGAGGCCATAGAGAAGCCCGGTAGGGACGATGTAGCGCTGCTCCACTTCAGCTGGCTCTACCCACTCAACCCGGAGACAAAGAAGTTTTTCGAAGGCAAGACCATCATAGCCGTCGAGCTCAACGTTACGGGCCAGTTCGCGGAGCTTCTAAAGAAGGAGCTTGGCGTTGAGGTTCATCACAGGGTTCTCAAGTACGATGGGAGGCCCTTCTCGGTTGAAAAAGTCCTCGATGGCCTCAGGGGGGTGGTAGAATGAACCCCAACGTTGAAAAGGTCGACAAGAGCCGCTTCGAACCGAAGAGGCCAGGGAGCCAGGACATAGCCTGGTGCCCCGGGTGCGGCAACTTCGGAATCAGGAACATACTCACAACGGCCCTGGCGGAGCTCGGCCTTAGCCCCAACGAGGTGGCAATAATCAGCGGTATTGGTCAGGCCGCAAAGATGCCCCACTACATAAAAGTCAACGGCTACCACACGCTCCACGGCAGGGCCATTCCAATAGCAACTGGCGTGAAGGTGGCGAATCCAGAGCTGACCGTCATAGCAGAGGGTGGAGACGGCGACATGTACGCCGAAGGCGGCAACCATCTCCTTCACGCGATAAGGAGGAACCCAGACATAACTGTTCTCATTCACGACAACCAGATATACGGCCTCACGAAGGGCCAGGCTTCTCCCACAACGATGAAGGGAATGAAGACGCCCACTCAGCCGTGGGGCGTCTTTGAAGAGCCGTTCAACATCATTGCCCTTGCCATAGCCCTCGATGCTTCCTTTGTTGCAAGAACCTTCATGGGGTATTTCAGTGAGAGCGTCGAGATAATAAAGAAGGCGATAGAACATAAAGGTTTGGCTATAGTCGATATCTTCCATCCCTGTATCAGCTTCAACAAGGTGAACACCTACACCTGGTACAGGGAGCACACCTACTGGATGGACGACCATGACCCATACGACAGGGAAGCGGCCTTTAAACGCGCGATTGAAACCGATCCACTCCCGCTCGGCGTGTTTTACATCAACGAAAAGCCCACGTTTGAAGAGTTCGTCCCTGCCTACAAGAGGGACAAAACGCCGCTGTGGAAGAGGGAGCCGAAGGTTGAGGAGATAAGAAAGATTCTAGATATTAAAAGGAGGCTCTGAAATGGTAAAAGTTGGTGATGTTGCACCGGATTTTGTTTTGAAAGACCAGAACGGGGAGGAGTTCAGGCTTAGTGACTTCAGGGGGAGGAAGGTTCTTCTGTCTTTCCATCCTCTAGCATGGACTAGCATCTGCGAAAGGCAAATGAAGGCTCTAGAGGAACATTACGATAAGCTTGAGGAGCTCAACGTTGTTCCTGTGGGAATAAGCGTTGATTCAGTCCCCACAAAAAAGGCATGGGCAGAGCACATGGGCCTTAAAAAGCTCAGAATCCTTGCGGACTTCTGGCCCCATGGGGAAGTTGCCCGGAAGTACGGCCTCTTCAGGGAGAAGGATGGAATCTCGGAAAGGGCGAACGTGATAATAGACGAAAACGGCAGGATCGCTTTTGTGAAGGTCTATCCTCTCGGAGAGCTTCCGGACTTAAACGAGGTACTGGCAGTCCTGAAGGGATGAATTAATAACCCTGGAAAGAGAACTTAAGGGGTGGTGATAGCAATGCCAAAGGTCTGGACTGAAAGAATACTGGATGACCCCGAGCTTTATCTCATAAGGATTGATGACGACAGGATCAAGTACTTCGAGGCCACTTGGGACATCCCGGAGGGCATAACCTACAACGCCTACCTCATGAAGCTCAAAGATACCGTTGTTCTCTTTGACATAACCAAGAAAGAGTATACAGAGGAATTCATGGAGGCCCTCAAGGGCATCGTTGACCCCAAAGAGATAACGCACATCATCATCCATCACACCGAGCCGGACCACAGCGGGGCCCTTCCGGCAGTCCTTGAGGCCAATGGATACAGGGCCCAGCTCATAGGCACGAGCTTTGCGAAGCGCTTCCTTGAGGGGTTCTACGGAGAAAAGGTCGTCGAGAACTTCTACGCAATCAAGGACGGCGAGGATATGAACATCGGCGGAAAAACCTTCCGCTTCATAACCGTCCCGTGGCTCCACTGGCCGGACACGATGATAACCTATGTCGTTGAGGATAAGCTCATCTTCAGCTGCGACGCCGGCGGAGGCTACTCTATTCCCCCAGTCATTGACGACAGCGACGAAAAGGTTATCGAGGAATATCTCCCCCATGTCACCAAGTACATAGTCACCGTCATAGGCCACTACCACAAGTACATAGTCCAGAACATAAAGAAGCTCAAGGAGCTCGGCATAGTGCAGGAGGCCAGGATGATACTCCCAGGACACGGACTGATATGGCGCAAGAATCCCATGAGGATATTTGAGCACTACGAGGCTGTCGGTGCTGGGAAGGTAAAGAAA
Organism: Thermococcus piezophilus; assembly: GCF_001647085.1. NCBI lineage: Archaea > Methanobacteriati > Methanobacteriota > Thermococci > Thermococcales > Thermococcaceae > Thermococcus > Thermococcus piezophilus. The sequence goes on from NZ_CP015520.1 coordinate 1,908,124, forward strand.
GGCAAGGTTCTCATCATCTACGACTCGATGTACGGCTTCGTCGAGAGAAGGATGGAGATTGTTTTGGACGAGCTCAGGAAGCACGGCCTCAACCCGGTAGTCTACAAGTTTACGGACAAAGAGGCGCCGGCAGTTAGCGATATACTCGGCAATGTCCCAGACAGCGAGGCGCTCATAATAGGAGCATCCACATATGAGGCCGAGATACACCCACGCATACGCTACGCTCTCTACGAGATACTCGACAAGGCCAACTATGAGAAGCCCGTTTTAATAGTCGGCGCCTTCGGCTGGGCGGGCGTTGCTGGAAAGAAGATAGAGACCCTTATAACGAGGAGCAAGTTCGACCACGTGGACACGGTTGAATCGCGCGGATGGCCAACTCCAGAGGAGGAGGAAAGGCTTAGAAAAGGCGTCAGAAAGCTTGTCAGGTGGATTTCCTGACCTTTTTATTATTTAGTCCCATTGCGTAGGTTTAAATACTTCAAACACAAATGTTACACACAGGTGATGTTAATGGATGAGATTCTTGACAAACTTGTTAAGTTCCCGCTGAGGGAGATAATTGGCTACGCTATAGCCTCAGAAGATGACGCCAAAGCTTTTTATGAACACCTCGCCTCCAGAACAGGAGGGCTGCTCAGAGAATTCTTCCAGACCCTTGCTAAAGCCGAAGACTCCCACAAGGAGACCCTCCTAAGACTGCACGAAACGCTCTTTGGGGATACTGATTACACCGTTCCCGAAGGGATACCCTTTGCCGAAACCTCGATCAGAGTCGACACTGTCGCCAACCTCGTAGAGGCGATGAGAGTTGCCCTGCTCAGCGAAAAAACCGCAGAAAGGATATACACCCACCTGGAAAAACGCCTTCCGGAGCACAGGATCATATTCGGATTCTTAGCGGCGCAGGAGAGATCCCACTACGCGTCCATAAAGTCCCACGTCGAATATCTCGAGGACGTCACGGAGAGTAAGCCAGAATACATCAACGTTCCCATCGAACACCTTAACACCCAGCTCGAACTTTACCTAGCGCCCCACACGCGGTCGTGAGGTGGCAGCGTGAGGGTTGTAATAGTCGGCGATGGGCCTGAGAAGTTGAGCTTGCCAAGAGACTCTCTGGGGACTTTGGAGTAACAATAGTGGACAAAGAAGAGCTCCCCTACTACTCAAAGCCAATGCTGAGCACTACATAGCAGGATTCGTGGATGAAAATGCCATTTTCCGTATTCAACCGAATGGTACGAGCGGAAGGGGATAGACCTCAGATTAGGCGTTGAAGCCAAGATCATAGACATAGCGAGGAATGTTCTCGTGACGAGCAAGGGGAATATTTCCTATGATGTCCTCGTTCTTGCGACTGGCGCAAGGGCAAGAAAGCCTTCATACCCGGGAGGGAGCACATCTGACCCTAAGAACCTTTGACGACGCCAAGATGCTAAAGGAAAGGTTTGAAGAAGAGGGAGAGATCACGGTCCTTGGAGGCGGCTTCATAGGGCTTGAGCTAGCCGGGAAGGTGATAAGGCAGGCTATTCTGTCAAGCTCATCCACAGGAGCAAGAATCTTCTCAGACTGGACGAAGAGCTGAGCGAAAAGCTCCAGGAAAAGCTGGAGAAGGTTGGAGTTGGGTTTCACCTCGAGGCCAACCTCCTGAAGGCAGATAAGAACGGTGTGGAGACCGATAAGGGGTACCTTCCGGGAGGCTTAAGGTCTGCGCCTTCGGGATAGTTCCCAACAAGGAACTAGCTTTGAGGAGCGGAATCCACGCCGGGCGTGGAATATTTATAGATGCAGGGTTAAGAACTTCTGCGAAGGACATCTACGCAATAGGTAACTGCGCCGAGTACAGCGGGACGATATGCAGGACTGCCAAAACCGCTGTAAAGCATGCAAATATCCTCGCAAACCTGCTCAGAGAGCAGGATGACCACTACGACCTCTCATTCTGCTCGGCGCTCTTTAAGTTCGCCGACTTAAACGTTGCATTGATTGGAAGAACAGGGGAGAAGCAGACGGCTTGATGAAAAAACGAAAGTTTTCTACAAAGATGAAAAGCCCGCGGAGGCGGTTGTGCTCGAAGACATGAGGAGAGCCATGGAGGTCAAGAAAGCAATCAGAAAAGGACTGCTTATTGACTGACGTGATAAAGCATACAACCTCAAGGTTTAGAAAATCGTTATATATCCCATCACACAACTATTAATGCAGAACCTCTGCTGGTGATAGCATGGTTGTGAAAAGGAAAATGACTCGAAAGTTCCTGGAGGAGGCCTTCGCCGGCGAAAGCATGGCCCACATGAAGTACCTTATCTTCGCAGAGCAGGCGGAGAAGGAGGGTTATCCTAACATAGCCAAGCTCTTCAGGGCAATAGCCTATGCCGAGTTTGTCCATGCCAAGAACCACTTCATAGCCCTCGGAAAACTGGGCAAGACCTCCGAGAACCTGCAGGAGGGTATAAATGGGGAGACCTACGAGGTTGAGGAGATGTACCCTGTCTTTAAGAACGCGGCCGAGTTCCAGGGCGAAAGGGATGCCATCAGAACAACTCACTACGCCCTCGAGGCAGAAAAGATACATGCTGATTTCTACGCAAAGGCAAAAGAGAGGGCCGAGAAAGGAGAGGACTTCGAGATAAACAAAGTCTACATCTGTCCCGTTTGCGGCTACACCGTCGTCGATGAAATCCCCGAGAAGTGCCCGGTGTGCGGTGTTCCTGGGGATAAGTTTGTGATCTTCGAGTGATTTCTTTGTTTTTCTTAATGGACAAGTTTGAAACGCAAACCTTATAAGGCTTGGCTAATAACATTAGAGTGAGGTAATGGGAATGGCAAAGTGGAAATGTATAGTTTGTGGATACATCTATGATGAGGACGAAGGCGACCCAGACAATGGAATAGCTCCAGGAACCAAGTTTGAAGACCTTCCCGAAGACTGGGTCTGCCCGCTCTGCGGAGCTGGAAAAGACATGTTTGAAAAGATAGAGTGAGGTGGTGGATATGTTGAGCAAAACCATAGCTTCTGGAGACTGGAAGGGAGAAAAGCACGTGCCCGTTATAGAGTACGAGAAGGACGGCGACCTCGTCAAGGTTGAGGTCAGTGTCGGCAAAGAAATTCCGCACCCGAACACTCCCGAGCACCACATCGCCTGGATCGAGCTTTACTTCCACCCCGAGGATGGCAACTTCCCGATTCTCGTCGGCAGGGTTGCCTTCACCAACCACAGCGACCCGCTCACCGAGCCGAAGGCTATATTCTTCCTCAGGACCCAGAAGAAGGGCAAGCTCTACGCTTTAAGCTACTGCAATATCCATGGCCTCTGGGAAAACGAGGTCGCGCTTGAGTGAAAGCTCAGGCTCCAACCCCCTCTTCTTTTTAATCGTAGGGATGGCTTCAGAGAAAACCCTCATCTTGGTGTCTTGTTGATAGTGCTCTTTTTGTGGACAAAGTATCAGCTGGATGATACGGTAGCACTCCCTCAATATCGGCAGAGTATTCTACTATGGGCAGAACTGGTCAGGAAGGCTTTTAACACGACATGAGGAATGACTATCGGTGAGAAAAATGAAGGTCTACATGTCCAACCGCAAATGGCCAGAACACTATAAGGGTGTCCTCAATGAGCTCAGAAAGATAACTGACCCAGTTACTGGAGGGGACATCCTTGACTCGGGAGTAATAACTGGCCTAGAGGTCGAGGATGATACCCTTAAAATCTGGCTCAACTTCGAGAGCCACGCCGAGTACAACATGACGGGAGCAAGTGCTATAGCCTACTCCAAGATAATCGGTGACATCATCGAACGCTTTGCCCTCGTCAAGTTTGACAACGTCTACGTTTACGACCTCAGGAACAACCCCGTCGGTGTTTTTGAGAACAATAAAGGCTATACGATCAAAGATTTGAGCTCGGAGAAGGTCTGAGCTATGTGGCTCTTTGATCTCCTAAAGTCCGGGAAAAGACCAAAATCAGGGCCGCGTAAGGACCTGCCCCAAGAGGTTTAGAAAGTGGTTGAGATTCTGAAAAAAGTTCAGGACCCAGAAACCGGAGTTAACATCGTGGAAGTGGGACTGGTTTATGGCCTGACGGTTGAAGGAGACAGGATTGATGTTTTCCTCCTCATGGCTCGCTCCACCCCAGAATGCCGTTTTTGCCGAATGCTGGCGATAAACGTGCAGAGGAAGGTTCTCAGGGGCATCGTTACGGTTTTGAAAGAGGAAGGTTTTAATAAAATAAGAGTCTACAATGAACTTGGACTGTTGCTTGTGGAGGGGATGATTCATGATTCCACCTGAACTTGATGAAGGGCTCCCCCTTGAAAGGATTAGGGATTTCTCCCTTGAAGAACTCCTTGGAATGGCCATAAAGGCCGAGATAGGTGCAAGGGAATTCTACACAAGTCTTGCCGAAAGGATGGAGATACAGGCTTTGAAGGAGAAAATTGAATGGCTCGCGGAAGAGGAAGGGAAGCATGAGAAACTCCTGAGAAGGATTTACGCCAACATGTTCCCTGGAAAAGATGTCATCTTCCCGGAGGAGCACATAGGACCAGAGCTCCAGCCAGTCGCGAGAAAGCTTCACAGCGTTGAGGATATAATAGACCTTATCCGTTGGGCCATGAAGGCTGAGGAGATAGCAGCCAACTTCTACGCCGAACTCGAGAACATAATGGAAACAGAAGACAAGAGGAGGCTCATGCGCTATCTTAGTGACATGGAGAAGGGACACTACTACACGCTCAAGGCAGAGTACGAGCTCTTGCTTGACTGGGCAATGTACAGCCAGATGATGAACATCGGACCGTAAGCCCCTCTACCATTTTTTCTCATGGTGCTGTTCCTCAAAGAGAGAAAAGGTTCAAAGCTCTACTTTTATGCCAGTTTCCTCCTCAACCTCCTCAAAACCTTCCTTCATGTACTTGGCAAGCTCACCATCAACCTCGAAAAGCGCCGCCAGGAATTCCCCGAAGTGCTCCTTTTCCTCGTTGGCAACATCGTAGAAGATGTGCTTTATCCTCTCATCATCTATATGCTCGGCCAGCTGTTCATAGAAGCTTATGGCGTCGAGCTCAGCCTCGATCGCCCAGCGCAAAGCCTGAGCGATTTCCCTCGTTGAGAGCTTCCTATCCTTTGGAAGCTCAAACGGGTATTTCGCCAGCATGGTATCACCACGGTATATTAACGTCCGGAGGTTTATAATCCTTTACCCCAAATGGAAAAAGTCAAGCTTGTAAACCTCTGCTTACTAATCAACCTCAAGACTGAAATCCTGATAGTCCATCCAGATGCCGGTCTTCATGATGGAGTCATACTGGGCCTTTAAAAGTTCATAGTGGGCCTTTTCCACTTTAGCCAGCTCGAGAAAAATCTTCTTCACAGCTTCATCTTTTGCCTCCTTGGCAGCTTTTTCGTAGAACTCCCACGTTAGCTTTTCCTGCTCCATGCCGATTTTTACGGCATCAACTTCACTTAAATCACCATCATGTTTTGGGCTCAGCTTTTCTAGGATTCCCTTGTCAATTGTCGGAAGTTCACATTTCTCCACAACATTCTCAACGAACTTCCTCTCAAAGACGTCCCAATGCTCCGCTTCCTCACCCGCTAAAAATAGAAACATCTTCTTTGCCCTTTCATCTCTGGCTCTCTTTGCCATTTCTATATAAAATTTTAGCTCTGCCTTCTCAACCTCTAGTGCCAAAGCAAGTGCTTCAAGCTCGTTCATATTATCACCAAAATTTTATTTGGGGCTTTAAAGATATAATTCTTTTTGGGGATAAAAAATGGAAATCGTTAAGATGGGAAATCCACTATCACTTAAAAATGAACTGCTTAGCTTTGTTTTCAGAGTGTACCGAGACACCAATGGGGCTTATCCAGCCCTTGAATGGCTTGAGAACAAGCCGAGTATTGACGATTTCGAAGGCTTCAAAAAAGTCTACGAGCCATTCCTCGAGTTTCGGCTGGGAGAAGAGTTCGACGAGCTCTACGTCGGAATGAAAGATGGGAAGGTAATTGGAACGGTTGCCCTCGTCTACAACCTGGAGGACAAGGACGTCTGGTGGGTACCAGAAGAGCTGAAAAATGAAAAAACGGGCCTCATAGAGTTCTTCATGGTCGACCCTGTATACAAAGGAAAAGGCTACGGTTCGAGGCTGCTGGAATTTGCAATAAACCGCCTGGGAGAGCTTGGAAAAGACGCCTATGTGATAACCCTCCCCAACCTAGAAGCTTACTCTTACTACCTCAGGAAGGGCTTCGAAAAGGTGATGGACTACAAGGAGTTCGTGGTGCTGAAATATAAAGGTCAGAGAAGGAAGCTGTAAACTGCCAGTAGGATTTGGAGGGTTAATAAAAGCACCGCAATCATGGCCAAACGCTTGTGCCGATTCCTTGTAATTTTTCTTGCCAAAAAGCCCTGCCGCTTAAGGCCGTAAGGAGGAGGTAGATGTAAACGAAGAGTCCGAGCGCTCCGTGTGAAGAGAGGACTCTGGTTGTGTAGAGCATGTAGCCGATGCCGATGGTTAGCAGGATAACGGCAGTGTAGATGAAGGTATGGTGCATCTTTAGGTTGAGGTTTTTTTGCGTAGAGTATTCCAATGAGAGCGCTCAGCAGTGTTGAAATCTGGATTATGGCATGTATCTGGAATGGCTCCATTGGAATCACCATCTTGGGGGTATAGTCATTATCAGCTTTAATCCAGCGTGAGTTCACCATTTCCCCTGGCTATGTTGTGCTTTTGGGCAAAGCTGTCGCTGTCCGCCATCGCAGAAACAAAGTTTATCTTCTGCCTGGCTTGAAGGCCTTGTCATACTGATCGCCCGTATCAAGATTTCTCTTGAACTCTATAACGGTGTAGCCATTCTCCTCTTTTCCAGCGAAGGCCAGAATATCGTTCGTTCCGCCCGGCTCTTCATCAGAAGGGTGAGGCCCATAGGTTCCCGTCGAGTACGTGTCCATGACCACGATCTGACCATCCTGCACCCAGCCGAAGATCATGTCAGCATCTTTCATTGCAACGCTGGGCTCAAACCCTATTGCCACCCAACCCGTCGTATGCCCCTTGATGGCCACGTAGAGGTACCCCCATCGTTCCTCCAGTGTACAACAAACTTGCCATCAGCAAGTGAGAGCTTATGGGAGTATTCGTTTTCCCCGATGACGCCGTCTGCTTTCCACTCGCTTAGAGTTGTCGCCGTAGAAACTCAGGAAGATGTTGTTGAAGTACTCTTACCGCATATGCATCCGCTCAGAAAAGCAACAAAAACAAAAATCAAACCCAACAAAGTTCTCTTCATTAGGTTCACCTAAAATAATCAGTCTTTCTACATATATAAAACTTTTTCCCGGTATCACAGTTATACACAATTTGTGCCCAAATACAGGACATTGCCAAAAATACGCCCACATATTTGGTACATAGTGTTACATAAAAAGGATAATTCTTTTTAATAAAATCCAGTCTTGTCTACTTTTGCTTTGCAGTCCCTGTTGAGATAGGGCATTTTTTAATAAGATCAAAAAGCTGGGAATTTAGGTAAAGTATAGTATCTACAGTGTCCTGGGCTTATGCTATATGGAGTGACGTGAACGGGGCTCAGAAGTTGAAGTTGACGTCCTTCATGAGCTGATCGTAGAACTCCCCCTTATAGATCTCAGGATAGCGCATTATGTAGTCGTACTGCTTCCTCAGCATATTGTAGTGGTTTCTCTCCATGTCGGCGAGCATCTCAAGGAGAAGTTTGGTCTTTTCGGTGGCTGCATAGCCAGCCAGTTCCTTGTAGAGCTTCTCGCTGACGAGTTCAGCCTGCATGGAAATATCATAAATCTCGTCGATGTTTACGTCGGGTTTGCTTATAGCTTCAGCCATCTTCTCGGCTACGACCTTGAACTCCCCCATTATGTCTATCTCTATCTTCTTGGGCTCAACGTTTTCGCCCGTGAGCTTTTCGGCCATCTTCTCTATTATTTCCCTGTGTTTGTCTTCTTCCTTGGCCAAGAAGAGGAGTTCGTCCCCTATTATGTCGCTCTTGACGAGAGAAGCAAGCTTCTCATAGGCCTCCTTGGCTCTAATCTCAGAGTTTATGGAAATCTCAAAAACTTCCTTATCTGTTATCTCCACGCAAATCACCGTATATATCTCGCTTTTAAGTCTATTAACATTTTCGGAAGACTCATAGGCGGCCATTTTTGGATATATATCTGCCAAGTTCTTCGCGCAGTTTTATATATTAAGACAAGATTCTCACGCATTGCTGACATCTTGACAGAAAATCATTGGATACGCTTAAATACTGCAACAAACACTCCCCAATCTCAGACTGGGGGGATTAACATGAAAGACAGAAAAGTGCTCAAAAACTCAAAAACTATATCCACCAAGTTGAGCTACTGTAACATATCCGCTTTTCTGGTGAGCTACTGCCATCATCATTGACTGTTCTGGAACATTTAACCAGGTTATGATCTATTTAGCAGGGGATGTTCTCATTCAAAAGTTCTCGGAGGGGTTATTATGAAGAAGGATTTGCTTTCCGAATCAGAGAGGTTAGCCTATGTTACAAAATATTTAAGGAGAACATTTGAGCTCTGGGGTTATAGAGAGATACTTTTGCCAGCTATAGAAGAATTCAGCGAGCAGCTAAGGAAGGGAACCAAGTTCGCTTACAACAATGGATTTTATATAATAAAGCCAGATTTAACATCCCAGATACTGGCAAATCTCAAAGAGCCAAGGAAGCTTAAGCTCTATTACATCAGCGAAGTACTAAACGGGGGGATTAAAGGAAAATGGCAGGCTGGAGTTGAGTTTATTGGCGGAAAAGACATCAAAATGCAGGTCGAGGTTCTTTTAGCTGTTATAACATCCCTTGAGGCGCTTGGCATTGAAGACTTTTACATTGACGTTGGCAGCTTAAAAGTCTGGGAGGGAGCAATTGAAGGAATTGAAGAATTTAGGGCAGAGATCTTCAGAGCCTTGACGAGAAGAAACTTCGAAATCATCGAGAGATTACCTATAAGTGGGGAAAAGAAAGAAGAGCTCTGGCAACTCTTTAATTTCAGAGGAAAGAGCTGTAAATACAAAAAGCTTAACAAGATTATCGAGGCTGTTGACGATGAGAGAGTCTTCATTGACTTTGGAACAATACGGCCTCTGCCCTACTACAGTGACATAATCTTTGAGGTCTATTCTCCAAAGATTGGAAAACCGCTCGGAGGCGGCGGAGAGTATACATTTAAAGGAGTCAGTGCTTTTGGATTCGCCTTTGACTTAGATGCACTCTCAAAGCTCTTTGACGGGAAGATAGAGAAGAGCAGAAAGAGAATCGGAGGAGAGCTGAAAGAAGCATACAGGCTCGCAAAGGAACTTGTTAAGCTCGGCATTCCAGTGGAGGTGGAATAATGAGATTTGTTCTACCAAAAGGGCGATTATTCAAGGGTTCGCTTGAAATTCTAAGAAAAGCTGGGATTGAGCTTAAGCCACCGGAGAATAGGGAATTGATGGTACAAAATGGTAAATATGAGCTTCTTCTTGCGAGGGCTTTTGATGTGCCTGTTTACGTAGAGTATGGCATAGATGTCGGCATAGCTGGAAGTGATGTCGTTGAGGAAAGGGAAAGTGACGTCCTTGTTCCTCTTGAATTGCCCTTTGGGAAGTGTCGCTTAAGCTTAGCGATGCCTAAAGAAAATGCAGTTAGTGTTGAAGAGATGGACGGGTTTAGGATAGCCACCAAATACCCAAACCTTGCGAGGAAGTTTTTCGAGAGGAATGAAGTTGACGTTGAAGTGATAAAGCTCCACGGGAGCATCGAGCTCGCTCCAAAAATCGGGATTGCTGACGCGATAGTTGACATAGTCGAGACTGGAAACACGTTGAGGGCTAACGGCTTAGTTGAGGTGGAGAAGATTATGGATGTTTCGGCTTTACTTTTGGTGAACAGAATCTCCCAGAAGACGAAGTTTAAGGAGATTAACGAGCTTGTTTTAAAAATTAAGGAGGTTGTCAAAGATGGACCTGGAAAGCTATGTGGCTGAAATTTTAAGGGATATAAGGAGAAGGGGCATTGAAGCTGTAAAGGAATACTCGAGGAAGTTTGACGGCTACGAGGGCGAATTCCTGGTAAGTGAGGAGGAGTTCGAAGAAGCAGAGGGGCAGATTCCAGAGAAGGATAAGGAGATTATCAAACGTACAATAGAGAGAATCCGCTTTTACCACGAGAAGCAACTCGAAAATGACAAGCTCTACATAAAAAACGCATCAATTTATGGAATAATCTACAAGCCGATTAGGAGAATCGGCATCTACGTTCCGGGAGGCAAACCCCTGCCTTCGACACTCATGATGGTTGGAGTTCCAGCGAAGATAGCGGGCGTTAAGGAGATAGCGGTTACAACACCGCCTAAAAACGGCAAAGTTAATCCCTACGTCCTCTACGTTGCAAGGCTCCTCGGTATCAAAGAGGTCTACAAGCTCGGTGGAATTCAAGCGATTGGAGCGATGGCATATGGCATTGGCATGAAGAAAGTTGATAAAATCTTCGGTCCGGGCAATAAGTTCGTGAACGAAGCAAAGAGGCAGGTTTTCGGTGCTGTGGGAATCGACAGCTTAGCTGGGCCATCGGAGATAGCGGTCATAGCGGATGAGACAGCGGATAAAAAGTACGTTCTGTACGATTTGCTTTCCCAATTAGAGCACGGGAAAGACAGCAAGGCTTGGCTTTTAACGACTTCCAATGAATTAGCGGAGTACTGCAGGAGGGATGGGATTGAGGTTGTCTTGTGTGAAAGCTTGGAAGAATGTGCCGAAAAAGCCAACGAGATAGCTCCAGAACACCTGGAGATAATCACCGAGAACCCAATGGGACTGGTTGGCCTCATAGACAACGCGGGAGCGATATACCTCGGGGAATACACACCGGTGCCAGCAGCTGACTACTTTCTTGGCGTTAACCACGTTCTGCCCACGGGAGGGGCGGCAAAGTTTAGCTCAGTTTTAACCGTAATGGACTTCATGAAGAGGATTAGCTTGGCCTACGTGAGCAGGGAGGAATTCCTGAGTGAGCGCTATCTCGGAATTAGATTGGCTGAAATTGAAGGACTTGAAATGCACAAAAGGAGCATGGAGGTTAGAAAATGAGGCGCAAAACGAAAGAAACTGACATAATTGTAGAGATTGGCGTTGAGGGAGGCATAGAGACGGGGGACAGAGTGTTCGACCACCTCCTCACCGCTTTATTCTTTTACATGCGTGAGAAAGCCAACGTTAAAGCCAGCTATGATTTGAGGCACCACCTGTGGGAGGACTTGGGCATTACTTTGGGTGAAGAGCTCAGGGATAAAATTAGGGGCAAAAAGATAGCGCGCTTTGGAAGTGCAATAATGCCGATGGACGATGCACTGGTTCTGGTCGCTGTGGACATATCGAGGCCCTACCTCAACCTTGAGATTGATTTCAAGGAGAGCGAAGAGGGTTTTAAGGTTACTTTGGTTAGAGAGTTTCTCCGGGCGCTGGCGAGGACGCTGAATGCAACAATTCACGTGAAACAATTAGCTGGAGTGAATGCACACCACATAGTTGAAGCCACATTTAAGGGACTCGGTGTTGCTCTAAGGCAGGCTTTAAGCGAAGGTGAGCGTTTGGAGAGCACAAAGGGGGTGCTTTAATGATTGCCATAGTCGATTTAGGGATTGGTAACCTGGCCAACGTGAGAAAAGCTTTGGATGGAGTCATTACAAGCGACCCCCATGAAATAGAGAAAGCCGAGAAGATAGTTTTGCCAGGGGTTGGAAACTTTGGAGCTGTGATGGAGAAGCTTGAGCCTTTGAGGGGAGCCATCTTGGATGCCATAAACGATGGGAAGCCGTTCCTTGGCATATGCCTTGGGCTTCAACTACTCTTTGAGTGGAGCGAGGAGAGCGAAGGCAAAGGCTTAGGTGTATTCAAGGGCAACGTTGTGAGATTCAGGGGAGTTAGAACACCGCACATTGGCTGGAACCAGGTGTGGCGGAAAAAAGACTGTCCACTTTTTGAGGGAATAAGGGACGGGGCTTACTTCTACTTTGTCCACTCCTATTACGTAAATCCAGCGGATGAGAGCATAATTGCAGGAGTTACGGATTATCAATCGAAGGGAAACGAAGTGATCTTCACATCAGCAGTGTGCAAAGACAATATCTTTGGCGTTCAATTCCACCCGGAGAAGTCAGGTAAAGCCGGATTGAGGTTATTAGCAAACTTCGGGAGGTTGTGAGATGAGAATTTACCCAGCCATTGACTTAATGGATGGAAAAGCGGTTCGCCTCTACAAAGGAAGGAAAGATAAAGTGAAAGTTTATGGTGACCCGGTGGAGATAGCCAAGGGTTTCGCCGAATACGTTGACAAAATCCACATAGTGGACTTAGATGGAGCTTTTATCGGAAAGCCTCAAAATCTCGATGTTGTTAAGCAAATAATAGAGGAAACAGGGCTTAAAGTCCAGGTCGGAGGGGGCTTCCGCTCCTATGAGAGCATAGCAAAGGCTTATGAAATCGGCATCGAAAATGTCGTAATTGGCACGAAGGCCTTTGACTTGGAGTTTTTAGAAAAGATAACAGAAGATTTTGAAGGAATTACTGTCAGCTTGGATGCAAAAGGTGGAAGAATAGCAGTGAAGGGATGGCTTGAGGAGAGCTCAATAAGTGTTGGGGAAGCCTATGAAATGCTCAGAAAGTACGTTAAAAGGTTTATTTACACGGCAATCGAAAGGGATGGCACTTTGATGGGAATAGAAAGTATAGAGCGGTTTTGGAAGGATGAGGAGTTCATCTACGCTGGGGGAGTTTCGAGAGCGGATGATGTGCTAAAGCTCAGGGAGATTGGATTCTCGGGGGTAATAGTGGGAAAAGCCCTTTACGAGAGTAAAATCAGTCTGAAAGAGCTTCTGGAGGTTCTGGTATGTTAGCAAAGAGGATTATAGCCGCTCTTGACATAAAAGAAGGGAGAGTCGTCAAGGGAATAAAGTTTCAGAACATTAGAGATGCTGGCGACCCAATAGAATTAGCGAAGCGCTATGAGGAAGAAGGAATAGACGAGATCGTCTTCCTCGACATCACGGCATCGTTTGAGAAGAGGAAAATCCTGCTCGACCTCGTTAAACGGATAGCTGAAGAAATTTATGTCCCATTTACAGTTGGCGGAGGAATTAGGAGCGTTGAAGAGATAAGAGAGATAATCAAGAGCGGGGCCGATAAGGTTTTTCTCAATACTGCCGCAGTGAACAACCCTGAGCTCGTGAGGGAAGCAGCAAAGGTCGTCGGCTCTGCGAATTTGGTGATAGCAATTGATGCAAAGTGGAATGGAAAATATTGGGAGGTCTATACCCACGGGGGAAGGAAGGCGAGGGGGATTAACGCGGTAGAGTGGGCCAAAGAAGTTGAGAGGCTTGGTGCCGGTGAGATACTGCTCACGAGCATGGACACCGATGGGACCCAGAAGGGCTTTGATATTCCGCTGACTAAAGCGATTGTTGAAGCCGTTGATATTCCTGTTATTGCCTCCGGCGGTGCTGGAAGTCCGGAGCATTTCTACGAAGCTTTCAAGATTGGAACAGAGGCTGCTTTAGCAGCTTCAATCTTCCACTACGGGAAATACAGGGTCAGGGAGCTGAAGGAGTATTTGGCTGGGAGGGGCATACCCGTGAGGCTGGACTACTGAGGTGGTAGCATGGAGGAGCTGATTAGGAAGGTCAACTGGGAGAAGAGCAACGGAATTGTCCCCGTTGTTGTTCAGAGCACGGAAGGAGATGTTCTAACGCTGGCCTACATGAACAGGGAAGCATTGAAGAAAACGCTTGAAACGGGTTATGCTTACTACTACTCGCGCTCACAGGACAGAATTAGGATGAAGGGGGAAGTCAGTGGCAACGTCCAGCTCGTGAAGGAGATAAGGGTTGACTGCGACAACGATGCGTTGCTTTTAATCGTCGAGCCCAAAGGACCTGCCTGCCACACGGGGAACTATTCCTGCTTTTACCGGAAGCTTGGCGAACCTGAGAGGATAGCAGAGGAGATAGACTACTCGCTCACAATCCTAAGAGAGCTTGAAGAACTGATAAAGCAGAGAAAGGAAAAGCTTCTCGATGGATCTTACACCTCAAAACTCTTTGCTGAAGGGAAAGAGAAGATTTACAAGAAATTCGGGGAGGAAGCCATCGAGGTCCTCGTCGCAGAGGACAGGGAAAGGATAATCTACGAGACCGCTGATATGCTCTACCACCTCCTGGTTCTCTTAGCATACAACGACATAAGTTTGGGCGAGATTATGACCGAGCTGAGGAGGCGCAGGGAATGAGGATTAAGGAGTTTGTAAAGACCTTCCGGCCGTATAAGGTCCTGGAGGGAAATTACCGGATATGGCTCGATAAGAACGAAAATCCCTTTGATTTACCGCTGGAGATAAAGGAGGAGATTTTTGAAGAGCTAAAGCGGGTTCCCTTCAACAGATACCCTCACATCACCGCTGACCCGCTGAGGAAAAGGATAGCAGAGTTTTTAGGGATTGACAAAGAAAACATAATCGTTGGAAACGGGAGTGATGAACTGATAAGCCTAATTTTGAAGCTCTTTGATGGGGAGCACATAGTCATAAGCTCCCCCACCTTTGGGATGTACGGCTTCTTTGCAAAGTTCGAAGGAATCAATTTAATCGATGTCCCAATGGATGAGAACTTCAGACTTCAGAACGTCGAGGAGTATGCGGAAAACGCCAGGGCACTCTTTATCTGCTCCCCAAACAACCCCACGGGCAACACTCAAGATAGAGAAAAGATAATAAGCGTTCTTGAAACCGGTGCTCCTGTCGTCTTGGATGAAGCGTACGTAGAGTTTGCAAAGGGCAGCAACGTGGATCTAATCAGTGAGTACGACAATTTAATAGTCCTGAGGACGTTCTCAAAGGCCTTCGGGCTTGCAGGAGTCAGAGTTGGCTATGCAGTCGGGAGTGAAGAGACAATAGACCACCTCCATCGAATCAAACCGCCCTTTACTCTAGACTCCATCTCAATGAAGATAGCAGGGTTCATGCTCGACCACTACGATCTAGTCAAACGGAACATCGATTACATAATCAAGGAGCGTGAGCGAATTTATCGGAAGTTCAAGGACTACGCGTATCCGAGCGAGGCCAACTTCATCCTGATGAAGCTTAATGCTTACGAATTTTTACTCGAAAAGGGCATCGTGGTAAGAAAGCTCGGCGGAAGATTGACGGGGCACATAAGGGTTACCGTCGGCAAAAGGGAGGAGAACGACGAGCTGATTGCAGCGTTGAAGGAGTTCGTGGAGGGAATAAAATGAAGTGGCTGATATTTGACATTGATGGGGTTTTAATCGACGTAAGAGAGAGCTACGACATGGCAACCAAGCTCACCGTCGAGTACTTCCTCGGACTCTTCGGGGTTAAGAAGAGGATCAAGCTAGAGTGGATAAGGAAGCTTAGACGGAAGGGAGCGTTTGGCGACGACTTCAAGGTTAGCGAGGCCCTCATACTCTTCGCCATGGCCGGGAACGTGGAGGAACTCCTCGGAGAGTTCCCCGAGGGGGAGGGCATAGACTGGGTCCTCGAACGGTTTGGAGTGGGGCCCTTCAACGGGAGCATAGAAAGAGTCTTCAACACCTTCTACCTCGGCGAGCACTACCCAGGAAGGCTCTTCGACTTCGATGGCCTCTGGAAGAGAGAGAAGCCAATAGTAAGGGCGGAACTGCTCGAGATGGCCAAAAAGCGGTTCAAGCTCGGTGTTATAACTGGGAGAAGCGCCTTGGAGCTTGAGCTGGCGGAGAATCTCATAGGCTTCCACTTCGAGAAGGCTGTGACGAGGGAGCTCTACGTGAAGCCCAATCCAAGGGCAATATGGCACCTTACCAGGGGTGAAGGGGGAGTTTACATAGGGGACACCGTGAACGACGAACTGCTCGTGGAAAAATACAGAAAGGAATACAAAAGGGATTTTGACTTTGTCTTGGTTGGAAGAGATATTGAAAACGTTAATGAATTATTGGAGAGCTTATTGGGGTAATCAGCTTGCAGGTGACGGTTATAGGTGCCGGAACAATTGGTGGGGTGGTAGCAAAGGCTCTGGCCGAAGCTGGCCACTCGGTAATCGCAACACGGAGGAGCATCGAAAAGGCCATGTGGTTAGAGGAACACGGCGTCAGGGTCATCAGGAATAACGTCGAGGCCGCGGAAGGGGAGGAGGTAGTTTTTATCGCGGTCAAGCCAAACAAAGTGCCAGAGATCCTCGAGAAAATTGAGAAAGTCATGATGGGCAAGCTCGTGGTTTCACTGGCCGCAGGAATCCCCCTTAAAAGCCTCAAACGACTGGCACCGAAAGCCAAGTTCGTGAGGGCAATGCCCAATATAGCCATTTTAATCAAAGAGTCATTCACGGCATACACATCGGACGGGCTGAGTGAAGAAGATATAACAATCGTCGAGAATCTCTTCAGCTCATTTGGAAAGTGCCTTAAAGTTGATGAGGAGCACATGGATGCCATAAAATGGAAAGGACTGGTAGCTCTACAGCCAAGGGCAGCAGTTTTTATCTCCATTGAGTTTTCGGTTTGCTCTTAGACACACATAGAAGATAACGTGCCCGCGGTACCTAGTATGACTGAACTGTCACTCCACATAACCGACAGTTTCCTCCACGTTGGGGATGTACTCTTGCTTCTGCTCGCTATTATGAAGCCCATATCCTGGTAAAGTCCGGCGGCAAATTTTTAAAAGAAAGGATAAAGCGACCAATATGCTCTACCTGGAGATACTCGGAAACCTTCCAGAGATGGCCAGAGATGAAGTTAAAGCTATGCTCGAGATCTCGGGCGGTGAAATAGCGGGTCAGGATTATCTGTTCCTCAAGCTCGACGCCGATAAGAAAGCTTTCCCTTACCTAAACCGCCTTGGCCTGTCCCATGAGTATGGAGAACTCTTAATCGAGGCCAACTCCCTAGAGAAACTCCTGGAAAAAGCCAAAGAAATTGAGTGGCCGATAAGCGGAACCTTCAAGGTGGACACAGAGACCATGGCTAACTGCAAATACAATGTCATAGACCTCCCGAGGAAGCTGGGGGCTGTGATACACGGCAAAGGTTTCCGTGTGAACCTTTCGAAACCGGACACCCTTGTGAAGGTCTACTGCGGCGAAAAAATCTATGCCGGGATAAGATACCGCTTTTTTGACCCCAAAGACTTCGAAAGGAGAAAGGCCCACCACAGGCCGTTCTTCCGGCCGGTTTCACTCCACCCAAGGATTTCAAGGGCGCTGGTAAACCTGACGAAGGCAAGGGAGGAAATCCTCGACCCCTTCATGGGTGCCGGCGGGATTCTGATGGAGGCCGGCTTAATCGGCCTGAAGGTTTATGGTATTGACATAAAACCCGAGATGGTTGAAGGGACAAGGCTCAACCTCGAGCACTTTGGTGTTAAGGACTACGAACTCAGGCTCGGAGATGCCACGAAGCTTGAGGAAATGTTTCCAAGAAAGAAGTTTGAAGCCGTTGCCACGGACCCACCCTACGGAACCTCGGCGACTCTGGCCGGAAGAAAACGCAACGAGCTCTACAGGAAGGCTCTGAGAAGTATCTACAACGTCCTTGAAGACGGCGGTAGGCTGGCGATAGCCTTTCCAACGAGCTTCGATGGGGAAGCCGAGGCTGAGAAGGTCGGCTTTAAGCTGGTCGGCAAGTACTACCAGCGCGTGCATAAGAGTTTAGAAAGGTATTTCTACGTGTTTAAGAAGTAAGAGGCTATCGCCCCGAAATTATGCCCTATCATATTTTATGCCCCGTTTTTGGCTCTTTGAGGGTTTTACAGAGACTACATCCCCGGAAAAGGGCAGACAACCCCGTGGAATTCAGAAAGCATTACTTACAAAACATAACGAGAAGTTACATTATATGCCACATAGTGTAACCAATTTCCGGACGGAATGTCAATCAAGCCAGCTCGACGGCCGAAAAGTACCGATCCCCGATATAATTGAACGTTTTTGACAGTCTTGCCGCATTCGGGCAGACACTCCAAAATACGGGCCGCTTCGGGCTCTGGAACCCTCATGCACTGCAAAGTACATTGAGAATTTCGGCCCCAGAGAAAAGGCACTCTCCCCAGAAAAGGCTGGAAAAGCGGCAGATTCAAGGGCTTCCAGGGGCTCCACAGCAGAGCTTTCCAGAAACACTTAAATATCAGAGGTTACATAGCATTCTGTTAGGAAAACAGAGTGAAAAAGTGTCCTGTTTCAGTAGGACAGAATTGTGTGGAAACGTAGATACTCGTTGTCCTGTTGCTCTAAGAATTGTGCTTTGTTTCAGTAGGACAGAATTGTGTGGAAACGTAGCGAAGTTCACAACAATAGGTTCTTCTTGGAGTGGTTTCAGTAGGACAGAATTGTGTGGAAACTCTTTCTTAGTAGTGCCTCGAGCTCGTTGATGTCTCTGGTTTCAGTAGGACAGAATTGTGTGGAAACCGCAGTAACAATACCACTAAAACTACCCGCTGGAAAATGTTTCAGTAGGACAGAATTGTGTGGAAACCGTATTCCTTGGCGATATACTTGATGGTGAGGAGATGTTTCAGTAGGACAGAATTGTGTGGAAACTAAGGGGATGGCTGAGCTTCATATGGCAATGGTCCAGTTTCAGTAGGACAGAATTGTGTGGAAACCGCCTGTGGTGAGTGGTATAGATACTGGACTGAAGAAGGTTTCAGTAGGACAGAATTGTGTGGAAACCTGAACATTCTCATTCTGGTCCTGCGGTCGTACACTGGTTTCAGTAGGACAGAATTGTGTGGAAACCTTGAACTCTCTCTTCACCCGGCGAGGGTTGATGCCATATGTTTCAGTAGGACAGAATTGTGTGGAAACAAGCGACACGCATGGATAAAAACCTCCAGCTGTTTGTGTTTCAGTAGGACAGAATTGTGTGGAAACGTCAGATTGATATGGCATGGAACGCTTCTGTACAAGTGTTTCAGTAGGACAGAATTGTGTGGAAACTAGCTTTGGTTCTTAAGTAGTCGGTAATGAACTGCTGAGTTTCAGTAGGACAGAATTGTGTGGAAACCGAAACGTATATGAGAGATACAGGATACAGATTTATGAGTTTCAGTAGGACAGAATTGTGTGGAAACTTGTAGTTCACCTCCTGCACGCTCGCCCGCCAATGAAGTTTCAGTAGGACAGAATTGTGTGGAAACTCTTTTCACGGAGCTCGTGTATTACTTGTTCGAGTTCAGTTTCAGTAGGACAGAATTGTGTGGAAACCAGTATTATCTTGTCTGTGTATATCTCCATTTCAACTTGTTTCAGTAGGACAGAATTGTGTGGAGACGGTATTTTATCAACAACAACTACGACGTCCGCTTCGGGTTTCAGTAGGACAGAATTGTGTGGAGACGTATCTCGTCGATTTTGCGTATCGCTTTAATCATTTTGGTTTCAGTAGGACAGAATTGTGTGGAAACTTTATTCCGCACATATTTACCACACCTCCCCATACTTTGTTTCAGTAGGACAGAATTGTGTGGAAACTGAACTCTACCGTGCCCTCGTAGAAAGTTACTGAGAAAGTTTCAGTAGGACAGAATTGTGTGGAAACTGTACTGTCAAGTTTACAAATACTTTCCTCTCATGCATCGCGTTTCAGTAGGACAGAATTGTGTGGAAACTGTTATCGAGGATCTTCTCGATTTTGTCTTCGGTGAATTCTTCTAAGTTTCAGTAGGACAGAATTGTGTGGAAACTTGGGGCCTGATAGTGTTATTTTGATTCCTTGTCCTTGTTTCAGTAGGACAGAATTGTGTGGAAACTTTTCACTGTTTCGTTGTCTTCGTGCCACACTTCAAAGTTTCAGTAGGACAGAATTGTGTGGAAACTTCTCGAAGAACGAACCCCTCCACACCTTGACCCTAAGTTTCAGTAGGACAGAATTGTGTGGAAACAGCTCATCTGCATAAATATAGCTTTCGTCGGGCTCTTGTTTCAGTAGGACAGAATTGTGTGGAAACCTTTACTTGTGCTTCGTATCTACTCTTCTCATATGCTGTGTTTCAGTAGGACAGAATTGTGTGGAAACTATGCCAGGTCTTCGTAGTAGTCGCTGAATGATTCCTCTCCGAATACCTGTTTCAGTAGGACAGAATTGTGTGGAAACAGGTTTAGGTCCTCAATTAAGGTTTCAGGAAATTTGCCAGTTTCAGTAGGACAGAATTGTGTGGAAACTCGCCACGTTGTCCTTATTCCTTCTTAGCTTCGCATGTGTTTCAGTAGGACAGAATTGTGTGGAAACAAATACAGGGGTTTCATCATAAAGCAGTCGTGAGAACCGTTTCAGTAGGACAGAATTGTGTGGAAACATTCTAATAATCATCGCCCATCACATCCAATACTTCGTGTTTCAGTAGGACAGAATTGTGTGGAAACCTCTCATATGCTGTAACTAACTCCTTAAGCTCGTTCACGTTTCAGTAGGACAGAATTGTGTGGAAACCTATCTCAACATCAAGCGCGTAACCGTCGTACCTGTCGTGTTTCAGTAGGACAGAAGATTGTGTGGAAACTGGATAATGAAGCAATATGGATGGTCTGATTGGGTTGTGTTTCAGTAGGACAGAATTGTGTGGAAACTGCAGGTCTTCGACATA